>JANQMD010000026.1 GCA_028280265.1 Flavobacteriaceae bacterium
ATCTGTATTTTTACATTGTTATTGTTCTTTTTATACATGTTATTAAGTTTAATTAAGACCCCCTATTAAATATTCTTAATTAACACATTTACTAAAAAACCAAGTCGCTCGACTTGGTTTTTTTTATGGAGTAAACTTATTACACCACCCTTTTTAGGGAGAAAAAAATTTCCCTAAATCTCGGTATTGTACAACATATATATCATCTGTATTTTTACATTGCTATTGTTCTTTTTATACATGTTATTAAGTTTAATTAAAACCCCATTAAATATTCTTAATTAATACATTTACTAAAAAACCAAGCCGCCTGGCTTGGTTTTTTTATGGAGTAAACTTGTCTCGTCCTGCAATAGCGTTACACTAAATTTTAATGGATCAAGGTCAATTGTTGTGTTTGTTATTGATGATTGTAGATTTTTGATTGACGATATTTGAATGGTAAATATAGAACATCGAATGATGAACATTGAAAATTATAGCTTATAGACTAAAAAAAACAATAGTTTATTTACAGTCATTGTGCTGGTTTTCATTACCTAAAGAGTCATAAAGAACGACTTGTACATAAACGATTTAAGCTGATTCGTATCTCTATTCTCTGATGAATTTTTCCTCTTACATACATACTTCTTCAATCGTAATTTATTGATAAGTATTCATTATTTATCTGAGCTCACACACAATTTTAACCCTGAGTTATTTTAATTCTGAGGCCAAACACAGGATATTAAACCTAGAGGTGTTATCAATAAAACTTCTTTGTTCATCCCTTTTAGGGAGAAAAAAATTTCCCTAAATCTCGGTATTGTGTTCTAATTGGATACTTGCTATTTTTATAAAGTAATTGTTTTTATCAATTATTATTTAATATGTTAATCAACATTTGATTGAGAACCTCCCCTAACTTAATTAAAGATTGAAACCCGAGTAAAACACTCGGGTTTTTTTAGTTCCTTTGTGAAAATTTTTTTGTGAACTACCTTTCTGTTGAGAATATTTCAAAATCGTATGGGGAACGAACGTTGTTTCAGGATATCTCATTTGGTATTAATAAGAATCAAAAGATTGCATTTGTAGCCAAAAATGGCACGGGAAAAACTTCCATATTAAACATACTAGCTGGAAAAGACACTCCTGATTCAGGACAAGTCATTCAGCGAAAAGAAATTCATGTAGCTTACCTGTCTCAATCACAAGATTTTGATACAAGCCTCACAATAGAAGAAACCATCTTTGCTACTGAAAATAAGATCCTTCCTATTATCAAGCAATACGATGATGCCTTAAAAAATCCTGATGATTCCGAAAATTATCAAAGAGCTTTCGAATTGATGGAACATCACAATGCTTGGGATTTTGAAACTCAATACAAATTCATTTTATCCAAATTAAAGTTAAATGATCTCTCACAAAAGGTAGAGATCCTATCAGGTGGACAAAAGAAAAGATTAGGGCTAGCCATTCTTCTTATAAACAAGCCTGACCTTTTAATTCTCGATGAACCTACAAACCACTTAGACCTAGAAATGATTGAGTGGTTAGAGGCTTTTTTCAAAAAAGAAAAGATCACGTTGTTTATGGTAACTCACGATCGATATTTTTTAGAGAGGGTTTGTAATGAAATCATAGAGTTAGATCAAGGTCAACTCTATAAATACAAAGGGAATTACTCTTATTATTTAGAGAAGAGAGAAGAAAGGCTTTCTCAAGAAAGCAGTTCTGTAGAGAAGGCTAAAAATCTATTTAAGAAAGAGTTGGATTGGATGCGAAGACAGCCAAAGGCCAGAACTACAAAATCGAAGTCGCGTATTGATGATTTTTATGAAATCAAACAGAAAGCAAAAAAAAGAAGACAAGATCATACGGTACAGCTTGAAATTAATATGGAACGGTTGGGGAGCAAGATCGTAGAGCTCCACAATTTAAAAAAAGCTTTCGGTAACTTAACCATACTCAATGGTTTTGATTATGTCTTCAAAAAAAGGGAACGTATTGGAATCATCGGTAAAAATGGAACTGGAAAATCGTCCTTTTTAAATATACTTACCGGAAGTGAACCTGTAGATGGAGGCAAGGTCGTTATTGGAGAAACGGTAAAGTTTGGCTACTATACTCAAAGGGGAATACAAATTAAAGAAGGTCAAAAAGTTATTGAGGTCATTAAAGAGTTTGGGGAATACATCCCGCTTACAAAAGGACGAAAAATATCTGCCTCTCAACTTCTGGAGCGGTTTCTTTTCGATCGAAAAAAACAATATGATTTTGTAGAGAAATTGAGTGGTGGTGAACAGAAGAGGTTATACCTGTGTACTGTTTTAATTCAGAATCCAAACTTCTTAATTCTTGATGAACCCACTAATGATCTAGACATTATCACCTTAAATGTGCTAGAGAGTTTTCTGTTGGATTATCCTGGTAATTTGATTGTCGTTTCTCACGATCGATATTTTATGGACAAAATTGTAGATTCTCTATTCGTTTTTAGAGGTGATGGTGTGATTGAAAATTTCCCAGGGAATTACTCAGATTTTAGAATTTATGAGGATTCTAAACCTCCAGAACCATCAGTCAAAAAAAGTGTACAAAAAATAGCCAGTCAATCTCCAAAATCGAAACTGAGTTATTTAGAAAAAAGAGAGTACGGCAAATTAGAGGTGGATATTGAAAAGCTTGGAAAGAAAAAGAAGGAACTAGAATCTTTTTTTAGCAATCCAGACATTACTTCTGAAGAAGTAGACAAAAAATCTTTTGAACTTCAAGAAGTTATATCTTTGCTTGAGGAAAAAGAGGAAAGATGGCTAGAGCTTTCTATGAAATTGGATGATTAAACTCTTACTATTTGATTGTTCTCAATAATTTTTTCATTGTTGAAACGAAGCAACAACTGAGCTATGGCAATGGTATCATTCTCACAATAATCTACGATTCTTTGAATGTTTTTTTCCTGATAGTAAACGCTGGCTACTTCACTCCCATCTATATCTTCTTTCGGAGAAGGGATGTTTAAAATAGAAGTCAGTAATTGAAGAGAAGTGTAGTGCTTGTAATCTCCAAATTTCCAGAGCTCCATGGTATCTAAATGAGGTACTTCCCATGGTTTTTTCCCAAATAAGTTCAACTTTTCGGGAAGTTCTATTTGATGAATAATCATCCGTCTAGAAATATATGGAAAATCAAATTCCTTACCATTGTGGGCACATAAGAGATATTGCCTTTTAGAAAAATGTGTTACTAGTATATTTTTAAAATCTTCTAATATTTTCTTCTCATCATCTCCATAAAATGAAGTTACTCTGAGGCTTCTCTGATTCGTATCATCTGTAAAATAAGCAACTGATATACAAATAATTTTTCCAAATTCTGCCCAAATTCCAGCTCGCTCATAAAAATCTTCTGGAGAAGTTTCATCTTTTCTTTGGTAAGCTGTTTTTTTTGTAAAAAGTTCTTGAATAGTCTCCGATAATTCTGACCATTTTTCTTTCTGAGGTACCGTTTCTATATCGAGAAACAACACATTATTTAGATCTGTTTTTAAATTCATGATTGCAATTTTTTCTTTTTCTCTTTGTAGTAAGCTTTGTCTGCAATATAGATGATTTTTTTTAACTCACAATAAGTCTCATCTTTTCCATCAGTAATTTGAAGGTCTTTAACAAGGTCAATTTCTTTTTTCTCAGCGACCTCTTTTTTAATGTTTTCAATTTCTTTTTCTGAAAAAATGAATTCAGCATAAGCCGATTTTTTAGCAGGTTTTCTGTACTTAATTTCCGCAGCTTTATCCCAAATAACATAATCACTTCCCAAGATATGAATCAATTGAATCATATAGACTGGGTCTGTTGCCGAATACAAACTCCCTCCAAAAATAGTTCCTACATAGTTTTTGTTTTTCCAACTGATGGGAATTTTAATTTTTACTTTTAATAAATCTTCAGAAACTTCTATAACTCGACCTGTAGACCTACGATACATGGGAGAGATATTAAATCCTATCTTGAAAACTTGAGCATCTGAAAAAAACTTACGTGCTATATTTGAGATTATCTGATACATCTATCTTTTTTGTGAAGTTACTCAAAAAACAAAAAACTCGTCTATAAGTTATTTTACAGACGAGTTTTTTTGAGCGTTTTTTATCGAATAGCTAAAAGCTATATCCTGTCCAAGAAAAAATAGAGGTATTTATAAAACCTGATGTACCATTAGTTACATTTATCCTAGCTCCAGGCCCATTTTTTATGTCAGTAATATCTAATCCATTTGCTGGGTTGCCAACAACAGTAATTGAGGTATTTGCGTTGGCCCCTCCTTTCGGGTCATCTAAATTAATTAAGTCTGAAAATAAAGCCTCATTTCCTAACTCTATGTATGCGTTTGTAATGGTAGCTGTTGCCCCTCTTCTTATTTTAATAGCATCAGTCATTCGTACTTTGGCTCCTTTGTTAATAATGGTCAAACCGTTAATTGTAAAATTTGATTGGTTAATATCTGTTGGAGAATTTCCATCCAAATTTCCATCTGCTTCAACTCCTCTTGGATCAGAAGTAACAGCTAAATCATTTGCTTCTCTTATCCCATACAAGTTTTCACAAGTTCCTGTATAACCTTGAGAAAAATCGAACATATCATCTTTTGCATTTACCACCAAAATATTAGAGGCGTTTACTGTTCCTCCAAAAAATTCAAGAGCATCATCATCTCCATTAATAATTGCGATGTTACTAATTTTAGTCCCATTTCCAACTCCATTCAATGTAAGACCATTATGTTCTGTTCTATTATCAATTCTAGCCCCAGTATACTCCATAATTACATAATTCATAATCCCTGAATTGTCTGATGCATCATTTCCTCCAAAAAATATGATATTATTTACTTCTGTTGCAGCATTGCTTTGGGTTCCAGATTGACGACTAATAGGAGCTTTCCCATTGATAATAATCCCTCCCCAATCTCCTGGCTTAGGATTTAATGAATTAGAGGTAAATCTGATAGGATTTACTTTCGTTCCATTCGCTATAATTTTACCTCCCTTTTCTACCAAGATAAAAACACCTGTTCCTCCTGCCAAAGCTCTTACAGTAACAGCTGGCTGAATGGTTAATGTAACTCCCGATTTCACGATCAACCCTCCGGTTAATTTGTAATCAATTCCTGAAAGTAATGTTAAGTCTGAGGTTAAATTACCTGAAATGTCTGTTTTATTTTGATCTATCGCTCCACGTGTGTCATCATTATCTAATGAACAACCTGCAAGCATAAAGCTTACTACTACTATACTTAAGATGAAAATTTTCTTCATGGTTTTCTATACTAAAAAGTTTCTACAAAGTTAAAAAACCATTAAGATTGAGGTGATAAGTACAAATACTTACATTTTCATAATACGCAAAAAACACCTCGAGTTCACTCAAGGTGTTATTATTTTCTATTGATAAATACTAATTTTTTCCTGCCAGATATAGGAAAGTATCTAAATTAAAACTTATATCCTGTCCAAGAAAAAATAGAGTTGTTTACAGAACTTGTTGTTCCATTAGAAGTATTGATGGTTGCTCCTGGCGCATTTTTATTGTCAGTAATATCCAATCCATTGGCACTATTTCCTACAACTGTAATGGTAGTATTTGCTGTTGCATTTCCTTTAGAGTCTTCTAAGTCTACAAAGTCTGAATAGGTAGCTCCAGCTCCTAAAGCAACGTAAGCACCTGTAATGGTTGCTGTAGCACCTCTTCTTACTTTAATAGCATCCGACATTTGAACACCGTTACCATTGTTGATGATTGTTAATCCATTTACTGTAAATGCAGATTGGTTGATGTCGGTTGGAGAGTTTCCATCTAAGTTTCCATCGGCTTCAATTCCTCTTGGATCTGAAGTAACAGCACTATATCCAGACTCTCTGACGCCGTACAAATTTGTACAAGTTCCTGTATATCCCTGAGAAAAATCAAACATGTCATCTTTTGCATTTACCACTAAAATGTTTGATGCATTTACGGTTCCTCCGAAAAATTCAATAGCATCGTCATCTCCATTTAAAATAGCTAAATTGCTGATTGTTGTTCCGCTACCTACTCCATTTAAAGTCAACCCATTGTGCTCTGCTTCGTCATCAATTCTAGCTCCTGTATATTCTAAGATAACATAATTCATAACTCCCGAATTATCTGAAGCGTTATCACCTCCAAACAAAATAGTATTATTCACCTCTGTAGCTGCGTTACTTTGAGATCCACTTTGACGACTTATAGGCGCCTTCCCATTGATTATTATTCCTCCCCAATCTCCTGGCTTAGGTCTAGAAGCGCTAGATGTAAATTTAATTGGATTTACGGCTGTTCCATCTGCAATAATTTTGCCTCCTCTTTCAACCAAAATATATACATCAGTTCCTCCTGCTAAAGCTTTCACAATCACTCCAGGTTCAATAGTTAAAATTGCTCCTGATTTTACAAAAAGTGCACCTGTTAGTGTGTAATCTAACCCAGATTGTAAGGTTAAATTTGTTGTTAAGTTCCCTGATAAATTTTGAGCGGTAGGAGTCCCTCCATTATTTCCTCCACCATTATTATCGTCATTGTCTAAAGTACAACTCGAAAAAATTAGAGTCATAATTATTGCTAAACTTGATAAAAGATTTTTTTTCATTTTGCTGTATTTGTTATGTTTTAATTAGCTGACACAAATTTTAGTATTCTATATTTCCAGAGTGTCAGCTGTATTTAAAAAAAATATTAATAAAATCTAGCTCTGTTTAAAAATCATAGGTGAGTCCTAAACTTAGGTTAACACCCTTTTTATAATTTCCTAACACTACATTTCCTCCTCCATTTGCTCCAACTCTGCTTAGCTGGAAAGATGGGTTTAATAAGTTTTGAGCTTTCAATTTCACATTGTAATGCTCTCCCATTTTTAACGATGAAACAAAATCTAATGTGGGAATTCCCTTTTCTAAAATGTTCTCAAAACCTCTCGTTCCAATTGAGTAAACTCTTTCACTGAAATAGTTGAATACTAGTGAACTTGTTAATTCACTCTTTTCGTATTTTTTATTAAATGAAATATCTGCATTTACCAAGAATGGCGTTGCTCCTTCAAGATCACTAGATGTGTTGGTGAACTGTGCTACAGAAGCTTGATCTAAATTTACTTTTGAGGATAAGAAAGAAGTATTTAACCCAGCATCTAAAGAATATTCATCGTCTGACTCGTCATCGTTTTTCAATAGATTCTTTCTTGCTTCTATTTCTATTCCAAGTACAGTAGCATTGTTTCCTACATTTAAATATGTTAATGTATTTCCTCCACTTGGAATTTCACTTCTAGAAATTGGGTTTTGAATGTACTTATAAAAACCTGTTACTGTAATTAATTCACTTGATGAAAAATAGTATTCATACTTAACATCTAAATTGTAATTGTCTGAAGGAATCAAATCAGGGTTTCCTTGACTTGAAAAGCTTACATCTTGGTATTTGAACGGTGCAGTTTCTTTAAACTGAGGAAGAGTATACGTAACACTTCCAGCTAATCTTACAATACTGTTTTCATTAAAGTTGTACTTCAAGTTGAAGCTTGGTAATACATAGAATTCATTAATCCTTGAAGCTCCAT
Organism: Flavobacteriaceae bacterium; assembly: GCA_028280265.1. Classification (GTDB taxonomy): domain Bacteria; phylum Bacteroidota; class Bacteroidia; order Flavobacteriales; family Flavobacteriaceae; genus Polaribacter. The sequence continues at coordinate 7,621 of JANQMD010000026.1, forward strand.
TCGTATTGCTATTGGCAATATTTGTGTTGTAAGTAACTCTTTGCTGAACAGATTCCAGTCTTACTCCACCAGAGACAATCATATTTTCATTAAACTGATATACCAAGTTTCCAAATCCTGATTGAATTAATCGTTTTCCTCTGTATGTGAATGGGTCAAAAGCAAATGGGTTGTTAATACCTCCCCTTCCAGTTTGTAACACCATTACTCCATTGTCTAGATTATTTTGACTGAATACTGCATCTGGATTATTAATATCTATCGGAACTCTAGTATTAAATCCGTGATTGAAAATGGTCGCTGAAAATAATCTTTCTGTATATCTAAAATGACCTCCAAATTCTACAATACTAATGTCTTCTTCATCTTCTTTTAACTTGTAGGTTAATTTACCATAAGCATTGTTATCTAACTCCTGTAGTTTAGAAAAATAACGCTCATTTTCTCCGGCACTATTTGTTTGTGGACTGTAGAAGTTATCTCTAAATAAATATTTATTTGTTCTACGATCTGGCTCATTCCCTTGTATAAAGTTTAAAGATCCTTTCCCTTCTAAAGTCATTCTATCTGTAAGCGTAAATTTTCCTAAAAATTGGTTTACAAAAAGTGTATTATCATTTACTTGCTGTCTTCTTTGAAACTCTAAATCTCCTGTTTGTTCAGGATTTACCAAACCAAAATAATCTCCTAAAGACTGTTTGTTATTATGAATGAATAAATGGTTATACGAAACTTCATGTCCTTTACCGAATTTATAATTCACATTCCCCATTAATATTTGAGAAACATTGTAATCGTATTTCTCAAAATCCTGATCTAAAAAGATAGCTCCTGTACTGTTAGTTTGCTTGATGTTTCCATTAGTGTAATTGTAACTACCATCATAACCACCAATTAGATAAAGGCTTAATTTTCCCTCTTCTCCTACATCAAATTTTCTACCAACGGCAAAAGAAAAGCCGCCATTAGGTTGAAAGCTCTGACTATTTGGATTCCAAGAGTTCGTGAAAGTATATTGAGTTAGGCTATTTACTGGAATCGAAAATCCATTTCCTGTTCCAAAACGATTTGTTCCATCGATTGTCAAGAATTTTTGACTCAATGTTTGCGTATTCCCACCAATAGAAAATGCTAAACTTCCTAACTTTCTCTTCGTTAGTTCTTTTGAACTAATATCAATATTCGCCCCAGCTACATCTCCAATAATTGATGAACCAAAAACTTTGTTAACTCCTATATTCTTGATAATGCTAGTATCAAAAAAATCTAGCGATATATTCTTGTATTCAGGATCTTCTGATGGTAAAGGTAATCCGTTTAATGAAGTAGAATTGTAACGATCTCCAAGACCTCTTACAACCACATTTTTAGAACCTTTAGACACACCTGCTGTTTTTGCGACTGCTCCAGTGGCATCCGAAACTCCTTTTTTCGATAATTCCTGAGCTCCAATCTTGGTTTCAATAGCAACTGCTTTTTTCTGTTGTATAAGTAATGCAGATGTTTTTTCTTTACTTGTTGTAGCTTTGATTTTTACCTCATCCAGAGAAACTCCTTCTTCAGCAGCCATCGTCTTGTTTAAGGTAATTGTTTCTCCAGCTTTTACAGTTACTGTCTCTTCGATTGTTTTGTAACCTAAATAGCTAAATACGATCACATAAGTTCCTGGATTTACAGATAATGTATAATTTCCATCAAAATCTGTTTCTGTACCTATTGTCGTATTTTTTATAGTAACTGTTGCAAAACCTAAAGGTTCGTTATTAGCATCTTTATCTAATACTGTCCCTTTGATGGTTCCTTTTCCTTGCGCCATTGCTAGTTGACTCAATACGCACGCAAGAATGATTAAAATTTTTTTCATTGAAGTTCTTTCTCTATAATGATATTATTACATGGCAAAAATCATCCTATTTTGTAAAGAAAAGGTTACAGCTATATTATGGTTCAGTTATTCCAACGTTAATCAAATGTTATCAGATTAAATGATTGTTAAGCAATTGATTTTTGTTTTTTAATCGCTACTTTTGGAAGTAATATATTCTTAACTACAACGAATGAATAACAGCGACATTAAGATTTTACTGGTTGATGATGAGCCAGATATCTTAGAAATTGTTGGATACAATTTAAGAAATGAGGGGTACGAAGTTTTCACAGCTACTAATGGTATTGAAGCTGTAAAAACAGCAAAAAAAATCATACCTCACTTAATCCTTTTAGATATTATGATGCCAGAAATGGATGGCATAGAGGCTTGTGAAAAAATTAGAGATGTAAAAACTCTTGAAAATACAATGATCGCATTTCTTACAGCCAGAGGAGAGGATTATTCGCAAGTAGCTGGTTTTGATGCTGGAGCTGATGATTATATCACAAAACCCGTAAAACCAAAAGTACTCATCAGTAAAATTAAATCTTTACTAAGAAGGTTAAAAGCTGATGTGACTGTAGATACGACTATCAAAGTAGGTAATATTACTATCAACCGCGAAGAGTACGTTGTTTTTAAAGGGGATGAAAAAGTATTCCTGCCTAGAAAAGAATTTGAGTTGTTTTCACTGTTAACTTCTAAACCAGGAAAAGTTTTCAAAAGAGAAACTATTTTGGATACTGTCTGGGGTAACGAAGTAGTTGTAGGAGGAAGAACCATTGATGTTCATATTCGAAAACTCAGAGAAAAAATTGGCGATAATTATTTTAAAACCGTAAAGGGAGTAGGCTATAAGTTTGTTTTAGAAGGGGCAGATAAATAAATTTGTTTCTTTATGAAGTTTAAAAAGACATATTCTTTCGCTCTTTGGTCTTCCTTATACATTACTTTGTCTTCTGCGCTACTTGTAGCATTGCTCTATTTTTTATTTTTTGAAAGTCGGCCACTAGTCGCTTTATTTGTCTTTGCTGGATTGGTTTTCATTCTATCCTTTTTTATTACTCAATACCGAGCAGAGCGATTTATATATAAAAGAATTAAAAAGATTTACGATGAAGTTTCTATCTTAAATACAGATGATTTTGATCGATTTTCAACAACAACTGATATTGAATCATTATCCAAAAGCGTACAAGATTATGTAGAAGGAAAACGTATTGAAATTCAAAATTTAACAGAGCGAGATTCTTTTCGAAGAGATTTTTTAGGCAATGTATCTCATGAATTAAAAACACCTTTATTTACAGTACAAGGTTATATTCTTACACTCATCGAAGGTGCGGTGAATGACAAACTCATCAGAGACAAATACCTAGAAAGAGCTAACAAAGGCGTAGAGAGACTGGTTTCCATTGTGAAGGATTTGGATATGATTGCCAAGCTTGAAAATGAGGGAGTCAAAATGAATATTGAAGTGTTCAACATTTTAGAAGTGGTACAAAGCGTTTTTGACCTTTTTGAAATGAGAGCCAAAAAAAGAAATATAACACTTCAATTTGATAAAATTTATGAATTCCCAATCTTCGTATATGGTGACATTGAACGCATTGAGCAAGTGGTTATTAATCTTGTTGTAAATTCTATTAAGTATGGAAGCTTAAATGGTAATACCACTGTTGCCATTGATTCTTATAATGAAAATAAATTTATTATTAAAGTAATTGACAACGGTGAAGGAATTAAACAAGAGCATTTATCAAGGCTTTTTGAAAGGTTCTATAGAGTAGATCAAAGCAGATCCAGAGAGCAAGGTGGTTCGGGTCTTGGATTGGCTATTGTGAAACATATTATTGAAGCTCACAACGAAACTATTTTATTGAAAAGTACTTTTGGAGAAGGTTCTGAATTTTCATTTACGCTCGAAAAGGCGAAGTAATTCAGGTTCTAAATTCGTTGTAATACCTTCTATAGGAGGTGCTATTTTTGTTTCTAATAATTGAGCTGTAATCGCATTTTCACTTACAGAAACAAATTGAGCTTTCTTACTAACATGCCTAGCTAAATATTCCTGTTCGTTTTGTCCTTTTGTAGGAATCAGTATTGCTTTTTTATCCAAAGCAATTAAATCCATGATGGATGAGTAGCCAGATCGACAAATAACTAAATCAGCAGCATTGATAGATTCATTCAATTTTTCTGAAGTCATAAAGTTATAGAAGGTAACATTTCCCAGCTGTTCTTTTTTTTCTTGTTCTTGCACTATCCCTCTTACAAATGACACTCTCTTGTTTGACTTATTAAAAACCTCAATGAGTTTCGTTTCTATGTGGCTCCTGTTAGGTTCAGGCCCCGATAGTACTACTAAGATTTCTATTTTTTTTCTGACTTCTTTTTTTGAAAATCTACTGAGTATCCCAATATATTTCTGATGTAGCTTCTTATCCGATTGAGACAGTATTCCCGAAAGCACTGAGTTTTTAATATCTGGAATCCAACATTCATCAAATTTTCTAATGATTCTACGGTGCAAGAAACTTGTGAATGGTGTAAAGATTCCAGAAAGTACATTCAATTGGTGTGTTAGATACACACATGGCACTTTATTACTATGCATTCCAAAACGATTATCTGAAATTACTCCAACAACACCCCTATTACTTGTCAGGTAATTTTCTAACAACTCCTTTTCAGCTCTTACTGTTTTTTGAATTGCTAGTACTTTTTTAAAAAGTGTCCATTTTAAATTCCTACCATAATAAATATGGTAAGAAGGAAGCTCTAAAACCTCTAATTCAGGAAATTCTTGTTGTAAAAGCAGTAATGCTTTTCCATCACTAGCGATGACAGGAATGTAATGATTTGCTATTAAAAGTTTAATAATTGGAACGCAACGTGAGGCGTGACCTAATCCCCAATTGAGCGGCGCAACAATTATTTTTTTATTCATACCAAATCAAAGCCAATATCTTTTCTGTAATTCATTTTATCAAAATGAATCTTATCAATATTTTCATAAGATTTTTGAAGTGCATCTTCTATAGAATCTCCAAAAGAAGTAATTGCCATTACTCGACCTCCGTTGGTAAGTACATTATCATTTTCAGATTTTGTTCCTGCGTGAAAAACAATGGAATCTTGAACATTCTCAAGTCCAGAAACAATCTTTCCTTTTTCATAAGCCTCAGGATAACCTCCAGAAACCAGCATCACTGTTGTCGCAGTTTTTGAAGTTACAGAAAACTCTTTAGTATCTAAGGTCTGATTGGCAACACCTTCGAACAAGTCCAGAAGATCTGATTCAATTCTTGGTAATACTACTTCCGTTTCAGGATCTCCCATTCTTACATTGTATTCGATGACAAAGGGGTTTCCTTTTACATTCATTAATCCGATAAAGATGAAACCTTTGTAATCAATTCCCTCTTTTTTCAATCCATTTATAGTAGACTTTACAATGCTTTCTTCAACTTTGTCTAAAAATGCTTGATCTGCAAATGGAACAGGTGAAATGGCTCCCATACCTCCTGTATTTAACCCTTTGTCTCCCTCTCCTATTCTTTTGTAATCTTTTGCAGAAGGTAAAATTTTATAGTTTTTCCCATCTGTTAAAACAAAAACAGAAAGTTCAATTCCATCTAAAAACTCTTCAATAACAACAGTTGAGGATGCTTCACCAAACTTCTGATTGGTTAACATTTCCTCTAATTCAGATTTTGCTTCTTCTAAAGAGTCTAATATCAAAACGCCTTTTCCTGCTGCCAATCCATCTGCTTTTAAAACATAGGGAGGATTTAATGTTTCTAAAAAAGCTTTCCCTTTTTCTAGTGTCTCTTCAGTAAATGATTGATATTGAGCAGTGGGAACACTGTGCTTAATCATGAACTCTTTTGAAAAATCTTTGCTTCCTTCAAGCAAAGCTCCATCTTTTTTAGGACCAATTACTGGAATTGACTTCAACTCTTCATCTTCTAAAAAGAAGTCATGAACGCCTTCTACTAGAGGAGCCTCAGGACCTACGACTACCATCTCTACCTCATAATCGAATACCGTTTTTTTAACAGCCTGAAAATCTGTAGGATCTATATTGATATTTGTAGCGATACTATCTGTTCCTGCATTACCAGGAGCTACAAAAAGTTGATTGATTTTTTTACTTTGCGAGAGTTTATAGGCAAAGGCATGTTCTCTTCCTCCAGAACCTAAAATCAGTACATTCATTCGTTGTTATTTGCATACAAATATATTTCAATTTATTCAGCTAAACTAGAAACCCCACTTCAGAAAATACTTCACCATAGAGATGGTATGCCTCATAAAAAGTTTTAGATTCTTAGAAGATCCTTTTTTGAGCACGTGATAAATATGTACATGAGGATAATACATCTTTTTCTTTCCTATTTTATCTATTTTTTTACAAATATCTACATCCTCCATGTATAAGAAATAACGTTCATCGAAGCCTCCTATTTCTAGAAAGTCTTCCGTTTTAAATAACATAAAACTTCCATAAATAAAGTCTGGAAAAAAAGAAGCTTCTAAATTTTCATTTCGATATTCTCTTCTATCTGTAAAAGAATTTTGAATTCTAAAAAACCTTAAAAACATCTCAAAAATAGAGGGATACTTTCTTACAGTATATTGGAAAGTATCATCAGGATATAAAACTTTAGGTGCTATTAATGATACTTCTCTATTATTAGCTAACTCTTTAACAAGTTTATCTAAAATACTAGACTTAAAATATGTATCAGGGTTTAAAACTAGATGATAATTAGAAAATGATTGTATTTTTTTGAGAATTAGGTTATGTCCTGAACCAAATCCAATATTTTTATTAACAAACAGATATTTTACCTTACTCTCATAAGAAGTTAGAAATTTTTTGAGAGAGTCTCTAGGAGAGTTATCAATAATATAAATTTTAGAAATCTTATGATTAGAGATTACAGAATCAATAGCTTTTTTTAAAACATTAAAATCCTGTTGATAACAGACAATAGATACAGTTATGTCTGCATAAAGTAACATTTAATATGCTTTCTCCTCTCCTTTGAAGATGTTTAAAACAGTCATAAAAATGATTTTAACATCTAGTAAAAAAGACCAGTTTTCTATATAGAAGATATCCATTCGAACTCTGTTCTTGATATCTGCCCTTTTTTTCACTTCGCCTCTATAACCACTAACCTGGGCTAAGCCTGTAATTCCAGGTTTCATTGCATGCCTTTTCAGATAATCATCAACTTCTTCTTGATATTCTTTAGATAACGCTTCTACGTGTGGTCTTGGCCCTACAACACTCATATCACCTTTTAACACGTTGAAAAATTGAGGCAACTCGTCAATGCTTGTTTTTCTTATAAAACTTCCTGATCTGGTAACTCTTGGATCGTTTTTAGAGGCATGAACTTTATCCGATTGCTTATTCAAACGCATTGATCGAAATTTATAGCAGACAAATTCTTCTCCATTTAATCCTTCTCTTTTTTGTTTAAATACAGCAGGTCCTTTAGATTCTAGTTTAATGATGATCCACATAATTGGATAAAGCCAAGATAAAACTAACACGCACATAAGAAACGAGAACATAATATCAAAAGCTCTTTTTACTGCATAGTTTTCTAAAAATTCAAACGGTAATTTTTTAACCCCTAGTACCATCAGAGCATCATCATAATACTCTACATCCCTTACCTTACTATACAATTGATCAAAATCAGGTATTAGTTTTAAGGAAATACTATTAATCGCAGCAAATTTGGTAATTCTTTTCACTTGTTCTTTATCAAACTCTGGAAGAGAACAATATATTTCATCTACCGAATTCTCTAAAATATAGTTAAAACTATCCTCAATGGCTCCTATTTTATCACTTGACTTTGAGTCGGTAAAGAAACCTAAATATTTATACCCTAAAGAACGCTTGTTGTCAAATAATTTTACAATTCTCTTTGTAGAATTATTATTTCCCAAAATAATTACATTGCGATAATTTTTACCAGATTTTCTATATATTTTTAAAAAATAAAAAGTAATTATTTTTAAAGAAAACGTAACTAACACGATACTAGTCAATATTAAGAACTGATTACCAATATGTGCTCCTTCTCTAAAAAGTCCAAAAAAAGCGAAAAACCCAAAAATAAAAACAATAAAATGTCTTAATGATATCAATAAAACTCTTAATATCCTTGTATATCTATAAACCCTATAGTAACCAGTAAAAACGCTTGATAATATCCAATATAGTAAGATGTAAACTAAAAAAGGAAAATTAAGAAACTGTTCATCGGAAACCATAAAAACAATGAATAAAATAGCTAAACAATCCAGTATTAACTGAAGAGGTCTAATTAAGTATGAATATCTATTTCTTAATTTCAAAAGTTTTGGATTAGTCATTTATAAGTTATGTCGATCTAAACTACTTTGGCTCATTAATTTTCATACATTCTTTTTAATGTATCTTTTAATGTATATGTTTCACCAAACTGGCCTATTACTTCATTGATTTTCTCAGTAGATCCTTTCAAAATTTTTATTTCATTTTTTCTAATAAACTCAGGCGCAATTTCGACTTCCATCTTATGACCAGTAATGCACTCCATTGTTTTTAGTATATTTTTAATATTGGTTTCTTTTCCACTACAAACATTTACAATTAATGATTTTTGTTCAGATTTCATTAGACTAAAGTAAGATTCAATAACAAATCTTACATCATTAAACTCTCTGTAGACATTAATATTACCTAATTTAATTTTGTCCTTCTTTTCCTTAAAATGTAACACTATTTTAGGTATTAAAAAATGCTTTTCTTGCCCAACACCAGTATAATTAAAGGGTCTTGTGATAATGATGTTTAGTTTATTAAAATATGGTTTAACCATATTTTCCATAACCAATTTACTATTCCCATAATGGTTTATAGGGGAAGGTATAATACTTTCTTTAATTTCTCCTTCAATTGCTCCATAAACAACTGCACTACTTGCTATTAATATTTTCTCAGGAATATAATTAGCTTTTTCAACTGCATCCAGTAGGTTTAAGGTTCCAAAAACATTCACCTCATAAACTTTAAGCTGGTCTTCTGTCGCCACAAACGAAATTGCCGCCAAATGTATTATATACTTAGGACGAACTTTATTGATAATTTCACTTATTGAGTTTTTATCTGAAATGTCACAATAAAAATGGTTGTCTTTTTTTGGTTTGGAAAAAACAGTACCATAAACATCATAGTCTTTTTTAACTAGATAACGTTCTAAATGTTCCCCAGTGAAACCATTAATTCCAGTTATAAAAACTCTCTCTTTAATATGTTTCTCCATTTTTATTCCTCTCTAAATCTTTCATTACCATCATTTCACATAAGTCTTTTAAATCTGTTTGAGCTTTCCATCCTAATTCTCTCTCTGCTTTATCTGCATTACCTATCAATAAATCCACTTCTGCTGGTCTGTAAAATTTAGGATTAACTTTTACCAAAACTTTTCCTGATTTTTGATCTATTCCTTCTTCTTTTTCTTCTTTCCCTCTCCATATAAGATCTATATCTACAGTTTTAAATGCTAAAGAAACAAAATCTCTAACTGTCTGCGTCTTATTAGTCGCCAATACAAATGTACCTGCTTTATCTGCCTGTAACATTCTATACATCCCATCTACATACTCTTTTGCATAGCCCCAATCCCTCTTAGCATCTAAATTTCCTAACTCTAACAAACTTTGCTTACCCAAATATATTTTACTTACAGCATCACTAATTTTTCTTGTTACAAATTCTTTTCCTCTTAATGGAGATTCATGATTAAATAAAATTCCACTTGTCGCAAAAATATCGTACGATTCTCTATAATTAAGCGTGGCCCAATGTGCAAAAACTTTTGAGAACCCATAAGGGCTCCTTGGATGAAAAGGTGTTTCTTCGCTTTGAGGTATCTCTTTTACTTTCCCAAACATTTCTGAGGTAGATGCCTGATAGAATTTTATTTTAGGGTTAATTGTTCTTATAGCCTCTAATAAATTTAAAGCTCCTATTCCAGTAATGTTAGCAGTCGCTACAGGCTGTGTAAATGATACTCCTACAAAGCTTTGAGCCGCTAGATTATAGATTTCATCAGGCTCGATCTCTGAGACTATTCTGTACGCACTAGACAAATCTATTAAGTCATATTCAATCAAAGTAAGATTTGGGTGATTTTCTATTCCTAATTCTTGAATCCTCCAAAAATTAGTTGAACTTGTTCTTCTATATGTTCCAAATACATGGTAGTTTTTGGTTAATAATAGCTCAGCTAGGTATGCTGCATCTTGACCAGTTATCCCTGTTATTAATGCCTTTTTCAAATTATTTATATTCTTTTATTATTTTATTAAATGTCTGTTTAATGTCATCTCGAAATAAGCTCTCATCAAACTTTAGAGCAAATTCTCTAATTTTTACTGGGTTAAAAATTGAGTAGTTTTTTTCAAAAAAATCTATTGAATCTACTAAAGACCCTACTGTTTGATCTTTAAAATATACTCCTGTATTCTTTTCGGTTAACTTTTCACCTACAAACTTTCCACTAATAGTCTCCAGAGAACCTCCTTTACCATAAGCAATTACTGGCGTTCCACATGCTTGAGCTTCAATTGGAATAATTCCAAAATCCTCTTCAGCCGCAAAAACAAAGGCTTTAGCTCTTTGCATATGGTCTTTTAAAATATCCAACCCTTGGTATCCTAGTAAGGTTACATTATCACCAGCTTTATTTTTTATTTTTTTAAATTCAGGACCATCACCTATGACAATTAACTTTTTATCTCCAATTTTGGTAAATGCTTCAACTATCAAGTCTATTTTCTTGTAAGGAACCATTCTAGAAGCAGTTAGGTAAAAGTCTTCTTTTTGTTCTCTTAACGTAAAAGTACTCACTTTTACAGGTGGATAAATAACTTTATATGATTCTCTTCTATAGGTTCGCCATACTCTTTTTTCAATATATTTTGAAATTGGAATAAATGCGTCAACTCTATTGGATGTGGTCGAATCCCACCTTCTTATATAATGAAGAATTGTCTTGGCAAAAAGACCCTTAAGTCCCTTCTTTAAATTTGCTTCTCTAAGATATTGATGATATAAATCCCATGCATATCTTATTGGAGAATATATATAACAAATATGTACTTGATTTGCATTAGTAATAACTCCTTTAGCTACAGCATGAGACGAAGATATTATCACATCGTATTCTGACAAATCAAATTGTTCAACTGCAAAAGGAAACAAAGGCAAATATCTTTTCCATTTAGTTTTGGCTTGAGGCAACTTCTGTATAAAAGAATTTGTTACTCTATTAGGATTTATATTTAATTTTTCTAAACTCTTTTTGTCAGAAACTAAGGCATATATATCAGCTTCAGGGAATATTTCAGTGAAAACTTTAAAGCAACTTTCTGATCCTGCTACGACAGTTATCCACTCATGTACAATTGCAATTTTCATAGTTCTAAATTGAAGTAAGTACTGACAAACAGCATCAAAGGTATTAAAGATTTTCGAATTGTCTTGATAGATTCTTCTCTTTTTGAGAATTAAAACTTTTAAGAAAAACAGCTGAAAAAACTGAATAAATAATTATTCCTTTTATAATATACAAATGAGTCTCTGTTAATAGTGAGAGCATTGCTAATACACTAAATTGAATTAAGGCTAAGCTATTATTGTTTAGTCTAAACTTTATCTGGATAAAAGGGAAACTTATCATATAAATTAAAGATAAAAAGCCCAAAATACCCATATCAAAATAATGAGTCAAGTATTGATTATGAAGGTCATACTTTCTAAAATGAATTCTAGGATCACCAGTTTCAACAATATATTCTTTCATCTGCACTTTAGTTTGACCTAAACCTTCTCCCAAAACAAAGTGATTTTCTGAAATTCTGCTAAAAGCTTCTGGCCATAAATAAACACGTTCATCTAGGGGAATGTTTGCTATTTTTGATTTAAGCAATGGGAGGTTTACAGAAACAGCAATAAAGAAAAACAACAAACCAAGAACACTTATTATCTGATTTTTTCTCAACCTCTTATTTCCTAGATAATTTATACAAAACATAGTATATATGATAAAGTTAATAACCATAGGTGTTCTAGCTGTTAAGTACAAGAGGTTTAAATTAAACACTATTGACAATCCAATTACTATAGGTTTTTTTAATCCTACATGTAAACTTTTATTATTTAAAAGTATGATATTACAAATGCATAAAAGATAACTCCAATACGTTGGATGCACTCCTAATAAGTGGGGAAACTTAAATTGTATATAGTCTTTGTATCCTTCTGAAATCATTTTCTCAATCCAGTCTGCTTGTTCGTACATAAATTGAACCAATACAATTACAGAAAAAATTGAAATTGCCAGCATTGCTAGTAAAAATGTACTAAAAAGATATTTATACCATTTTTCATTTGATTTGCATAAAAAAATAATGAGGGGCAATAGCAGTAAGGAAATTTGCCTTTCTAAAACTTTACTTGCTATGGTTAAGTCTGTAGAGAGAAAGCTATAAACGATGTAAGCCAATACCATAATAAAGTATGGCATCAAATATTTTTTATTTCTAACAAAACTTTCCTTTTTATGTTGTTTCTCAAATAAAAAGAAAATGAGTATTGTAACTAGGTAATAGGGAATAGTTTTATGTCCCAAAAAAATCACTGTAATTGGTAATAATGCTAATAAAAAAGCAGTTATTAAATTTAACTCACTGTATTGCTTTATTCTCATTTTGATCATTAAAATTCAATTGATCTTGATGTAAAAAATACACCATAAAGATTGCATATAACCAACCCACTTGAGCTGCAAATAATATTGGGTTTACTATAAGTTCTAATTGGATAAAAAAGAAAATACCAAATAATGTTAATTTATTTTTGTTTCTATTCTTTAGAAACAGCCATAAGATATAGAATAAAAGTGCAAGATAAAACAACAATAATAGTAATCCGTTTTTATATAAAATATCAATAAAAATATTGTGAGATGTTTCAAAATAAATCTTACTAGCAGAATTATAAAAATCTATACCTCCGTTACCATGTCCAAACAGAATTTGAAAAATAGACGAGTTAGAAAATCTGGTAAGAATATCACTTATCAAATCTCCTCTCGAAGAGAAAAAAGTGTTTAAATCAATTTTATGAGTAAATAGATTAAAGAACCTCAAAAGAAGTTTATTATATATTATCTCTGCTTTCCCAGACAATAACAAGACTATTATACCGATTGAAATTATAGATAACGAATACTTTACTAGAAGTCTAAATGTATTTCTATTTTTATCATATAATGATGCAGCAAACAAGGTTAAAATTGCCGCAAAAAGGCCTCCTCTTGACATTGTTAAGACAATAAATGTAAAAAATACGATACATAAAAAAGATTTTAACCAATTTCTTTTAATGTGAAAAAAACTAATAATAAACGCAATTCCTGAGATTAGTGCAAAGTTATTAACTCCTCCAATGAATAATGATTCAATACGTTCTTTCCACGCAATACTAAATTTAAAGATATGATTAGGTTCTTCGATTATGACTCTAACAACAGAAATAAAACCTATTATTAAAAATAATTTATAGATAAAATTTAAGCTAATCTGCCGGTAATAATAGTTTACTATTATAAAAGTTAGTGTTACTTGAAAATATATTGCTGTATTGGTAATTTGAAATTTCATCAAAGAAGGATCAAAAACAACAACATTTACAAACGTTACAAATACAGTGATGAGGAAAATAAAAAGTGCAAGCAGAGAATATTTTTTATTAACAATATTCCCTTCAGAGTTTATGAATAGTAACAAGAACTCCAATAATACTACTAGAGTAGATAAGTAAATATTCCCTATCCCTTCTATGACTATAAAATTAAACGGAATCGTGAATAATAAAAGACCGACAACTACATTACCAACTTTTAGTCTCATAAATATTATTACTTTTTTCTACCATTTTAATATATCTTAGTCTTCGAACTGTAATACAGATTCTCTATTTTCTGAAAGTATCTTTTTTATTTCTTCGTTTCTTAATATGTTTTTAATCTCCCAGCTTACTGAGTTATCTAGGTTATAAGCATACATCCCAGTATTAATTTTATCTATTATAAAATTAGGTAGTTCTTTTTCTAGAATAAAATATTTCGAATTTCTATAGACAAATGATGCATATTCTTTTTTAAAATCCAATGCTACATTCGTATTTCCCTCCTTTAGATTTTTTTTATCCCTTGGATACAAGTGTAAAAAAACTTTACTCTTTTTTAATATATCAGTTAAAGAATCTTTCTTCAGGTATACAATTTTAGTTTTTCCAGAAAAATTTGCTATATAAATTTTAAATATACTATCTCTGTATACTGGAAGTTGATCTAGCAACTTAACAAACTCTGAATTTGCCTCTTTTTTAGATTGTTCTATTAAAGCCTTTTCTTTTTCTGCACCAATCTTTTTATAAATCTGCAGAACTAATATGGCGAATACAACAGTGAGAAAAAGTATTTGTTTTTTTTTGATCATAAAAAGCTCTTCATAATTTCATTTTCAAAGCTTATTACATTACTGAAGACTTTATAAATAGATTTATCTTCTTTAACTAATTGTGAGTTTATTGCGAATGATTCAATATCAAATATTTCTGCTTCCAATAATGCTGTAGAGGAATAGCTATAAGCATAAGAACACTGATTAAATCCATCAATCAAATTATCTATTTTTTCAACTTTTTTATTTTGTAGGAGTTTATCACTATTATTTATACAAGCGGGATGATTTTTAACTAGTACTTTCTCATATTTATCTGTAAGAAACTCTATTACTTTTTCATTTAAGTATTCTTCTTCTTCTATACTGCACATATTGGATTTGCTCAAGCACTGCATTAAAAACAGTACAGTAGATTCATTTTTGAGACCATTCTGCCTTTTATCATAAAGCTCCGCTTTTAAAAAACTCATATCAGAAATCACATCGTCGTGCTCCCATTTTAATTCATTGATTAAAAATTGCCTGTACTTTTCATTATACACAATGTACTTATCAACATTTTTCTCGCCAAAACCAAGTCCTAGAGGAAACATTCCAAACAAAAAATTAATTGTATTATTTATTACTTTTCGTATCAACTTATTAGGTGGGGGAACTAACTCAAAAACTCCATGTTGTAACCCTACTAGCTCGATATTTGGAAAATCTTTTCTAAGTTTTATAATCACATTATGTGCTATATAGCCTTCTGAATTTGACAAGTAAATTGATTCGACTATATTTTCTTTTTGTAAATCACTGATTCTTTGTTTTAGCCTAGCATATTCAATTCTTAAAATGTTTCTATGTTTAACTCTTTTTAGAATTTTTTGCAATGAAACACCAATTTGCAAATTATTAAAATTCTGGAAACAATAATTTTCAAAATTGTATTTTTCTATAATATAAGAATACCTCTCTAGCATATGCTCTTCGAGAACTACAAAGAACTTTACTCTATTTTTTTCCATACTTTATAACCAAAATAAGATGTGACTAATAAATTTACACTATAACTTATAATTAAAGAAATAGCTGCTCCTTCAATAGAATAAAGCTTAATTAAAAAAAAGTTTGCTACTACATTTATTACGAACACAATGCCACTAACAAGCATCAGTTCCTTGTCTTTTTTAGTAACATAAAGCAATAAGTTAGGTATCGTTGCTATGTTCAATAAAAAATAAGAGCCTAATAATAGATATAATAAATTTATATTCTCTATTAACTCAGTTTTACCTATCAAATTCAAAAGAAATTCAATCCCTAAAACAATTCCTATAACCAGAAGTAAAGAAAAAATCACTACTACCTTACTGTAGTCAAACATTTTTTTTCTAAAGTCACCAGCTTTGTTTTCATAAATGTATATTAACTCTGGTAAGTAAATTATATAAAAGCCACTTGTTACAAATATGTAGATCATTGATGCTATGGAAAATAAGAATGAATATATCCCTACTTCTTTGGCTCCATAAAATTGTTCTATAGCAAACTTATCAAAAAACTCTATGCCCTTGGAAAATATCATAAGTAAAATAAAAGGCATTAAGAATTTCACCACATTTCTTAACTCTTTAATCGAAAGAAATTTAACCTTTACTTTATTAAACTTCATTACATATATAGAAAAATATCTATAAGTGATAATGAAAAGAATAAAGTATGATATTAGTAATAAAGAAACAATGTTATAGATTTCTATCTCGTTAAAGAAAAAGTAAAAAAGCAAAACAAGAAGTAAAAATATCCCTGATTTTGCTATCAATAAAAAATTTGCTTTTCTGATATTCTGTAACATCACCAAGTACCTATAAACTTCTTGATTAAAATAATCACAAAAATTGGCAAATAATATAATTACTATCGTGTAAACGTTAAGAATTTCATTAGGTATTAGATATAATAGAAAAAGAAACTGTATTATAAGTGCAAAGGGGGATAGAGTAAAAAAAAAGCTTAAATGTTCCTGAATTTTATTAACATGATCTATTTTTTTTGCGACTTCCCTATTTCCATACATATAATACTCTAATCCATATATGTATACAGATATCATAATAAAGTAACTTATTAATTGATAATACCCGTAATCAGATAATGATAATTCTTTTGTTAAAAAAGTAAGTATTAAGAACTTAAAGACAATTGAAACAAGTCTAGATAAGATACTTTCAATGCTCTTCTTCACTGCTTGAAATTCTTTTGATAATTTTGGCAGGACTCCCTACAGCTACAGAAAAATCGGGTACATTTTTAGTCACTATGCTACCCGCTCCAACAACACTATTTTGACCTATAGTCACTCCAGGCAATATAATCGAATTTGCTCCTATCCATGCTCCTTCTTTCACTCTTATTTGCTTTGAAGGATAATACCCTTGCTCAATTATTGGAATATCCGTTCTGTCAAATTTATGATTGTTTACATAGAAATGAACTCCTGCCCCCATCATTACATTGTCTTCTATGATAATTTTCTCATACTCATCGGCAAATAACATAGTTCCTGGTCTAACAACAACATTTTCTCCTATTGAAATTTGAGAACAAGTTACTGCATATGCTCCTGCTCTGAAATCTGCATTTTTACCAAAAAAGTGAAACTTTTTTTTACATAAGGATGTCATACTTGACTTATAATGTAATCTCCAATGTGTAAATGGAATATCAGGGCCTATTCTATCTGCTTGCTTGCAGAATTTTATCTTTTTATATATCTCGGTAATTAAACTCATTGTAGTTTATAAGCAAAAAAGTTATGAATTCCATCTGGCTATATTCTCTCCAGAATCTAGTATTTTCTTTCTTGCTATTGGTAATCCATCACCTACAAAGTTATACAAGTTTGCTGTAGCTACGGCGCTAACTCCTTCTAATTTTAGCCCTTCTAGTAAATGACTCTCATTTCCAGCCCCACCAGCAATGATTAAAGGAATGTTTATTCTGTCAGAAACTGATGTTATTGTATCAATATCATATCCAAACCCTGTTCCATCTTTTTCTATAGAATTTAAGTAAATTTCTCCTACATCAAGTCCTAAAACATAGTCTAAATATTCTTCAAGAGTTTCTTCTAACTTATATGTACCGTCACTTATATATACCTCATTAAAGCCATTGTTTCTTTTATAGTCAATAGATGCTACAACGCTTTGAGATCCATATTTTCTAACTATTTCTTTAACTAATTTAGGGTCTTTTTTTAAAACGGTGTTTAACACTATTTTATCTGCTCCATTCTTAAAGAGAAGTTCGGCGTCTTCTACCTTTGTAATTCCTCCTCCTGCAGCAATAGGGATGAAAACATCATTTACTAATTTACTAACTTCGACAGCAAACTCTTCAATAGACTTTTTCTCTTTTGTAGCATTTAACACAACTAATTCATCCAAGGAAAAAGCAATTTTCTGAAATTTATAATTCCTCTCCAACCAAGTAAGATTCCCTACTCTTTGCAATCGAAAGTTTCTACTTAACGTATAGTAACCATTACTGTATATTAACGTAAAAATGATTCTTTTCCTTAACATTAAATTTTTTCTATGAAATTTCTAAACAATCTTAAACCATTGTGTTGGCTCAATTCTGGATGAAATTGAGTTCCAACAATATTATCCAACTCAAAGCTAGCTACAAAATCGTTTTCATAGTTACAGATACTTGGATTAATATTTGAGTTTGTAGTCATTCTAAAGCTGTGTGTAAAATAAAAATCTGCTTCTTGATCAAAGCCCTCATATAACTTTGAATCCTTGTTAATTTTTACCTGATTAAATCCAACATGAGGAACTCTCACCTTTTTAGTATTAAATTTTTCTACCAATCCATTCACAAGACCTAGCCCTTCATGAAAGCCATCTTCACTACTAGAGTTTCCCATAAGCTGCATTCCAAGGCAAATCCCCAATATCGGTTTCATCTCTTTCAAAACCAGCTCTTCTAAAAATTGATCAATCTTCTTCTCTTTAATTTGATCCATTGCTTTTCCAAAAGCACCAACACCTGGCAATATCAATTTGTCAGCATTCTTCATTTTTTCATAATCAGATGATACTAGAATATCACTAACTCCAATGTATTTTAAAGTACTGGCTATGGACTTAATATTGCCCATTCCATAGTCAACTATGACAATGTTCATATCGTAAATTCTTCTCCAACTGTAAACTTAGGCTGCCATATTCCATCTACTTTCTCGAAAAGATCTTTGTTTGCATAACTATCCAGCACAGCATCGAACTCTTCTTTTGTCATTTTATAATATTCTAAATAGACGTCAATTAAATCATACGGATAGGCATTATCATACATCTTCACTAGATTCAATGCTTGGTCTCTAGTCATGGAACCTCTTCTGATTTCTATTCCTGCATCTTGTGTTGCTCTTCCAAAACCAAACTTAAGATACATCATGTAAGCATGAAGTGCATACAGAGCCTGATCGTTTTGGGCAAAGTTTGTAAACGTATCTTGATTTCCATCCTCTTTCTCTATAAGTCCACAATGCTCTTTTGCTACTACGTAATTTCTATATGAATCCCATGGTTCAAAATAAGACATATGCGTATATGTTAGCCCTACTTCTGCCATTTCTTCATCTGAAGGGAATTTAAAGAATGATAATTCTGCCTCAGAAATATCTTCGTCTTTTCGGATTCTTTCTAAAACTTTGTCGTGTCCTCCTTCTAGATAGACTCTTTTGATATATTCCACATCGTACATGGCTTTATTCTTGCTTTCCGTAGATCCTCCATATTCAACTTCTCCATCTTCTCCGTAAAACATTAATGGGATTTTGAACTTCGCTGCAGTTTTTACAACCGCCGACATGATTGCGATTAACCACCCATAATAAGGAAATCCTTTTTCAATAAATCCATATTTATTTAATCTATCCAAAACCTTCGTATTGGGAGATAAGTGAATATGATCGTATCCCGATTGAATAAAATTCAACAAATTCTGATCTCCAATACCTGTTGCCAAAGCTGGTCGGATTGTAATAGCTAATGGATTCATATTGTACTTATGTTTTAAAACATACGTAACATAAGAACCATCTTTTCCTCCACTTACCGTAGTAATACAATCGAAACTACCGTCTTTGGACCTGTACTTTTCTAATACTTTTTCTAATTCTCCTTGTCTGGAACTCCAATCCATCGTCTTCTTTTCTTCCATCCATTGACAAGCATTGCACCAACCTCTTTCATCAAATGTAATTCTAGGTCTGGTACTCATGTTTAGGCAATTTTTACACCAAAAAACTTTTTTACTCATGTTTTTTTTCTTTTACTTTTTTTCAATTATGAAAAAGCTATTAAATTCTTTTTGTAGCTCGACGCAAAACTACAAAACTTACTCTTATTGACCCTTATAGCATGGATTTAAATTTGACTCTAACTTATTTCTACAGAAAAACTAAGAAAGAGCTCTGAAACAAAACTCTTTCTCGAGAATTACTCTTTAAGAAGGTTGTATTATTTTAGGCCAAAAAGAAGCGTCCCATTTTTCAACGGAAAAGAACTTCTACAGAAGCCATTAAGAATAGTCTCCCATCTGCTTCGAACACTTAAAACATAAGTTCCAGCGGGAAGATTTCCTTTCAATATTTGATTTTGATAATCATAAATATTCATAATCTCTCCGTTTGATTTATTTCTAATGTCTATTATTGGAAGATATCCCGGTATATGATGTCCTATAAATGTAAACTCTATTGAGTATTCAAATTCTTTTTCTACTGTAAAAGTATATTCTATTTTCTCATCAATTAACTCATTGTTCTTATTAACTTGTAAAGTTCTTGCGTCTGGCAAAGTTAATTTTCCTAAATCCTGATCAGCTCCTGTAACATTAAACCATACAGAAGCACTACTTTCACCTCCTCTACCATCTCTGGCGGTTATTTTAAGTTCAATTTCTTTCTCCTTCGAAAAGTCTGGAAATGATTTTCCTAAATCCAAATCGGTTATTCTTGTATATCTTCTGATTCCATTTTTAATAGTAACCCCAGTATAATTATTCTTATCACTATTGGGCAAGTCCCAAGTTAATCCTCCAAAATTCATTTCATATGAAATACTATCATTATTAGCATCCTTTGGTTCATTAAAAACAAAAGAAATTTGTTCTTTTTGATATATGTAAGAACCTCCACATCCTTGAAAATAGTTAGTCTCTAGTATTTCAAAGGAACTTGGAGGTTCATTAATCTCTTTTTCTGCGCAATTAAACAGTAATACTGTTCCTAGAATTAGGTAAGTTATTTTTTTCATATGTCTATTTTTTTGTTTTTATTCTTTCTTATATAGCTGTCCAACCGCCATCTACCATCAAGTTATGCCCTGTAATAAAAGAAGCTTCATCTGATAATAAAAATGTGATTGCAGGTGCAATTTCTTCTGGGTTTCCCATTCTTTTCAATGGAGATTTATCTTCATATCGTTCAATAAAGGAAGGATGTTGTTTGTCTTTAATCCCTCCAGGAGAAACACAGTTCACTCTTATGTTGTCTTTCCCATAGTAGGAAGCCAAATATCTGGTAAAGTTAATAATTCCTCCTTTAATAGCAGAATAAGCAGCTGGAGAAGTACCTCCATACCCTTCATATATGGTAAAATCATTTCCTACCACTCCGTAAATAGAAGATATATTTACGATAGAACCTGATTGTTGTTTTTTCATGATTTTTAAAACCTTTTGACATATAAAAAACACGCTATTCATTTGCATATCTATATTTTGCCTCCAAGATTCCATAGGAACTTCTTCAAATTTAACTCCCCAATCTTGGGTTCTAGGGTATGCGTTATTCACCAAACCATCAATTCTTCCGTATTTTTCGATAATAGAATTAACTAAATTGGTAATTGATTCCATTTTAGTGATATCACAATAATACTCACCTCTATCAACGTTGGTTTCTATTCCAATATCAGCATTTATGATTACTGCACCATTTTGCTTTAGATGTTCTAGCATAGGTTTTCCTATCAGACCACTTCCTCCCGCAACTATTATTACTTTATCTTTTAATCGTTCTGTAAACATATTTTTAATATTTCATAAGCCTCTTCGGCAGGATTAAATTGTTCTTTTTCTGGCAAGATGGTATTGATAAAGAATTCTAGTTGATCCTTATATGTATCAATAATTTGTTTCTTCGATTCAAAAATCGTCTCAGAATTTTTAAAAACTTTATTTTTCAATAAATCAACTGTTATTGTTTCTTCTTCTAGAAGAATTTCTAAAGTTCTTTTAGGGTCTCTCCTAAAGTAATTCAAAACAATATTTACATGAAAATCTCGAAAGCTCAAGAGGTAATTAGCGTAGTCGTAAGAGTTAATTTTTAAAGAAGATCTACTAGAAAATGTTTTATGTATTTTTTCAGGCCTTCCAAACAACCAATACGCATAGTCTATCTCGTGAATTAAATCAATATGCACGCCTCCTCCCAATTCTTTTTGGGCGCTATAGCTCTTCTTGTAATCTTTTTGAGGTCGCCAATCTGGGAGGTATGATCCACAGTAGATATTTACTTCGTTGATTGTTCTATTAGCAATGTATTCTTTTACAAACTTAAGGCCACTTAAAAACCTCAGATTACAAGCTACATAAGAATTAATTTTTTCTTCTTCTATTTTTTTTACCAAATTTCCTCCATCTAATTCAGAAAAAAGAGGTTTTTCAATAAATAATGGAATATGATATGGAATTAAATTTTCGATTGTTTCTTTATGTGCAAATGTAGGGTTCGATATAATAGCAAAATCTATTCTTATCGTTTGCAGTTCTTCAAAAGAGTATAGGTTTTTTATTCCTTTTACTTTATTAGTTTGCGATGTTGAGGATCTTAATGCGTATATTTCTACATCTGACTTTATCTCTTTCAATGCAGTAACATGTTTTGTTGCAATAGATCCTAAACCCACAATTAACACATTCATATCTCTATATCTAGTTTATTCTGAGATAAAAGGAACTCCATTATTTCAAAGTCAATCGGCTCATCAATATCAAAACAAACATGATCCATCACAAACATGAGGCTTTTATCAGTAATTGCTGATCTTAATTTTTTATCAAAAAAAGCTTTTCTATAGATATAGAAGGATGCATTCATATCGTATACTTGAGGAGCAAGCTGTCTTGATTTGCTATCACTTTTTTTAACAAGTCTACAGAAACCGTCGTCTTTTAACTCTACAACATTAAAATATGGGTTCTTGTGTGGTTTTGAAACTGAAAATATATTTAGTGCTTTTTTGTTTTCTTGAAACATTGTAAACGCTTGTTCAAGATCTTCAGTAGTTCTCATTGGAGAAGAAACATCTAAATCGAGAATATAATCGTATTTTTTGTTACGTTTTTTTTCTTCATGATCAACGATATGATCAATTACATCTATTTTACCAACGGTATCTCCTGCTAAAAACTCTGGGCGGGTATATGTTGTCTTAAGACCATTTTCAGAAGCAACTTTTTTGATCTCTTCATTATCTGTAGACAATGCTACATCTACATTAGAGTATAACTCTGAAAATTGATTAGCATGTTTGATAGTATAGCATATTAATGGAACCCCGTTCAATTTTTTTATATTCTTTTTAGGTACTCCTTTAGAGCCACCCCTAGCACATATTGTTATTAAAACATTCATTGTAACTTAGTCTTCTAAATGTTTAATGAAATTTTTAGCATACTCATAATCTACTGGTTTTCCAATATCTACCCAATATCCCTTAATTGGAGAGAAGGTTAACTTTCTCTTTTTCTCAATCAATTTTTCAATTAAAGATGTAATATCATAAAATTCATTTTTTGGAATTTCATCTATTAATTTTCTTTTCAATATATATATCCCAGCACTAGACTGATAGATATATGATGGCTTCTCTCTGAAGTTTTTAACATAGTTTTCTTCTGTTTCAAAAACAGCATAGGGAATATCTACCTTATATTCTGTAGAAGCTACTACCATTTCAGCATTCGCATTTACTAATTTTAAATATAAATCTTCAAAATCTACGTTCGTAAATAGGTCGCCATTCATCAATAATATGTTCTCTGAATTGAATTTTTCGACTAGTGACAACGCTCCTGCGGTTCCAAGCGCCTTGTCTTCTCTTACATATTCAATTGAAATTCCTTTTGAAGACCCATCACCTAAATATTCCTCAATTTGGTTACCAAGATATTTTACTGAAATGTATATTCTTTTCACCCCATAAGATATCAACCTATCGATATTGTGCTCTATTATAGGTTTATCTCCTAAGACGAGCATTGGTTTCGGTATATTATCTGTTAGTGGACTTAATCTTTTTCCTCTTCCTCCAGCCATAATCATACATTCCAATGGGAGTAATGCCTTTATTTTATCTAAATCTAAAAGCTCAATAAACTGTTTTTGTTTATTCAGAACTGGTAAGATTTTAATTCCTTTTTTTCGATATTTTTTTAAATTGATAAAAGAATAATCATTTTCTATGTAGGTGAAATCTTTATTACAAACTGAATTTATAGTTTCACTAATGTTTTTATTTTTTGCTAAAGCCCTTCTAATATCTCCGTCAGTTAATGTACCAATTACCTTGTTATTATCGTCTTCAACAAACAGAATTAACCTACTAACATCCTCTATGGAATTGAGTTTTTCTAGAGCTTCAAGAATCGTTTTATCTTTGTGTATTAATATATTTTTCATAGTATTATTTATCAAACTATAAATCGTGAAAAGTTTTTTTGATACTTTTTATTTGAGCTGTCTCCAGTACTTTCATTATATAGCTGGTTGTGTTACCATCTCCATAAATATTCTTTAAGTTTTGTGTTTTCTTAATAAAATCACCACTAAATGCCAATTGCAATGCTTCAGTGATATTTTCACTTTTAGGAGCACAATTTATAACACTTTCAGGCATTAATCGTCCTTTTTGTCGATCCCCAATGTTAATTGTTGGTTTTTTAAAGATTGGGACTTCATAAATACCACTTGAAGAATTTCCTACTACTACATCCATATACTGCAAAGCTGATAAATATCTTAGCTGTCCCATAGAGGTGAAACTGATTGCTTTGTTATGATTTTCGGTTACATACTTATCTATCATTTCAATAATTACACTTCCTCCCTTATCTGAGTTAGGCTTAGTAAAAATTAACAGTACATCTTCTAATACATCTAAAGATTTTAATATTTCTTTAAACTGTTCTCCTCCCGTCTGATTTTCTAACGTAACTGGATGGAAAGTTATTAAGATGTTTTTCCTTTTCAATTTAACCCCTATTGATTCTTCAAAAGATTTTTCGTCTAATAATTTTATGTTTCTTATGCTATCTATTGCGATAGACCCTACATTAAAAACTCTATTAGGGGATTCTCCTAACTGTATCACTCTTTTTCTATACACATCCGTAGATGTGAAATGCAGATAACTCATCTTAGTAACAGCATGTCTGATCGCTTCATCATAAGCTCCTTCAGTCGTTTCACCTCCATGAATATGGCCTATTGGGATTCCTTTAATCATAGCTGCAGTTGCTGCTGCTAGTATTTCAGTACGGTCACCTAAAACTATTAAAAAATCTGGTTTCAGCTCTTCATAAGCTTCTTCTAAACCTACCAAGGCAGAGGCAACTGCTTTGGTTATATCATTTGCTGTATCGCCTGATAAGTTATCTGGAACTTTTTTAGTGATTGTATACCCATCTTCTTCTATTTCTTTGTAGGTAAGTCCAAACTTTGAAGATAGATGCATCCCAGTCACAATTAACTGTAAAATCATCTCTTGGTGGCTTGATAGTTCTCTTATAAGAGGCTTTAACAGGCCATACTCTGCTCTGGTACCAGTAACTATCGCAATTTTCTTCATATCAAATCATCTTTTTCATAATCTTTCAATGACTCTTTTCCAATTACTTCGTACCACCTCATCGGAGAAATCCCTACTCCTGGTCTTTTTATTGTCAAATTATCTTCAGTGAAAGTTTCGCCTTTTTCTATTTTTGTTTTTGCTACTATACTTTTCCTAGCTGCTTCCTTATTTTTCTTCTCACTTTTACTGGGTTCTTTTCTACCATGCCCCAAAGCTTGTTCTATATTTCTAATGGAAGATACCATTTCCTTAAGCTCATCTGGTTCCAAAGAAGCTCTATGATCAGGTCCTTTCATATTCCTATCTAAAGTAAAATGTTTTTCAATGACTGTAGCACCCAATGCAACTGCGGCAATAGGTACTTCAATCCCAAGTGTGTGGTCTGAATATCCTGTAGAAACACCAAATTTATTTTTTATCGTTAACATCGCTTTTAAGTTAACATCGCTCATTGGGGTAGGGTATTCTGTATTGCAGTGTAGAATTGTTATATTTCCCTTATCTATTTTAGCATCTAAAAATACTTGAAGAGCTTGTTCGATTTCTTTCATATCTGCCATTCCAGTGGAAATTACTACTGGTTTATGTAAGCTAGCTACAGCCTCAAGATATGGTAAATTTGTGATCTCTCCTGAGGGAATTTTAAAAAAATCTAACCCAAGAGTTTCTAAAAAATGAATACTTTCTAAATCAAATCCCGTAGATAAAAATTTAACTCCTTTTGATTTACAATAGGAGATTAGTTCGAAATGCATCTCTTCGCTTAACTCAAGCTGTTGAAGCATTTCTAATTGAGATTCCGTTTTTTTATCTGAATTCTCTTTTTGATAACTTGCTTTTTCTGCTTTTTTGGTAACCAAATTCTTAGCATTAAATGTTTGAAACTTGACATAATCTACATTTGCCTCAGCTGCCGCATCAATTAATTTTTTAGCTAAAAGAATATCTCCATTATGATTAACTCCTGCTTCAGCTATAATGATCGTTTTCTTGTTCATATTATTCTTCCTGGGTTACCAACTATTTTTACATTATCAGGAACGTCATTAATAACTACTGTTCCAGCACCTATAATTGTATTGCTTCCAATACGAACTCCCTCCTTTACAACCGTATTAGCTCCAACAAAGCTTTGCTCTCCAACAGATACGTTGCCAGCTAGGACGGCTCCTGGCGCCACATGAACTCCTGATTTTATAGTACATTCATGCTCAATGATTGCACCTGTGTTTATAATACATGCATCCTCTATAGTAACCATTGGGTTTATACAAACATTTTTTGAGATAAAATTCCCTTTTCCTATTGTTAGCTTGTCACTTAAATTTGAGGATGGATCAATTACATTTAAAATTTCAATTTTTTTAGTATTTAAATATTCAAATAACTTCAGCCTAATAGAATTGTCTCCTATTCCTAAAATAAATTTCACATTCTTATTCTGATTAAAAAAACTAGGATCTTCTTCAAATCCTAAATAATTTAAATCATACGGATTTACTTGAGCTTCCTCTTTTTCAGTGTAGTAATTTAAATTTATTCCACTTAAAGTGGCTGCTTCTGTTACTACATAAGCGTGACCTGAATATCCAGCTATAACTATTTTTTTATCTGACACTACTGGGAATATTTACAATTCTGTCTTCTAAGAATAAAGCGTTTTTTTGACCATCTTTGTAAAAGTTTTGATACATAGGTAATTTACACATAAGCTTCCATATAGGCCTAGTCATCACTTTTTTATCATTAGAGTATTTTAAAAACTGATCTCTTTCTTTCTTATTTTCTAATTCAATCGCCATCAACCAGTAATTTGCTTGTGTGTTTTCTAACTCAGTTCTAAACTTAACTCCTTTTTTAGAGAAAAAATCTTTATAACTTAGGGCTAATTCTCTTTTGTTAGAAAGGAAACCTTCCAATTGTTCCAATTGTGCATTTAGTAATGCAGCATTTAAGTTAGGCATTCTGAAATTATACCCTAGCTCATTGTGTACATATTCATAAGCATGTGGCTGTTTTGCAGTTGTAGTAAGAAACTTTGCTTGATCGGCTAAATTCTTATTGTTCGTAATGATAGCTCCTCCACCTCCGGAAGTAATTATTTTATTTCCATTAAAGGATATTGCAGAAATTTCCCCAAAAGATCCAGTGGGTTTATCCTTATATAGACTTCCCAAAGATTCAGCTGCATCTTCAACTAATGGAATATGCCATTTTTCGCATACTTTAATGAGCTCATCTAAATGTACAGGAAATCCAAAAGTGTGCATAGGCATACACGCTGCAATTTTAGCTCCTGTCTTTTTATTGAAGCAAGTACCTTCTCTAATTTCTCCATATTGTTCAAGAAATTCCTCCACAGCTTTGGGTGATAGTCCCATAGTATCAAGATCTACATCAAGAAAAACAGGGTGAGCATTATTGTATAAAATTGCATTTGCTGTTGCTACAAATGTAAGTGATTGAGTAATTACCTCATTTCCTTTAGCAACTCCTGCCAGTCTCAGTGCTACTTGTAGAGCTGCTGTTCCATTAACAACAGCAACTCCCCTCTTAGTATTCGTAATATCGGCTATAACTCTTTCAAAAGAGTCAACAAATTTACCTATACTAGAGACATACGTTGAATCAATGCATTCATTTAAAAGTTCTTTCTCTCTTCCTCTAAATGTTGGAACATGTAATGGAATAAAATCAGAAGTTTTAAATTCATTTCTGATAAAATCAATGATTTCTTGATGCAACATACCTTTATTTACATTTTACTATCTAAATATTTACCTTTCTCTTGATGTTCAAAATCAGGTAGTACTTTTTGAAAAAGGCTCACTATTTCTTGCTTATTCCATTTCTTTTCCTTTTTCAAAGCTTGAATTTTGTCTGTAAAAAAATCTAGAATTTTAGAATCAAACGCTAATTCGCTTTTAACAATTCCCAAGTTTTCAAACCTATCCATATCTAGAATTTCTTTCTCGGTAAAAAACTCTTCAAAATCTTTTTCTCCTGTTGTGTCACTTGATGTAAATAGGCACGGCCATTTTCCCTCTTTTGGAAGAGTGGTTATTAAATCTCTAGCTTCATCCTCATTCTCACATTCGTATGCTTCATACCCTAATTGCTCTAGGTATTTTACCGCAATGTCTGCGAAAGAGATTAAGTCTAAATTTTCATTCAATTTAGGAAAGAAAATATCTTTATTTTCACCTAAAAGGCAAGACATTAAACACAATTCTCCAGACTCTTTTGGTACTACGAAATACCTTTTAATATCATTAGGAGCTACGATTGGTTGATTCTTTTTGATTCTTTGGTCAAAACCATGTAACAACGATCCATCAGAAAAAGCAACATTTGCAAATCTCGCTGTAGATACTGTAATTTCTGTGCTTTTTCTCATAAGATACATTTCCATGATTCTTTTAGAAGCCCCCATCATATTAACTGGATTAGCTGCCTTGTCTGTTGAAACACAAAAATATTTTTTTGCTCCACTAGCTATAGCTTGATTTACTGTTTTTAAAGTGTTAAAAATATTTACATCAATCATTCTCATTAAAGTATAAGGATCTTTTTCACTTCTTACATGCTTTAATGCCGATAAATTTAAAATATAGTCATAATTTCCATCACTTTCAATAAATGCATCATACTCAACAGAGTCAATATCCAACGCAAAAGTCTTAAAATCACCATCGATATAACCTAAAGAACTTCTCAGATCTCTAACTAATTCTACTAAGTTATTCTCACTAATATCTACCACGTGGAGTTTTTTAGGATTTCTTTTAAAAATTTCTTTAGTTACAGATTGGCCTATCGTTCCAGCACCTCCAATTACGAGGAAATTAGCATTTGATACAATTTTTTTTAGTACATCTCTATGATTTTCAATATCCCTGACGAACAGTTCTTTTTCTCTTCCTATGAGTTCCAATATTTCCATTTATGCTTAAGTGTTTATTTTAAACAATAATTCAAAAATAAATTTAATTTTCTGATGAATGATTATAATTATGATAAATCATAATTACAACATCTTTTATCTAACGCACCTATCTTGAAAAATAATTTTTTGCAATTTTTTGTCACAATTAAATTACGAGTAAAGATACTATTTGTGTTTAAAAAATTTAATCGTCAATTCCGCTTTTATATTTGTACCAAGAGTATAATTTATGAATTCCATTCTCAAGATTTACTGAATGTTTCCATCCTAACTTATTCAGCTTCGTAACATCTGTTACTTTCCTTAAAGTCCCATCTGGTTTTTCTTCATTAAAAAGAAATTTACCAGAAAAACCAACTTCTTTACCTATAAGTAATGCTAAGTCTTTTATGGAGATTTCGTCGCCAGATCCGATATTAATATGTGTATTACGAATTTCGTGCTTTCCTTTCACTAAATCTTTAAAATCAACATTTTCCATCACAAAGACACATGCATCTGCCATATCCTGAGACCATAAGAACTCTCTCGTAGGCTTTCCTGTACCCCAAATTTCAACACTTCCCTCGTTAATTCCATATTTTTTTAGCAGTGGTTTGACTTCTGAGAAAGAATTTAAGTTCAAGTCTTTGACAATATCATCTTTTTTATTCTCCGAAAGTAATTTAGCTAAGTGTATTTTTCTAAGTAATGCTGGCAAAACATGAGACGTTTCTAAGTCAAAGTTATCTCTCGGTCCATACAAATTTGTAGGCATTACCGATATAAAATTTGTGTTGTATTGAAGATTATAACTCTCACACATTTTAATACCTGCAATTTTGGCAACAGCATAAGGTTCATTAGTATATTCAAGAGTACTCGTTAGTAACGAATCTTCCTTTATAGGTTGATTTGCTAATTTTGGATAGATACATGTGCTACCTAGGAATAATAATTTCTTTACGTTATTCAGATAAGATTCATGAATAATATTATTTTGAATCATCGAATTTTGATAAATAAAATCTGCTCTGTAGGTATTATTCGCTAAAATTCCACCGACCTTACCAGCTGCTAAAAAAACAAACTCTGGTTTTTCCTTATTAAAGAATTCATGTGTAGTTCTCTGATCTGTTAAGTCAAGTTGACTTCTAGTTCGAACTACAATATTTTTATACCCTTTGTTTTTTAGATTTTCAAAAATTGCACTTCCAACTAGACCTCTGTGTCCAGCAATATATATTTTAGAATCTTTTTTTATCACAAATAATTCATTTTATTATGACCCTGTTAGCTATATCTTTTAACTACTTGTAGGGCAGAACCAATAACTTGATGCATGTCGTAATATTTATATTCTGCTAATCTTCCACCAAAAATTACATCTCTTTTTTGATCTTCTAACTTTTTGTATTGCAAATATACTTCTGAATTTTTTTTGTCATTTACAGGATAATATGGCTCAGAACCCTCTTTCCATTCCTTTGGATACTCTTTAGTGATTACTGTCTTTTTCTGATTTCCAAATTCAAAATGCTTGTGCTCTAAAATTCTAGTAAAAGGAGTTTCAGTATCAGTATAGTTAACCACTGCATTTCCCTGATAATTTGAAATGTTCAATAATTCATGTTGAAAATCAAGACTTCTATATTCTAACTTCCCAAATTGGTAATTAAAATATTCATCTATTTTACCAGTAAATACAATTCTGTCTGATAGACTCTCCAGTTCTCCTCTATTTGCAAAGAAATCGACTCCAGTTTTTGTTTCAATTCCCTTTAATAGACCTTCTATTAATTTATTATAACCTCCAATAGGAATTCCCTGGTACTTATCGTTAAAATAATTATTGTCGAAAGTAAACCGAACGGGTAACCTTTTAATAATGAAAGCTGGGAGGTCACTCGCTTTTCGCCCCCATTGTTTTTCAGTGTACCCTTTGATGAGTTTTTCATAAATATCTTTCCCTACCATGGACAGAGCTTGCTCTTCAAGGTTTGCAGGTTTTTTGATCCCTAATTCATCTACCTGTTCCTGAATTTTCTTCTTTGCTTCCTCTGGTGTTTTCACTCCCCACAATTGATAGAAAGTATTCATATTAAAAGGCAAATTGTACAACTCCCCCTTAAAATTAGCAATTGGAGAATTTGTATATCTATTAAATTCAACAAAAGAGTTTACATAATCCCATATTTTTTTATCATTTGTATGGAATATATGAGCTCCATATTTATGCACATTAATTCCTTCGACCTCATCACAATATACATTACCTCCCAAATGGTCTCTCTTATCTATGACTAAGCATTTCTTTCCTTTTTTTGTCATTTCATGAGCAAAAACAGAACCGAATAATCCAGCACCTACTATTAAATAATCATATTTCATGATAAAAATAAGGAGTTAAAACTTGGTAAGATTTTATCTTTATCGGAGAGTTGAATTTCTTCTTCTTGGAGCTTCCAGTCTATTCGAAAATGAGGGTCATTGTATACAATCCCTGTCTCATGATTTTTATTGTAATAATTGTCACACTTATAACAAAAAATAGTATGATCCTCTAATACAGAAAATCCATGAGCAAAACCTCTGGGGACATATAATTGTATTTTATTCTCTCCTGAGAGTTCAATAGAAAAACTTTGTCCAAAAGTTTTGGAACCAACTCTTAAATCTACAACCACATCCAATACTTTTCCTTGAACAACTCTCACTAACTTTGCCTGAGCATACTGGTCTTTTTGAAAATGTAATCCTCTTAGAACACCTCTATTTGAGAGCGATTGATTATCCTGTACAAAAACAGGATGAATTCCCGTTTCGGCATAAAACTTCTCTTGATGAAAACTTTCAAAAAAATAACCTCTCTCATCACCAAAAATTTGAGGCTCAATAACAAAACACCCCTCTAATATGGTTTCTGTAACCTTCATGAATTCTATAGATCTAATAAGTGTTTGCCATACCCACTTTTTAAAAGAGGTTTTGCCAAATTTTGTAGTTGTGATTTTGTAATAAATCCACTTCTAAATGCAGCCTCTTCTATAGAGCCTATTTTTAAACCTTGTCTTTCTTCAATCACCTGAACAAACTGTGATGCTTGCATCAAAGAATTAAAAGTTCCTGTATCTAACCAAGCCGTACCTCTATCTAGTATGCTCACTTTTAACTTTCCTTTTTCTAAGTATGATTTATTAACATCCGTAATCTCGAGCTCTCCTCTATTACTAGGTTTTATATTCTTTGCAATCTCTACAACTGAATTGTCATAGAAATAAATCCCGGGAACAGCGTAATTTGATTTAGGGTTTTTAGGTTTTTCCTCGATAGATATTGCTTGTCCTTTTTCATCAAACTCAACAACTCCATATCTTTCAGGGTCGTGTACATGGTATGCATATATAATTCCTCCCTCAGGATTATTATTTTCCCGAAGCAAGTCTGACAAACCTGTTCCGTAAAATATATTATCTCCCAAGATCAAAGCTACTTTATCATCTTCTATGAAAGATTCTCCAATCAGGAAAGCCTCAGCTAAGCCGTTGGGATGTTCTTGAATAGCATATTCAAACCTACAACCAATACTACTTCCATTCCCCAATAGTTTTTGAAATAGTGGTAAATCTGTAGGAGTGGAAATAATTAATATTTCTCTAATTCCAGCCTGTATGAGCGTAGAAATTGGATAATAGATCATAGGCTTATCATACACTGGCATTAACTGCTTACTCACAGATAATGTTAGTGGATGTAGTCTCGTTCCAGAGCCTCCTGCTAATACAATTCCTTTCATAATTCTATTGGTATTTTTTTAAATACCATTCAATTGTTTTTATGATTCCAGATTCAAAATTCTCTTGCGCTCTCCAACCCAAATTACTCTCAAGTTTTGAAGCGTCTATAGCATATCTAAAATCGTGACCTGGTCGATCTTTCACAAAAGAAATTTGTTCTTTGTAAGATCTTTCCTTTGGTGCTTTTTCATCTAATATCTCACAGATCGTATTTGCAATGTACAAATTGTTTCTTTCATTTCCTCCACCAATATTATAGGTTTCACCTGATCTCCCTTGGGAAAATACGTTCTCGATACCTTTACAATGATCTAATACATATAGCCAGTCTCTGACATTCTTTCCATCTCCATAAATGGGGATATTTTCTCCTGAGATTGCTTTTCTTATAATGGTAGGTATGAGTTTTTCATCATGCTGTCTGGGACCATAGTTGTTTGAGCAATTTGTAGTCACAACATTTAATCCATAAGTGTGGTAATAACTCCGTACCATAAAATCAGAGGACGCTTTCGATGCGCTATATGGGCTATTGGGAGCATACGCAGTTTCTTCAGTAAACAGCCCTTCTTCCCCTAAACTTCCGTAAACTTCATCAGTAGAAACATGTAAAAATCTTGAGTCCTCATGGCCTTTTTTAATTTGATTGGGGCCATTCATCCAATGGTTCTTCGCTACATCTAGAAGAGTGAATGTCCCAAAAACATTTGTTCTGATAAAAGTATCGGGATTTGCGATAGAGTTATCAACGTGTGATTCTGCTGCAAAGTGAATAACTCCTTTGAAATTGTATTTCTCAAAAAGAGAGGTTACCAATTCTCTATCACAAATATCGCCTTGAATAAAAGTATAGCTGAAACTCTCATCAATATCTTGCAAGTTAGCAAGATCACCAGCATAAGTCAATAAATCCAGATTCACTAGATGGATATTTTCATTAGAATCTAAAAAGTAGCGAATAAAATTAGATCCGATAAAACCTGCTCCACCAGTGACTAAAATGCTTAGCATTTATTTGGATTTGTAATTTTCTAAATATTTATTTAAATCTTTAAGAAGAATAAGACCCAACATTAAAATTAATGCTCCTAAAACTCCAAGAACTTTGTATTTCCTACTAAGAGGATTGACCTCATAACCAACAGGCTTAAAACCTGTAATTACATTTATAATTTGAGACTCTCTTGCCTTTTGATCACTTACAGCTTTTAATCTACTATTTATTTGATTTTCAACATTAAATAATTCAATCTCATTACCACTATATCTGTTATTAGCAGCATTTCCTAAGTCTATATTAGTCCCTTTGAAATCTTTTTTCGATTCTTCAATCATCACTCTTATATACGTTTTTCTTAATGAATCTACTTGTTTTAAATTGTTCTTTAGAGTTGAATCTAGTCTATTAAGATTTTCATCATTAAGCTTTTTTACTTCCTTAAAATATGGATTTTCATTGACCTTTGAAATAATTACATCTCCTAATTTTATGAATACTTTGTTATCCGTTGCATCCACATAAATAACGTGTGTTCGATAGTTTGTGATTCTAAAATTCTTATTGAATTTTTGATAGGGATAATTTTTAATTGTAAGTGTATCTACTGCTTTCACTAGCTTATCATAAGACTCAACAATATCATTAGGGTCTTCAATGTCTTCAATTCTGAAAGACTTTAAAGAAAGAGCTTCTGGTTCTGATATATTAAAAATACGCATGAGTTCCTCAATATTCCTGTGTACAACTAATTCATTATAATAACGTATATTGGTATATAAATATTCACCACTACCAAAGTTTGGCTGTACTTTTAAATATGACCTATATAGTTTTCCTTTATTAAAATCAAAAAAAGCACCTGAAAATCCACCAATTACTGCAGCAATAGTAAACTTAACAAAATGACTCCTTAAAAATAGAAGCAACAATATTATAAGATGAAATAAGTTTTTAAAAAGACTCCCAATAAAATTGAAAAAATTAGAGAACCCTTTTCCTATAATGACAAATAACGATCCTAAGTCTACTTCTTCTTCTGTATTTTTTTTATTTGCTGACATATTTAAATGATTAAAATATTTGTTCTAGTATTTTTTGTGTAATTGCATATGTAGGTACAACTCCTGTCATTCCGAGTCCTCCCGAAGCTAATGTCGCTCCTGTTTCCAATGGATTATCCGATGCATAATAAGCATATCTTACTTTTACATTTTCAGAGATATTACCACGAATTCTCGAGGCAGATTGAATCGCTTTTTGATAGTGCGCTCCTTCCATTTCTAAACCTATCACATTCCAAGTGGAATCATGAAAGAACTTTAAAAGGTCTCTGTTCTGAAGAGAAGTCCCTAAAACAGTCACCATAGCACCATCAAAAGATTGTACTCCAAAACCTTCTAAATCTTCTTTTAAAAGTTCGTTTTTAAAAGGGTAATTGTCTGCTGTACCTTCAAAAATATGAGATGATGGAATCATAATATCACCCTTTCCTCCCTCAAGTATTCCTGCTTTTCCCATAATAGAAATAGAGTCAACATTTAAGTGTGTTTTCGTTCCATTTTCTTTATAGGGTTTTAAAAGCTCATCCATCGTTTCATAGGCTTGCTCTCCAAATGCATAGTCCATCACTATGATTACTGGTCCTCCATCATTCGTGTTTTTTCTTTGGAAAGAAATATTATCAAAATCAATTTTATCAGTATCAATAATCTGAACGTTAATATTAGTACCTGAAGTATCTTTAATATATACTAACCCATTCTTTGAAGCATATTCCTTGATTTTTTTATGCATCTGCTCATTTCCTTCATCACTTAACAATTGAAAAAGTTCAAACCCAGAATGACGCTTTGCTTCTTCTGGCAAAGCATTGGGAGCATAAATCGAATTTAATACACTGTGCATATTGGCACTAATGATATGAATTGGTCTTTCTAACAATCCATTCTCCTTGAGAATATTTTTAATATTGTTGGCCCAAATTTCTCCATAAATATGATGCCCGATACTGTCACTTAAAACCGAACTGAATGTCACAGTTCTCTTTTTTTGATGACAAGTTTCATTGATAGCCAGTTTTCCAAGCCAGTAAATAATTTGAAGGAAACGATCTGGGTTTTCTTCAGAAGAAAAGCTGTTGTATGCAGCTATTACCTCCTCGTAAGTTCTTCCCAAAATATTCCCCAAATGAGCGATGGTAATTTCCCTTTCTTCTTCTGTAAGACTCTTGTGTTCTAAAACTACCTCCTGTAAATGTTCCCACTCTCTGGTAGTACTCTCATCTGAATTGAGTAAAACCCGTTCTTTAATTTTATGAGACTCTATGAAAAGAAACGTAAGATGTGTTAAGATATCGTAGATTTCAGATCTTCCTCTGGTAATCTCAATATTCATCTGATTCTTATCTATACGATAGCAATTTCTTCTTCTTTTTGAAGGAATAATTACTTTAAAATGGGAGTTCCCATACCCTTCATCAGAGGTTAGGTTGATGAACTGACATTCTTCTATGCCGT
Organism: Flavobacteriaceae bacterium; assembly: GCA_028280265.1. Classification (GTDB taxonomy): domain Bacteria; phylum Bacteroidota; class Bacteroidia; order Flavobacteriales; family Flavobacteriaceae; genus Polaribacter. The sequence continues at coordinate 44,200 of JANQMD010000026.1, forward strand.
CGGGTAGTCTTTCTATTACATAGGTCAAGCCGTTTAACTCAATACGATCCTCAGCTATAGAGCCATAAATTTCTGGGCGTAATAACAAGAGAGATTTTCTCAACGTCTCTCCAGAAATACCCATAGGTTTATAAAAACCCCTACTGAACAAATGTCTCATGGAAATGTATAACCTTTCTATGGCATTTGTTGATTCTTGAGCCCGAGTCCTTTCTTTGTGTTTGGTTTGAGTCATTTTTTTAGGGTCCAAAGATACAAATTTAGTCTAGAGTTAAGCCCCTGTTAAGATTTTACTGTACTTATTTTTGTTATTCAGAACCTTAATAGCCTCTTTGATCACTTTATCTGTTTTTAGTTTGTTTTGATAGCTTCCTACTTTATAATAGTATCTCTTCAGCAGCTCTTCTTTGATTAAGTCCTGAATATACTCCTGATTTTTACTAATCTCAGTTACTTTATCTATACTCAATCTTTCTTGAATCGCCTTGTATTCTTTTTTCAATTTATCGTCTTTGAGCGAATTATACGCTTTCTCAAAAAGAGCTTCCTGTTTGGTATTAAAAGAAGTGTCTTCGTTTAATAAATAAGTTTGAAATTTTTTAAACTCGCTTCCAGCTATTTTAAACTTCTCTACACTCTCTTGACTAGGGTTCTCATAATAAAACTGTGTCGCAAAGTTGAAAATAGCTCTTGATCGAATCAATTCTTCCGTAGCTTCTGTTTTCTTACCATAACCAATCTCAATATCGGGTTGAACTCCTCCTCCATCATAAACTGTTCTTCCATTTTTAGTCTTAAAAGCTGTTACATCTCCATCTGAAAACTTAGGCACATTTCCATCTTCATCCCTATTGGCATAATCAAGTTCCTGAATACATCTACCACTTGGTGTGTAATATTTGGAAATCGTTACCTTTAACTGAGTTCCATAATTTAAAGATCTATATCTCTGAACCAGCCCTTTACCAAAAGAACGCTCTCCTAAAATTACAGCTCTATCATAATCTTGTAAGGCACCACTTACAATTTCAGAAGCAGATGCAGATCTTCCATTCACAAGAACTGTGATTGGCATTTCTAAATCAAGGGGATTGTTTGTCGCTCTGTACGTTGAGCTCAATTTTTTCACTTTCCCTCTGGTAGATACAATAGTGCTCCCTTTAGGAAGGAAAAAATTTGAAATATTAATGGCCTCTAGCAAAGATCCTCCAGGATTTGATCTTAGATCAAACACCAACTTTTTCATCCCTCTTTTTTTCAATTCTTTAAATGCTTTCTTTACTTCTGAAGACGCCTTCTCATTAAACCTTGTTAGGACAATGTAACCTGTTTCTTCATCAATCATATCAAAAAATGGGACAGGATTTACCACCACTTTTTCTCTGGTGACTGCGTATATTTTTCTCTCTCCTTGCCTTTCAACTTCAATTTCAATACTTGTATTAGGTGCTCCTTTTAGGAATTGTGAAAGTGCTTCTCTTTCCATATTTTGAAGTGGCTGACCATCTACTTTGGTAATGACATCTCCAGCTTTCAAGCCTTTTTTATCTGCTTCATATCCTTTGTATATCTCAGCTAACGTAATTCCTTTATCATCGTAGTAAGTAGCTACCCCAATACCTGCATATTCTCCTTCCCTTCTAATTTTAGCTTCCTCTACCTCTTGCTCATCAAAATAATTTGTGTAGGGGTCTAAATCTTTTAAAGTATTCTTTATCGCCTTGTTTGTGAATTCAGCTGGATTGATCTCATCTACATAATACATATTCAATTCTTTATACAGAGTGGTATAAATCTCTAACTGTTTAGCAACTTCAAAAAATTTAGATTTGAATGAGTATGATATAGTCATACTGATCACTAAGAAAGCGAGTATGTATTTCTTTTGAATTTTAATTCTTTTCATCTGTTTTGTTTTTTAATTCATTTGCAAACATTTTTAAAATCTTTTCAGTCTTTTGCTCGATTTCATCAAATGTAGGCTCCTTCTTACCAATAAAAGTAATCATAAATATGCAAGATTTGTCAAAATCCATACCTAAGTCTTTCTTTTTCAAACGATATGATTCTCTTAATAGTCTTTTAATGCGGTTGCGATCAACTGCTTTTTTAAAATTTCTTTTAGGAACGGAGAAAGATACTTGTAACTGGGCTTCTGAATCATGATCAATTTCCAGAAAAATCAACCTTAGTGGAAATTTTTTGACTGATTTCCCCTCACTGAAGAGCTTTTCAATAAGCTTCCTACTTTTTAATTTTTCATGTTTCCCTAATGCAAAACTCATCACATACAAACTTACAGAAAATGAGGTCTCTTATCCCATTTTTAATTGTTATTTTTGAGCTAATAAATTTAATTTAATGAAGCCAGATTTATTTCAAGCACCTGATTATTACCAATTAGATGAATTACTATCTGAAGAACACAGATTAGTAAGAGATGCCTCTAGAGAGTGGGTAAAAAGAGAAGTTTCTCCGATCATTGAAGAATATGCTCAAAAAGCAGAATTCCCTAATCAAATTATTAGTGGACTAGCAGAGATTGGAGCCTTTGGGCCTTACATCCCCGAGCAATATGGAGGGGCTGGTTTGGACCAAATATCCTATGGATTGATCATGCAAGAAATAGAGAGAGGAGATTCTGGTGTTCGTTCTACGGCTTCGGTACAGTCTTCTTTAGTCATGTATCCAATTTGGAAATATGGCAATGAGGAACAGCGTCAAAAATACCTTCCAAAATTAGCTTCTGGAGAATGGATGGGTTGCTTTGGGTTAACAGAGCCTGACCACGGTTCAAATCCTGGTGGCATGGTTACCAACTACAAAGATATGGGTGACCACTATCTTTTGAATGGTGCCAAAATGTGGATTTCTAATGCCCCTTTTGCACAAGTTGCTGTAGTTTGGGCAAAGAATGAGGAAGGTCGGATTCACGGATTGATTGTCGAGCGTGGTATGGAAGGATTTTCTACTCCCGAAACCCATAACAAATGGTCTTTAAGAGCTTCTGCTACAGGTGAATTAATCTTTGATAATGTAAAGGTTCCCAAGGAAAATTTATTACCAAATAAGTCCGGTTTAGGAGCACCACTAGGTTGCTTGGATTCTGCTCGTTACGGAATCGCATGGGGAGCAATTGGTGCCGCCATGGATTGTTATGATACTGCCCTACGCTACAGCAAAGAGCGTGTTCAGTTTGGAAAGCCTATCGGACAATTTCAATTGCAACAAAAAAAACTTGCTGAAATGATCACAGAGATCACAAAAGCTCAATTGCTAACCTGGCGTTTAGGTGTTCTCAGAAATGAAGGAAAAGCAACTTCCGCTCAGATATCAATGGCCAAAAGAAACAATGTAGATATGGCTATTAACATTGCCAGAGAAGCAAGGCAGATATTAGGAGGAATGGGAATTACTGGAGAATACTCTATCATGCGTCACTCTATGAATTTAGAAAGCGTTATTACCTACGAAGGCACGCATGACATTCACTTATTAATTACAGGATTGGATATTACAGGATTGAATGCGTTTAAGTAATTTAAGACGCTTGTTGTAACAATATATTTGGGCATCGCTTACAGTTGATGCCCTTTTTTTTATACTTAAAACAACATTTGCTTTTTGGTTTTATACAACTCGCATCACAGATAGCATCACAAGAAGACGTCACCATTTGTTTTACATTGTTTTGTTCTGTATAAAAGACGATCATAAAAATAATTCTGGGGCAAATTTAATTATTTATTTAGAATAAATAAAAATAATGAGTCGAAATATTACTGCCCTTTCTCTTTTGCTATCTTAGCTAATAAAACTGAGCCATTGCATCGTTCTCGTCAATTCAAAAATGTCTCTTTTTACAAGAGTATCTCTGAAATACCCAAAGAAGTTTGGGTTGACCTGAACTGTACGAAGAATCTTTATTTTCACCCAGATTATTTACAATCAATTGAGGAGAATAATGTTCACTTAGCTTTTTTCTACACTGTTTTAAAAGATGATACTGGAAAAGCGATATCTCTGGCTACTGTGCAAATCATCGATTTTTACATGGATTCTCTTAACAATAATGAAGAGGGTATTATCCATACGATTGCCTGTCTGGGCAGAAAGTTTAAAATTCTTCCCGCTGAGAAACCTTTAAAAATTTTAAACTGTGGAAATCCATTTGTAAGCGGGGAACATGGAATCTTTATCACTCCCAATCAAAATAAGAAAAAAGTACTGAGAAGTTTAGCAAAGGCCATCCTAAGCTACTCAGAGGACCACTATACTTTTCCAATAGACATTTTTATCATGAAGGATTTTGTAGAGGATTCTTTGCCTATTAGCAATGAGCTTATTAGCTTAGGTTATTACTCCTTCAATGTTGAGCCCAATATGAAGTTGGATTTAAAACCAGAATGGACTTCTTTTGATGATTACTTAGCAGCTTTGAAAACAAAATTTAGAGTCAAAGCCAAAAAAGCATTGAAGTTGAGTAAAGAGCTACAAGTCAAAGACATTTCAGCAGAAAACTCTGATGTTTCTCTGAAGTCTATGACAGATCTGTATCAGAAAGTAGCTTCAAAAGCTTCATTTAATTTAGGAGAGTTTCGTGTAAAAACCTACAGAGACCTGACTAAAAAATTACAAGGAAACTATGTTTTAAAATCTTATTCATTGGGAGAAAAAACAGTTGGTTTTTTATCGGGAATGGTAAACCAAAACAGTCTTGATGCCCATTTTGTGGGCATTGATTATGAGTTAAATAAAGCATATGGAATTTACCAGAGGATGCTCTATGATTATATTGATTTTGCCATACAAAATAGACTAGACACCATTAATTTTGGAAGGACGGCAAGTGAAATTAAAAGCTCTGTGGGAGCCACTCCAGAACACCTAACCATCTATGTTCGTCATAAAAAATCGATTACAAATAAATTTTTAAAATTATTTTTGTCACGAATTCAGCCTACTGCATTCCATCAGAAATTTCCTTTTAAACAAGTAGCTCCCAGTCTATGAAAACTATTGATGATTTACTCGACATTCTTACACTTGAAAAATTAGATTCTCACAACTTCTCTGGAGTGAGTAGAACTATTGGAAGTCCAAATGTTTTTGGCGGACAAGTATTGGCTCAGGCTTTGCACGCTGCTTATCAAACCATCCCTGAAGAACGAATTGTACACTCGCTACATTCTTATTTTTTGTTGCCTGGTGATTTGACAATTCCGATTCACTATCATGTCAACGAAATGAGAAATGGTGGCAGTTTTTCAACACGAAGAGTGACCGCTTCACAGAACGATCAGACCATTTTTATTTTGGCTGCTTCTTTTCATAAAAGAGAAGACGGACACGAACATCAGGAGGATATAAAAAAAGACATCAAACAGCCTGAAGAGCTTTTGAGCTGGTCTGATATGTTGGAACAATTTGGTGATTTTCTACCTAGCAAAATGAAAGCTTTTTTGAGCATCGAAAGGCCTGTAGATTTCAAACCTACTCAAATCATCAATCCTATGAATCAAAAAGATTTGCCAGCTGTTGAGGATGTATGGTTTAAATTAAAAGGCGATTCTAGTCAATTATCTCTAGATGTAAAACAACAAATTCTCACCTACATTTCTGATTACAATATTTTAAATGCTGCTTTAAAGCCTAACGCAAGTAAAGCACATTATGGAAATACACAAATGGCTAGTTTGGATCACTCTATGTGGTTTTTCCGTGATTTTGATTTTGATGACTGGATGTTGTTTTCTGCTGTTTCTCCAAACACATCGGGTGCTAGAGGTTTGGCTACAGGAAATATATTTACTAGAAATGGGAAACTAATCGCTACTGTTGCTCAAGAGGGGCTAATGAGACCTCAAAAAATGTAACAATATGCTTAATGAAATAATGGTATAATGTATTAATGACCATAGTCTTTTCTTCTTTATTCTTTCCTCTTTTCTTATTCTCAATTATCTTTGTTTTTCTAAATTCAATACTATGAATCCGTATGTGTATGTTTTAAGTGTCAATGGTCTTTTACTTTTAATGAGCATTATTTTTTATTTTTTTCCACCCAAAAAAATCAATGCCCTTTACGGTTACAGGACCCATAGAACGATGCAAAATGAAGATATTTGGAGTTTCGCTAATACGTTATTCAACAAAACATTGATTACCTATTCGAGCATTAGTTTTGTGGCTTCTTTGGCACTTGCTTACTTATTCCCTGAATTAATGACTTCTTGGTTTCCCATGGGGTTTCTTTTCTTTACACTATTGGTTTGTATTATTACTACCGAAAATGCTCTGAATCAAAATTTTGATTCTGAAGGAAAAAGGAAGTCTAAAAAGTAGTAATCAAAGAAAAGGAGAAGTTTCTTCCAGGAGCAGAAACTCCTGAGGCAAACTCTCGATAATGCTGATCAAAAATATTATTCAACATTCCTTGTACTTTCCAGTTTTCGTTGAATTGATAACTACTGTTAAAAGCAATTGTCATCCAACTAGGAGAACCATAATATATTTCTGTTGCTGTAGTTCCATTAGGGTTTACTACAGGTGTTAAATCGTGATTATCGATTCCCTCCGTAATATTAAAATCAGAAATGTCTTTTTTGCTATTGAAACGAAGGCTTGCTCCTAATTCTAACTTATTATCAATATAATTTAAATCAAACTGACCAAACAATGGTGGTATAGAAGATAAAGGTTCATTTGTATCGTAGGTTCTTCCTTTTGTATATGTTACAAAACCTGAGGTACTGATCTTATCAGATAATTTTCCTTGATAGCTAGCTGTGTAACCAAACACATAAGCAGTTCCTTTGTTTTGATTCGTAACAACCTCTCCTGCACTTGCGCGGTATTGCGCCCCATCGTAATTGATCACAAGATTTGCATTTGGACCAGAACGAATTACATCTCTTAAAATATAATGCTCAAGAAGTGTGTAGTACGTATTAAAACCAACTCGAAATTTTCGATTGTTGAAATATTTTTGAATACCAATCTCTGCATTGTAAGCGAACTCGGGGTCGACATGAATATTCGGAATGGTTAGAATATTACTTTTCTCCCGAACCCTTCCCACATCATCGATGTTAGGAGATCGGAACCCAGAAGAGATAACACTGTTCAACTGCCAATTCTTGTTAGGTTTGTATACATAACCAATGGTAGCAGTAAATGCAGAATTATCTAGCGCAATATCTGTATTAGGCAAGGTGATGAATGTTTGGTCGATCCACCTAGCTTTCAAGTTTGTTCTCGTAAACCGAACACCTGTATTTAATGTTGATTTATCACTTAAATCCTGTCTATAACCCGCATAAACCGCAGCACTCATATAACTACTTCCTCCATCGGGATAACGAGATTGTACGGGAAATTCACCTAAAACACCTACTACTTGGTTTGCAAATACGTTCAATGTTTGTCCGTAAGACTTAGAACTTACATCATTGTGAGAGAACTCTAACCCATAGGTTAAATTTCTTCTCTTATTTTTAGTTAAAGGAACCGTAAAATCGGCGTTGAGACTAAAAATATCTACCGCCTCTTCTCTGTGGGATCGATCCAAACTCCCAAATCTTCTTTGTACACGTGACTCTTGTATGTTCTGATAAGCAAAGGTGAATGTTCCTTTTTCCATCCAATTGTTTTCTGGATTGATATTCAACTGAGGAGAAATCAGCAATCTTTTTTGAGGGCCATAAAACCATTCTGCAAATTTTAGTGTCCCTCCCGAGCGCTCATCCAAGCGATCAAATCTAGGAATATCTGAAGATGATGAATATTGAAAATTTAATTTTAAATCTGTCTTTTTTGAAAGCGGTACGAAGAATTTTTGTAAAATATCTGTTTGACTGTATCCAGTATTTCGTTGGATGTTTGGATCTGTATTTGTTTTAGGAGAAGCAGAGAAAAAAGAATCTGTATTCTCAGAATACTCAAATACCTTTCCCCAATCGCTAAATCCGTGTGATCTTCTTTTCCCCATTTTTAAATCTCCAAAGTCACTAAATGAAACACTTGTAAAAGAAGCCCAGTTTTTTGAACTTATTTCTACTGAAGCATTTGTTGTGATTTCATTATTTACAGAAGAGAATCGATTGAAAAAGCTTGTATTTGTTTCAACGGTTTCCGACAATCTCGGAGTTTTTGTGTAGTAATGAATGACTCCTCCAAGGGCATCTGAGCCATAAATTACAGAAGAAGGACCAAAAACAACTTCCATTCTATCCAATTGGTTTGGAGTGACAGTAATGGAATTTTGCAAATGCCCCTTTCGATAAATGGCATTGTTCATTCTTACTCCATCTACGACCAGTAGAACTCGATTCGATTCCATCCCTCTTAAAACAGGACTCCCGCCACCAGCTTGAGATTTTTGAACCTTGATTCCAGGAACATTTGCCAATAAATCTGCAGATGTCTGCGGAGAAACTTGTTGAATTTCTTTTGCAGAAATTACTGCAATTTGTTCTGCTACTCGGTTGGTTTTTGCCTCCGTTTTAAAAACAGACAATACCACTTCATCTAACTGCTCAGATTCTTTGGTTAGATATAAAACATATTTTCTTTTCTCAAGTTCGCTCTTTTTAACACTGACAAGAGCATACGAGATGTGAGAAAAAATTAGAATTTCATTTGCTTTTACCGATGAGATATCAATGATCCCTTCTTTGTTTGTATGAGAGTTAAAATCGTGAGATTCACTAAAAACATTAACATTGTTTATGGGTCTTCTCGTTTCTTTATCTAAAACCCTTAACTGCTGTGCAATAGTTACTTGTGCAATTAATAAAAAAAACAAAAAACTAAACTTCCTCATTTGCTAAATACAGCTTCTAAAATATCCAACGATTTGGGTTTTTTAAATCCGTCCAAATGTAATTCAAAATATCGAATTAAAATCCGCAATAAGCTTTGCCTATGACTCTTTAAAAAACTTATGGATTCTACTGTATCAAAATTTGTGCCTAACAGCTTTTTAAAATGAAAAAAATCACCCCCTTTAATCACTTCTTTTTCATGAAGCTGATTGGTAAATATTCCCTCTCTGAGATGAAAACCTTTTTCTTGTCCCTCTATATCGCCTGGATAAAACCCCAAATACTTAGTTAAGTTGATTAAAAATATAATATGAAAGTTCGCAATTTTCTCATGAGTATCTAACCACAGCAGTGAGTATTGTAGATAATTAAATAGTGAACTATTGGGTTCTTCTTCCTGAATTACATTTGACAATATCTCAGAAAGAAAAATGGCTAAAGTTTGTTTTGTAATTTGTAGATGGATGGAAGAATACGCTGAAGAGATTTGAACTTCTCTTAACGATTGTAGATTTCTTTTTTCTTGATGACTTGCAACGATATTTAATTGAGTAAGTGGTTGAAAATAGGCGGCTCTTAATTTTCCTTTTTTGGATTTTAAAACTCCTTTTATCATGTAAGAAATTAAGCCTGATTTTTCTGTGTACAGCTTGGCTATTAAACTAGAATCACCATACTTAATCGCACTAATTACAATTGCCTTTGTTGTGACTATTGCCATTAATTAATGATTGCAATTTTTGTTGTGGATGTTTCTGTAGCATCTTCATTTGTTAGCATGACTATATATACTCCTGATGCTACTTTTCTACCAGCCAAGTTTGTTTTATCCCAGACAACTTTACCTCCCTGCAATTGCTGTCCTTCTACTACATTGGTTTCATATACTAAGTTCCCAGCGATGTCTACAATTTTCACATTTGTTCCTCTAGGCAAATTGGTTCCATTTCTTCCATCAATCGTGACTGTATTGTGAAATTTTCTCACAGGATTCGGGTATGCATAAACTTCCCCTAAACTTGTCCCAAAAGGAGACACGTTGCTATTGTAAGCCACAATTCCTTTGTCCGTTGCAAAAAATACTTTTCCATTTGTTGTATCTACTGCAATTTTTGTGATTCTATTTGAAGGCAACGGTGAGTTTTCTTTGTTAAAAGTTGCGATGGTAGTTTGTCCACTTGGATTTGTATATACTACTCCTCCGTTGTCAGTCCCAAACCATTTATTATTCGCACCATCGACCGCAATAGTGCTTACAATTTGCTCTCCAAGAAGTCTTCTAGGCACTCCATCATCTATAATAATAACGGGTGATGCATCTCTCGTCTCAGCATCAAAAACTCCAGATGCATTGTTAAAAACTACTAGGCCTGCTAGAGTACCAATCCAAATTCTATTATCTCTATCAACAGCTAAGCTCAATACAATCTGATTAGGCAGGCTTCCTTGCGTCTGTGTAGTGGTTAGGGAAGTAAGTCGATTTCCTTGCTCATTAAATACAATAGCACCATCACCTCTTGTTGCTATCCAAACATTATTGGTTCTATCTACCGCAATATCTGTTAACCCAAAAGAATTTTGAAACTTCGCGCCACTGATATCAAAACCAGACCAACTTCCTCCTGAAGAAAGTTTTTTTAGTTCATTTCTACCAGCAATATTTGCCACCCATAAATTTTTCTGAGAATCGAATGCTGAACCCGGCAATCTTACTGTGGTTCTATTTGGATCACTGGACTCTATATCTTCCAAAGGACTGTTTAAATTATTGTAGAAGTTTAATTGAACATTATTATCTACTTCCATAAGCCCTCCAGTATTAATGGTATTTAGAAAATTTCTCGTATCTCCAAAACTACTTATAAATGCTCTATTAGCATTGTCTGGGTCTAATGTAATACCTACGAAATCTGGAAAGGGGTTTACTGGATTGTTAGCTGGTGTAAACCAAGATGTTCCATTAAAATGACTATAACCCAATCTCCTTTGTAAAGGTGCAAGAACGGTTAGTGCATAACCCCCATAAGTAACCCATAAGTGGTTATTTTGAGCAGCAACTGAAAAAACATCATTAGATACTGGACCTTCAGGGTGAACTTCACGAAAATTACCAACATCGCTAAATGTTGATAATAAGAGGCCAAATTGACTTGTTCCTAAAAAGAGTTGATTGTTTTCAGCAAATACACTATTTAAATCATAGTTGAAAGGATCAATCGCCGTATGCTGGATAACTATACTTAACTCAGTATTTAGAATAAAAAAAGATTTGGTCAATGCAACGGACAGATAACTTGTAGTAGATGTCAATTCATTTATTGCTCCAGAAAAACTTCTTACTTGAGTTTGATTCATTCCATCAAACTCATACAATCTCGTTCCAGAAGAGATAAAGATCTTGTTATTAAAAACAACAATATTATTATAATTCGTACCTACCAATTGCTGATTCCAATTATTAAAATCAATCAAACTATTATTTGTAACATTGGCTGTAAAAACCCCTTGTTCTGTTGCAGCATAAATGGTATTATTAAACACAACTGTTTGGTTGATTTTAATATCAGAGGAGTTATTTCCTATAAAAAATGTATCTCCAAACTCTAAGCGATTGATATCATACTCTACAATAGCAAATGAAGTAGATAAATACAATAAACCATTATGCTCATAAATATGGTTAATTTGCTTTTCTCCTGATTGATTAAAGTTTACAATATCTGCAGAAATCGTAATCCTCCCATTGTTATCTACAACTTCTATCAATCCATTTTCGTAACCAATAACAAGTCTGTTTGTACTTTTTGAAAAATGAATTGCTGTGGTGGTCTCTCCCGATAAACCTTGCACGGATGATATCTTTCTGACAGTTTCTGTAGATAGGTCATAGGTGAAAACTGCATTGTCTACCAAAGCATATATCCTCTGATCCACTTTGACAAAATCTTTGACATTGTTATACGAGAAAAAGTCTTCCCAAGAACTACTGAAATCAATTTGAGAGTAACCCAAATTCATCCATAAAACAAGTATTACAAGAAGTCTTTTTGTCATTTTAATAGTTTAGCTCCAAATATATTGCATTTCTAGTAACCTTAACGATAATTCATGTACATTAGTGCTAAAGATGATAGAATTTATGGGTCTAGAAATAGAAAGAAAATTTTTAGTTAGCAATCTCGATTTCCTAGAACTCTCTTTTGAAAAGAAATTTATTCAGCAAGGATATCTTAGCTCCGATAAGAATAGAACTATTCGAATTAGAATTTCTCAAAATACAGCTTATCTAACGATTAAAGGAAAATCGGATGTTTCTGGAATTAAAAGACATGAATGGGAATATGAAATCCCCCTAGATGAAGCAAGAGAGTTAATGGACTTATGTGGAGAAGGTGTTATTACTAAGTACCGATATTTTCATAAAATAGGAAGTCATATTGTAGAAATTGATGAGTTTTTAGGTGAAAATGAAGGATTGTACTTGGCTGAGATTGAGCTCAAAAATGAGCAAGAAAGTTTTGAAAAACCGAGTTATTTAGGAAAGGAAGTTACAGGTAATTTAAGATACTACAATTCAAACCTTAGCAAGTATCCTTATAAAAAATGGGCATAAAAAAACCTCGAACCAAATGCTCGAGGAAATTTAATAAACCTACCCCCTAAAATAAGATTTATAATACCTGATCGCTAGATTAACATCTCACTATCAGACACACAAATATAGTTTTTTTTTGTTGATTCACAAATGTTTGATAAACTTTTACATCATTAAAAATTAACATAGGTTTATTTTTGTGTTTTTAAAAGAGTTTTTCTAAAACGCTACCAAATATTCAAGAAAATCATTCATTTCTTAAATTATACATAAAAATAAATACTAAAAAAATGGCATAGACTTCCTAAAACAACAAAAACATGAAAAATTGCATGATTGAATGGCAATTTTTTAATTGAATAGAGCAATGCTCCAACTGTATAAAAGACACCTCCGTAAATTAATAGCGAAAGCCCCTCTGAAGGGAAATTATTCATGAGAGGCTTGATTGCAAAAATGATTTGCCAACCCATAAATACATAGATAATTGTTGAAAGTTTCTTATACTTCCCTGTGAAAAATAATTTTAAAACGATTCCTACCAAGGCAAAAAACCAGGTTAACCCAAATAATATCCAACCAATAGACCCTTTTAGCACTATGATGGTAAATGGGGTATATGTTCCTGCTATGAGAAGATAGATCGCTGCATGGTCAAAAATATTTAACCGTCTTCTCAATTTTTCTTTTTTTGCAGAATGATATAATGTGGACGCCAAATATAAAATTAGCATACTTAGTCCATAAATAATCAAGCTCATTCCTTCCCAAAAACTATCGAACTCTAATGATTTCATAATTAGTAAAGGAAGACCAATAAGACTCAAAACAAATCCAACTCCATGGGTTAAAACATTTAATGTTTCTTCTCTTTCTGAATATCTCGGGGATAACTGATTTTTCATTTCTTGCGATTGGTGTCTCCCATATACAACTTATCATCCTTTAATTCATTGTATATAACATCAAATGTTTTCTTTTTTAAATCTTTTATATTCTTAAATGACATTCCTTTCGTTTCTATAAACTCATGTTGACGGATTCTTAAAGTACCCATACCTCCTTTGAAAAAATTCCATGAAAATAGTCTTTTACAGTCATAGTAAGTTTGAGGTACAATCGGTATTTGAAATTCTATTGCCAAACCAAATGCCCCATTTTTAAAAGGAGCCAAAATAACTTCATTATCAGGCACAAGTCCTTCAGGAAAAATCCCTACACTAGTTCCTCCTCTCAATCTTTCTTTAGCCATTTTATATACTCTTTTTCTACTTTTTGGGCTACCTCTATCAACCATAATTACTACTCGTTTGTAGAAAAAACCAAAGATGGGGATTTTAACTAATTCTTTTTTCCCAACAAATACAATAGGATTTTTGCTCAAGGCAATCAATACAAACGCATCAATCAAAGATGCATGGTTTGGACAGAATAAGTAACTCTGATTTGGATTTAGTTCTTGGTCAAATTGTTTCTTTAATCGGAACCCCATGCCATAGATTATTATATAGGACCACCCTCGTACCAATTTCCAGAAAACAGGATAATAACTTTCTTTAGCGGTTAAAATTAGCAACCCAGGCACCATTAAAATAATGGTCACAAAAAGTATGATGTAAAACCAAGCTCTCCAGAGAAGTAAAAAGGGTATTTTAATCCAACGCACCAAAGCTAAATTACTAATTTCTTTTCTTATCAAATTTTTAGAGTGAAAACTGTATTTTTGCTGGAATAAATTAGGAGAATGTCGAGAATACTTACTGGAGTTCAAAGTACTGGAACCCCGCATTTAGGAAATCTTTTAGGAGCTATTTTACCTGCTATTGAAATGGCAAAGAATGCTCAGAATGAGTCTTTTTTGTTCATCGCTGATATGCATTCACTCACTCAAATTAAAGATGGAAATATTTTAAGAGAAAACACATACAGTACGGCTGCAACTTGGCTGGCCTGTGGCTTAGATATTCAAAAAACCGTGTTTTACAGACAAAGTGATGTTCCTGAAGTAACAGAACTTTCTTGGTATCTGAGTTGTTTTTTTCCTTATCAAAGACTCACACTAGCTCATAGTTTTAAGGACAAAGCAGATCGATTGGCCGATGTTAATTCTGGATTGTTTACTTATCCTATGCTGATGGCTGCTGATATTTTACTGTACGATGCAGAGATTGTACCTGTGGGAAAAGATCAACTTCAGCATTTAGAAATGGCGAGAGATGTTGCCAATAGATTGAATCATATAGTAGGACCTACTTTAGTTCCTCCAAAAGCAAAAATTCAAGAACACACGAAATTAGTCCCTGGAATTGATGGAGAGAAAATGAGTAAATCCAGAGATAATATTATTAATATTTTCCTTCCAGATAAGAAGTTGAGAAAGCAAATTATGTCTATTAAAACAGACAGCACTCCTCTTGAAGAACCAAAAGACCCAGATTCCGATAATGTTTTTGCTCTCTACAAATTACTTGCCTCTGAAGGACAAATTGCCGAAATGAGAATGAAATATGAGGGTGGTAATTACGGGTATGGTCATGCAAAACAGGAGCTTTACGAATTAATTATTGATAGATTTGCGATTGTAAGAGAGCGATACCTTCATTTCATGGAAAATAAGAATGAAATTGATGATGCTCTAGCCATTGGAGCTGAGAAAGCAAGAAAAGTTGCTCAAGAAGTTTTAAAAAGAGTACGAGACAAAGTAGGATATTAAAAAGGAGGAAGCTACTCAAAACCGAGACAGCTTCTTTTATGGTTATATATGTCTCTAGAACACTAAAAAATCCGTAGTTTTGCGCAACTCTTTTCCCACGATTTGTGCTAAACTTAATTCAGTAAAGTGGGAATCTTTTAGAATAAACTAGAACTATAGATGCAATACAAACGAATTCTTTTAAAACTAAGTGGAGAGGCCCTTATGGGAGATCGTCAATATGGAATTGACCCACAACGCCTCAAAGAATATGCGAAAGAGATTAAGGAAGTAGTAGATAAAAATATTGAACTTGCCATCGTTATAGGAGGTGGAAATATTTTTAGAGGAGTTGCTGGAGCTAGTAATGGCATGGATCGTGTTCAAGGAGATCATATGGGTATGTTAGCAACTTGTATCAACGGTCTAGCGCTTCAAAGTGCTTTAGAAGATGAGGGTATTCATACTCGTTTACAAACAGCCTTAGAAATTAAAGAAATCGCTGAACCTTATATTAAAAGAAGAGCAATTCGTCACCTCGAAAAAGGAAGAGTTGTTATTTTTGGTGCTGGAACAGGAAACCCTTATTTCACTACTGATACTGCTGCCGTATTAAGAGCCATTGAAATCAATGCAGATGCTATTTTGAAAGGAACTCGCGTTGACGGGATTTATACAGCAGATCCAGAGAAAGACAAAAATGCGGTGAAGTTTGACACAATATCTTACAAGGATGTTCTTAATAAAGGGTTAAAAGTCATGGATATGACTGCTTTTACTTTGAGTGAAGAAAATAATTTACCTATTATTGTATTCGACATGAACAAAGTAGGGAACTTGCTACGTCTCGTTTCTGGTGAACCTATAGGAACTATTGTTAACCAATAAAACACACTTTCAATTATGAATGAGGAAATTGAGTTTATTATTGATGCAGCCAAAGAGCAAATGCAAAATGCAATTGATCATTTAGTAAAGGAACTAAGAAGTATTAGAGCTGGTAAAGCTTCTCCATCAATGTTGGCAAATATTATGGTTGAGTATTACGGTTCTCAGACTCCATTAAGTCAAGTTGCTAATGTAAACACCCCAGATGCTAGAACAATTAGCGTACAACCATGGGAAAAGCAGATGCTTCAAGAAATTGAAAAAGCAATTATGATTGCTAATATTGGTTTCAATCCCATGAATAATGGAGAAAGTATTATTATCAATGTTCCTCCTTTAACTGAAGAAAGACGTAAAAATCTTGCAAAACAAGCAAAAGCCGAAGCAGAACATGCAAAAGTTGGCGTACGAAATGCTAGAAAAGATGCGAACAATGACGTAAAAAAACTAGATGCGTCTGACGATCTTAAAAAAAATACAGAAACAGACATTCAAGAGTTAACAGATTCTTTTGTAAAAAAAATAGATGAAATGCTCGTTGTAAAAGAGCAAGAAATCATGACTGTTTAGAATACAGAAACAAAAAAATGAGAGTGCAAAAAGCACTCTTTTTTTATCCCCTTCTATAAGTACAAATAACTACCTTTGCAAAAAAATTTAGAATGGATTTTTGGTCAAGAGTATCACGCATTATCTTAAGAAATAGATATCTGATACTCATTTTTATAGCTGCCTTTACTGCTTTTTTAGTAAGTCAAATGAAATATATGAGATTTTCATATACAGAGGCAAACTTATTACCCGAAAACCACGAAGTAAACATTCAATACAATCAATTTCTAGATATTTTTGGTGAAGAAGGAAATTTAATTCTTCTGGGTGTTAAGGACTCTACCCTATTTACGCCCGAAAAGTTTAATGCCTGGAATGATCTTGCTAAATCTTTTGACTCTATAGATGGAATCGATTTTACAGTTTCTATTGCTGATGTTAAAAAACTAAAGGTCGATAGAAAAAAGCGAAAATTTACACTAGAACCTCTTTACAAAACTATTCCCAACACTAGAAAAGAGGTTTATTCAGTAAAAAAACAGCTTTTTGAAAACCTTCCTTTTTATGATAACCTACTCTATAACAAAGAAACTGGGACCATTCAAACTGCAATTTATATTGATAAGAAAATCGTCAACACTCCTAAGCGAAAGACATTTGTTTTTGATCAATTAGTCCCTAAGATCAGTGAGTTTGAAAAGATAAATAATCTAGATGTAAGAGTATCTGGAATGCCGTATATCCGAACCTTAAACTCTCAAAATATTGTCGATGAAATTAGTCTTTTTGTAGGCGGGGCTCTTTTGATAACTGCATTGATTTTCTTTTTCTTTTTTCGATCTTTCAGAGCTACATTTATAACTCTTTTAGTGGTAACAGTTGGGGTAATCTGGGCGTTTGGATTTATTGGTTGGTTAGGCTATGAGATTACTATTTTAACAGCTTTAATACCTCCTTTAATTATTGTAATTGGAGTTCCCAATGCAGTATTTCTCATCAATAAGTACCAACAAGAGATTAAAAAGCATGGTCAGCAAGCAAAAGCTTTACAGAGAGTTATTACCAAAATTGGAAATGCTACTTTAATGACCAATATTACTACGGCTTCTGGTTTTGCTACATTCGTTTTTGTAAAAAGTCAACTACTGCGTGAGTTTGGTATCCTTGCTTCACTGAATATCATTAGTATTTTCATTTTAGCACTACTCATTATTCCCATCATCTACAGTTTTATGGCTCCTCCTAAACCAAAACATTTAAATCATCTAGAGCGCAAGTGGATGGAAAATGTAGTGAATTGGATGGAGAAAATGGTACGAGAGCAGAGAATAGCTGTTTACATTACCACAGTAATAGTTATTATTCTAGGAATTATCGGATTGTATCAAATTAGAGTTTCTGGAAGTCTGATTGAAGATATGCCTAAAGGAAAAGCTTTTTACAAGGATATTAAATTTTTTGAAAGAGAATTTGGAGGTATTATGCCACTTGAAATTTTAGTAGACACTAAAAAGGAAAAAGGAGTGATGAAGTTGTCTACTTTAAAAAGGATCGAAAAAATTAATGAGACGATTGAAACTTTTCCTGAGCTTTCGAAGCCTGTATCAATTACCAACTTAGTAAAATATTCTAAACAAGCATATTACAAGGGAAATCCAAAATATTATCAATTACCCACGAATCAGGAACAGAGTTATATTTTTGCATACACTAAAAACTCTGATGGAAATGCAAACATGCTGAAGAATTTCGTAGATTCAACGGGAAGATATGCGAGAATTACAACATTCATGAAAGATATCGGAACTGATAAAATGGATGATATTCAAGAGCGTCTTCAACAAGTTATTGACAAACGATTTCCAAGTGAACGCTATCAAGTATCTATGACTGGAAAAGCGCTTGTTTTTCTTAAGGGAACCAATTATTTAATTAGCAACTTAGTTTTTTCTTTGTCATTAGCCATTGTTTTAATTTCATTATTCATGGCATGGATGTTCCGGTCTTTTAGAATGATTCTCATTTCTATTATTCCCAACATGCTTCCTTTGCTTATCACCGCAGGGCTGATGGGGTTCTTTGACATCCCTATTAAACCCTCTACAATCTTAGTATTTAGTATTGCTTTTGGTATATCTGTAGACGACACCATTCACTTTTTAGCCAAATACCGACAGGAACTCATTGCAAATAACTGGAAAATACGAAAATCTGTTTATGCAGCTTTAAGAGAAACAGGTGTAAGTATGTTTTACACATCCATTGTATTATTTTTTGGATTTCTTGTATTTACCGTTTCTAGCTTTGGTGGAACCATTGCACTGGGAGGTTTGGTATCTATTACACTTTTATTCGCCATGGTTTCTAATCTGCTTTTACTACCTTCATTGCTACTAACTTTTGAGAATAAAATTGCTAATAAAAAGGTTTTCAAAGAACCATCTATAAAAATTATACCAAGAGAAGAAGAGGATGGAAAATGAAAAAATTGGAGATAGAATTAAAAACTCTCTCATTCTCCAATTTTCTTTTTAGCAATTTTCCCCTTAAAAAGCAGACGGTGAGTAAAAACTCAACCGCTGCTTCAACAATTTAATAGCTAAATGATTCCATTGCTAAATACATTATTTAATATATTTACGAAATCGCATATTAAATTGCGTGGTAATTAGTATTAACAATCCAAAAGTAGCTTTTAAAGAAAAGCTAGTCAACTGTGTCTTTCCACAGGTTTTTGGATATGGTCGTTTTTGTATGAAAGAAAAATATGGTGAGTTGACAAAATCTCTTGTCACTGATACCCCTGCAAATCTAAATAGCAAGGTATATAATCATTATTTAAAAACAATCCCTCACTTTGACAGTGAAGCTGTGTATGTATATTCATTCAAAGAGAAAAGAATGCTCTTTGCTAAAGGATGGGAAAGTCTATTAGGATATAAAGACGATGAGATTTCTATGCTCAAAATCGTTAGTATCACCACTCCTAGGTATCAAAATTTTGCCAATGAATTGAATGACAAAGCACTTCAGTTCATCGCTACAAAAACAGAAGATTTAGAGCAATACAGCTTTACTTTAGAAGTAGAGAAAATTCATAAGAATGGCTCACACATTCCACTATTTTCTAGGATCGGTGTTTTAAAATCTCATCAAGGAAGAATTCAAGAAATTATGGGCACCTCGCATGTTGTAAAATCATTACACTTTGGAAAGGTGATGCAGTATGCAGCTTATGGCCCTGATAAATCAGGTTTTGAGGAAACCTTAAGCAAAGAGTTGTTTAGCCACCACGTGATTTCACGAAAAGAAAAAGAAGCGCTAAAGTTTGCTTCTGAAGGTTTTGCTTTCAAAGAAATTGCAAACAAACTTGGGATTAGTCAGTCTGCGGTAGAAAAGAGAATTATCCCGTTGTATAAAAGATTTCACGTTCGAAGCCTACCGCATCTGATTAGCTTTGCTTATGAAAATCATATTTTGTAACTAGCAAAAACTTTCGCTCAGTTCTATTACAGAAATATTTTGTTTATCCACTCCTATCTCTATTAACATCTTTTTCCACGATCCCTTTATACTTTCTGCTCCATTTCCCAAGACCCAAATCACACTTTTGTTTTTTAATTGAGACCGATTTTCTACATCAATTTCTTTTCCTCTATCTATATATTTTAGAAATTGATTCGCAGTGACAATTTCTTCATCTATAGGACACCCTGGATTGATGTCATCTATAATCATGTAATCAGCTTCTTTCCAATGCCACAAGTTTTTTGAGGGGCTTTTCGTTTGACTGTAGAACTCTCCATAAAGTTTCATCGCATTTGTGTAAAAACAAGTTTTGTGTTTTATAGAAAGTTCATTACAAATCCCGACTGACAAGCTTGTTTTACCACTACGGAAACTCCCAAAAATCAATAAGTGTTTTTTCTCTTTAGATTTAATAAAATCAATTACTTTTTCTTTCTCTGAGCTCTCCATTTTAAAATTCCACTGACTTAGGCGAAATTGAAAAGGGTAACGAGCATTTAACTGATACAATCTTGTCTTAAACCAATAATTACAAGGCTTGATAATAATGGCTAAAAATCCTATGATCAGGATTAAATTAAAGTTGGAGTATTTGACAAGCAAACTGTAGGTAAAAGCACCAATGCAGAAAAAGCAAATATCCGTAAATGTGTCTAAGCCCAAATTAACCCACCTTGGAGCAAAAGTGTATTTATTTTTGGGTTTAAAAAAAGGAAAGACTTTTTTAGGCTTGGTTTGCAAAAGTAATGGACCTAAGAAATTTACCATTTCAAATAGAATCCAAAAAACAGAAATCATAAAGGCAGAAAATATAGGAGCATTACTGATTATCTCTCCTCGTAAACTCTCACACAACAACATTGCAGGAATGAAGCCCAAAGCAAAATGACCAAACTGATTCGCAAGCCAAGCATAGGTTAGTGTAATTCCTCTGTAAGCATCCTTACCAGTTAAGTCGTCTTTTAGCTGCCTCAATACAATTTCACTATTCATCTGATAAATACGTTTGATTAGAAATCTCAATTTACAATATTTTTAAAAGCCTCTTTTCATTGCCCATTTTACCTCAAAAAAGTATCTTTGTGCCTTTCTTTACAAGGAATTTCAAAAATCAATATTGAGAAAAATGAAAGTTAGTAGTGTATCTGATTTATTACAATCGAGTTTATTTTTACAGGAAGTAGCTGTTAAAGGATGGGTAAGAACATTCAGAAGCAATCGTTTTATTGCTTTAAATGACGGTTCTACTATCAATAATATTCAATGTGTTGTAGATTTCGAAAATACAGATGAAGCTGTTTTGAAAAGAATCAGTACTGGAGCAGCTGTTAGCATTAAAGGGACACTGGTTGAAAGTCAAGGTAGAGGGCAAAAAGTTGAAATTCAAGTTTTGGAAATCGAAATTTTAGGCGACTCTAACCCAGACGAATATCCGATACAACCAAAAAGACACACTTTAGAGTTCTTACGTGAAAATGCTCATTTGCGTGTGAGAACAAATACCTTTAGTGCTGTGATGAGAGTTCGCTCTGCGCTTTCTTTTGCTGTACATAAATATTTCCAAGAGAATGGGTTTAACTATGTGAATACTCCAATCATCACTGGATCCGATGCAGAAGGAGCTGGAGAAATGTTTCGTGTGAGTACTTTTGAACCTAATGAAGCTCCTTTAACAGAAGATGGGAAAGTTGATTTTTCACAAGATTTCTTTGGGAAAGAAACCAATTTAACGGTATCTGGTCAGTTAGAAGCAGAAACCTATGCCATGGCATTAGGAAAGGTCTATACATTCGGCCCTACATTTAGAGCTGAAAACTCGAATACAACACGTCACTTGGCAGAATTCTGGATGATTGAACCAGAGGTCGCTTTTATGGATTTGGATGGTAACATGGATTTATCTGAAGACTTTATCAAATCTGTGTTATCTTATGTTTTAGAAAACTGCAAAGACGATTTAGCATTCTTAGATCAGCGTTTGACACAAGAAGAAAAATCGAAGCCTCAGGCAGAGCGCAGTGAAATGAGCTTGTTAGAAAAACTACACTTTGTCGTGGATAACAATTTCAAAAGAGTGAGTTATACCGAGGCTATTGATATTTTAAGAAACTCCAAGCCTAACAAAAAGAAGAAGTTCCAATTCCCTATCAATGAATGGGGAGCTGATTTGCAATCGGAACATGAGCGATTTTTAGTAGAAAAGCATTTTAAATGCCCGGTAATCTTATTTGATTACCCCGCTTCTATCAAAGCGTTCTATATGCGCTTGAATGAAGATGGAAAGACTGTGCGTGCCATGGATGTCTTATTCCCTGGAATTGGAGAAATTGTTGGGGGAAGTCAGAGAGAAGAACGCTTAGATGTTTTAAAAGAAAAAATTGAAACCATGGGTATCGATGAAAAAGAGCTCTGGTGGTATTTGGATTTGCGTAAGTATGGAACTGCGGTTCACTCTGGGTTCGGTTTAGGGTTTGAGCGCTTGGTTCAATTTGCTACAGGCATGAATAATATCAGAGACGTAATTCCTTTTCCAAGAACACCTCAAAATGCTGAGTTTTAATCTTAGGTAGCTTTTTGTATATTTAGTCATATGCTCAAACAAAGTTTACAACAAAGACTTTTACAAAAGTTATCTCCTCAACAGATTCAATTAATGAAGTTGATTCAGTTGCCTACTCAGGCTTTTGAAGAGCGTTTAAAGCAAGAAATTGAAGAAAACCCTGCATTAGATACCGGAAAAGAAGAGTCTGATAATTTTGAAGATAGTTTGTCGAGTGATTTTGATGACGATGGTACTGAAAAAATTGATACGGATGACATCAATATTGACGAGTATTTGAGTGATGATGAAATTCCAAATTACAAAACACAAGCCAATAACTACTCTTCCGATGATGATGAAAAACATGTTCCCTATGCTGCAGGTACCACGTTCCATCAATCCTTAAAAAATCAATTGAATACATTCAGAATCAATGAAGAAGAACGTTTGATTGCTGAGTTCTTGGTGGGCAGCATTGACGATAGTGGATATATAAGAAGAGAAATTATTGATCTTGTCGATGATTTAGCTTTTACACAAAATGTTTTTACTACCGAAGAGAAGGTAGAATCTTTGCTTACAAGAGTTGTACATACATTAGATCCCATTGGAGTTGGAGCAAGAGATTTAAAAGAGTGTTTGGTGATACAGCTAAAAGCAAAAAAAGAAGATGTTACCAGAAATTTAGCCATCGAAATCTTGGAAAATGCTTTTGATCACTTTGTGAAAAAGCACTACAAAAAGCTTCTTGAGAAGTTCGATATTACTGAGGAGATACTGAAAGAAGTAATAGCAGAAATCTCAAAACTGAATCCAAAACCAGGGAGTTCTTATGCTGGAAATAATAAGGTTGCTGAACAAATTGTTCCTGACTTTACCATTCGAATTCTTGATGGCGAACTCGACCTAACATTGAATGCCAGAAACGCTCCTGAATTGCATGTTTCTAAAGAATATAACAACATGCTTAAAAGTTATCAAGAATCTAATAAGAAGAGTAAATCTCAGAAAGATGCTGTGCTTTTTATAAAGCAAAAATTAGATGCAGCGAAATGGTTTATCGATGCCATTAAGCAAAGGCAACAAACTCTTCTAGTTACCATGAATGCGATTATGCATTATCAATACGATTACTTTTTAACAGGAGATGAAAGAAGGCTAAGACCTATGATCTTAAAGGACATTGCCGATGAAATTAACATGGATGTCTCTACAGTCTCAAGAGTAGCTAATAGCAAATATGTTTCTACTCCGTATGGCACCAAATTAATCAAAGAGTTTTTCTCTGAGTCTATGAAAAATGACCAAGGTGAGGATGTATCTACAAGGGAAATCAAGAAGATTTTGGAGACAGTTATCGGTGAAGAAGACAAAAGAAAACCCCTGACAGATGAAAAGCTATCGAAACTTTTAAAAGAAAAAGGGTATCCAATAGCAAGAAGAACTGTTGCTAAGTATAGAGAGCAGTTAGACATTCCTGTTGCCAGATTAAGAAAAGAAATCTAATGCGATTTCATAAGATAATATCTACCATCTTCCATCCTATTGTCGTTCCAACAATTGGTGTTCTTCTCTATTTTATCTTTGTTTCGCAATCTACAAATGAAGATCAGCGATTAATTTTATTGGGACTTATCTTCATTATCACCTATATCATTCCATTGCTGCTATTGATTTTACTAAAAGCTTTGGGGCTTATTCAGAGTTTTCAGGTAAAAACGATTAAAGAAAGGCGATTTCCTGTTCTTTTTATGATTGTTCTATTTTATCTTTTAGGAAATTTTATCGCTCAAGTTCCTGCCATTAGAAACCTTGGTTTTCTATTTTATGGGACCTCTTTTAGCTTATTTGGAATCTATGTTCTCTTTGCTTTCAAAGTAAAGTCTAGCCTTCATCTAGTATCTTTTGGAAATGCTATTGGCTTTTTTCTGGCAATATCTAATCTATACTATCTTCCACTGCTTCCAGTTATCATGATCTTATTTCTTATCTCTGGACTAGTAGCTAGTTCTAGACTACATCTAAAAGCTCATACACCTAAAGAATTATTTGCAGGTTTCTCTATGGGGCTACTAAGTCAAGTACTTTTGTTTCTTTTTCTACAGTAAATAGAAAACTAAGCCAATACGAATGATTTTCGTTTCAATATTTGAAGTTCCGATAGAAGTATCTTTCAAAATAGGCGTCAGTCCATAATATAGATGTGCGGTAAATGCATCAAATCCTGCAGCCATTGTTAGCCCATATTGCCATTTGTTAAATCGAGATACATTCCTAAAATTAAAATCCTGTGTCCCGTTATTGAAAGTAAATGTGTTGGAAAAATTGTAACTTACTTTAAGCCCTGCATAAATTCTCCAAAATTTATATTTATTTACCGAAGAGTCCCTCCAACGTAGCTCAAGAGGAAACTCCAGACTATGAATGGATAGTTTGTTTGAAGTCAGTGAATTGTCTACTTCAAAAGTAACTTCATTATTTACTCTAGATACTTTCAACCCATGGTTAAAGGAATCATATCCATAACCAACACCCAGTCCTAAAGCAAGTGTTCCTTCTTTGTTGAAAGAAATATCTCTCATAAAACCAGAAGAAAGCCCATAGGAAAAACCACTTCCCTTCACCTGACTTGGCTGCGAAAATAACTGGTTGTAAGTAATGCTAATGTATAACTGATCTTCTGAGTATTTATCTCCAATCTGAAGAGAGTCTTTTTGGCTCCAAACATGAGCAGAAAGAAAAGAAAAACATAAAAAAATGAAAATCCGTTTCATACACTAAAAATACAACTTTGAAAGTATCTTGAATATTGTTTAAAAAGAAAAAAGCTTCTTAAATAAGAAGCTTTTTCTATAACATTTCGATGTGTAATTAATTATCACCCGGTGTTGCGGACAAACTCAATTTAAGGGCGTTTACATCTCTTAATTTCAATTTAATGTCAGAGATAACTCCCACACTAGATTCTTTGTCTGCTTTGATAGAAGTGGTCATAAATGGCACTTCTGCCTCTGATACTTTAGATTGTGCATTGATAATAAATGCTGGCACATCATCTGCTGAAGCGATCTTATCATTTAATTGCACTTGATTGTATCCCACACCATATTTAGGGTCTTTTGCTTTACCTACATAAATTGTAATTACTAAGCTCTTATGCTCTAATTTTTTCACTTCAGCAGCACTTGGTAATCTTGGTGCTTCAATTTGAAGTGATGTCTCTCTCATCGTAGTTGTTACCATGAAAAAGAATAATAACATAAAAACAATATCTGGTAAAGCAGCCGTATTTACCGCTGGCACCCCTTTTTTCTTCTTTTTAAACTTTGACATTGTCTGTAGTTTTAAATATTAGTTTGCAGATGTAGGTTCCGCATCTGAAATAATTTGAGGATACGATTTTTTGATATCATCAACTTTTTTCTTGATACTCTCATCTTGGCGTTGACTGTCTTTATATGCCTTTTCTAGTTCAGTATAAAGCATTCCATAACGCTCTTTTGCTAAACGGTTTCTTAAAACAGTATACGCTTTCAATAATTCATCCTGTACGGCTACATAAGTTCCATATTCTGTACCTCTATCACTCTGAACAGAGATAACGGCTTTATTAGGATGATCTGATGAGGTTTCACTTCTCTCCCCTTGACAGTAATCACATGGATTACCTGGAGTTCCATCTTCATTTGGTTTTCCAACTCCTCCACCATTATCAATAAACTTAATCGCAGCTTCTTGTAAGTCTTTCAACTCCATACGCTCTCCTTCTACAAGAAGTTCATTATTTCTATTGATGTTCACCTCAAAGATGTTTTTTTGCTTGATCTTTGGAGGTACAAAATCTGGTGGTGGCTTTTGGGATAACTTCTTAGATACACCTGAATCTACATTCAGTGTAGTAGTTACTAAGAAGAAAATCAATAGCAAGAAAGCGATGTCAGCCATCGATCCTGCATTAATTTCTGGTATATCTCTTCTAGCCATATAATTAGGATTTAACTATGCTTTTTACCATATCTACCAAGAATAGTGCCAAGCCTATTCCTCCTAGTATTACAACGTACCAAATTCCAGTACTTGACCAAACATTAGATGTTTCACCAGCAGCACCTCCTTTTAAGAGTTTACCGTTTGCATCTAACACTTCTGTTGCATCGTGCATGAAGTATGAAATCAACAATAAAACACCTAGTACAGCAATGCTTAAAAATGTCTTCTTTAATTGCTCTGGTTTCTTAACTAAGCTTGAGATAGATGAAAACAATGCAGCTACAATTGTAATGATCAATACAATCGTGGTTACCCATACAAATGGAGAAATGATTGTATTCTGCAAGTTTCTTACCGCTTCGGGATCTGCAGCATCTTTTAATTTAAAAGCTTCATCACCAGTCATCAAAACTCGAATATAGAAGAATGCAGCTATAAGAGCAATAATGACAGCTACTATGGTGAGCAGCTTTGATAATTTATTATTATTCATAAAGCTTCTTATTTTTTATATTTCACTAAAAGGTCAATTAAAGTGATCGATGCATCTTCCATGTTGTTTACGATGCTATCTACTTTAGATACGATGTAGTTGTAGAAAATTTGTAGGATAATTGCAACAATCAAACCAAATACAGTTGTTAATAAGGCTACTTTAATACCATCTGCTACTACTGCTGGCGAAATATCGTTTGCTACAGCAATCTTATCAAATGCATCAATCATACCAATTACAGTTCCCATGAAACCTAACATCGGTGCTAATGCAATGAATAAAGATAACCAAGAGATGTTTTTCTCTAATAATCCCATCTGTACTCCTCCATATCCAATTACAGCTTTCTCAGCTGCCTCGATACCTTCATCAACTCTATCTAATCCTTGATAGAAAATAGAAGCTACAGGCCCCTTTGAGTTTCTACATACTTCTTTAGCTGCTTCAACACCACCTGAACTTAAAGCATCGTCTACGCTTGCTACTAATTTCTTAGTGTTTGTAGTTGCCATGTTCAAGTAAATAATTCTTTCAATAGCAATCGCTAAACCTAAAATTAAAGCTACCAATACAATCCCCATAAAAGAAGGACCTCCTTCAATAAAACGTTGTTTTAATATTTGGTGAAAAGTTTGCTCAGCTTCCTGTGCAGAAACGGACTGAATAGCTCCAAAAAACATAAATCCTGTAATTGATAGGACATTTACTACTTTTTTCATCGTTGTTATAATTAATTTTTAATAGTTAACGGGTTAAAAAATGTTAATATAAGCACAACAAAACGACTCTCTATCCTTAACTAAACCGATGTTAATAATAGATTTTCGTTCGTTTGCGGTCAGCAAGTAACAAAAAATAGTTGGTTTGTTAAAAAAATTTAAAGGCTATTTGGAGAAGATTGTTAAAAATTCAAAAGATTTAACAAAATCCCTATTGATTTGAGATTTCTCCTCGTAACGATTTCTGAAAATAATACACAAATTCCTCTTTTTCTAATCCCACTCCAAGCAGATACATGAGTTTGGCTACTGCTGATTCTGTTGTCATATCTCTTCCATCAATCACACCAATATATTTTAATCTAGTACTCGTTTCATAATGTCCCATAATAACGGACCCTCCTACACATTGAGTGATATTTACAATATGAACTCCTGATTGTATAGCTTCAGAAAGCAGGTTGATAAACCATTCTTCTGTCAGTGCATTCCCTGCCCCATAAGTTTCTAAGATCACCCCTTTTAAATCTGGTGTACTTAAAATACTCTCAACAACATTCTTTGAGATACCAGGGAAGAGCTTTAAGATTGCAATGTCAGTAACTAATTTTTTACGAACGATTAAATCCGATTCTTTAGACTTTAGTAGTAAAGACTTATTAAAGTGTAGATGAACACCACTCTCAACTAGCGGTGGATAGTTCATAGAAGCAAAGGCTTCAAACTGCTCTGCGCTTAGTTTTGTTGTTCTATTTGCTCTGTATAATTTGTATTCAAAATACAGGCAAACTTCACTAACGATCGGTTCATCATCTTCATAAGCACTTGCAATTTCAATGGAAGTAATTAAATTCTCTTTAGCATCAGTTCTTAGATAACCTATTGGCAATTGAGATCCTGTAAAAATCACAGGTTTACTCAGATTTTCCAGCATGAAACTAATCATAGATGAAGTATAAGACATGGTATCTGAACCTGTTAAGACTACAAATCCATCATACTCGTTATACCTTTTTTCGATCACCTCAGCAATCTGAACAAAATAGAAGGTATTCATGTTTGACGAATCAATTGGGCTTTCAAAAGAATAGGAGTCGATATGGCAATCTAAATGCTTAAGTTCAGGAATATTCTCTAGTATTTGACGAAAATCAAAGGCTCTTAATGCATTGGTTTCATAATCTTTTACCATTCCAATCGTTCCTCCTGTATAGATCAATAAAATATTTCGTTGAATTGCCATTTTGTCATTTAATTACTGAATAAATCAATTGGAATACTTTGTGATGTAAAAATATCAAACAAAAACTGAAAAACAATTTAAAACACATACAATGATATTTGATCCTTTATATTTATTAATTCTTGGAGGAATAACCCTTTTTAGTTGGGCAGTAAGCAATACATTAAAAAGTAAGTTTAAAAAATATTCTCAAGTACATTTACGAAATGGCATGAGTGGTGCAGAGATCGCTGAAAAAATGCTTGCAGACCATGGGATTTTTGATGTAAAAGTTATCTCAACTCCTGGAATGCTCACAGATCATTACAATCCAAAGAATAAGACCGTAAATCTGAGTGCGGGAGTTTACAATCAGAGAAATGCAGCTGCAGCGGCAGTTGCTGCTCATGAAGTTGGTCACGCTGTTCAGCATGCGAAAGCCTATCAATGGTTAACCATGCGTTCTCAATTAGTTCCTGTTGTAAGTATCTCCTCAAGGTTTTCTCAATGGTTGGTGATTGGAGGTTTGGTTCTCGGTGCTGCCAGTCAGTCTGGTATAGGCTTTAACATCGCTATTATTGGTCTTGTTTTTATGGCTTTAGCAACTGTATTCAGTTTTATTACTTTACCCGTTGAGTACGATGCAAGCAACAGGGCATTGGCTTGGTTAAAAAATAAAAACATGGTGAGTCAACAAGAATTTGAAGGTTCTAAGGATGCGTTAAAATGGGCAGCGAGAACCTATCTAGTAGCTGCATTAGGGTCCTTAGCCATGCTCCTCTATTGGGGATTACAAGTCCTTGGAAGTAGAGATTAAACCTCTCATATTAGATCAAATACAAGCCGCTTTCACAGCGGCTTTTTTCATTGTCGCTACCATAAGGATCGTATAAGTCAATATTTCAAGAAATCAAATCTCTTTTTCTTACTTATGACTCGTTTGTTTGCATCAAGGTAGTTTACGAAGACAACCTTTTTTTCAGATCTGCGTCTATTCGTTTGTAGAAAGACAAACTGAATTCGAAGGAATTTTAACCCAATTCGTCCGAAACACATTTGTCTGAAATGAACAATCAACCACATTTGTCAAAAAATTAATCACGTGAGATCTTTCATTACTATTACACTCTTACTATTTACAATGTTCTCTTCCTATGCGCAACACAGCATTCAAGGAAAGATTATTGATACAGAAAACCTTCCCTTATCCTATGCAAATGTTATTCTTTACAAAATAGCTAATGAATCCATGTAAGAATCATGAAAAGTTTCGTCTAAATTATTGATTCAAAAATTCTTCAGATGAAAAAATTAGCCTGTTCCTTTTTATTGTTTTTTGCTTTTCAACTAGGCTTTTCCCAAAATATGAATAATAAAAAAATAGGAGAGATTCTTGAGAATATAGCCGATTCTATTCAAGGGCAAAACGGTCAATGGCAATTTAAAATCAAAGAAACCATTTTTATGTGTGTTACCGACACCAAACACAACCGCATGCGAATCATATCACCTATTACAGAAGCAAAGCGACTGGATGAAAAGTTAAAAAGTGCTGCGTTGGTTGCTAATTTTCATACAGCTCTAGATGTGAAGTATGCCGTTGCTGATGATATTTTATGGTCAGTTTTTATCCATCCTCTGAAAGAATTGACAGAAGCACAAGTCAAAGATGCCGTGAAACAAGTTTACAGTGCCAACATTACTTTTGGGACTACTTTTTCCAGTACAGATTTAGTCTTTCCGGGGAGTCAGAAAGCACAAAAACCAAAAAAGAAAAAGGAAGTTCTTAGGGAAAAATATTGATTTTCAGTGATCAATGAACAGTGATCAATATGTCATTTCGAAATGAGATTCAAAGAATCGATTGAGAAATCTGAGATTCCTCGTCGTTTCACTCTGTCGGAATGACAATACCAATAATCTTCAATTAACAGTTGTCAGTTATCAATAATCAATTAGGAGCAAATAGTTTGTAAATATGTTTACAATCTTAATCTTCCAACTTATCAAGAGCTATTTCTTCTCTGTATTGATTAAATGAGTACGAGAAAAATTTATTAAAAGTTTCTATGAGTTTTTGTCTATTTTCTTCAGTATGGTTCTCTACCAAATGATTATAATCCTTGACAACTCTTTTAAATAATTTTATTTCAGAGTTATAGCCATATAATTGAATAAACTTATTAATATCTTTAAGTAATAACTTAAACTCTTTGTCTTCAATTTTCTCTTTATGAGAACATTCCCATAATTCTAATATCTTATGAAATAATTGGAAGCGATTTTCAAGCCTTTTCTCTAATCTTTTAGATTTTAAATTTAGAGCGGGGCTTACAATAAGGCCAATTATAGATATTACAAAACCTATTCCTCCAAGTATAAGTGCAATAATATTTGAAGCCTCCATTGTACCTTAAAAATTATATTAAACCTTGCTTAAAGCCAACAGCTAAAAGCAAACGACGCTAGTCGTTCAGCTTCAACACAGCCATAAACGCTTGTTGTGGAATCTCAACATTTCCAACCTGACGCATACGCTTTTTACCTTTCTTCTGCTTTTCCAACAGCTTACGCTTACGAGAAATATCACCTCCATAACATTTTGCTGTTACATCTTTACGTAAAGCCTTTACAGTTTCTCTAGCAATAATTTTTGCTCCAATAGCCGCTTGAATAGGAATGTCGAATTGCTGTCTAGGAATCAATTCTTTTAACTTTTCACAAATTCGCTTTCCAATGGAATACGCATTATCAGCGTGTAGCAATGCAGAGAGTGCATCTACAGGCTGTCCATTTAAGAGCATATCCACACGAACTAATGTCGATTTTTTCATGCCAATCGGATGGTAATCGAATGAAGCATACCCTTTGGAAACAGTCTTTAGGCGATCGTAGAAATCGAAAACAATCTCTGCAAGAGGCATGTCAAAGATCAATTCAACCCTTTGAGGTGTCAAATAAGTCTGATTTATAATCTGTCCTCGCTTTTCAATACACAAACTCATTACCTGACCTACAAAATCTGATTTGGTTATGATAGAAGCTTTGATAAACGGTTCTTCTACTCGATCCAACTTTGAAGGATCTGGTAAATCAGAAGGATTGTTCACAATGATAATATCGTCTGGTTCTTTTTTGGTATATGCATGATACGATACGTTGGGAACTGTAGTGATTACTGTCATGTTAAACTCACGCTCCAAACGCTCTTGGATGATTTCCATATGTAGCATTCCTAAGAATCCACATCGAAAACCAAAACCTAAAGCTGCCGAACTTTCTGGTTGAAAAACCAACGAGGCATCGTTCAATTGTAACTTCTCCATAGAAGCTCTTAGCTCTTCGTAATCCTCTGTATCAACAGGATAAATTCCTGCAAATACCATTGGCTTTACATCTTCAAAACCTTCAATAATATCTGATGTCGGCTCCTTTGCATCCGTAATTGTATCTCCTACCTTTACTTCTTTTGCGGTTTTAATTCCAGTGATTAAATACCCTACATCACCTGTTTTAATTTCTTTTTTAACAACTTGCTCTAGCTTTAAAGTTCCAACTTCATCTGCTCCATACTCCTTTCCCGTAGCCATGAACTTTATTTGCTGATTCTTTTTAATAGAACCATCAATTACTCTAAAGTAGGTCTCAATTCCTCGGTAAGAATTGTAAACAGAATCGAAAATCAATGCCTTCAAAGGGGCTTCAGGGCTTCCTTCTGGGGCAGGAATTCTTTCAATAATCGCTTCTAAAATATTATCAACCCCAAAACCCGTTTTCCCACTCGCAGGAATGACTTCTTCTGGGCTACAACCTAACAAATCAACAATATCGTCTGTCACCTCTTCTGGATTTGCTGAAGGCAAATCAACCTTGTTCAATACTGGAATAATTTCCAAGTCATTCTCTAATGCCAAATACAGATTGGAGATGGTTTGCGCTTGTATGCTTTGAGCAGCATCAACGATTAAAAGTGCTCCCTCGCAAGCAGCGATAGAACGAGACACTTCATACGAGAAATCTACGTGACCTGGCGTATCGATAAGGTTTAGAATGTACTCTTGTCCTTCATGAACATACTCCATTTGGATGGCGTGCGATTTGATGGTAATTCCACGCTCTCGCTCCAAATCCATATTGTCCAATAGTTGATCTTGTTTTTCACGTTCCGTTACAGAACCTGTATAATCTAACAATCTATCTGCCAAGGTACTTTTTCCATGATCGATGTGCGCGATGATGCAAAAGTTTCTAATATTCTTCATGTATGTTACATTAATTTAAGACTGCAAATATAGCTTTTGAGTCGCAAAGTTGACTAGTTTCAAAGCAGCAAAGTTGACAAAATACTTTTATCACGTTAAATGAGATTCTCACGTCGCTTCCTCTTCGTCAAGCTCAGTGTGATACCCTCGGGGTGGCAACTTCACAGAATAACACTCATTGATACATTGTCAAATTTTCAAATTGACACATTGTTACATTGAATCATTAAACTACTCTTGCCACTCGGCGATAAATAAATTGGTGTCTCTTCCACCACCATTATTCCGATTTGAGGAAAAAGCAAGCCATTTTCCATCATTAGAAAATACAGGAAACGCATCAAATGTTTCACCATGTGTAATTCGTTTCAAATTCTTTCCGTCAATGTCAATCATATACAAGTTAAAAGGAAATCCTCGCTCAGCTTCAAAGTTGGAAGAAAACAAGATCTTTTCTCCTGATGGATGAAAAAACGGGCTCCAGTTGGCATTCCCTAAATCGGTTAGTTGACGCAAATCTGAACCATCTGCATTACAAATATATAATTCCATTTCAGTAGGCTCAACCAATCCTTGTGCTAATAAATCTTTGTAATTTTTGATTTCCTCATCTGTTTTTGGACGTGACGAACGGAAGATTAATTTCGTACCATCTGGCGAAAAGAAAGCACCTCCATCGTATCCCAATTCATTTGTGATTTGATTTACATCTGATCCGTCTATATTCATCGTATACAATTCTAGGTCACCGCTTCTCATAGAAGTAAATACAATTTTGTCTCCTTTGGGCGATACGGTTGCTTCTGCATCATAGCCTGGTTCATTGGTTAATTGACCAGTGATGTTTCCTTCTAAATCTGCTACAAAAATGTCATACGTTTCATAGATAGGCCACACATATTTCCCATTCTTACGCAAAGGAGCTGGAGGACACTCATCTCCTCCTAAATGTGTAGAACCGTAGACAAAATGTTTGTTATCCGGCAGAAAATAAGCGCAAGTCGTACGCCCTTTTCCTGTACTGATCATCGGAGGCATTTTCTCTTTAAAACTCTCTTGAACATTCATCAAAAACATCTGATCACAACCCACATTCCAGTTGGTGTTGTTCGATTGGAAAATCAATTGTTTGTCATCGAAACTCCAGTAAGCTTCTGCATTATCTCCACCAAAAGTAATTTGGCGAATGTTCTTAAAATGAACTTCTTCAGGGTAGATCAAAGAATCCTTTCCAGCGACTAACTCTTTCTTTTTCTCCGTTTTTTTAGTAGTCTCATTTTTACACCCAAAAGCTACAAAAACTAGTAGCAATACGAATCCCATTTTAAATTTCATTCCGTACATTTTTGCATTTATTATAATCACTATTTTTGCCCAAAAATAATATATTTAATCCCATGAAAACTCGTCAGTTTCTATTCTTTTTAGCTGCTTTTACTTTTTTCTCTTGTCAAAACAAACCCAACGATCAAAGTAGCATCAAAAATGATGTCATTTTTCTAGCTGATGATGCTCTGGAAGGGAGGCAAACTGGGACTGAAGGCGAAAAAAAAGCAGCTGAATACATTGCTGATCGAATGAAAGAGATGGGTTTGAGTCCGAAAGGCACAAATGGTTTCTATCAAGAGTTTTCTTTTCTTCCAAAAACTGACCCACATAAAGAGGTTGAGTTTACAAAGAATCAGGACGGAACCATTACTGGAAGAAATGTGATTGGGTATATTGATAATAGTGCCACAAATACCATAGTGATTGGAGCTCATTATGATCATTTAGGATACGGAGGAGAGGGATCTTTGTACAGAGATTCCATCAAAGCAATACACAATGGTGCTGATGACAATGCCAGCGGAACTGCTGTGATGTTAGATTTGGCTAGAAAACTGAGAAATAAAAACATCCATAACAATTATCTATTTATGGCTTTCTCTGGAGAAGAAATGGGATTATTAGGATCAAATTATTTTGTAAAAAACCCTACCATTGATACCAAGGCTACTAACTACATGATTAATATGGACATGGTAGGACGCTTAAAGCAAGACAGTACGTTGGCGGTTTATGGAACAGGAACTTCTCCTATGTTTAAGCAAGTTTTGAAAGCTCACAACAACAAATTTAAATTGATTGAGAATGAATCTGGATTAGGACCAAGTGACTACACGAGTTTTTATCTAGCAGATATTCCCGTACTCCATTTTTTCACTGGTCAGCATTCAGATTATCACAAACCTAGCGACGATTCTGATAAGCTAAATTATGAAGGAATGGAAAAGATTTCCTCTTACATTTTTGATGTCATTACCGACTTGGATGATAATGGGAAATTAGCATTTAGAAGAACCAAAAATGAGAGTGAAAGTGCTCCACGATTTAAAGTTGGTTTGGGTGTCATTCCAGATTATTTGTACGATGGGAAAGGCATGCGTATTGACGGTATTTCAGAAGGAAAACCTGCGCAAAAGGCTGGTTTACAAAAAGGGGATGTAGTGATTCAATTAGGCGATAGTATTGTTACCGATATGATGAGCTACATGAGAGCTTTGTCTGTCTTCGACAAAGGAGACAAAGCCAAAGTCACCATCGATAGAAAGGGTAAGAAAGTACGTGCCGAAATTCAATTTTAATTATACCTGTTGAATATAAAAGAATGCTTCGGACCCATCCGAACATAAAAAGCGATTTCCCTCATCGAACATAATTCTTCCTCCGCGTTCTCTGATTTTCGAAATAGAAGCTTTTAAATCCGAAACCCCAAAGGTGCAAACCCAATATTCGTATTTTCCTTTCACAAAATTATTCAACTCATTCATTTTAGCAATGTAATTTCCAGAGGCTCTGCAATGGACATCCAGAGAGGCATTATCATTCCATCTATAAGACCAGTCAAATAATTGTTCATAGAACTTCGCTGCTTTTTGAAGATCTGAAACTTGAAGTTCATTATCAATTAAAGTTGACGGTTCTGATTTTGTTCGAGCTCTCAAATAGTTTCCTTCGTATACTGTAAAACCTGCACCCAATGCATCTCTTATCAATGCCATACCGCCGATAGGGTTTTCTAAATCTGTTAGTTCAATAATTCCTCCTAACTCCCTTGCCTTTTTTACTGTTTCTTGAACATCGCTTACCTGAATGTATGACATCCAAAATGAAGGCATTTTCATTACTTGAAATTTTGGTGGAGTTTCATACAATCCAACAACTTCTTTATTCCCCTTGTAAGCTGTCAGGTAATTGTACGATTCATAATACTTCCAATCAAAGATAGCTTCGTAAAAGTGTTTTATTTTTTGAGGCTGGTAACTCGATAAATCAGCCCATATAAATTCATTCCTCATGATTTCTCATTCATTTTAGGCATCCAGTCTGGTGGTTTTACCAATACCAATAATTTATTTCTCACTCCTTGCACCTTTCCCATTTTTGAGGCAAGTCTAGTCAAACCATGGAAGAATACTTTTAACGGATTTACACTCTGCAGTGGTTCTGATATTCCGTAAACAACAGTTTCTTTTTCGGGTTCAAAAGTTCCTAAAATTCGATCCCATATGATAAAAATCCCTCCATAATTTTTATCCCAGTACTGTCTATTCGATCCATGGTGAACTCTGTGGTGAGATGGTGTGTTGAAGATGTATTCAATAGGTCTTGGAAACTTTCCAATGATCTCTGTGTGTAATAATGTTTGGAAAACCTGTACAAAGATTTCACTCGCTAATAAAAGGAATGGATTAAACCCCAATAATACTGCTGGAACAGAAAAGAACAATGGAAAAACCGAATCCAAAGGTCCAAACCTATAAGCCACAGACATATTAAAATGCGGAGAACTATGATGCACCGTATGCGTAGCCCAACCTACCCCAATTCTATGCATTAATCTATGTTCCCAATAGTATAAAAAATCTGCCAACACAATACAGCTAACAATCGTCACCCAATTGATGGGTAACCCGGGTAAAAGACTGTAATAGGAAGCATAGGTATATAGTTTTGTAACCAGCAAAATTCCCAAGATGTATTCTATTGCTATGAAAAAGAAAAATGTAATCACATTTGCTATAGAGTCTAAAACAAGATCTTTGTTAAGTCTTTTTAATACGACATAACGAATCAATTCTATGGCAAAAAAAGGAATGATAATGTATACCAAACTCAAATCGTTGAACATGTAAAAAAGAGATTCTACCAATTGGTCATCTGGAACCTCTAACATAAAGTTGGCATTCGCCCAATGTGGAAAACCAACAACTACGATTAAAATAACGATCCTGTAACTCAATAATCTTATTCGACTCATAATTTGTACTTTATGATGCAAAGGTCTCAGAATTCTTCATCATCGTGTTTGACATAGGTCAAAAAATGTTTAACGTGAATACTCGAACTTACATTATTTATATTCAATAAACAATGTAGAAAAAGAGAGAAATGCCATCAACAGCCAGCTAAAAATAATAACCCAATATAAATTGGGATGTACTTTTTTTGAAACTGGCTCCAAGAAATAGGTGGTTCCAGAGAAGATATCGGGAATAACCCAATACAGAAATAAGATTCCCCAGGCCCATTCCCAACTCATAAAAACGGCTACATAGATAAAGATCAATCCAAGGATGGTTCTCCATTTTGTTGAGCGCTTCATATCGTTCGTTTCATTCAAAGATATTGTTTTAAATCAAAAAAATTCTTCGTCCTTCCGATGATTTTGATTTAGATCAAAATTTGCCCTCACCTTTTGACGCAACTTTGATTTGAATATTTTCACTATGAAAACATTTTTTCTCTTTTCTATTTGTCTATTGATGATTTCATGCTCTCAGAAGCCAACAGAATTGGTAGGAGTATGGGAAGTAAGAACACCTTATCACAAGGCTTTGTACAGTATTGAAGAATACAAAAGCAATATTGTTGGAAGAGTTCTTTATTACAATGACAATACGTTTACGTATCGCGAATCGGGAACTGAAAAAGACATTTTTCTGCATGAAATAAAACAAAAAAAAGGAGTTTACATCGATGCAAGTTCTGGTGCTACCATCACCCATCAGGAATACATTATCAAGCAAACTCACATTGATACTTTAGAAGTCACTAAACTCATTCACAACAAACCTTTAAAGGAACTTTGGATTAAACAATAGATTTATGAAAACACTACAAACATTAATCATATGTAC
Source organism: Flavobacteriaceae bacterium (assembly GCA_028280265.1). Classification (GTDB taxonomy): domain Bacteria; phylum Bacteroidota; class Bacteroidia; order Flavobacteriales; family Flavobacteriaceae; genus Polaribacter. Next base: position 82,694 of record JANQMD010000026.1, read on the forward strand.
TCTTGCAGGGTTTTTCTTTAGCTGCGAGGAAGGGATTCGAGATATAACAGGTGGAGCAAGTTCTGACAATTCCCCTTCACCAAATACTGCTGTAATTCCAAGTGACATTAACATTGATGGTTTCGATTTTCTAGATAAAATGCAAGGGCATTGGGTAGGCAGGAACTTAGTAATTGCGGATGACTATCCTTGGTTTGCTTTTGATTATCGTGCCATTTCTCCTTCTCACATCCATGGAATTCATGAAAATGGTACAAATGGAAATCTACTGACCTCTTTTTTTGTGACAGACTATAAAAATACGCGAACCATTATGGCAAGAAATGGAGGTTTGTTAAATGGTATTTATAGAACGAGTTATTTTGTAATGGACAGCATTCGTACTATTTCTAATTCTGAAAAATATTTCCGATTTGTAGATGCAAAAGGAGGAAAAGGAGTAATGTTCTTTGAGCTACGCTTTAAGAATGACAGCCTCTACTTCAATGCCTATACAAGTCGCTTAGGTTTAAATCCTATTCCTTCTAGACATATGACTTTTAGAGGAAAGAAAAGAGATTTGGAATTATCTCAAAATGCAGCGTCAGCAACCGGATTTCCTCAAAATGTTCCTGCTTGGGATTTCTCACAGGGGTTTCGGGAAGATTATCTTTACATCCCATCTGGAAAGAAGAATCCTCGCTCGGCAACTTTTTTGGCACAGGGAGATCCCAATTCAACGGTTTACGATTTAGCGATTACTTCAGGTGATCCTGTAGGAATTTCAGACCATCCACGGTTAGGGTCGCTTACACTTAATATAACGCGTAATGCAGATGTAGCTAACGATGTTTTGCTGGCTTATCTATCTAAAAAACCTTTGACAGATAGCAATGGTTTTTTTACTACTGATACAGATGCTTATGAGACCATCTTACATTTTCCAACATTGTCTAATGGCGAAAATCAATTCTTTTATTCCTATTTGCACCCAGGTGATTACTATGTGACCATTATCGCAGATAAAGATAAAAGCTTTGCTCCTAGTACAGGAGACATTTCAAGCATCAGCAAAAAAATAAATATTGGCATAGAAGAAAAGAAAATAGTAACAATCTCAGGTCTTAATATTCAAAATTAATTTCTAAATTTACTCCTATTGAAGACCTTATGAGTAATTTGGTTTTCAAGACGTTCCTCACTCAGCCCCTAGAAATGCTGTTTTATTGTAATCATAACTTTCATAACTACACAATGAAAAAATACTCCTACGTTCTCTTATTCCTGTTCAGCATGATGGTTTTCTCATGTACAACTGCAGAAATACCTTTAGAGAAAAATCCAACTCCTATCACACAGACAGTAAAGTACACCACCGACGTGAAACCTATCATAGATAATTATTGTCTTTCTTGTCACGGTGCTGTAAATCCTAATGCAGGTTTAAGCTTGGTAACCTACCAGCAAGTACGAAATTCTACTCAAAATGGGAATTTAATTGCTCGAATTAATGATCAAGTTAATCCCATGCCACAAGGACAGCTCATGTCTGTTGAGAAACGTGCAATTATTGCAAAATGGCGAGAAGATGGATACCTAGAAAACTAACCATTATGAAAAAAGTCATTTTAATTCTTTGTTTGATTCTTAGTCAAATCGGAGTTGGTCAAACCTACTTCACAAGGACTGGCTTTACAGAGTTTAAAGCCTCTGTAAAAGCTTTTGAGCCTGTAGAAGCAAAAAACAATAGTACTACCGTTATCTTAAAAACACAAAGCGGTGACATTGCCGCACAGTTATTCATTAGTGCTTTTAAATTTCGTGTTGCATTGATGCAAGAGCATTTCAATGAAAATTACATGGACTCAGATAAGTTTCCTAAAGCTGTCTTCAGAGGGAAGATTGAGAATTTTGATCTCAATAGTATTTCTGGAACCTCAGAATTAGATTTGAAAGGGACACTTACGGTAAGGAATGTGAAAAAAGAAATACAAACAAAAGCGAAAGTTTCAAAGGAAGGAGATAAGATCCGATTGCAATCTACTTTTATTGTAGAGCCTGGTGATTTTGAGATTAAGATTCCAAATATTGTCAAGAAGAAAATTGCCGATAAAATTATTATAAGTATCGATTATGAGCTTGTCGAAAAAAAGTAAAGTAGTTATAGCGATCTTAGTTATAGCTGCCATTGCTGTCTTCGCTGTATATAAATACTCTATGCAACCTCCTGCAAAGATTGAGTCTAAAAAAATAGATTTTACAGGAACTTCGGATGCGTTTTTAGCGAAAATAAAAGAGGATTTCTCTATCTGGCAAGATAAGGTTGTGGTGCTCTCTGGCACCATTACTAGTCACGATGAAAAAGGAATTACCTTAAGCAGTCAAATATACTGTCAATTCAGAGAAGATGTAAACACTAGCTCAGTATCAAACATTCAGAAAATTACCATTAAAGGTAGGGTTATCGGCTATGATGACCTTCTGGAAGAACTCAAATTAGATCAATGTCTCATTCAATAATCAATCCAAACATGTTCAAAAAATATTTTTCCCTAGTTACCATTTTATGCTTAGCTATTTCTCCTCTGAGTGCCCAAGACGACTTATTAGATGAATTAAATGAAGAAACGATTCAAGAAACAAAATTTGAGTTGCCTGCCTTCAAAGCCATGAAAATTGGAAATCTTCAATCAACTAAAGTTGCGGATAAAGGCGATTTATACTTATATGTATCACATCGCTTCGGAACACTTCAAAATGGTATTGAGACCTTTTTTGGTTTGGATGAAGCGAATACAAAAATTCAATTGGCTTATGGTCTTTGGGAAGGTGTTCAGCTAAGTATAGGACGAGAATCTTTGAATCAAACTTATTCTAGTGCTCTAAAAGTTCGACTTGCCAAACAATCTGATCAAATGCCTTTTAATTTGGTTGCCTATGGAACCGCAAATATCAATACTCAAATTAGTAAAACTGGTTTTCCTGCTCTGAAATTTGGTGATCGTATGAGTTATGCGACTCAATTACTGGTTTCGAGACGATTTTCTGATCGATTCTCTTTTTTAGTGGCTCCCTCATATATCCGTCAGAATCTTCAAAATTTAAACCTCACAAGGGCTAGCAATCACAACCAATTGGCCATGGGACTTGGCGGGAGGTTGAAAATTAGCAAACGCATGAGTATTAATCTCGATTATGCCTATAATTTTAATCGAGATAGCAGATCATTATACAATGATCCTTTAACCATTGGTGTTGATATAGAAACAGGAGGGCATGTATTCCAGTTACTTTTCTCCAACGCACAATCAACGAATGAGCCAGGGTTCCTAAGCAATGCAGAAGGAAATTGGGAGAATGGAAATATTTTCTTTGGATTTAATATTGTTCGAGTTTTTTAACTCGAAAGCATCTTATGAATAAGATGAGTTTGTCTTAAAAGCTATTATTTGTCAACGAATTATCTAACTTTTACAACATCGAACGTGTCATACTACGTTGAACCCTGAGCATCTCGACAAGCCTGTGTGCCGAACAGGCAAGCTCGATACAGGCTCTAGTCGAAGGGTTTCGAAGTAAAGTCGAGATGCGAAAATTTTTAAATTTTGAGCCTTTTAGACACCCTCTTTATTTTCCTCTGATTCTGCTCAAAGTCTCTTGCGTAATGCCTAACATGGAAGCGATGTGGCCTAAATTGGCTTTTTGAGTAATATTTGGTATGGTCTCAACCAAGAGTTCATATTTTTCTTTCGCTTTTAAAAAGTAGTATCCCTTGTAGAACTCATCTATTACAGCCATTTCCTGTTCTAAAACCCTTCTTGAAAATCGTTCTAATTCTGGATGTTTTTGATACAAAACTTCCCAATTATCTTTTGATAGTTCAACCAATTGCGAATCTTCAGTAAGCTCTACATATTCAGAAGAAGGTTTTTCCAGAATATAACTATGCCATGAGGTGATTAATGAATTCTCAAGTGCGATCCAATGAGTAACATCTTTACCATTCAAATACAAATAGGTTCTAGCTACGCCTGATGCCAAAAAATACAAATGCTTCGATGTTTTGCCTTCTTCAGCAATAAGTTCTCCTTTCTTTTTTAGAGTTTCTTTCCCCATCGATCTTATAGACCGCTCTGCTTCAGCAGAAAGATTGATGTACGACCTGATAAATACTAAAAATTCATCCATAACACAAAGTAAGTGAAATTATGGCGATAATGTTAAATCTACAATTCAAGGTTTATTCCTATTTTTGCAAAAAATAATTCTACTTTGGTAAAGATAGACACCATAGAACTCTCAGATTTTCCATTGCTCTTAGCTCCTATGGAAGATGTAAGCGACCCTCCTTTCAGAGCTCTCTGTAAAGAGAATGGTGCCGATGTTGTGTACACAGAATTTATTTCTTCGGAAGGACTGATACGTGATGCTGCTAAAAGCGTCATGAAACTGGACATCTACGAAAAAGAACGTCCAGTTGGCATTCAGATTTTCGGTGCCAATCTAGATTCTATGTTACGCTCTGTAGAAATTGTAGAAAAAACCAATCCCGATATCATCGATATTAACTTTGGTTGTCCTGTAAAAAAGGTGGTTTCTAAAGGTGCAGGTGCTGGTATTTTAAAGGACATTGACTTGATGGTAAAATTAACCGAGGCAATGGTAAAGCACACCAAACTTCCGATTACGGTGAAAACGCGATTGGGCTGGGATCACGATTCGATTCGAATTGTAGAGGTAGCAGAACGACTACAAGATGTAGGGTGTAAAGCCATCTCTATCCACGGTAGAACAAGAGCTCAGATGTACAAAGGAGATGCAGATTGGAAACCTATTGCTGAGGTGAAGAATAATTCCAGAATGCACATTCCTGTTTTCGGAAACGGAGATGTAAATACGCCAGAAAGAGCCAAAGAAATGAGAGATGTTTATGGTCTGGATGGTGCTATGATTGGTAGAGCGTCTATTGGATATCCATGGTTTTTTAATGAGGTGAAACACTACTTTAAAACTGGAGAGCACTTAAAGAAGCCAACCATTGCTGAGAGGACTGAAATGGCAAGACGTCATTTAGAAATGTCGATTGACTGGAAAGGGGAACATTTAGGTGTTGTAGAAACTCGCAGGCATTATACCAACTATTTCAAAGGAATTCCACACTTTAAAGAATATCGCCTTAAAATGGTGACTTCTGATGATCCGAAAGATGTTTTCGATACATTTGATGAAGTCCAAGAAAAGTTTGGAAACAAAATGATCCCAGAGATTGGATAATTCTTCCGCCTTCTGAGATCATTTACTTCTTCTCTTTCTTAATATAATCAGTTACAGTTGGTCGCTAAGTTGTATTCCGCTTCTGTAAATCTGTATAAAAATTCATAATATCGATTCGATATAACTCTACTCTCATAACTTGTAATATTACCTGTTGTTGAGCCTTGTCCATTTGTGTAAGTAAGACATCTATTATTATTGTAACTTATCAAAATGGAATTTTCTCCTTGATAATCTCCTAAAACACCATTACAACAATTTACCAACGTTAAATTGTCACTACCTCCACTCGTTCTTATCTCAACTTTTTTTTGTGAACTTGGTGCTAGCTCAAACAGCAAGCGTTGTTGATTGTTCACCAACTCGTAATACTGAATGCTATAATTTGTTTCATTTACATAAATCAAATCAACATCTAACTTAAGTTCGGACGCCTTCTCACTACAACCTGAAAGTGATAGTAAAAAACAAAGACTAATCCCAAAAACTAAATAATGCGTCCAAGTTAACTTCTGTTGCATTGTTATATCTACTTTTTATGTTGTCTCTCCAACTGTTCCAGCTAGTCCTTCCATTAATAGCGTCTTCAATCTGTCTGATTGTATATCCTTGAACATTGTCAATTGATGTACTTTCAATTCCATTATTTACATCTGAAGGTGTGTCAATCATATCAACCACCACTTGCGTATAATCTGGCCGAATGGTGGCTCCTCCTCTATAGTCTGGATATACCATTCTTCCAATATCCCACTGTACACCTCTAGCCCAAGACTCTTTTACACGGGTCTCACTATCTCGAAAAGCGCTCCTATTCATGTGCCAATGTGATGCATGAGCCAATTCGTGTAGAGTAGTCATATACGTATCTCGAGAAGGTCTTTGATAAGTGTATATTTTTATAGGAGCATAGAGTCCAAAAGCTCTCCAACCAGCTGTATGTGTTCCTAGAGCATTGTCTTCACTTACATTCTGTTTGTATGCTCTAATTTTCATTTTAGTTCTCCAAAAAGTATTTAAAGGAGGCCTTCTCAATCCTTTTATGTTTTCATAATAGTAATGATGTGCTGCTCTAAAAATGGTTGCGTAGTATTCTTGTGTTCCTCCTTTGATATTTAGGTTCCAATCTCCACGTTTTTTAGGTCCATTGTATTTTGCACTCGATAACCACGACCACCAGATAGAGAACTGATGTCTTTTCCATTTGATCTTATAATTAGCTGGCCTTCTAAATCGTCCATTACATGAGTAATATCCCTGAGAATTGGTAATCCCTGTTCTGGTAGTAAACCATCTTCTTGCTCTTACTTTTACTCCATGAACTGGCACATAGCTTCCTGGAATTGTATTGTATACAGTTGTATAAACAGCCCTTCTACATTGGTCTACTGCAATTAAATCCTGTGTAGCTGCCACTTGTGCTTGCTGTTGTTGTCCAGTATTGTTGTTTTCTTGAATTTCATCAAGACCTCCTCCTCCGTTATCACAATCGTAATATTCCCAATGACTAAAAACTTGTGATGAAGTAGTAGTAGATCCAATGTTTGAATCCCAAACCATAATTCTCCCTGCGGGCCTCCATTTTGATGCTCTAGCTGTAGCAGAGAGATCATTCGATTGTCCAAGATTATCCGTAAGCTGCAAAGCCTCATCTACCAGAAGATCAGAAACCTTGTCGCTAATATCTTCCTCATCTGGGATGTATAGATCCGAAAGAATTTCATAGGCTACACCAGTCGGGATTGTTTTACCTTGTTTTAAGGAAGCATACTGGTAAGTGGGCTTATTTAATGGAACACTAGGATCATGATAACTATCTCCCATCTGAACAATCTCGTAATCTAAAGGGTAATCGTATATAATTAGAGATGAGTCTGCTTCTAATTGCTTCAATTCAACACTGTCTTTAGGTTTAAATTTAATATATCTATGTGTTGTGGAAATCTGGAGTTTTAAAAGCTCCCTAGAAGCCTGTCCACGATTTTTTAAATTTCTCAATGCTTTCCTCATATTAATCACAGAATACGGATTTTGGAGTTTCTTTCCAAGAATGATTTGATCTCCTTTTTCTGTTTGATGATCTTCAATAGCAATCTCTTCTATTGATTCTTTTTTAGTGAAGTCATTATCATTATAACAGGACGACAACAATAATAACGTGAATAGGGAAAGTAAGTAATAACTTTTTCTCATAATGAATAGCTTTAAATTACATCAAAACTAATCACTTGATAACAAACTTCCTATGCCCTTAATTGGTGAAATTTATGGTTCCCTATTTATGGGGACCTTTGGCAAAAAAGGTTAATTCTCAATAAATTTTGCAGATATCCTGCTACTCGCAATTTTTGCAGCTAATATACCCAGAATGAGTATGGTTAGAATGACAATCATAAGGTTAGTAAACCTTAATTCTACTGGATAAGCAATGTTTGAGGTGATCATAAAAAACTCGTTCTTTTGTTGAGCCAGAATCAATCCATAGGCTAAAAGAAGTCCTATGATCATTCCAATAGCAGTAAGCAATGTTCCCTGAAACATAAATATTCTCTTCACCTCTTTCACTGTTGCTCCAAGATTGACTAAGGTTTCAATATTTTGTTTTTTGTCGATAATCATCATAATGATGGCACCTATCACATTGAACATGGCAACGATAACAATAAGAGTAAAAATGAGATACGAAACAAAATTTTCTGTATTGATGACTTTGTAAAATAACTCATTTAGCTGTGCTTTTGTTTGCACCTTATATTGGCTTCCTATTGCTGTTTGTAAGGCTTCCGCAAAAGTATCTGGATTTATATCGCTTTGCAATTTGATCTCAATAGTAGAAAATTGATTTGATTTGTAATTGAGCAATTTTTGAGCTTGCTTATTGGAAACAAAAACGTACTTGTTAGAGAATTCTTCGGTTCCTGTGTAAATACCTATCACCTGAGTATTGATGGTACGCATGCTATTGGGATTCAAAAAACTTGAGTTTGTTTTGGGTACCAAAATTTGCAATGACTCACCAAAATTCAACACTCCTACTGACAGTTTATACGCCAACCCATCTCCGATGATACTTGTGTTGGTATACTTAGAGTCAAACCATTTACCCATCTGAAGAGCTGAATCTAATTTTACAATATTTCTGTAATTCTGATCTACTCCTTTTACGTAAGCAACCTGTTGCTTATCCCCATTCTTTAAAAAGGCTCTCTCTTCAATCACTTTGGAATAAAAGGCAACTCCTTCTTGTCCTTTGATCTTACTTTCTAAACCTTCAGATAACAAAAAACTCTTTCCTTTTACTGGTGAAACCTTGATGTCAGGATCTGAAATATCCAACAATGAATAGCTAAAAGTTCTCAATCCAGAGAATCCAGATAGGATAATAAACAAAGCAGTTGTTCCTATGATAACTCCAAGGGAAGCAATCATGGTAATGATATTGATTGCATTGTTTCCGCTACCAGAAAAAAGGTATCTCTTGGCTATGTAGAAAGAGAAATTCAATGGAATACTGAATAAATGTAACTAATGTTTTAATGTAATAATCAGGTAAAGATACCAATGTATTGTTGAAGTGGAAAGTTTAAAAGTTGAAAGTTAAGCAATCATAAAGTCGAACTAACTTGATAAGATGATCAAACTTGTAACTTTCATACTTTACAAACTGGTATTATCTTTTTTGTCGTTTTGGAAGAATCTCAGGATTCGCAATTGGATCTTCATCCTCACCATTCAGAGATTTGTCTATCTTTTCAATGTAATCTAAAGAATCATCTCCAAAAAATAACAATTCAGGCATTCTTCTCAACTGATTACGTGTTCTTTTTGCCAGTTCATGACGGATTAAAGGAGCATTCGATGTGACTCCTTCTACAATTTCCTTTCTTTTTTCAGAAGGGAATACACTCAGATAGACCTTCGCAACACCAAGATCTGGTGTTACAGATACTTTAGAAACCGAAATGATGGTACCTTGCATTCCGCCTTGCGCATCTTTCTGCAATACATCCACCAAATCTTTCTGCAAAACACTTGCTATTTTACGTTGTCTTTGCGTTTCTTCCATATTGCAAATCTACAACAAATACCAAAACATTCCTTACTTTTGAGAACTTAGGAAATCGATATTATGAAAAAAATTGAGCACATCGGAATTGCTGTAAAAGATCTAGCAGCATCTAACGAATTATTTGCTTCTCTATTTGGAGCTCCTCACTATAAAATTGAAGAGGTCGCTAGCGAAGGTGTAAAAACTTCTTTTTTTAAAACTGGACCCAATAAAATAGAGCTTTTAGAAGCGACAAATCCTAATAGTCCCATTGCAAAGTTTATTGAAAAGAAAGGTGAAGGGATTCACCATATCGCATTTGCTGTTGATGATATCCAAGCCGAAATTACGCGTTTAAAAGAAGAGGGGTTTATCGTATTAAACGAAACTCCCAAGAAAGGTGCAGACAATAAGTTAGTTGCTTTTTTATACCCTAAATCTACCAATGGAGTTCTCATAGAATTGTGCCAAGACATCCCTTAAACTTTAACAAGTTCTTAGGGACCTAATTTTTGTATCTTGCAGCCAGAATTCAAGCCAGTTTATGACTTCTAAATTTGATTCATACCAGAAAAGAAAATTAAGAACCTCTTATGCTTCCGTAGTGATAAGCATCGCTTTGGTCTTATTTATGGTTGGAATTTTAGGTTTTGTGCTATTAAAATCAAGCAACGTAGCAAATCACTTTAAAGAAGAAGTGGCTCTTACGCTTTTTTTAAAAGATGAAGTAACCGAAAATCAAATTAAAACACTCACTGCATCCACAGAAAAAGAGGCTTTTACCAGAAAAGTGGTATTTACCTCAAAAGAGGATGCTGCTAAAACCTACAGCAAAGATTTGGGTGAGGACTTTGTCAACTATTTAGGAACAAATCCTCTTAAAAATAGTCTAGACATTTATGTGAAAGCCGACTATGTAGCGCCCGAAAAGATGCAAGAGATTTCTAACAAGTTTGAAAAGAATGCTTTTGTTTTTGAAGTATCTTACGACAAACCTTTGGTGAATTTATTGACCAAAAACATTCAGAAAATAAGCTTTTGGCTCCTTGTTATAAGTGCTTTCTTTGGGCTCATTGCCATGATATTGATCAACAGTTCCATTCGCCTATCTGTATACTCCAAACGATTCAACATTAAAACCATGCAAATGGTGGGTGCTACCAAAGGATTCATTAGAAAACCTTTTATATGGGGAGGTATACGATTGGGCATCATTGGAGCGTTTATAGCATTGATAGGGTTGGGTTTTGCCATTTATTTTATCAATGAAAGAATTCCTACACTGGAATTATTACAAGATTATACCACTCTAGCCTATCTTAGTGGTGGCGTATTGCTCGTTGCATTGATCATTACTTGGTTGAGTAGTTATTTTGCTACGCAGCGATTTTTAAATTTACAAACAGACGAATTATATTATTAAGATGAGTAAAGAAGATAAAACACCTAAACAAGAATTTCTATTCGGGAAGAGAAACTATCTTTTCATGTTTATTGGTGTGGCGGTAATTGCCTTAGGTTTTATATTGATGGCAGGTGGAGGTAGTGATGATCCAAATGTATTTAATGAGGAGATTTATAGTTTCCGTAGAATTCGGTTGGCACCTACTTTGGTAATCATAGGCCTTGCCATAGAAATTTATGCTATTTTACTCAATCCTAAGAAATAATTTATGGATGCTATTGAAGCAATTGTCCTTGGAATTATCCAGGGACTAACAGAATTTTTACCGGTATCGTCTAGTGGTCATTTAGAGCTTGCCAAAACAATTTTAGGAGACAACTCCGTACCAGAAGAAAGCCTATTATTTACGGTAGTGCTGCATTTTGCAACTGCTTTGAGTACCCTTGTTATTTTTAGAAAGGAAGTTCTTCAAATTTTTAAAGGATTGTTTCAATTTCAATGGAATGAAGAGACACAATTTTCGGTTAAAATTGTATTGTCTATGATTCCTGCTGTGTTTGTAGGCTTGTTTTTTGAAGATGAAATTGCCACACTTTTCGATGGTCAGATTCTGTTGGTAGGTGCTATGTTGTTGGTTACCGCCGTACTACTTTTATTAGCAGACAAAGCAAAAGATACAACCAAAAAAGTTTCTATGCTGAATTCTATTATCATAGGAATTTCTCAAGCAATTGCAATATTACCCGGAGTTTCCAGGTCTGGCGCTACCATATCTACTTCTGTTTTGTTGGGGATTGACAGAACTCGTGCTGCGAAGTTTTCTTTTTTAATGGTGGTTCCTCTAATCGTAGGGAAAGTATTAAAGGATATTGCAGGTGGTGATATCAGTTTTCAGTCCTCTGAAATCGTTCCTTTGTCTATCGGTTTTATCGCTGCTTTTGCTTCGGGACTATTAGCATGTAAGTGGATGATTGCCTTAGTGAAGAGAAGTAAACTATCTTATTTTTCAATTTATTGCGCCATAGTTGGACTGATCGCCATTATCTATTCTTTCAGTTAATATGAATGCCGAAGATTATTTAGAAGGAAAAGTTCTTCTAATTGACAAACCCTTAGAATGGACTTCTTTTCAAGCGGTCAATAAAATTCGTTGGCACATTAAAAAGAAATTTGGTCTAAAGAAAATTAAAGTAGGTCATGCTGGAACCTTAGATCCTTTGGCTTCTGGACTCTTGATTATTTGTGTTGGAAAAGAGACCAAAAACATTCATCAGTACCAAGGGCAAGAAAAAGAATACACGGGCACCTTTACTATAGGATCTACTACTCCAAGTTATGATTTAGAAACTGAGATTGATCAAACATTTTCTACCGATCACATTACTGAAACACTGTTAGTGGAAACTACCAAGCAATTTATTGGTGAGATCGATCAGACCCCGCCTATTTTTTCTGCTATTAAACAAGATGGAAAACGTTTGTACGAATTGGCTAGAAAAGGAAAGTCTACAGAAATTAAATCCAGAAAAGTAACCATCTCAGAGTTTGAACTGACAAAAACATCTTTGCCAGATATTAATTTTAGAGTGGTTTGTAGCAAAGGAACTTACATCCGTTCTTTAGCAAATGATTATGGAACCGTCCTAAACTCTGGAGCTCATTTGTCTGCTTTAAGAAGAACACGAATTGGCAATTTCTCAGTAAATGATGCTTTGAGTATTGAGGAGTTTATTCAGAAACTAAAAATGGAATAGTTTTTGTCTTACTGGCGAAAACTATTTTTATGAAGCACATTCTACTTTCCTTTTTTTTGCTCTCAATCACTTTATCTGCAACTGCACAGGGCAAAAAAATATCGCCTTTTATCACGGGTTCTTTTGATGTGTCGTTTACGGTAAACGAAAATTTTACCTTAGGAGAAGATGATGGAGAGTCTTTTTTAATTCCTACGGGAACCTTTTTTAGATTTGGTGCTGGTTATGAGTTTCACAATCGCTTTTTGTTAAGCTTAAATGCAGGGTATGATTATCATTTCCCTTATGCCATTAATGCATTTCCTACCTACGTTGCTGCTAGGTACAATATTTGGAATAATGAAGGTGATGCGTTTTTTATTCAATATGGAAGAGGAAAAATGTGGCGACCCTCTTTTCGGTATTCAGATGGAGATTATTATCAATACGTTGTCGGTTGGGAGTTTGAATCCGATAGCCGCTGGAAACCCATGCTGCAGCTTTCTTATCATAGAAAACACATTACAGGGTTTGAAGATCGTGGAGTGCTTGAAAGTTTATCATTAGGAATTGCGTTTCGCTTTTTTTAATTGCTTGATTCGTTCTTGAATTAGAAACTCTGTAATCTTTTCTATTTGCTTATCAATGTTTTTTACTCTTGCTATTGAAAAAATAAGTGTTCTCTTTCTACCATCAGTGAGTGTATCATAAACTTCTTTTGCTTCTGGATCTTGTTCTAAAAAAACCGTCAAAACTTCAGGTACTTCAACTCCAAGAGGACTTGGATGCTCACAAATCTCGAAGGAAATTGTTTCTCCTATTTCCTTTTTTAATTGCTTTATGTATCTGCCTGCTAGAATGATATAAAAATGACCATCACCAAAATGATTCAGCCCGCAAGAAAAAGAAATCGAATCTTCTAAATTGCACAACAGTCTTGTCTTTCCTTTTTTATCGAAATGATTTACTATTTCAGCATCTACTTTTAAAAAATAGTACGCTCCTTTGTTAGGAGATAATTTCTGTACTGCCTGTGTAAACCTAAATTTTCCCAAGAGTTTTTCGTTTGTTATAAAAATCGATTGTACCAGCTTTCTGTGATAGGGACTTCCCAATACTCTTCGAATTCAGCTTTGGTTTCTACCAAATTATCAAACACAATGGTTTTAGCGGAGACCGATTTGTTTTTCAGTAGTTTTTTAAATTCTTTGACATCTTTGTATTGAACAAACTCTCCTTGTTTAAAACAAACGTTCATTCTGTCGAGTAATTCTACATCAAATTCTTGTTGAAGCTCTAAAATAAAACTGACTTGTTTATCAATATCTGCCTGTTTTAATTGACTTCCTTCAGCCAGAAAAACAACAAATCGATCGTATAAAAACTGATAAGAACATCGGAAATTTTCATCGTCATTTTTCCAGTTAGAAACGAAATGTTTCACCTTATCTGATACAGATGCTAGTTCTTCCTTATAAAATTTTCTATTAGAGGGATACACCCATACTCTGGCTTCTTCAGAAATTGATTGATAATCTATAAACATGTTGCAAATATACAGAAAGAAAAACCCTCCGAAGCTTACACTAAAGAGGGTATACATTGGATTTAATAACATTCAATTCTAAAGCAATTGCGTAATATCTTCTTCGGTGTTTTTTCCTTTGTCTTTATTATACCAAACTTGTAAATTTTTTTTGAATTCAGCATCCAAAGCACCATGCTTCTCTTTGTAATCTTGCACCATTTTGGTAGGTGTTGAAGGTCTTGGTCCCCAAGAGTCAATCACTTCATTATTTTCATCAAGTGCTATTAGCTTTGGAATAGATTTGCTTCCATTTGTTAAAAACTGATTCATCAATTCTTCGTTTTGATCTCTCAAGACAATCTTTAAATCAATGAACTCATTTTCACTAGCTATTTTATGAATTACAGGCAATGTTTGAGCTGCATCTCCACACCAACCTTCAGTGAGAACCAACCATGTTTTTGGTTCTCTAACATCTTTTACAGAAGCAATTGTTTCTTCCGACAGTCGAACTGTTTTGTCTAAACGTTTCATTCTTCTATCGTTGAGCATGCTATAGTTCAATAAAGAATCAGATTGTTCATTCCCTGTAGATTTCCCCTCGGCTAACAAATCGCTCACCAGCTTTCTGTATTGCTCATAAGAGATTCCATTTTGCAAACTATTTTCGATAATATGTTTCATAATAAACCTTTCAGCGGTTTAGACGAAAAGAGAAAAAGCTCCTTACAATAGTTCCATCTCAGGTCTTTTTTGAGCTTGTAAGTTTCGGATAATGTCCTTAGTCATGGAAGAGATATCGTATTGATGCGACCAGTCCCAATCCGCTCTTGCTTGCGAATCATCAATAGTTTGTGGCCAGCTATCTGCTATCTCTTGACGAAAATCTGGCTTATAAGTAATGGCAAACTCCGGAATGTGTTTCTGAATCTCCTCAGCCAATTCTTTTGGTGTAAAATCTATTGCAGAAAGATTGTAAGACGTTCGAGTAGTAATGCTGTTTTTATCGGCTTCCATAATTTGGATGGTCGCTTTTACAGCATCTTCCATATACATCATGGGTAACCTCGTATCCTCTTTCAAAAAACATTCATACGAGCCTTCTTCAATTGCCTTGAAAAAGATGTCTACAGCATAGTCTGTAGTACCTCCTCCTGGCTTTGTTTTCCAGCTTATGATCCCTGGATAACGAATACTTCTCACATCGACACCGTATTTTTCATGATAGTAGTTACACCAAAATTCACCAGAAATTTTGCTAATTCCATATACTGTCGATGGCTCTATAATGGTCCTTTGAGGTGTGTTTTCTTTAGGAGTTGTCGGCCCAAAAACGGCAATGGAACTTGGCCAGAAAACTCGTTCTACATGATTTTCTTTTGCTAAATCCAACACAGCTAAAAGAGAAGTCATGTTTAGATCCCATGCCTTTCTTGGGTATTTTTCTCCAGTTGCGGAGAGCATAGCTGCCAAGAGATAAACTTGCGACACACGGTGCTTTTGCACGACTTTTAGAATGGCTTCTTTGTCAGTAGCATCAACAATTTCAAAAGGACCTTCAGAGTTTTGTAAAATTTCACTCTCTCTAATATCTGAAGCAATTACATTTTCTTTTCCATAGATCGATCTTAATTTCAAGGTTAATTCGCCTCCTATTTGACCGCTAGCTCCTAATATTAAAATGGTGTCACTCATTTAAAATTGTATTATTATCATTTTCAAAGGTAATTAATTTCGCTTTTCATAAAAAACAAATAAATAGAAAACCCGTTTTTAAAAGATTGTTAAAAAATAGTTTTTCTCCTTAAAAGAGCTCTTGTGGACTTATAATGAACGAATTTACTTATTTTTGAGGGTATGAAAGTATCGCATTTTTTTACTTTTTTCTTGTCAGTCATTCTATTGTACTCTTGTGGAAAAGAAGCAAAAGAGGAGGTGACTCAAGTGCAGCAGAAGCCTAGCAAAAGAGTCGTAGTGAAGCATTCCCAAGCGACTCCTTTGGCAAAAGACGCTGCAAAAAAAGTTATTGATTGGAGAGAATACGAGGTTGTTAACGATTTTCTCTCAAAGTATTATTCAATTTCTCCTAATGAAGCATTGAACAATTCTAAAGAGCTAAACGATTATGTAAAAAGTTTAAAAGATAGTGTTAAGCCTGTATTTTTAGAGACAGCTGCATTTTCTGCCAGATTGAATCTTTTACACAATGAAACATTGCGATTGTACGACATGTCTACCATTACAGCCATTAAAGCTGATGAAGTAAACAATCAGGTTGAAAAAATTATTGGTGCTTTTTCTTCCATGAACGCAAAAATCAATACGGTGATTCAGCAAATAAAGCTCGATAAAGAAATTGATTCGGAAAAATTTGACAAGGTTCGCGATTTGCCAAACGACAACCTACCCGATAAAAATTCCAGCCCTTAAAGTATAATTATCGATATCATGATTTTATCTAAATTCCTAAAACTCTCTATCCTTTCTTTATTCCTATCAATAGTAATCAGCTGTGATAAAAAGAAAGAATCTACTCCAAAAAACAATTCTCTTGTTAGAGAAAATGTGAATTCTTTTCTAGATGAATGGCATTTGGCAGCTGCTGAAGCAAACTATGAAAACTACTTTAACAAAATGGATTCTATATCTGTTTTTATTGGGACAGATGCTACTGAAAATTGGCAGAAGAGTGAGTTCGAAAACTTTAGCAAACCTTATTTTGATAAGGGAAAAGCATGGAGTTTCAAAGCTATTGAGAGAAATCTGTATACCAATGATGATCAAAGCTTTATTTGGTTTGATGAATTACTCTCAACCTGGATGGGTCTCTGTAGGGGTTCTGGAGTTGTAGAGCAAAAGAATGGTAAATTTAGTATCAAACACTACGTACTGTCCATTACCGTACCCAACGATGATGTACAACAGTTGATTCAAATTAAAAAGGAAACAGATTCAATTCTTACACAAAAGATTCTTACGAAATGAGTGTAAATAAATTTCATCATTGTATATATCTCCAATATGATTAAATTTTTATACGAATTCCTGAATGTGCAAAAATTTTTAGTTTATTTATTTTCAGTAAACTATAAAATTTTAAACAGATGAAATAAGCGCTTTGATGATCTCTTGAATAAGATCAGACTCGTAGCCTTTGTTGTAAAGATGTCTGTATAACTTTTGCTTTCGATTGTATGGATTCGTCTCTTTTATTTCTTTATTCTTAGAGACTGCTAGTTTTTCAAGATTGGAAAGGTACTCTTCTTCATCAATTTCTTTTAAAGCTGTTTTGATATTGTATGTAGTAATTTGTCGAACCTTCAACTCTTGAATAATTCTTTTTCTTCCCCATTTTTTGATTCGATATTTTCCTCTGGCAAAACTTTTTGCAAATCGCTCTTCATTCAAGAAATCGTGTTGCATAAGGTGCAACAATATCAACTCTCGAGCTTCAGGGATGACACGAAACTCCGATAGTTTTCTCTCTACTTCCTGATGACAACGATCTTGGTAGGCACAGTAGTACTCCATCTTTTTCTTGATTTCATCTACTGTAAACACTTTTTTCGTCATAAAGCTAAAATAGAAAAAGGGCATGAATATAAAACTCATGCCCTCAGCTTTTTTTATGTTTCTGAAGTCTTATTTATCCAGTTCCAAACTCAACTCAGGAGTTGGCTTAGCAGATGTCTTATTTCGTAACCACATTTTAAATCTAGTAATTAAATAAAACAAACTAGGCACTACAATTAAGGTTAAAAAGGTTGCCACAATCAGACCATAAATTACAGTCCATGCTAATGGCCCCCAGAAGATTACGTTGTCTCCTCCTACATAGATATTTGCATCAAATTCACTAACCAATGTGTAGAAATTAATGTTTAAACCTGTCGCCAAAGGAATCAGTCCTAGAATGGTGGTAATCGCAGTTAACAATACTGGGCGTAAACGTGCTTTTCCTCCTCTGATAATTGCTTCTTTTAAGGTTGCTACATCTACATAATCGTTTTCATGTACATTTTGTTCTACTTTCTTTCTATCAATCAGTAATTGAGTATAGTCTAGCAATACCACTCCATTGTTTACTACAATTCCCGCCAGAGAAATGATTCCCATCATGGTCATCATAATCACAAAAGAAGATCCGGTTGCTACAATTCCTCCAAATACCCCAATCAAACTCAAGAAAATGGCTAGCATAATAATTCCTGGTTTCGATACTGAATTAAATTGAAAGATTAAAATGAAGAAAATCAAAGCCAATCCGGTAAAGAATGCACCCATCAAGAAACTCATTTGCTTGTTTTGCTCCTCAATTTCTCCTGTGTAATCTACCTCAACAGTGGATGGCTTGTCTTTAAATGACTCCATCTCTTTTTGGATTTGATTCACAATTGCTTGTGCATTTCCTCCTGGTGCTAGTGCTGAGTATAACAATACCACACGTTTTACTTTATCATGCTTGATGGCACTAAATCCAGAATTGTTTCTTTGCTTTGCGACTGCAGATACAGGAATCTCCTTGATCTGTCCTGAAGCCTGATCTCGGAACGTAATCTTTTGATCAAAAATAGCACTGGTATTGTATTTGTCTTCTTTATTAAAACGAACGTAGATATCATAATCGTCACCGTCTTCCTTATAAATACCTGCTTTCGCTCCAAAGACTGAGTTTCTTAATTGTTGTCCAACTTGACCTGTACTTACACCTAACTCACCCGCTTTTTTACGGTCTACCTCAACCAACATTGCTGGTTTCGCTTTGTTCACATCAATTTTTAGTTCATCAATTCCTGCTATATTTTTGGAATTGATATAATCTCTCATTTTATCAGCTGTCTCAATTAACTCATCATAGTCCTTTCCTTCCAATTGAATGCTAATTGGGTATCCAGCTGGTGGTCCTACGGCATCTTTTTCTACAGAAATAGAAACTCCTGGGTAGACATCTTTTAGGGCCTCTTGTACTTTTGCCTGCAATTCCTTGGATTGTGCTCCTCGACGAAATTTAAACTCACGCATGGTAGCCGTAATCTTTCCTTTGTGAGGCATCTCAGCAGCAGATCCACCATCGGTTTGAGGGTTTCCTGCACCTGCACCTACTTGAGATACTGCGCTTTCAACCAAATAGTTGTACCCTTCATCTACGTACTCTCCACCATTTAAAACCGCATAAACTCTATCTTCAACTTCTTTGGTAATTTCATTGGTTTTCTCAATATCTGTCCCTTCAGGATACTCAATATATACAATGATTTGATTTGGGTCGTTATCTGGGAAGAATTCTACTTTTGTTCTTTGACTCGCTACTGATCCTCCAAAACCAGCAAAAGCAAGAAACAACAAAACAAATGTAGATATTATTACAATTCCAGGTCTCCATCCTTTTAGTGCTACTGTTATCATTCTTTCATAAAAGCGTTCCCATCTTGGTAATACTTTATTCTGAAATCCATTTGCCATCGGTCTCAATGCCAATCGATAAACCCAAAGCATTATGGCAGTAAATACCATGATGGTTCCTAAAGCTCTGTATGGACCTCCAAAGATTAAAATAAGGGCTCCGAAAATTGCCACGATCACCGTAATCTTAATGATTTTACTTAGCGGCATATCTTTGTCTTCTGTGGTCATAAATTGAGATACCATTACCGAATTGAAAAAGATCGCAACGAAAAGTGAAGATCCCAGAACTACTCCTAATGTTTTAGGGAAGTAGATCATAAATTGTCCCATCACACCAGGCCATAATCCGAGTGGTACGAATGCCGCAACTGTTGTTAATGTGGAAATGATAATAGGAAAGGCAATTTCTCCAATTCCTTTTTTTGCTGCTTCTACTCGTGACAGTCCTTCTTCATCCATGAGACGATAGACATTTTCGACCAGTACAATTCCATTGTCTACTAGCATTCCAAGTCCCATAATTAATCCGAAAAGAATCATTGTATTCATTGTGAATCCTAGTGCACTCAGAATTGCCAATGACATGAACATGGACATGGGAATGGCAAATCCAACAAACAATGCATTTTTAAATCCAAGGAAGAACATCAAAACGGTCACTACTAAAATCACCCCGAAGATGATGTTGTTTACCAAGTCATCTACCTGACCAATGGTTTTGGAAGATTGATCGTTAGAAATAGTTACTTTTAAATTTGTTGGAAAGACATTTTCTTTCGTGTTTTTTACAATCTCCTGAATTTGCTCTGCAGCTCTCACCATGTTTTTTCCTGCTCTCTTCTTCACATCCAACATCACAACTGGAGCGCCTACTTTCTTTTCAGAATCATATTCCCTGGCATAGGTAGTATGCTCTTTATCGTGAAAAGAGACAACAGCCACATCTTTTAGATAAACTGGGTTTCCTTTCTCAGATTTGACTACAAAATTTTCCAGTTGAGAAGGTTTATCAATTTCTCCAACTATACGAATGGTTCTCCTCTGTCCACTTGCGACTAAATTCCCAGCAGACATCGTCATGTTTCCGTTATTAATGGTATTCACGATATCATTAAAACTCACTCGAGCTGCCATCATCTTGTAGATATTTACCGCCACTTCAACTTCTTTCTCTTCTGCGCCACGTATGTCTACCTTTTTGATCTCAGATAAATCCTCGATTTCATCTTGAAGGTATTCTCCAAACTCTTTCAGCTTGTCAACTGGATAATCTCCACTAATATTGATATTCAGAATTGGCATTTCTTCCGACATACTCAATTCAAAAATATTAGGGTCTACTTTGGCTCCATTAAATGTAGGCCAATCTTCACTCGATGTTTCAGAATCTACTTCGTCTTTTACTTTCTGTTTTGCTTCTTCAACTGTGATTCCTTCTTCAAACTCTACGATTACCATAGAGTAGTCTTCTTGTGAAGTAGAGGTGATTTCAACGACTCCACTTAATGTTTTTAGTTTATCCTCTAGGGGATCTGTAATCAATTTCTCTACATCTTCAGCAGTATTCCCAGGATAGAGAGAGCTGATGTAAATCTTGGTTTCTTTAATCTCAGGAAAGTTCTCTCTAGGCATGCTTAAAAAAGCTGAAAGACCTAGGAAAAAGATCACTGCTACAAGAACGTACATGGTCGTCTTGTTGTTAATTGCCCAAGACGAGAGACCAAATTCTTTGTTTACTTTCTTTTGTTGATCAGTCATGGTTTATTTTTTTACTTCTTTGACAGCTATCTTTACTTCTTGACCATTTTTTACACTACGTGCACCTTCAAGTACAATCTCATCACCTAGCTTTAATCCTTCCAAAACTTCAATTACATCTCCTTGTGTTTTTCCAGTTCTGATGATTCTTTGCTGAACTTTTCCAAAAACAACTTCGCCATTTTTTTGACGATTGGAAACAACATATACATATTGCTTTCCTTGTGCATTTTCAGAGATGATACTTAAAGGAATAAGAATCGCTCTCTCATTCGTGTAATCATTAATCTTTAGTTTTGCCGTTAAATTCGGTTTTACATTCTTGCTATTCTTCGGCACTGCAATTTCAACACTAAATGTTCGGTTTGCTGGATTGATAAAGTTTCCAGCTTGACGAATTTTAGAATCAACACTTGTTCCTAATATTGGAAAATTGACAACTACTTTTTTCCCTTTTGTTACGTTTTGAATGTAGGTCTCAGGAACATCTGTTTCAATGTACATATTGTCTAAGTTTACAATTCTGAAAACCTCTGCTCCTTGTCCAGGCGCAACAATTGTTCCCTGATCTTTGATTACATCATCAATCACTCCATTAAAAGGTGCTGTGATTTCAAATTTCCCCAACTGCTTTTTCATCTGGTCTACAACATTTTTACTTGACAAATAGTTTGTCTTTGTTTGTAAATATTGAATCTCAGAACCTATTTTTTGGTCCCACAATCTTTTCTGACGTTCGTAAGTCGTTTTTGCCAATTCAGCAGAAGCTTCAGCTTGTGCTAATTGTTGTTGCATTCCTCCGTCATCAATGGTTGCCAATACTTGACCTTTGGTTACTTTCTGACCTTCTTTTACATGAACTTTTTCTAATAGTCCTGCCATTTCTGGGTAGATCAAAACATTTTGTTTGGTTTGCACGTTTCCGTGTAATTCTAAATAGTGAACAAACTCAGTTTCCTTTGTTGAAAAAGTTGTGATCAAAGGAATTTTCTTGTTAGGGTTTAGCTCGTCTAATCTCTTATTAACTTGATTAATTTGAGCTGTTAGTTCTTGTTGTTTTTGATCAAGCTCGTTCTTTTTGGCTTGAACAGTCTGCACATCATCAGACTTTAAAACTTCAGCTAAGTTTCCTGCTTCTTTTTTTCCGCAAGAAGCTAAAACTAATGTTAAGATAAATATGGAATAAATCTTTCTCATTGGATGGTTATTTTAATGGGATGTTTAATGCGTTTTCTAAGGCTGCTTTTTTAGCAATGACATCTAACATCGATTGAATGAATGATTGTTGTTGTGAGTATAATTGGTTTTGCGCTTGAGTTAAATCGAAACTCGTAGAAAGTCCTTCGAAGAACTTAATTCGTTGCTTCTTCTCGATTCTCTCAGCTAGATTTAAGTTCTTTTGAGACGTTTGGTAGCTATCAATGCTTAACTGATAATCACTCTTGGCTCTTTTCGCTTGAAGGCTTAATTTTTCTGTGGTTTCTTTCAAACGTAAGTCGGCAATATCAAGATCTATTCTTGCTTTTTGTGTTTTAGCTCTTCTTTTAAAACTACTAAAAATAGGGATGTCTAAGCTTACCCCTAAAACCGAAGTCCCAATCCATTGTTGTCCACTTTGCAGGAATGTAAACGTTTCTGAGTTGGCAATGTAATTGTAATTAACAAAGGCTTTTAATTTTGGAAGTGATTGACTTTGCTCATAGCGCATTAACAAACGTTTTGCTTCTCGATCGTTCTGAGCAATCTTATAATCAATATGATTGTTTAGATTAAAATCTTGAGTCATTAAGTTTAAATCAATATTAGTTTGAGTTAATGAATCTAAAGAGTCTGTCAATATTAATTTCGTGTTGATATCATTCCCTAAGGTGATGTTTAACATTTGATAGGCAATGTCCTTTAATCTTCGAACACTATTCAATTGATTTTCAATATTCCCCAAAGTAATTTCTAATTGCTCTACATCTTCCTCTTCATTCAGTCCGTTTTCAAAAATCTTTTTGGCATCATTTAAATTCTTATCCAGAATTTTTTTGTTGTTTTCAAGAATTTCAATACTCTTCTCTGAGACTAGCACATTTCCGTAAGCATTAATCACAGCCTCTCTCGTAAGAAGTTCTGTTTTCTCCTTTGCTTGTTGGGAAATTTTCAAGAATGTTTTTGCAGATTGTAATCCCACTAAGTAGGATCCGTCAAAAATCAATTGATCTAACTTAATCCCAGTTGTTACAGAATGTTTGGCATTAAAATCTACTACTCCATCCTGATCAAAATCAACCCCAGGAAACTGTCTTTTTAAATTATTCGTATAATTTAAATTTCCTGAAATTTGAGGAAGGCCTATAGTTGTAGTTTCCCATTTTTGTTGTTTTGCTGACTCAATATCTTTGAGAGCAGCTTTGTTGTCGTAACTATTTTTGATTGCATGGTCTATAGCCTCTTGC
The DNA here is from genome assembly GCA_028280265.1 of Flavobacteriaceae bacterium. GTDB lineage: Bacteria > Bacteroidota > Bacteroidia > Flavobacteriales > Flavobacteriaceae > Polaribacter. The sequence continues at coordinate 106,269 of JANQMD010000026.1, forward strand.
ATTGACAATGTCATGCTCGTTTCTTGGGCTTTAATAGCATGTAAACAAAATACAGTCGCGACAATAACTAAATACTTTCTCATTTGTTAATTGTTGGTGTATAATTGGTTTTCTAATTCTTCTATTCCTTTTTCTGTACTGATGCCACGTAAATGATACTCCAAATAATAGGTCATTAATGTGCTCATTGAGTAGTTATGCAATGGGAACAAGTCCTTGTCTTTGATTCCTACCATTCCATGGAAATAAATCCTAGCAATAAAATCTATATCAATAGATTCCCTGTACAATTCTTGTTTTATTCCTTTTTCCAAATTTTCTTTGATCAGCCCTTGCATTTCCTCAAACTGTTTTTTCCTCAAAGTGGCATATATTTTAGGATAATATTTTTGCAATTGATATTGAGGAGATGACTTCTCATCATTTAAGTGTTCTAATACAAATTTCTTGATCATGAATAATTCAACTATTGGACTTTGCTCCTGCTCGTGGATAATATCTATTCCATCACAAATCGTATCAAAAAGATAGTTTGTTACTGCCTCTACCAAAGCTGTTTTGTTGCTAAAATGAGCGTAGATCGTCTTCTTAGACACACCCGAAGTTTTCGCAATATCATCCATTGTAACGCTCTTAAAACCTAGGTTCAAGAACATTTCTGTTGCGTTATGTAGTATCTTTTCTCTCATAAAATCTGGGCAAATTTACAACAGGAAACTTTAGAAACCAAAAAAGTTTCCAAAGTTTTAGGTTTTTTTTAACGTTCTTAACTCGATCACTAAATAGGATGCCGTATTTTTACACAAATTTTAAGTGAACTTGGATTTAACATTGTACCAAAAAGATTTTCTGAATTACCTTGAAGAAAAAGTATGGATAAGAGAACCAAAAAATCTTTACGAACCTATTGACTATATTTTACAATTATCAGGAAAGAGAATTCGGCCGATATTAACATTAATGGCATCAGATATATTTTCTGGTGATTACAAAGAAGCTTTACCAGCAGCACTATCCATAGAAGTTTTTCACAACTTCACGCTTGTACATGATGATATTATGGATGAAGCTCCTCTCAGGAGAGGCAAAAAAACGGTCCATGAAAAATGGGATTTGAATACAGGGATTCTCTCAGGAGATGCGATGCTAATTCTCGCCTATCAATATTTTGAAAACTACGAACCCGCTACTTTTCAAAAACTAGCGAAGTTGTTTAGCAAAACTGCCATCGAAGTTTGTGATGGTCAACAACTAGATATTGATTTTGAAACCAGAAATGATGTAACAATTGACGAATACGTCAATATGATACGTTTAAAGACTTCTGTCCTAGTAGCAGCAGCTTTAAAAATGGGAGCGATAGTAGCTAATGCTTCTGATTCCGATGCGTCCTTACTATATGATTACGGATTAAACCTTGGGTTGGCTTTCCAATTGCAAGATGACTATTTAGATACTTTTGGAAACCCCGAAACTTTTGGCAAACAAGTTGGTGGAGACATTATTGAAAACAAGAAAACGTTTCTATACTTGAAAGCACTTGAACTTGCAGATCCAGAAGATCAACAAAAGCTACTTTTCTACTATCAACAAAAACTAGAGGACAATTCTACGAAAATAGATGAGATCAAAAGAATATTTGAAAAATACCATATTCCCACTCTTATCCAAAAACTAATTTTAGACTATACGAACTCGTCAATCGATTGCTTAAATAAGATGAATATAGGCATAAAAAGCAGGGAGATGTTGAAAGACTTTGCTATGTATTTGATGAATAGAAATAAATAAATTAGATAGTATCATCCCAATTTGTAAAAAAGTTTTACTTTTGCATCCAAATTAGTCGGACCCATAGCTCAGCTGGTTAGAGCACCTGACTCATAATCAGGGGGTCGAAGGTTCGAGCCCTTCTGGGTCCACTTTTTTGTTTGTTCGTATGGATATAAAAGCTATATTTATACAAAATAATGCTAATTTCTAGTTTTAATCTGGGGGGATATAAAATGAAGAAAAGAAGTTTACTTACAATAGTAACCATTTTGTGCTGTTCCCTTTTGGTGAACAGTCAAATAGTCCCTCCCTCAATTCCTCCTCCTCCTCCTCCTCCTGGCCTTCCAATTGACAGTGGTGTAATGATCTTAATGCTTGTTGGATTAGTTTATGGAGTAAAAAAGCTTAAAGACTAGGGATCAAGATTAAATGTTGTGTTTCTTTTCCTTTCCACTTTTTCCATTCTGCCATTCGCAGACAGGGATGAAAAAGTGACAAACCAGCCTGCGGCAGGCAGGAAATCTAGCTGCAATTCTTTTTCCGTATTTTCAATCAATTCATTTCATTGTATTTCAGTAACTCATCTTGCATAGCAATCTTCAAACAGACTGAAATAC
>JANQMD010000025.1 GCA_028280265.1 Flavobacteriaceae bacterium
GATACTTCTGTAAATAATTCCTAGCTAGGGTTAAATCATCTGTGTGTATTCGCATAAACAAAATAATAATTTTGTCAACGAATTATCTAACCTTTACAATTTCGATCAAGATCTAAGATATATTGAGATTTCTCACATAGGGTCAAAATGACATTTTAAATTTTCTCTTTTGATTAGATATTTAGGCTAAGCATCTCACGAACCTCAACCGTTCCATTCTCATATTTGAGAATTGGACATTCTGTAGAAATTGCTGTGGCTTCTTCCAAATTTGTGGCAGATACAATTAAATATCCTCCAACCAATTCGGCTCCCTCAGCATAAGGACCATCTGTAATGATTACTTCTCCTTTATTTTCTACTACTTTTCCATCTTTGGATAAAGGCAGACCATCTAAGAGCTTTCCTTCTTGTGACAATTTGCCCATCCATTTCTGCCATGCGACCATGTGCAATTCTTTCTCTTCTTGAGACAAGCTCTGCATATTTTTATCGCCTCCTCTGAATAGATATAAAAAATTACTCATAAGGCAGGATTATTGTTCTGAACTCATGATCTCTCTAATTTCAATGAAAGCTCCTTTGTAATCGAATATGGGGCAGCTTTTGGAAATCTCAGTCGCTTCTGCTTTATCTTTTGCAGATACTATTACATAACCTCCTACTATCTCAGCGGCTTCTGCAAAAGGTCCGTCAGTAATCACTTCTCCCTTGTCTCTTACAATAGTCCCTTCCATCGATAATTGATCCCCACCAACTAACTTTCCTTGTTGAGCTAAGTTGCCCATCCATTTTTCCCAAACGAGCATATGGGCTTGTTGTTCTTCAGGAGTCCAGCTATTAAAATCTTCGTCTCCTCCTCTAAATAAATACAAAAAATTACTCATGTTTTTTAGTTTTAAATTATTATGATTTTGGATAAAGACGTATGACCTCTTGGAAATTGGACAATTATTTTCTGTTTTTTTACCTTCCTGGGAAGTTTGCTTTTCTCTTTTCTAAAAATGCTGTGGTTCCTTCTTTGAAATCTTCTGTTCCAAAACAGTTCCCAAATTCTCTAATTTCAGTTTGAAACCCATCAACTCCATCTTTGAAATTGTCATTCACCGCTTTAATAGCAGCTCCTATGGCTACTGAGGAGTTTCTCATGATTTTTCCAGCTAATTTTTCTGCCAAAGGAAGTAATTCTTCCTGTGTAGTTACATAATTTACCAATCCACAATCTTTGGCTTCATCGGCTGAAACCATTCCAGCAGTCATAATTAGCTCCATGGCTTTTCCTTTCCCTACGAGTTGAGGCAATCGCTGTGTTCCTCCATATCCTGGAATGACTCCTAAAGAGGTTTCTGGCAGACCCATTTTTGCATTGTCAGAAGCAATTCTAAAGTGACAGGACATGGCTAATTCTAGACCTCCGCCTAATGCAAATCCGTTTACCGCAGCAATTACTGGTGTCGATAAATTTTCCACAAAGTCGAATAACATTTCTTGTCCTTTGGCGGCCAATCTTCCTCCTTCATCCACAGAGAAATGTGCAAATTCAGAAATATCTGCTCCCGCGACAAAGGCTTTTTCTCCGCTTCCAGTAATCACTATCACTTTGATTTCTTCATTCCTTTCCAAGTCCTTGAAAGCTTGGTTCAATTCCTCAATGGTAGCTCTGTTTAAAGCGTTGAGTTTTTTAGGTCTGTTAATTGTGATGGTTGCTAAACCATTGCTTTCTTCGATAAGTATGTTTTCGAAATTCATGGTGAAAATTATGTTTTTGGTAAAATTACTTTAAATGTGGTACCCACTCCTCCGGCAGATGCAAAGCTAATGGTTCCTTGATAGGCTTCAATAATATTTTTAATCATCGGTAAGCCTAGTCCCATTCCGCTTGATTTTGTAGTAAATTTTGGTTCAAAAATAAGATGCTTTACATCTTCTTCAATTCCTTTTCCATTGTCTTCTACTTCTATCATAATGCTAGTACCCATCTCTGAAACTCGCACTTCTATCCTAGGATCTTCTTCTTTGTCTACTGCCTGAGTTGCGTTGGTGATTAGGTTCGTTACAATGCGAATTAACTGTGTCTTATCGAGATTTGCAAATAGCTCAGATGCTTGAGGTTGATAGCTTATGTATTCTTCATTGAAAATATCGAGTGCCATCTTTACAACACCAATGACATCAATTCTCTCTCGTTTTTGTTTAGGCATTTTGGCAAAATCAGAGAAGGCAGTTGCTATGGAGCTCATTACATCTATTTGTTGGATGAGTGTTTTACTGTATTCCTTTACTTTTTCGTTAATCTCTGGGTCATTAGGATCGAACTTTCGCTCAAAACTTTGCACCGATAAACGCATAGGTGTCAACGGATTTTTAATTTCATGTGCCACTTGCTTTGCCATTTCTCTCCATGCTTGTTCTCTTTCACTCTTCGCTAATTTTACAGCACTCAACTCCAACTCATCAATCATGTTGTTGTATGCATCAACAAGAATGTTCAATTCGGAACTGGCATTCTCTAAGAGAATTTTCTCATTTCTTTTATACAAACGTGTTTGATGCATTTTGTTGGTAATTACCTTGATGGACCTTGTGATGTAACTCGACAGGAAGTAAGCCAATGCTATGGCAAAGGCAAACATAAAGAAATAGACAATTCCCAAACGAGATAAAAACTCTTCCAACTCTCTTTCTTGATCGGCATTGTCTTGCGAAAATTGCAATTTCAAAATCCCAATTCGCTTTTCCAAAGGATCAAATAAGTAGGTATAAGAAGTTTCAATATTTATGCCGCTTTCTTCTTTAATGATAACGATTCTCTCATCGGGTTTATTAGCCAAATCGTTCACAGTCTGGACGGGTAAGTTTCCTGGGATAGAATCTTTGAAAGAGTATGGAATGGAGGTTTTGATAAGCTTTCCACTTAAATCATACATAGTGATTTCAAGATTATGAACATCGGCAATCTCGTAAATTCTATCCTGAAAAATGGGTTCTAGGTTCTCTGTAATAACAGGGAAAGTTGTTTTTCTGTTCAGCTCAATTTGAATGTTCTTCTTCGTCGCTTCCTCCTTACGACCAAATCGCATTAAGTTGTATTCTTTGGTCTGCTCGTCGTATTGATAAATTGTTACGGTAATAATTAATACCGAAGCCAATAAAATCAGTAAAATCATGGATAAGAATATCCGAATGCGAAGCGATATGTTTTTAAAGTTTAACAATCGAATATTATTCCTTGAGTTTTATTCTCTTGGTTCGCATGGTAAGCAGGTCATCATATTCTCCGTCATTATCCCAATCGTATTTGCTAGTTCCCTTGAATCCTTCTTCAGTCTTTTCTATCTTATAAGCAACTTTCATATCTCTTCCATCATAAAAAAATTCAACTCTTAAAGAATCGCCATCGATTTGCCACTTTCCATCAGAATCGGAGGTGGAATTTCCTTCTCTATCTACGAACCAAGCAGAGAACGTTCCATCTTTGTTGTATTTGGATTGCGCAATTTGCTCAGGATTGTTATCGAACGATGTTTCAAAAACCTGAAGGGAATCTGACTTTTCGTATGTTGGCATTTCTAATTTCAAATAGGTGGTTTGCCATGCATCTGCCATGTATTCTTTTAATGTTTTTTCTTGTTGGCAACTCACAAAGAATGTTCCAAAAACAAATAAGATTCCTAGGTTTTTTATCATTTTCATGATTTGAATTTCTTTTTGAATTTCCTCAGTGTTGGAGAACTGATGAAAAATAAATATAGTCCCGACAAGATAGTCAATAAACCAAGAACAGAAAAGATTCGAAGTGTCCAATTGGTAATGTGATCTCTGGTTTCAAAATCCATGACATGCAACATCCATAAAAAATCGAATCTACGCCAGTTATCGTTCCTTACTTTTACAATTTTTGCCATTTCAGGATGCACATAAATTGTGGTATTGGTGGGATGATCTAAAGTAATCGCATAAGCAGGGACTGGATTGCCTCTGTATTCATGACCCTTGGTTAGGTCTTTTTTGGTAATTAAGGTAACATCGGCAATTTCCATCTTTTCATACAATCTACTTTTCACAAATTCAACAGATGCTTCTTTAGACAGTGCTTCCTGAATTTTCCTTTCCGATAGATTTACAAACTTTACATCTTCTGCTCTGGTCACTCGTAGGAGGCTATCACCATTTACGATAATTCCTTCTATGTTTAAGATGACTTTAGAATCCCATTCTTCTAAATGTTGAAGTAGCTTCTTGGTACGTTCATCGTATTGAAATGAAAACCTATGTTCTGTTTTGTCTAACAATGTTTCTCCATGAACATCGTCCATGTCGTTCCAACTAAAATAGAGCCCTCCTACTGTCCAAAAAAGGAATTGAATTCCTATGAATAATCCTAAATAGCGATGTGTTTTTCGGGTAAATCTTTGTGTTTTAATTCCCATAAGTTGATTGTATAAAAAAAGGTCTTTGTAAAAATACAATGTCTCTTTTTATTTAGGCCTTTTATAGTTACTATATTCTAACTGTCACATCGGGTGTCACATTTATAGCACGAGTTCAATTTATTTGTTTCTGAAAATCAGATTGATCCACAATTTTCCTGTTAGTTATTGTCATTTCGAACGAAGTATGAGGAGAAATCTATTGAAATTGAAATATCTCGTCGTTCGCTTCTCACTCCACCAACATGACACTATTCTTAATATCAATAATTTAAAAATTGTAGATCATAAAAATTTATATCCAACTCATGTTAGTTAAATTCCTTTTGGAAATCTCATATATAAGCAGATCGTCTAACATTTTCCAGAAGAATGCTCAAAGATTCTTTGCGACAAATGAAAAGCAACTACTGTATAATACCTATCATCACTACATTTCAGAATGTAGATAAAATACGTTTTCATAACAGTTCTCGATACACACTTCGACAAGCTCAGTATGACAGCTCAGTGTACTCGACTTACTAACTTATCCTACAATATTCACAATTTTCCCAGGAACCACAATCACTTTTTTAGGCGTTCTTCCTTGCAATTGCGCTTGGGTTTTTTCGTTTGCCAACACGGTTTTTTCAATCTCTTCTTTGTTCAGATCTAATGATAACTCTATGGTAAACCTCATTTTACCGTTGAAAGAAATGGGGTAATTCTTAGTGCTTTCTACCAAATGTTTGGCATCAAAAATTGGGAATGGTGCTTCTGAAATGGATGTTGTATTTCCTAATTTGTTCCACAACTCTTCTGCAATATGTGGTGCATAAGGTGAGATTAAGATTAACAAAGGTTCCAGAATGACTCTCTTACTACATTTCTGAGCAGTGAGTTCGTTTACAGCAATCATAAAGGTAGATACAGAAGTATTGAACGAGAAATTTTCAATGTCTTCTTCTACTTTTTTGATGGTCTTATGCAAGGTTTTTAGTTCCTCTTTGGTAGGCTCCACTTCGACTTGAGCCTGTGTCGAGTTTATCGAGATACTCAGTGACCCATCTATAAATGGAGTATATAACTTCCAAAGCTTCTTCAAGAACGAATACACTCCTGAAATTCCAGAGGTTTTCCATGGTTTGGATTGCTCTAATGGACCTAAGAACATTTCAAACAAACGCAAAGCATCAGCTCCGTATTCTTCACAAATATCATCTGGGTTGACTACGTTGAACCATCGTTTCGACATCTTCTCTACTTCTCTACCCACAACATATTTGTTGTCTTCAAGAATAAACTCTGCATTCTTAAATTGTGGCTGCCAATTTTTTAGCTCTTCAACATTTAACTCATCTGAGCTATTCACCAACTTAACATCTACTCTTAGTTCTTCTGTTTCGTATTGATCTTTCAGTCCCTTAGAAACATATTGATTTGTGCCAGAAATTCTATATACTATAGCACTGGTCCCCAAAATCATTCCTTGGTTGATCAATTTTTTGGCAAATTCATCTACAGGAACAAATCCTTTGTCGAACATAAATTTCTGCCAGAAACGAGCATACAATAGATGTCCTGTTGCATGTTCTGATCCTCCGATGTAGAGATCTACTTGTTGCCAATAATCAATCGCTTCTTTAGAGAAAATCTCATCCGTATTTCTCGGGTCCATATATCGATTAAAATACTGTGAGCTTCCCGCCCAACCTGGCATGGTGTTTAACTCTAATGGAAAGATGGTTGTATTATTAATCAACTCATTACTAACAACTGTTGATTGTTCAATGTCCCAAGCCCAAACATCTGCATTTCCTAACGGAGGTCTTCCGTCTTCCGTAGGCAAGTATTTTTCTACCTCAGGAAGTACGATAGGCAAATGCTCATCCGCAATCATCTGTGGCATTCCATCTACATAATAGACTGGAAAAGGTTCTCCCCAATAACGTTGACGACTGAATACCGCATCTCTTAATCGATAGTTGATTTTCCCATAACCAATGCCTCGTTTCTCCATTTCATAGATCACGGTTTTCATCGCCTTTTTGTAGTTCAATCCATTTAAGAAATCTGAATTGGCAATGATGGTTTTTTCTTTATCGGCAAAAGCTTCTTCAGAGATATCTACTCCTTCAAAAATATTTGGAATGTCAATACCAAAGTGCTTTGCAAAATCATAATCGCGCTGATCGCCACAGGGCACAGCCATCACAGCTCCAGTTCCATAGCTTGCCAGTACATAATCTCCAATCCAAATCTGCACTTTCTCTCCAGAAAATGGGTGAATTGCATAGGCTCCCGTAAAGGCTCCTGAGATGGTTTTCACATCGGCCATTCGATCACGCTCTGAGCGTTTTGCCGTGGCTTCTACATAGGCTTCAACTTCCGCTCTTTGTTCGTCGGTAGTAATTTTTGCCACTAACTCGTGCTCTGGTGCTAGTGTCATAAAGCTCACTCCGAAAATGGTATCAGGACGTGTGGTGAATACAGAAATTTTGAATTCAGAATTTTGAATTTTAAATTCTACCATGGCTCCCTGTGAGCGACCAATCCAGTTGGTCTGTGAGTCTTTTAAAGGTTGTGGCCAATCAATCGTGTTTAATCCATCTAACAAACGTTGCGCATAGGCAGAAATTCGCATGGACCACTGAGTCATTTTCTTGCGAATCACAGGATGACCACCACGTTCTGAAACTCCATTTACGATCTCATCATTTGCCAACACGGTTCCCAAAGCCGGACACCAATTCACTTCTGTATCTGACAGGAATGTTAAACGATATTGTAATAAGATTTGCTGTTTCTTTTTGTCAGAAAAACTGTTCCACTCTTGGGCAGTAAAGCTTTCTGCATCATCATCACAAGCAGCATTCACCTCTGTCGTTCCAGCAGCTTCAAACTTATCTATCAAAGTGGCAATATCCTCTGCTTTGTTTGAATCGTTGTTGTACCATGAGTTGAACAACTGGATAAAAATCCACTGTGTCCACTTATAGTATGCTGGATTGGATGTACGAACCTCGCGAGACCAATCGAAAGAGAATCCGATCTGATCTAACTGACGACGGTAGGTGACAATATTTTCTTCGGTTGTTTTTGCAGGATGCTGGCCAGTTTGAATGGCATACTGCTCTGCTGGTAGTCCAAAAGAATCATATCCTTGAGGGTGCAATACATTAAACCCTTTGTGCCGCTTGTATCTTGCATAAATATCAGATGCAATATATCCTAAGGGATGCCCAACATGCAGTCCTGCTCCTGATGGATAAGGAAACATGTCTAAGACATAATACTTAGGCTTGTTAAAATCATCACTCGCTTTAAAGGTTTGGTTCTCTGCCCAAAACTTTTGCCATTTCTCTTCTATCTCTTGATGGTTGTATTGCATCGTATATCTTCTCTTTTAAAGGATGCAAATTTACATTTATTGTTTGGAAGTGAAAAACATGGTGAAGATAAAATGAAAAGCAAAACCTCTTCATTTTGAAGAGGTTTGTTCGTGGTTTCTAAATTAGAATGTGTAGCCTAAAGACAATTGTAATAAGCCATTTTTCACATCTGGACTCGATTGTGTATTGGTGAGGCCTAAATTATATCTTGCTTGAAAAAAGATTCCTCCATTGAACTGGTATCCCATTCCTAAATTCAATGCCAAATCAAAACTATTTACTTGGGGGTCTAAAGCTGCGCTTCCGTTAAAATTAATTACCTCTAATTCGTCATTCGCTAAAAAAGAGAATTGTGGACCTGCTTCAAAAGAAAACTTATCAATTACATAATATTTGGCCATGATTGGAATTGAGATATAATCAATTTTTAATATTTCATCTGATGTCTCTGCTCCAAATTGAGAATACAGTACTTCGGGTTGTACAGAAAATCGTTCTCCAAATTTTAATTCAGCTGTTCCTCCAAAGTGAAATCCTAGTCTAGAATCTGCATCCAAGTTGTTTACTCGGATGTTCGCAACATTTAGTCCTGATTTAATTCCAAACGCTACATCCTGAGCATTTACAGTTATAGCAGAAATCCCTAGCAATGTGACAAATAGTAATTTTTTCATCATTTTAATTTTGTATTTATGTTCAGAGACCTAACTAGTCAAGTACTGTGCCAAACATCTACTCTTTGTTGCGTATGCAACTAAGTGATTTCATAAATTTTTCATTTTCAATTTTTTAAAGTGTGAATTTTTTTCAATTTCAAACAATTCTACAAAAGCTGTGAATCTTTATTTTTACCACTTTCAATTCTATGAAAATGTTGTTCTTTGTAGTGTCAAAACAAAATCAATTTTGAATAAAAAAATTCTATACGCTCATTTGGCATTGCTAGGTGCCAATCTTATTTATGGCGCGAATCATATTATAGCCAAAGGGATTATGCCTCATAAAATTGGAGCTTCTGCTTTTGTTTTTTTGAGAATCTTAGGTGCTGGACTTTTGTTTTGGACTCTTAAGTGTTTTGTGAAAGAAACCGTTGCTAAAAAGGACTTAGGGAGATTGCTAATTTGTGGAATATTAGGAGTTGCAGCCAATCAGTTGCTTTTTTTTCATGGATTGAATTTGACTTCACCCATTGATGCTTCTATCATTATTACTGCAGTTCCTATTTTGGTATTGATTTTTAGTTTCTTCATTTTAAAAGAGAAGATTACTTCCAACAAAATTGCCGGTATAGTTCTCGGAGCTACAGGTGCCACTCTTTTGATTTTGAGTGGTAGCTCTGAAAGTGGAACAAGCTCTTTTTTAGGGAATCTTTTCATTTTTATTAATGCTTGTTCCTACGGTCTTTATTTGGTTTTGGTAAAACCACTAATGAAAAAATACAATACGATTACTGTAGTGAGTTGGGTATTCTTGTTTGGGTTTGTATTTATGTTTCCGTTCGGAATTGGAGACGCTCTTCAAACCGATTTTAGTTCTTTTACAATGCACACCTATGCTACTGTAGCCTTTGTTATTATTGGGACAACTTTTTTAGCATACCTGTTTAATATCTATGCTTTGAACAATGTTTCTCCTTCAGTAAATGGAAGTTATATCTATTTACAACCTGCTATTAGCTTTATTATGGTGAGTATTTATGCCTATTGGCTGGGTCACGAGCAATACAAAGAGGATATTGGCTGGGTGAAAGTTTTGAGTTGTCTTTTGGTCTTTTTAGGGGTTTTCTTAATTAGTAAGCAATCTAAAAAAAAAGGCATAGAAAAACCGTAATTTTTCTTAGAGAGAGTTTCGAAAAATTACGGTTCTATTTATATATAAAGAATTTACTGTGTTACTTTACGGGAACGCTAACAACTACATCTCCCCAACCCATATGTAACGTCATGTCGTCTCCAAACATCATTGAGAATGCTTCAATATTTTTATCTGATTTAGATACTTTTCCTTTTACTCTAACTACATCTTGGTCTTGCTTATAAAAATATGCTCCCCAGACATTTAATTGCTTGCTAAGAATTATGGTCCATTCTTTTTCTCCTGGAATGGTTACTAAAGAATAAGTTCCTGCCTTTACAGCTTGTCCTCCGAAATTTACATCTCTGTAAAAAGTAATCTCTGGAACTTCGTTAGCTCCTGTTCTCCATACTTTTCCTACTGGAGCTAATTTCGTTAAAGCTCTTCCTTTTAGTTGAGGTCTACTGTAGGTAATTCTTGCTACTTTATTTGCTTCTCTGTAACTAGCTGGATATGCCGCTACATCCATTGGACTTTTATCTAATCCTTTAAAATCTTGAGCAAATGCTTGATCTGAAAATACAACTGCTACAACTAGCATTGCTATTAGTGAAAATGTTTTTTTCATGATATATAATTTTGAGTTAGTTTTTAGCCTTAGTCTTCAAAAATAAAACTCCTTACAATGACCAAGTATTAATGATATGTTAAAATGGTTGGTGGTGGTTAGTGGTTCACTTCAACTAGAGCTTGTATCAAGCTTGTCGTGATGCTCAGTGTGAAGATTGTTGATTAGAAAGTTGAAAATATATTTACAATTTCATAATATTCTTTTCACTTTAAACTTTCTACCTTTCGCCTTTGTCTCTTTTGAAACTCTGAAACTCTGAAGCTCTGAAACTTTGCTGCTTTGTCACCCTTCGAATCCGCTCAGGATAAACTTTTCTACTTTGTAACTCCTAGAAAATTAACACCCACAATCTGGACCACAACCAGTACTCTTTTTGGGTGGAAAGAAAAACTTCTTTACTAAAAAAGCAACTGCTAGAAAAACAATGATATAAATAATTACTTCTTGCATTAACTTAGTATTTGAAAGACTAATAAAGAGGATAGATAAGCCAATAGTCCCATCCCGAATAATTGAATAAGAGGCCATTTCCAACCTTTGGTTTCTCTTTTTACAATGGCTAAAGTTGCCATACATTGCATGGCGAAGGCGTAGAATATCAACAATGACATTCCTACAGGAAAGTTAAACCTTGGCTTGTTTGTTTCTGGATTCAACTCTGCTGCCATCCTTTCTTTGATTGTAGAGGTATCTTCATCGTCACTTTCAACTGAATATATGGTTGCCAAACTACCCACAAAAACTTCTCTGGCGGCAAAGGATGTAATCAATGCAATTCCTATTTTCCAATCATAGCCTAAGGGTTTTATGGCTGGCTCTATGGTTTTACCCATGATTCCAATATAAGAGTTTTCCAATTTTGCAGAGGCTATTTTTTTATCGAGATCTTCTTCAGACAATTGTTTATTCTCTACCTGTTCAGTAATCGTTTTTTCAACATTCTTATAGGATTCTGGACCATTAGAAGCCAAAAACCATAAGACAATGGAAAGTGCCAAAATAATTTTCCCTGCATCTAAAATGAAAGCCTTTGTTTTTTCCAAAACTTCTAGCAAAACATTTTTAGCAGACGGCAGCTTGTAATCGGGCATTTCTACTACAAAAAACGAATTGCTTTTTACTTTTACCACTTTTTGTAGAATCATGGCAGCAACAATAGCTGTAAAGAATCCTAGAATATACATGCTAAGTAAACTCAATCCTTGAAGGCTAATGAAACCAAATACTTTTTCATTTGGAATGATCAAAGCAATTAATATGGTGTATACGGGCAATCTTGCAGAGCAGGTTGTAAAAGGAGTAACCAGAATAGTAATCAAACGCTCTTTCCAACCCGAGATGTTTCTAGTGGCCATCACAGCTGGAATGGCGCAAGCGGTTCCTGAAATAAGGGGAATGATGCTTTTTCCACTCATTCCAAATTTGCGCATGATTTTGTCCATTAAGAAAACAACGCGACTCATATAGCCTGTTTCTTCTAAGATGGCTATAAACAGAAAGAGAATTGCTATTTGTGGAATAAAAATAACAACTCCGCCAATACCTGGAACAATTCCATCTGTTATTAAATCACTCAAGACCCCATCTGCCATTTGACTTTTTACCCACGAGCTTAAGTCAGCAAAACTAGCATCGATAAAGTCCATGGGCACACTTGCCCATTCGAAAATGGACTGGAAGATTAACAACAATAGTCCGAAAAATAGTACGTAACCAAAAATCTTATGAGTAAAAACTTTGTCCAAACGAGCTCTTACATCTGTCGCTTTAGATCGATCTACAACATAGGCTTTCTTTAAAATTTCGTTAATTCTCTGGTAGCGATAAATGGTCTCTTTGTGTTGGTACTTCTTTATGTTTTTAGAGTCATTTCTATAGTCAATGATTTTCTGCTTTTCCTCTTCGGTAATTCTATCTGGAAAACTATTTTGGGTGATCATTAACCACAACTCATAAATAGGGTAATTAGGAACTAACTCTTGTAACCTTGTAAAATATTCTGGATCAATTTTGTGATTGATATTACAAAGTGGAGAAGCCTTCTTGTTTTCATAACTTCTTACAATTGCTTGTTTAATCTCTGCAATTCCCTCTCCTTTTCGAACGCTGACTAAAACAACCTCATTCGCAACCTCTTTCTTCAATACTTCAAGATCAACAGTTATGCCCTTCCTTTTCATCTGATCGGCCATGTTAAGGACTAGAACTGTAGGTATTTCCAGATCTTTTATTTGAGAGAAGAGTAGAAGGTTTCGCTTCAAGTTTTCTACATCAGCAACAACAATAATAACATCTGGCGTTTTGTTGTATCGTGAGTTTAACAATGTTTTTAAAACAATGGTCTCATCTGCCGAAGTAGGATTGATGCTATATGTTCCAGGTAAATCGGTAACGACTGCTTTTAGGTCATTGGAAAGTTTGCTTGTTCCTTCTTTTTTGTCAACGGTAACTCCAGGGTAATTTCCTACTTTTTGGGTTAAACCTGTTAATTCATTGAATAAGGATGTTTTACCCGTATTTGGGTTTCCAACCAAAGCTACATTGATGGGGGTTTTATGACTCATTCAGCAGCTTTAATAATTTGAATCTTAGCAGCAGTCTCTTTTCGAATCGCTAGATGACTTCCATTTACGCAGATATACAAAGGGTCTTTTAATGGAGCCTTTTGAATGAGCTCAACTTCTGCCCCTGGGAGGCAACCCATTTCCAAAAGTTTTAATGGAATTTCAGCAAGAGATTCTTCAGAGATATATCCCATTTCGCCAATATGTAAAGATGCTATGGTAGTCACTTAAAAAAATTCCCGCTTTTTACGGGAATGCTATTGTTTTGCAAAGATACTAAAGTAGAATGATTCTAAACAATGATCTTCATTTAAAAATTAAACGATTCAAAAATTGAAAAACTCAAGAGATTAAACTTTTATAACAAGCAATAAACACAATTATTGAATCTTTCAATCCTTCAATTTTTAAATCAAAAGTTTATTCGTATTCCTTTTTCAAGACCTCGATATCTCTTATGATTTTTTTCATATCCTCTTTTTCAGTTCCATCATAAAAGCCTCTGATTCTTCTTTCTTTATCAATCAAAACAAACTGTTCTGTATGAATAAAGTCATTTTCGTCACCATTACCTTCGTCTAAAACAGCAAAGTAACTCTTTCTAGCAAGGTCATAGATATGCTTCTTTGGTCCAGTTGTTACATTCCATTTTCCATCAATGACTCCTTTTCTCAAAGCATATTCTTTTAATATGGGAACACTATCCATCACTGGAGTAACAGAATGAGAAAGAAACATGATTTCACTATCGTTTTTGTAATAGTCTTGCAATTCGCTCATGTTATATGCCATTGCTATGCATATAGTCTGACATCGTGTAAAGAAAAAATCAGCAATGTAAATTTTGTCTTTGTAATCGTCATTAGTAATCTGCTCTCCATTCTGATTGATGAGCTGAAAGTCTCCTATCTTGTGATTTTTCTTAATATTCTTCACCGATGTATCAACCAATCTTGGATTTACGTCAATTGGATTGTAAATTTTTAATCGCTCATCTACTGATAACAATTGATAAAAAACAGTAATTCCAATAATGGAAAAAATCACTAAGAAAATACCTGTGGGAATGGACTTTTTAAAGAAACTAAAATTCATAATTCCGAATTCTTATGCAAATTTACAACAACAAGAAATGCTATTGAAATCATTTTCAATCTTTATCTGCCTAAATCTTTGTTAAAATAAAACTAGGATTAAAAAACAATCTTTTAGAACTCTTTTGAAAAACGTACATTTGTGCGTTTAAATTTTGAAGATTTATTGTTGATGGAAATATTTATCAAAGCTTCTCAATTCATACTGAGTCTTTCTCTTTTGATTGTGCTTCACGAGTTGGGACATTTTATACCTGCTAAACTGTTTAAGACCAAAGTAGAGAAGTTCTACTTGTTCTTCGATTATAAATTCTCTTTATTCAAGAAGAAAATAGGAGAAACTGTCTATGGGATTGGCTGGATTCCACTAGGAGGTTATGTAAAGATTGCTGGAATGATTGATGAGAGCATGGACAAGGAACACCTCAAAGAGGAACCAAAACCTTGGGAATTTCGTTCTAAACCTGCTTGGCAAAGACTTATTATCATGCTGGGTGGTGTCATTGTAAATTTCATTCTAGGGATTTTCATTTACATCATGTTGATGTATACTTATGGAGAGAAATATTTGCCCAATGAAAATCTAACAGATGGTATCTGGGTTCAAGACTCACTCGCCATGCAAGTTGGTTTACAAACAGGAGATAAAATTCTTTCAATCGATGGGGAAAGTGTAAAAAAATTCAGTGATATTACCGTTGGCTTCATTAATGGTAATCGATACACAATTGATCGCAATGGTGAAAAAATAGAGAAAGAGCTTCCTGTTGATTTCATCTCAAAATTAGTGGACAGAGGGAAAGATGCTGGACCCGTTGTTTCTGCCAGATATCCTTTTGTCGCTGCAAAATTTGATGATTCTTCTCTGAATAAAGATTCAGGTATTTTACCCAAAGATTTAATTGTTGGTGTAGATTCTATTTCTGTGAAGTATTTTGATGAAGTTCAAAATATATTCTCAACTAAGAAAAATCAGGAAATAACTATCCATGTAAAGCGTAACGAAGAGTTATTAAGCTTCCCTGTTAAAATCGATGAGAATGGAAAATTAGGACTTTACCCTGCTGATCTATCTTTGGTAGACTTAGATAAAATGGGGTTTTACAAATTGGCGGACATCAAATATTCATTTGCAGAAGCTATTCCAGCGGGATTCAGAAAGTCTTATGAGACACTTGCCAGTTACGTAAAGCAGTTAAAAAAGATTTTCAATCCTAAAACGGGAGCTTATAAAGGTCTTGGTGGTTTTATTTCTATTGGTAGTATTTTTCCCTCTGAGTGGAGTGCTCAGGATTTCTGGAATATTACAGCATTTTTATCCATTATGCTTGGGTTTATGAATTTACTTCCTATTCCTGCTTTAGATGGAGGACATGTTGTTTTTACTTTGTGGGAAATGATCACAGGAAGAAAACCTAGTGATAAGTTTTTAGAGTATGCTCAGATAACTGGATTTATCATTTTAGTTGCACTCCTTTTGTTTGCCAACGGGAATGATATCTTCAGACTTTTTGACTAAATACTGAACTGCAAAATTTATTAAAAATACGTGTCGTTACGTACCTTTTTTTTCTTGAATCTTGGGTTTTTGGACTCGAATAGAGATATTAAAGAGTTCCAAATATAGATATCTTGTGCCACAATCTACACAAGCATAAGCTTTGGAATATGGTATGTATTTCAGTAGTTTTCTGCGTTTTCTCCTACTTCTTATGGTAGAAGAACAAGTGGGACATCTCTTCAAAACTAAAACAGTTAGACTTAAAGCTAATTATTTCTAGCAATGTAAACAAGTTACAACTGGAGGCTATTCCTCTTATGAGTTCGCTTTATTGCATATTCATTTTTCCAATCAATCCACTTTTGCCCTTTCAACTTTCTCATAATATTGTCCACCAATCTCATCACAACAATATTGTAAATTGCTTTGCTTAAATTGATAGGATTTCTAGCAATTGCTCGTAGGCTCATAGAAAATCCAGGAGTGATGTATCTCATATAGTGCCAATATCCCTCTGGCATGTATAAAACATTACCGTGTTCAAGGTTGGCTACAAAACCCTTGGCATTTTTGAGTGCGGGCCATTTGGTGAAATCTGGGTTCGAAAAATCTATGTCTTCTCGAGTAATTAGAGAGTTTGGAATTTTATAGAGATACTTATTCTGTTTTTGATCGAATAAGATGCATTGCTTTTTTCCTTCGAAATGAAAATGAAAAATATTCGCCAGATCAATATCATAATGCATAAAAGTATATGAATCTTTTCCTCCAAAGAAAAGCATTGGCAATCCTTTCATGAGACGAAGTCCAAAATCTGGAAAAGAAAAGTCTTTTTGAAGCAATGGAACCTCCTTCAAAATATTCCACAAAAAGATTCGATATTTTGTTGGTTCCTTTTTTAAGAGGTCTACGTAATCTTTCATCCTCATAGTAGCATGAGGCTCGTTAAATGCATCTTTATAATCAACAGGCCTGTCGTCATACAAAGGCACAGTTTTATTTCCAGCCACCTCTTTCATGTACTCTAGAGACCATTTGGAATAAGCTGGCCAGTCTTCAATAAATTTTTCAATAATAACTGGCTTTTGGGGCTTAAAATAGTTTTTAATAAAGTCTTCTTTAGTGATCGTTTCGACTCTGTCTACTTCTACTAAATTTAAACTCATGTGTTACTAATTATAAAAAGGCAAAGTTAATAAAAGGTTCAATAATTGTTTCAAAAAGAAAAACCATCGTTAGTTAGACGATGGTTTCTCTTTATTTGTTGTCTGCAACATTTATATTTTCATTTCTTTGGCTTTTTCTTTAGCCTTTTCATTTCTTTCAATCGTATGCTCAGGCCTTGTCCATTTCGGTTTTTCTCCCAAAGATTCATATTGAGAATCTTTAGCCTCTACGGTAGTAGGTTGCATTTTTTTGATGAAGGGTTTTTGCGGATTCAATCCTAACAACTGAAACATTTCCATGTCTTCATTCACATCAGGATTTGGAGTTGTTAGTAATTTATCTCCAGCGAAGATTGAATTTGCTCCTGCAAAAAAGCACATGGCTTGTCCTTCTCTGCTCATTTCTGTTCTCCCTGCTGAAAGTCGAACCTGTGTTTCTGGCATCACAATTCTCGTGGTGGCAACCATACGAATCATGTCCCATATTTCCACAGGTTTTTGGTCTTCTAATGGTGTTCCCTCCACCGCTACCAATGCATTAATCGGTACCGATTCTGGTTGTGGGTTTAAGGTTGATAAAGCAACCAACATTCCAGCTCTGTCTTCTACATTTTCTCCCATTCCAATAATTCCTCCTGAACAAACTGTTACATTGGTTTTACGGACGTTATCGATGGTCTCTAAACGATCTTCGAAACCACGTGTAGAAATTACTTCTTTGTAATATTCTTCGGAAGAATCTAGATTGTGATTATAGGCATACAACCCTGCTTCAGCCAAACGATGTGCTTGATTCTCGGTAAGCATTCCCAAGGTACAACACACTTCCATGTCTAACTTATTAATGGTGCGTACCATTTCTAAAACTTGATCGAATTCTGGTCCGTCTTTTACATTTCTCCAAGCGGCTCCCATACACACTCTTGAACTTCCAGAAGCTTTTGCTCTTAAAGCTTGCGCTTTTACATGAGAAACCGTCATGAGATCATTTCCTTCAATGTCTGTGTGATATCTTGCTGCTTGTGGGCAGTAGCCACAATCTTCTGGGCAACCTCCAGTTTTTATCGATAGTAAAGTAGATACCTGAACGGTATTGGGATCGTGATGCTCTCTGTGAATAGAGGCTGCTTCGTAAAGCAAATCCATTAAAGGTTTGTTGTATATTTCTAGAATCTCTTCCTTGGTCCAGTTGTGTTTTGTTACGCTCATAAAGTAGAGTAGATTTATGGGTCAAATGTAATGATTATCTATGTAAAAAAATCTTATTTCTCCAATAAAACTGAAACCGCATTCCCTCCGAATCCTACGGCATTTATAAGCACTTTATTGATTTTTTTGGGTAAGTGTTGCTCCATAGCAAAAGGAACTGAAATTACTTTTTGATTTTGTAGCATTAAAATTGCTAACTCCATGTTCAACATTCCAGATGCTCCGAAAGTATGACCCAGTTTCCACTTATTAGTAGTCAAAAAGGGAAGATTGTTACAAAATACTTTTTTAATGGCTTTTACTTCTGAAAGATCCCCTTTTACAGTTCCAGGTGCATGCATAACAATTGCATCAATCTCTTCAAGGTTTGTGGTTCTTAAAGCCATTTTCATTGACTTTTGAAAACAATCTGCTTCAGTAGAAATGGAAGCATTGTGTTCCAAAATTTCAGTGGCATAACCAACTCCTGTAATTTTAGCTAATGTTTTTTCTGTTGCCTGTTTTTCCAGACACATGGAAGAGGCTCCTTCTCCTAATACCATGGTATTCTTCTTCTTCTCTAAATCAAATGCTCGACAAGGATATCGGTTGCTGAGTGTAGTCGAAGTAACCGAATTAGAGGCGTAAACTTTCATCGCTCTCATTTGTGCAATGGTAAAACCGGTCAGAGAAGCTTCCGAGCCTCCCACCAAAAATTTATCTACCATTCCCGATTGCATCCAAGCGATTCCATTTAGTAAAGAATGTAATGCTGTTGAGCAAGTAATAGAATGCGAAATTTCAGGTCCGCTGGATTGCAGATCATGAGCTACCCAAGAGGAAATATTTCCCAATGTGGTCGTTGGAGAGGAAAGGGTTGCAGTTATTCCTTTGGCTAAAAACTCTTTGTGATACTTTTCAAAAAGATGTGTGGCTCCTCTAGATGAACCGATATTAATTCCAAATACTTCCTCTGCACTCCAACCTGCTGAGGCAACTGCTTTTCTTGACACATATATTGCATACAAAACAGAATCATCGAGGTTTTTATACTTTGCATCAGAATTTCTGAGCGTTTCTATTTTTTCTTTTACCTCAAAAGGCAGTTCAGCTACCAAGCAGTTGGTATTGCCTTTTTTTGTCTCTGAAATGCTGTGTGAGTCATTTAAGTATTGACTCCATGTTTGAGATTTAGAATCTCCTAATGCAGAAATAGATTCAATAGCTGAAATAAAAATAGGTGCTCTCATTTTGGCTTTCTTGCTGCAAAAATACTCTATGCGTAAAGATTGACCATGCATTTCTTTTGAAATCTATTTTGTTTATCTTGTTGCAAAATATTTGTATGGAAGGACAGCATCAAAAAAGCTGGTTTCGAAGAAATTGGCTGTGGTTTGTGCCCTCAATGGGGTGTTTAACACTTATTCTATTTTTCATTTTAGGCATTGTAGGGATTTTTTCATTTATTAATGATTCTGAACCAACTAAAGTTGCTCTTGAATTGGCTACCAATCATCCGAAAGTTATCGAAGCTTTGGGTGAACCTATTGAGAAATATAGTATTCCTAAAGGGGAAATTTCTTACAATTCCGATAGTGGAAGCAGGGTTGATCTTGGAATTCCTATTCGAGGACCAAAAGGAGAAGGTATCCTCTTTGTAAAAGGAAAAAAAACTGGAAAAGAATGGGACTATGAGATACTCTATGTACTCATCAAAGAAACCCAAGAAAAAATTAATCTACTAGAAAAAAGTCTAGAGTTGACCTAAGGATTCTTTTATGGTTTGATAGATTCTTTTCAATTGATCATCAGAGATTACATAAGGCACTTGAATGTATATGGTGTTCCCAAGGGGTCTTAGAAAAATCCCTCTATCCATAAAAAATTGTAAAAGCTTATCTCTTAAATCTCCATAGCGTTCCATTTTTACATTCAAGTCTAAAGCAAAAATCACGCCCATGTTTCTTACAGATAGCACTTTGGAGTGGTTTTTAATTTCATTCTTAAAATCACTGTGCATTCTGCTAATTCTTAGGATTGAATTTTGTATTTCTTCTGTTTGCAAGAGTTCAATTCCTGCAATGGCTGTGGCGCATGCAATTGGATTTGCCGAATAGGTATGGCAATGAAAAAATCCTTTCGAGATATCATTGCTCAAAAAAGCTTCGTAAATTTTTTCTGTACATGATGTAATGGCCATAGGTATTAATCCAACAGTGAGTGCTTTGCTCAAGCAAATAATATCTGGTTTTGTGGGTATGTGATCGGAAGCAAAAAATTTCCCTGTTTTACCAAAGCCTGTCATCACCTCATCTGCAATGGTTAGGATGTCGTTGGTTTTACAATAATCTAAAATTGTATGCAGTCCTTCTGCATCATGAATTTTCATTCCTGCTGCACCTTGAATTAATGGCTCATAAATAAATCCAGCAATTTTTTCTTCTTGATGATATTGCTTCAGCAGTGAAAGAATTTCATTCCTGTTTTCTCCATTGGGAACAGGAATTCGCTTCACATCCATTAAAAAATCTTCGAACGGACCATTGTAAACCGACAAACCTGAGACGCTCATGGCACCAAAGGTGTCACCGTGAAAACCTCCTTCAAATGCAATGAACGTATTGCGCTTTTCTCCCTGATTGAAGTAGTATTGCAAGGCCATTTTAATGGCTGCCTCTACAGCAGTGGACCCGTTATCGTTAAAGAAAATTCGATTCTGACCTTTTGGAAGAATTTTAATCAGCTCTTCCGAGAGTTTTACAGCAGGCTCATGTGTAAAATCGCTAAACATGATCTGATCTAGCTGTTGCATTTGCTGGTAGGTCTTTTCAATGATATAATCGTTACAATGCCCAAACATACAGGTATACCAGGAGGAGATTGCATCGATATATTCTTTACCATTTTCGTCTGTTAACACACATCCTTTTGCTTTTACAATCGCCATACTTTCTGGCTGTAATTGATGCTGCTTTAGTGGATGCCACAAATGCTTTTGATCCCTTTCTTTTAGTTTCATCTCTTAATCGTCATGCTGAACTTGTTTCAGCATCTCATTTTAGTAACCCAACGTCTTGAGGCTAGGGTTTGATTCTTTTATTAAATTCAATTTCCACTCTTTATGCCAATTCTTTAATTGTTTTTCTCTAGCAATAGCTTGATTTATATCTGAAAATTCCTCAAAATAAATTAGATCTTTAATATTGTATTTCTTGGTGAATTTAGAAGCTATTCCTTCATAATGCTCTACCAAATCTTTTACTTAAATTCGAAGTTACTCCAATATAAAAGGTTGTCCTATATTTATTTGTCAAAATATATGTATAGCTCTTTTTCATAACATGATGCGACCCTGAAACTAGTTCAGGATGACGCTACAAAACCCCTTTAAATTTTTCGGCATACTCTTTAATTACATTTTGATCAAAATACGGTTCGTTATCGACTCTTCCCAGTATGGGAACTGTTGTCATTTTTTCAATAATGGCTTCCGTTGTCGGATGCTCATCTCCAGAGAAAATAATGGATACATCAAACCCTTTTTCTTTCAATAAATTCACCGTTAACAGTGTATGATTGATACTGCCCAAATAGTGTCTAGAAACCACAATGACTTTGTATTCTGGCTTGACAATATCTAGAATTGTATCTTTATCATTCAACGGAACCAGTAAACCTCCTGCCCCTTCAATAACCAGATGATTTTTGGTTTTGGGCTCTTGTATGTCTGTTAATTTGATCTTGATTCCATCAATCTCAGCAGCTGCATGTGGACTCATAGGCGTATTCAACGCAAATGAATTTTCATGAAAAACAGATGTTGAATTAGAGATGAGTCCTCTCACTTTGTGGGAATCAGAGAATTCTAAATCTCCTGCTTGAACAGGTTTCCAATAATCGGCTTCTAAGGCTTCTGTAACAATCGCGGAAATGATTGTCTTTCCCACTTCTGTAGAAATTCCTGTGATGAAGTATTTTTTCATTTATTAACGTCATTACGAGAAGCAAAGCGACGAAGTAATCTAAATAAGATTGTTTCTCACGCTAAAGCGTGATCGCAATGACATTCACGATGGTTTCTCGACAAAAATACGAAGCACTTCCAAGACGCCCGTAATTTCTTCAAAAGAATTGAACGAATGCAAACAAAAGCGAATTCTCTCTTCTCCTTTGGGAACCGTTGGGGACAAAATAGGCTTCACATCAAACTTTGCTTTCTGAAGCTCTCCAGCAATTTTTTTTACTTGCTCATTTCCTGAAACGACAAAGGAATGAATGGCAGAATCGCTTTCAATGAATCTTTTATGTAAACCCATTCGAATGATTTCTTTTTTAAAAAAATGGATATTTTCTCTCAATCGATTTTCCACGTCTGAATCCATCATTTTCTGATAACTGATCAGTATGGTAGCCAAAGAGTGGGGGGGGAGTGCCGTTGTGTAGATAAAGCTTCTTGCAAAATTAATGAGATATGCTCTTAAGTCTAAGCTTCCCAAGATAGCAGCACCGTGGCACCCTAATGCTTTTCCAAAAGTAACCACTCTCGCAAAAATTTGATCAGAAAACTCTTGGGCTTTTCCTTGCCCAAAAACACCTACGGCATGAGCCTCATCTACTATTAAATTTGCTTTGTATTTATTGGAAATTGCACAAAACTCTTTCAAATCAGGAGCATCACCATCCATTGAAAAAATAGATTCGGTAACTATATACACGGCATCTGAGGTATCTTGAAAACGCTCGAGGAGTTTTTGTAAATCATCAGTATTGTTGTGCTTAAACTTGTAGGCTTTGGCATGACTCATGGTAATGCCATCTCGAATAGAGGCGTGGATTAATTCATCGTATAGAATGACATCTCCTTTTTGTGGGACAGAAGAAAAAAGGCCCAAATTGGCATCGTATCCTGAATTAAAAATTAAAGCCGATTCTGATTTGTGATATTCAGATAGAAACTGTTCCACCTTTTCATGCAATGCATGATTTCCTGAAATTAAACGAGAGCCTGTAGATCCGTTGCTGTGGATCTTATTCTCGGTAATAAAATCATGTACCTTTTTAAAAACCTCTT
Source organism: Flavobacteriaceae bacterium (assembly GCA_028280265.1). GTDB lineage: Bacteria > Bacteroidota > Bacteroidia > Flavobacteriales > Flavobacteriaceae > Polaribacter. Next base: position 22,814 of record JANQMD010000025.1, read on the forward strand.
CAGACTTCGATAATCCCAAATAGTCATTTGACGAAAAATCTATGAAATCTTTCTTCTCAGTAAGCTTTCTAAAAGATTTGTTTTCGATTCTCTTTTGAAGTTTTTCTTCTAGTTTTCTAGGGAAATTCATTACAACAAAAGTAGCCAAAATCCACTACCTTTACCCGACAAATTTTGAAGATGCAAAAAGAGCAAAACTTAAAAGAAAAATGGGATTATTTGGTGTCTGAATTGACACAACAATTTTCTGATGGTGAAGATTTAAATGTAGATGGAATCATTTATCTAATTGGTGTTCAAGAGTTAGGACAAGGGAAACGTCGCTTTAAAAAAGATGAAAAGGTCAACCTCATGCACATTGCAATTTGTAAGCTTCTTGAACCCTATGGCTATTATGAATTTGACTATTTTGACAATGATGGATGGCCCCACTACAAAGTCGTTTCTGAATTGCCTAATCTAAAACCCGGAGAACAAACCGTTTTAATGAAAGAGGCTATTATCAGTTATTTTGAGGCGATTGATTTTTTTTAGGTTTAAATGGGAATTTTAATTTGTAATAATCACGGTCAAAGTGGGATACTTCAATTAAGTGAAGATTTGTTGAGCATCTATAAAAAGAGAACAAAAACAGATATCATCCTATTGGCTTTTAAATATCCTGGCATTCCTGAATTACATTATTACTTCAGTTATAGTGAAGAAGTTGATTGGCTTCTTCACTTTGAAACATATGAAGATTTTGATATGAAGTTGTCAAAAATATCAGGTAACCCAGTGGTTTGTTACAAATGCTTTTTTGAGTATCTCGATCAACAGAAGATTAAAATTCAAAAGAAAATAGTTTATATCCCAGAACAAAAAGAAGTTTAAGTAACACTCAACTTTCTTATCATATAAGTATACAACCTAGGGATCCATCTTTTTACATACACTCCTAGTTTTTCCTTAGCTCCAGCGATATACACTTCTTGTTTCTTTTTGGCAATGGCTCTCGCCATAATCTTTGCAAATCGATCGGGTTTAATTCCATTAGCGGTGGCCTTATCCATGCTCTGTTGCTCGGATCCATCACCCGTTAAAGCATTCATTGAAATATTGGTGGTGACATACCCTGGGCAGACCAAAGTAACATCGATATTGTCATTGTGTACCTCTGCTCTTAGGCTATCGAAAAATCCGTGTAAGGCATGTTTGGAAGCAGCATAAGTAGATCGTAATGGTGTTCCTATTTTTCCTACCATACTTGTGGTTGTCACAAAGTGTCCTTGTTGCTTTTCAATAAAATGCGGCAATACTGCTTTGGTCAATGCAATCGTCCCCATATAATTGATTTCCATAATGGATTTATCAACTTCTAGAACGGTATCTTTTGCAAAAGCACGCTGACTAACCCCTCCGTTATTCACCAAAATATCAATTCTGCCAAACCAAGAAATTGCATCATCTACCTTGTCTCTAAAATTGGAGTAATCTGCTAAATCTAGAGGCAATACTTTTACGCTTTCTGGATGGTAGCAAGCTTCTTTTACTTCATTTAAGGCGTCTTCATTTCTCGCTGAAATAATTAGCAAGGCATTTTGTTGAGAGAGTTCTAACGCCAATGCTTTCCCGATTCCAGAGGAAGCTCCCGTGATCCAAACAACTTTATTTTCGAAACCCATTGATAGAATTATTTTATCCCAAGGTACGTATTTTCGGTCAGAAAGGTTACTTTTGGTATGCTTCTTGAAAAACAGTCTTAAACGAAAAAAAATGAAAAAACTTCTTGTTTTATTTCTATTTATTGGAACATTAGCTCAAGCACAATATTCAGTCAAAGGAACTTTATCTCCATCTCAGGATTTTTTGTGGATTTTACTTTATAAAGTGGAAGGAGCTAGGCAGATTTTTGTAAAAAACACCCAGATAAAAAAAGAAACACAGCAAAAAGATGGCAAAGAGGTTACTGTAGGAACTTTTGAATTTGAGTTACCTGCCGATGCTAAAGTAGGTTCTTACAGAGTTACTTATGACTTACAAAGAAATGGTTTCATTGATTTTTTATTTAACAAAGAAAATGTTTCGTTTACTTTCGACCCATCCGATCCTGAAGCTGGAGCGAGTTTTACTACTTCATCAGAAAACAAATTGTACAATGAGTTTCTAAGCGCTATTTCTGTCGCTCAGTACAAGGTTGATTCCGTGCAAGTTGCTTATCTAAAAAATCCTACTAAAAAATTAGAAGATGGATACAAGCAAGCAGTGACAGACATTCGCAGTATTCAAAAAAGATATGCTTTAAAGTCGGAAGGAAAATTAGCTCATGATTTCATCAACGCAACTGACCGTTACAATTCACCAACTGTTGCTAAGACTTCAAAAGAATATATGACAGGTGTTGTCACTCATTTTTTTGACAAAATTGATTTCTCAAATCAGTCTCTCTTTAACTCCTCATTTTTAATCGATAGAGTAACAGATTACGTGTTTTACATGAACTATTCTGAGGATGTAAATAAAAGAGAAGAAGGCTATATGAAAGCTGTAGACATTGCAATTGATAAGGTAAACGATGTAAAATTTAAAGGAGATGTGATTCAGTTTTTGATTTCTCAATTTTCTGCTATGAAAAGCAGTACTCTGGTGGATTATTTGTTTGCAAATCATTTTGATAAGCTTCCTGTTGAACTTCAAAATGCTGAGTTTAAAAAGAGAATAGAGGCTGAGATGGCAGTTTCCATCGGAAAGACTGCACCTGACTTTGACTGGGATGAAAATGGAAATAAAATGTCGCTCTCTACTCTCGATGATGGAGAGAATTATCTCTTGATTTTTTACAGTACTGGTTGTTCTCATTGCCTGAGAGAAGTTCCTAAAATTTTTGAGTTTTTAAAAGATAAAAAGAAAACCAAGGTTATCGCTTTTGCCATGGAAACATCCGACGATGTGTGGAAAAACTACCAAAAACAATTTACGGGCTGGCACCATGTACTAGGTTTGAATAAGTGGGAGAATACCACCGCAAGAACTTATCAAATAAGATCTACTCCTACTTATTTTGTGCTAAATAAAGACAAGAAGATTATCGCAAATCCTGATAAATTAGAGGAATTAAAGGTCATTTTAACAGGGTTGAATTAAAAGGCAAAAATAGCGCCTAATGGATAAGCTTAATTTTCCTGCTTTGCAACCACAAATAGAATTGGACTCCGAATAGCAAAGCTCCAGATAATAAGTGTATAGCTTGAGTACCTATTGGAAAGTCTGCATAGTACATTAAAATACCCGTAATGGTTTCTAAGAAAAGTAATAAGAGAATCCAATTGACCAGACGATAACCTAAGTTTTTAACTTGATTCAAGTAAAACATTCCTAGGTTCACTAGAATGATGGCTATGGTGAAAGATCGGTGAAAATAAAACTTAAAACTAGGATTCATTAAACTATATTCTTTGTTTTCAAAACCAAATAATTTGACTTGCTCATCAATGAACTGGCGAACCTGAGTACCTAAAGCAATTTGGACTAATGAAAAAATGACCGAAAGAATCAAAAGCTTGTTAAAAAAAGAGTGATATTGGTACATGGTTTTCTTTTCAGAAATAATAAAAAGAAGTTTTAAGATAAGTGCAATAATGACCAAACCGACTACCATATGAATGGTAATTATGGTTGGTTTTAAATTCGTATCGACAACAATTTTTCCTAATACGGCTTCCACCAGCATGAGGAAAAACGCGACCAGAGCTAGAGGTAATATCCACCTATTTTCTTTCCGATTTAAAAAAGCACCCACAACTAAAAACAAGAATACAAATCCAGAGAGAACAGTCGTGAGTCGGTTAATATACTCCGTCCAAGTATGGAACTTATTGAACTTGGCATAGTCGTGCTTGGTATATTTTTTCCAATTCTTAGGATTGAACTCAGCCAAGGTTTTCACCTCACTTTGAGAGACAAATAGCACCTCATCTTTAATGATGATCATTCCCTTTTTATAAGTCGTGTTAGATTGCCAAGTAATTTGTTCTTCAGAGGTGGGAGGAATGTAATATCCAAAGCATTTTGGCCAATCAGGACAACCCATTCCAGAGCCGGTCATACGAACAAAAGAACCTGCTAAAAAGATCAAATAAAGACTTGCTAGTGTTATTTTAACGATCAAAGGAAATCGCATCTTCATGAGTGCATAATTTGTTTGTGCAAAGATACTTCAAAAACAAAGAAAAAGGCTCCTGAAATTCAGAAGCCTTTAATTCGTATTGAGTATAAATAGTTACTTATTCTTCAGACTGAACCTCACTAGCTTTGTAAAAATCACCACCTGCAATTCCATCAATAAACGTAATCAATTCCTCAGAAGACACCTTATTTGCATCGTACTGAATAGTTGCTAGACTATCTTTAAAAACAACTTTTGCAGAAGTAACTCCTTTTTTTCTAGATAACTTAGATTGAATGGTTTTTGCACATCCAATATGACATGTCATGCCAGAAATGTTTAGATTCACGGTCTTCATTTTAGCAACAGTAACTTCTTTTGGAGCTTCTTGCTTTTCAACTTTTGCAATCTCTTTTTTACAGGATGAAAAAGCCAAAGAAAAGGCAATCAACAGGGTGAAAATATAGCGAGTCTTCATCAATTACTTTTGATTATGATTTGATTGCGCAAATTTATGTAATAAATGATTCAGTTTGAAGTAAATGTCAGACTTTTGCATAGACTTTAACATCTGTAAATGGAGAATCAGCAGAGAAAATGGCTTTACCTTACCATTTTAGCTTTCGTTTGGGGTAGCTCTTTTATCCTTATGAAAAAGGCACTTATTGGTTTATCTCCTGTTCAGGTAGGTGCTTTACGGATGTTAATAGCTGGATCTTTTTTGTTGCTGATAGGATTTAAAAGTTTGAAAGAAATTCAAAAAAAGCATTGGAAACATATTGTTACGACAGCTTTACTAGGCACATTTTTTCCTGTTTTTTTGTTTGCTCATGCAGTCCATGGAATTGATAGTTCTATTGTTTCTATTTTGAATTCTCTAACGCCTTTCAATACGCTTATTTTTGGATTTTTAGTCTTCGGATTTACATTTAAAAAGAAGCAATTGTTAGGAATTTTTATAGGCTTAATTGGAACAACAATTCTGATTCTGAAAGGAGCACATTTGAATCCTCACCAAAATTATTGGTATTCATTGCTAATCATAGTCGCCTCTGTGGGTTATGCCTTCAATGTAAATATTGTAAAGAAGTATTTAAACGATATCAGCGCATTAAGCATTGTAACGGGGAACTTTCTATTGCTCATGATCCCTGCCTTTATAGTGCTAGTTTCAACAGATTTTTTCTCAACATATGAGTTAACAGATTCTAATCTTACCTCGTTAGGGTATATTACAATTCTTGCCATCGTAGGAACTTGCTGGGCAAAAGTTCTATACAATAAAATGGTTCACTTGGCGACACCTGTTTTTGCATCGTCGGTAACATACTTAATTCCCATTATTGCAGTGATGTGGGGAGTGTTCGATGGAGAACGACTGCATCTAATTCAGATACTGGCAGGAATTATTGTTCTATTAGGAGTGTATCTTGTAAATAAAACAAAATGAAAAACTGCTCACTAATGTGAACAGTTTTAAACTCTTACTCGGACAAAACCTCTAGAAGTTCTTCTGTAGTATTTGCCTCCCCAAGTGTAGTATCTTCTTTTTTTGATAACTACTACTCTGTGATTTCTGGGAGCTTTTTTTACGATAACAACATTGTCAGCTCTGTTTCTTTCAACAACTCTTACTGCACAAGATTGAAGTCCAAAAGCAATAAGAAATACAATAAGGAGTAATTTTTTCATCTTTCCTGTTTTTAATATATCAATAAGACCATTAAAAACAGGAAAGGTTTATTTGTTATTCAAAATCTTTATCAGTTACACCGTCATTTATTTTTACTTCTTTCGCAACAAAGTTGAGTGTGAATTGTCCCATGTTCTGGTCCAATTTATGAGGAACTAAAACCCCATTTACCAACTTATAATCTGAGAAATCTGTAGGTATTTTCAACTCACCTTGAGGACCTTTAGTTGTTCTAACTGATTTGGTTTTCAAACCAGTTTTCATATCGTAATAGATCTCAGTATTCTCGCCTACTTTTATGATATACATCTTGTTTCCATTAATGGATTCGATACGATCTAACTTCCCAGTTCTGTAGGCCATATCCTCAAAAGGAAGCATTTTTGCTTTTGCAAATTCTAAGGGTTCTCCTGTCAATTCAGATTTTTGACCTCTGTTGATAGCATATCCTTTTTCTCCATCAAACACTTGCTTTTGGAATACTTGCCCACCGAAAGTAATTGTATTAGATTCTTTATTTGGAGCTGCAACCTTTCTGGTAAGTTCTAATTTATTTCCTTGAATGGAAGCATTGTAAACCATCACCATGGTTTTTACTTCAGCAACTTTGTCTGCTCCTCCAATTGCCTTGATGTAATTGTCAATCACCTTTGAAGCCGTCATGCCAGCTGGAATAGGAATGCTTAATTCAGGCTTTTCGGTAGGATTTCCATATTTGTCAAAATACTTGATGTTGTAGTTAGGATTCTTTTCAAGATTCTTCAATACATCGATCGCTTTTCCAGTAACAACAATTCTGGCTTTATCGGCATTGAAATATTTAATTGCTGCATTCTGAACTTCATCTATGGTCACAGAATTGATTCTTTCAAGATAAGTCTCATAAAAATCATCAGGAAGGTTATAAATCTCTTTATTCAATGCAAAACGAGCAATAGTCGCAGGTCTTTGAGAGTTGATAACAAAGCTACCTACATATTCTGCCTTAGCATTCTTCAATTCTTCCTGAGTCACTTTTTTGTAACGAACCTTGTTGATTTCTTTCATCATTTCAACAACCGAACTATCCGTTACCATGTTACGTACACTAGCCGTAGCTCTAAAAGTAGCAGCTCTTCTGCTTTGTCTCAATCTAGAGTAAGATCCATAGGTGTATCCCTTATCCTCTCTCAGATTCATGTATAACCTTGCAGTGCTACCGCCACCTAATATTTTATTGGCTAAAAGAGCCGCAAAATAATCCTGATCCCCCAATTTCAAATCAATATTGTTAATGATCGAAATTTCTGATTGTACAGCATTGGGCATGTCTATAAAATCAATCTCAGTAGTTTCTACATTTTGAGGCTTCGGATTGTTTGATGTTGGAATCGTTCCAGCGTTCCAATCTCCAAATAACTTTTTTACTAGCTTTTTCATTTTCTTGGGATTGATATCTCCTTGAATGATTAAAAAAGCATTGTTAGGTCTGTAAAAAGCTTGGAAGTTTTGTTTTACATCTTCCAGTGTAATATTGCCAACACTTTCCTTTGAAGTATACTCTCCAAAAGGGTGGTCTTTTCCATAAGTTAATAGGTCTTCTACTCTTCTGGCTGCGGCAGTCACACTCTTTTCTCCTGATTTGATATTGTCTAGAGTCACCTCAACTTCCTTGTCAAACTCCTCTTTGGTAAACTGAGAATTTTTAACTCCGTCAGCCATTAAACCTAAAATCTCAGGGAAATATCTTTTTAAAGAAGAAGCAAAAGCAGATGTACTTCCAAAGCTAATACTGGCTCCTAAGAAATCTACTCGCTCATTAAAATCATCTTTGGAAATACTTGGAGTTCCACGTCCTAACAAGCTTCCCATAATACCAGAAACACCCGATTTGTCTCCCTCTACAGTTGGTTCGTTGTCTATGGTTAATGTTGCAGAGGCTCTTGGTAATTTATGATTTTCAACCATGATTACCCTCAGTCCATTTTTCAGTGTGAATTTCTCTGCCTTTCCTAGTTTTACCTGTGGAGCAGGACCTGGTGTTGGTTGTTTTGTTCTGTCTACTTGCGCATTCAATGCAAAAGACATGACAAAGATTGCTACGAATGATAAAATTTTTGTTTTCATATTAAGTTTGATGTCTTTTGATTTATTTTTTTGGTAAGTATTCCAAGATTAATCGTTGGTTAGGTTGCAAGTATTTTTTAGCAACTTCTCTAATTTCTTCTCTGGTGATAGATCTGTAGATGTCTATTTCAGTATTGATCAAATTTGTATTTCCATACAAAACATGATAGGTAGCAAGAGAACTTGCAATACCTTCTACACTAGAATTAGAGTTCACAAAATTATTTTCAAACTGATTCTGAAGTTTTTGATAATCCTTCTCAGAAATCAAATCTGTTTGAAGTTTTACCACCTCATCATCAATTTCCTTGATTAAAGTGTCTAGTGGTGTTTTTCCTTGAGGCAATCCAAAGAGAATATACAATCCATAGTCTTCTTGACTAAAATTGATAGCTCCAGTTTGTAAAGCCATCTTTTTCTGATCAACCAGTTTTTTGTACAAAACAGAACTTCTTCCAGTACTTAAATAAGAAGAAATCATATCCAAAACTCTAGCATCTCTTGTTTTCATAGACGGAGTTCTGTAGGCAGCCATGATCGCGGGAATCTGAATGTTTGGATCATAAGCTTTTGCCTTGATGGTCTCGGTAATAGGGTCTTCTTTGGGGAAATTTCTTACAATGTCTTTTCCTCTTGGGATCGGGCCAAAATAATCTTCGATCATTTTCTTTACTTCCTTTTTGTTGATATCTCCAGCTACGACCAAAGTTCCATTGTTTGGAACATAATATTTTTTGTTGAAAGCCAAGAAATCATCCAAAGTTGCAGCATCTAAATGCTCCATTTTTCCAATGGTAGTTCCTTTGTAAGGATGTTTTTTGAACATGTTTAATTTCACAAACTCTAAAAAACGACCATAAGGCTGATTGTCTACTCGTAATCTTTTTTCCTCTTTTACCACTTCGTTTTGAGTATCCACTCCTTTTTGTTCTATTACCGGATGAAGCAATCTCTCAGATTCGAGCCACAAACCGGTGGCAACTTGATTGGAAGGGAATACTTCGTAATAATAAGTTCGATCGTCATCCGTGGTAGCATTTCCACTCCCACCGGCAGAAGAGACAATTTTGTCCCACTGACCTCTTTTGATATTCTTTGTTCCTTCAAATAACAAATGCTCAAAGAAGTGAGCCATTCCAGTTCTGTCAGGTTGTTCATCTTTTGCCCCTACATGATAAAATGTAGAGATGATTACTACTGGTGCAGAAGTGTCTTGATGCAAGATAACATGCATTCCGTTGTCTAAATCATACTCTTCGAAATCTACTTTTTGCGCTGTAGAAGAGAATGCTAATAAAAACACTGAAGCCAGTGTAAAAATTCTTCTTTTCATTAAGTGTGTTTTAATTGATAAAAATTCATTAGTTCGACGCTCTCTTTGTGTCATTTGTTACACAAAAAAAGACAGAGGTGTAAACTACTTCTCAAAAATAAGAAGTATTCGACATAAGTTTCAAACAAACAAGCGTTTTATTTGAATTCTAATGTTCTGTAATTTTGTAGGATAACATTGTTCTTTTTTAAAAAAAGAGTATATTTGCACCCGCTTTAAAAGCAAGTTTAAGTAAAAAGCTAATATAAACATAGACTATGTACGCAATTGTAGAGATAGCAGGGCAGCAGTTTAAAGTAGCAAAAGACCAAAAAGTTTACGTTCACCGTTTACAAGAAAAAGAAGGTTCTAAAGTAACTTTCGATAAAGTAATGCTTGTAGAAGATGGAGGAAATGTAACAGTTGGCGCCCCAGCTATAGAAGGAGCCGCAGTAACGGCTAAGATCCTAGGTCACTTAAAAGGTGATAAAGTAATCGTTTTCAAAAAGAAAAGAAGAAAAGGTTACAAAAAGAAAAATGGACACAGACAGTATTTAAGCGAAATTCAAATTGAATCTATCGCTGCTTCTGGTGCCAAGAAAGCAACAGCTAAAAAAGCCGCTCCTAAAAAGGAAGCAAAGGCAGAAGCTCCAAAAGAGGTAGCACCTAAGAAAGCTGCCAAAGTAGAGGAAGCTCCAAAAGCTGAGGTAAAAGAAACAGCATCTAACGATTTAAGTTCTATGACTGTTGCTGAGTTAAAAGCTTTGGCTAAAGAGAAAGGTATCAAAGGATATACTTCTTTAAAGAAAGCTGAATTAATCGAAGCATTAAGCAAATAAGAATTTCAATTTTAAAACCATAAGATCATGGCACATAAAAAAGGAGTTGGTAGTTCGAAGAACGGTAGAGAATCAGAATCGAAACGACTAGGAGTTAAAATTTTTGGAGGACAAGCTGCAATCGCAGGAAACATTATTGTTCGTCAAAGAGGAACGCAACACTATCCAGGTGACAACGTATACATGGGGAAAGATCATACTTTACATGCAAAAGTTGATGGAGTTGTTGAGTTCAGAAAGAAAAAAGACAACAGATCTTATGTTTCTATAGTTCCTTTTGAGGCTTAAGAAATTTAAGAATGATATAGAAAACGCTCAAACATTGTTTGAGCGTTTTTTTTATCCAATGATCTAACTTTTTCCATGAACTTGCTCCACAGAACCTATGCAAAGGCGCAGTGAAAAAATTACAAAAAATATTGAAGAGAAGTCTTCGACCTATCGAGACAATTCTTAAAAAACAAGGAAGCAGCGATGGGTAAAAGATGGAAAGTTGTTTGATTTCAATGAAATTGGAAGAGTTCTTTCCATCTGTGGAAGAAGATTCCGTAGTTTGTTTAGGATTGTCTCGTCAGTCTTGACTTTTTTGATTCGTTTTTGTGTCAAGACAAAAATGAATGGAGTAGAAATGTAATTTAAAAGAGTAATTAGTAAAGAAAGATTCTATTTGTTGGTTAGTTAAGAACCCTTTTTATTAGCATCCATTTCGTACTTTTAACCCGATGAATGTAGTTTACAATCTTGCCGCTCACATTACCTATGGCATTTTGAATGTTTACGCACAGATAAATCCTAAGATGAAACTGTTCGTAAAAGGAAGGAAAGAATCTTTTCAGAGACTTGCTTCCATTCAGAAAGGAGATAAAGTAGTTTGGCTTCATGCAGCTTCTTTGGGAGAGTTTGAACAAGCCAGACCTATTATTGAGGAAGTGAAGAAGATACATCCCAGTTATAAGATCGTAGTCACTTTTTTTTCGCCCTCTGGATATGAAATTCGGAAGAATTATGAACTTGCTGATATCGTTTGTTATTTGCCTTTTGACACAAAAGGGAGAGTGAAAAAATTTGTAGAAAAAGTACATCCTGAATTGGCGATCATCATTAAATATGAATTTTGGCCCAACCTTTTAAGTGCATTAAAAAAGCAATCGATTTCTACCATTTTGGTTTCTGGAATTTTTAGAGAAGATCAAACTTTTTTTAAAACTTCTGGAAAGTGGATGCGGAGGTCTTTAGAGGCTTTCGATCATTTCTTTGTGCAAAACAAGAAATCTAAAGAGCTTTTAAATTCTATTAATTTAGAAAATGTGACTGTAAGTGGTGACACACGTTTTGATCGTGTTTCTAAAATTTTAGAGCAAGACAATTCTGTTGATTTTATAGAAGAGTTTAAGGACAATCAATACACTGTAGTTGCGGGTAGTACATGGCCAGAAGGAGAAGAGTTCTTGGTAAATTACATCAATCAGTCACAAGGAGAAAAGTTTGTTATTGCTCCCCATAATATGAATGAAAAAGCCATTCAAAGATTGAAAGATTCAATAATTAAAAAGACTATTCTGTTTTCAGAAAAGGAAGGTCAAAACCTCGCAGAGTTTGATGTTTTTATCATAGATACAATTGGATTGCTGACGAAGATTTATTCTTATGCAGACGCTGTATATGTAGGTGGTGCTTTTAAAACGGGATTGCACAACATTTTAGAACCTGCTACTTTTGGAGTTCCTATTGTTATTGGAACCGAGTATAAGAAGTTTCAGGAAGCGGTCGATTTGGTCGAATTAAAAGGGTGCATCTCTGTAAAGAACCAGGAAGAATTCTCAGAGATTTTTCATCGATTGAAAACGGATACGGTCTATAGAAAGGAAACAGGAAACATCAATCAAGAGTATATACAAAACAACAAAGGAGCTAAGAAAAAGATTATGGAATATATCAATGAAAAACTAAATAACAACTAAATGTCATTACGAGAAACGAAGTGACGAAGTAATCTTTTCAAGAGATTCCTTCACTTTGTTCGGAATGACGATAAAAACTAAATTAAATATGGAAATCATAACACAACCTTGGCCTTGGTATGTTGCTGGACCTGCAATTGCCTTTGTGCTATTTTTGTTGTTCTATTTTGGAAAAAGCTTTGGAGTCTCTACCAATTTAGAAACCTTCTGTACCATTGGAGGCGCAGGAAAAATATCAGATCATTTTAAAACCGATTGGAAAGCGAGAACTTGGAGCCTCGTTTTTGTTTTGGGTATTGTGATTGGAGGATTCATCTCTAGTCAGTACTTAATGCCTTCACAAGCCATTGATTTAAATCCACAAACCGTGCAAGATTTAGCAGCGCTTGGATTTGCCAATGCGGGTAGTGAGTATTTACCTGTCGAAATATTTAGCACGGAGAATCTATTGTCTTTAAAAGGAATTGGAATCTTAGTTGTATCAGGATTGTTTATTGGATTTGGAACTCGTTATGCTAGTGGATGTACCTCGGGACATGCAATTACTGGATTGAGTAGTTTGCAAACCCCTTCATTGGTTGCTACGATTGGATTTTTTGCAGGCGGATTATTAATGACATGGTTTGTATTCCCAATAATATTCTAAGCTATGAAGTACATTAAATTTTTAATCGTTGGAATTTTATTCGGAATCATACTAAGCAAATCAGAAGTCGTTTCTTGGTACCGAATCTATGAAATGTTTAAGTTCCAATCTTTCCATATGTATGGAGTGATTGGCTCAGCAGTTGGAATCGGGGTCATTTTGATGCAACTCTTTAAAAGAGGAATCATCAAAGATTTTCAAGGAAATCCAATCAAAGTAAAAGACAAGAAGAAAGGGTTTATAAGGACCTTTGTAGGAGGAAGCATTTTTGGATTGGGTTGGGCATTGGTAGGTGCTTGTCCAGGACCCATTTTTGTACTCATCGGTCATGGAGCAGTTTCTATATTAATTGTTTTACTGGCTGCTGTTTTAGGAGCTTTTATCTATGGGTTATTAGCAAAAAAATTACCGAGTTAAGTTGGAAAAACACTGGCGCTTTTCAGATGAGGTTTACGAGCAGAAATTTAGAGAGATTAAATTTCCACCGCTCTATTTTTCGCATGAAGCACACTTGCGTTTGGCTTACATTCATTTAGAAAAATATGGATTGGATCAATCGATTGAGAATATGTGCATACAGATCTATGATTTCGCGATGAAATATGGCGCTACCATGAAGTTTAACGCTACTGTAACATATGCTTCTTTGCAAATCTTGTATCATTACATGAACAAAGGGGAGAGCAATTCATTCCAAGATTTGATGCAAGAATTTCCACATCTTTTGGAAGACTTTAAGGGAGAGATACAGCACTATTACAGTTGGGATGTCTTTCGCTCTCCAGAAGCAAAAGCGAAGATTCATCAACCGGATCTAAAACCATTTGTATATGAGCCAGCAACTAATAGATAGTTTTGGGCGACAGATTAAGTATGTACGTTTAGCGGTTACTGACCGATGTAACTTGCGTTGCCAATATTGCATGCCTGCTCATGGAATTGAAATTGCGCCTCGTGCCGATTTGCTCACATTCAAAGAAATGTACCGCATTGTTCGTGTCCTTACCGAGTTGGGAGTGACGAAAGTTCGACTCACAGGTGGTGAACCTTTTGTTCGAAAAGACTTTATCAAGTTTCTGGAGATGCTGTCGTTTAACGATTTGTTAGAGACAATCAATATCACAACCAACGGTGCGATGATTGCCAAGCATATCCCTGTCTTGGAGCAAATGGAAAAGGTACAGAACATCAATTTGAGTATCGATAGTTTGCAGAAAGAGAAGTTTTTCCAGATCACTCGTCGTGATGTATTTCCCGAAGTCTATGAAACCTTTGAATTGTTAGAGCAAAGTAGCTTGAATTTGAAACTAAATGTGGTCGTGCAAGCGGGTTTTAATACGGATGAGATTGTTGACTTTATTGCCTTGACGAAAGAGAAAAATGTTGCCGTTCGTTTTATCGAGGAAATGCCTTTCAACGGAAAAGGTCAGCGCGATATTCAAGAAAACTGGAACTACACCAAAATTCTAGAAGAGATCCAAACACAGTTTCAAGTAAAACAAATGGTTTCTGAAAAATCATCCACCTCAAGAAATTTTAGTATTGGAGGTCATCAAGGAAGTGTAGGAATCATTCCTGCCTTTACCAGAACCATTTGTAACGATTGCAATCGCATTCGAGTTACGCCCACGGGGACGTTTAAAAACTGTTTGTTTGACGATGGTGTTTTTAACCTGCGCGATTTTTTAAGAGCGGGAGCGAGCAACGAAGAGTTAAAAGAGTTGTTTTTGTCGTTGGTGAAAGACAAACCAGCAAATGGATTTGTGGCCGAAGCCAATCGAAAACAAGGAAATGTGTCAGAAAGTATGTCAACGATAGGAGGGTAATAACTAAAAATGGGAGAAAAAAAAGTTGTTGATTATTTAGACAATGTGAAATTCAATATGATATTTTTGACAATCATGTTGATAATATCATGGATTATAGGAATAAGTTCTTATGTTCATCCAAGCGCAAATCATGGGGCAATAGTTCCATATATTTTACCTCCTTTTTTCTTTACTTGTACAGTCATTGTGTATTTTCTCTCTAGAATTTTTATAAAGAAATATAATTGGATTATATCTATTGCAGGTACAGTGATAAACTTGTACTATGCAATTCAATGGTATATAAATAATAATATATGATCTCAGTTCAAGAAGCTTTAAAAACGATATTAGAGAACACCCAAGATTTTGAGGTGGAAGAAATTCCATTTTTAGAATCGGTTGGGCGAGTATTGAAAGAAGACATTGTCGCAGATCGCGATTTTCCACCCTTCAATCGTGTGGCAATGGATGGTATTGCGATCAACCATCGTTTTTTTGAACACGGTGTTCGTGATTTTAAGATCGAGGGAATTCAACCTGCAGGAAGTCCCCAAGAAAAAATGGACAATGCTGCGAATTGTTATGAAGTCATGACAGGTGCTGTTTTGCCTGAAAATACAGACACGGTGATTCGTTATGAAGACGTGGAGATCCACAGCTTAATGGCAACCGTAAAATTAGACGCCTTAGAAAAAGGAAAAAACATCCATATACAAGGAAAAGACAGAAAACAAGGGAGCATTTTAATTCCAAAAAATCGTGTGATTACTGCTGCTGAGATTGGTGTCATTGCTACAGTTGGGAAATCAACAGTGGAAGTTGCCAAGACTCCTAAAATGATCATTGTCTCTACTGGTGATGAATTGGTAGAAGTGAATGAAACTCCAGAGGCACATCAGATTCGTAGAAGTAATGCATTTACGCTGGTTTCTTTGTTGGAGAAATGGAATATCAAAGCAGAGACATCGCACATTACGGATGATAAAGAACAATTAAAATCAAAGATCACCAATTATTTGAATGAGTACGACGCTTTGCTGTTTAGCGGAGCGGTTAGCAAGGGAAAATTTGATTATTTGCCAGAAGTGTTGGAAGAATTAGGGGTAGAGAAGTTATTTCATAGAGTCACACAGCGACCTGGGAAACCCTTCTGGTTTGGCATCACAGATGCTTTAGGGATGAGTGCGCGAGACAGAGAACAAGGCAAAAAAAATAGCACGCCAATATTTGCATTCCCAGGAAACCCGATTTCTACTTATGTCAACTGTTTGGCGTATTTTTATCCATGGTTTGCCAAGTCTGCTGGAGTTGAGTTGAAAGAAGAAATAGTCATTTTGGGCGACGACGTGAGTTTTAAACCCGAATTAACCTATTTTTTACAGGTGAAAATTGAAATCAAGTACGGTCATTTGGTAGCCATCCCGGTCAAAGGAAATGGTTCTGGTGATCTGGCAAGTTTGGTAGAAGCAGATGGGTTTATCCAATTGCCCAAAGAGCAAACAGCATTTAAAAAAGGAGAAATCTATCCGCTACTTAGGTATCGGAGCTTTTAATGTTGAATTTTTAATGAATAATTATTGCTATGAAAGAAAGTTTAGTTCAAAAAAAGAGCTTTGAGTTTTCACTTAAAATTATCTCGTTGTTTAGAGATTTAAAAAAAGAAAAAGAGTTTATAATCTCTAGTCAGTTGCTTAGAAGTGGAACTTCAATAGGAGCAAATATCGAAGAAGCCACAGCAGCTCAGAGTAAAAGAGATTTTATTGCGAAAATGTCAATTTCTTCCAAAGAAGTCAGAGAAACCAAATATTGGCTAAGACTTTTAAAAGAAAGTGAATTGACACAAATAGATGTAAAATCATTACTTTTAGATGTTGAAGAGTTGATTCGAATTCTTACCTCAATAGTTAAGACTTCTCAAAAGAATTTAACTCAAAATTAAAAAGTCACAATTCAAAACTTTTAAATGAGTTTTACGCATTTAAATCAAAAGAATGAACCTAAAATGGTGGACGTTTCTGGTAAGAACATTACAAAACGTACAGCCATTGCAAAAGCAACCATGTTTTTAGGAAAAGAAGTGGTTGCTCATTTTGAGAACGACGAGCTGACCACCAAAAAAGGCCCTGTGTTTCAAACAGCCATCATAGCAGGAATTCAGGCAGTGAAAAAAACCTCGGAAATCATTCCCATGTGTCATCCGCTGTTGATAAATGGAGTTGATATAGACATCAATATCACAGACGATGAGCATGTTGAGGTGCTATGCAAAGTGACCATAGAAGGGAAAACAGGTGTGGAAATGGAAGCTCTAACAGGAGCGTCAGCTACCTGCTTAACGATTTACGATATGTGCAAATCTATTTCGCAGAAAATGCTGATTAAAGAAGTGAAATTAGTAGAAAAAACAGGAGGAAAATCAGATATTAAAAACCAATGAATTAATTTGAAAATGTAGCAATGTGACAATGATTTTTTAGAATAAATAACTCTGAAAATCGGGACCTTTGTAACTCTGTAACTATGACAAAACATCAAAAGCATAAAAATCTTACAAGGAGAAAAAATGGAAACTTTGCACCTAATGAAATAGCGATTTTAGGAGCAAAATGCAGTATCATTTTAGACTTAGTTCATCAAATGTCAGAAAGCTTATCAAAATATAAATTGGCGTATTTTGATGCCTCTCATGAAAAGCACATCGATGCTGCTCAGCAGAACAAATACAAGCTTTCCAATTACACATTTAGTGAGGACGGAAATTTACGTGTTAGCACTTCTGAGCCAGTGAATGAATATGCACAACGCATTCAGTTTTCTCAATTTGACTTTGTCTTTATCAATGGGAATCATTATGCGGGAGAGCGACAAATCGTGATGCTTCATCCAGAAAAAGAAGCATCCATCAACAAACGGATTGATCAAATTACAGATGTGCGGTTTTTTGTAAAACTAACAGATGACATTCAACCATTTGATGCTCTTAAAGAGAAGTTCCCACATTGGGAAGAAATTCCGAGTTATGGAATTGAGGAGGTCAATGAAATTACACAGCATGTTTCAGACATGATTGTTGAGACAATTCCTGCGATCAAAGGTTTGATATTAACAGGTGGGAGAAGTACCCGAATGGGAAGAGATAAATCGCAATTGAATTATCACGGAAAACCTCAAAAAGAGTTTGTGAAAGAGTTGTTAGAGAAGGAAGGAATTGAGACTTTTTATTCGATAAGAGAATTTTCTAAAACTCCTGTTGAAGAATCACAAAATACAGTTCAAGCCACAGATAAAATCGACCTCCGTGAAAAAGATTTTCAGGATTGTTGCCCGAGTGATTTTACAGATATCAATCTTGAGGCCATGAGTGCCCCCGATGAAATTCCAGATACTTTTTTCAACTTGGGCCCTTTTGGAGGAATTTGCTCTGCATACCGAAAAGATCCCAATTCAGCTTGGTTTGTATTGGCAACCGATTTGCCATTTGTAAATCAAGAGCTCATTCAGTTGTTGTTGGCAAAAAGGAATCCATCGAAAGTAGCTACCGCAGTAAAAGGGATTTCAAAAAAGTTTCCTGAGCCATTGATTGCCATTTACGAACCGAAAGCATATCCTGTGTTGTTGCAATACTTGGCACAAGGATATTCCTGCCCGAGAAAAATGTTGATCAATTCAGATGTAGAAATTGTAGAGGTGGATGACGATTTGATTCAAAATATCAATACGCCTGAGGAGTTTAAGAAGGCCATAGAAGAAATTAAATAGTTCTGTCATTCCTGCGAACCAGCCTGCGGCAGGCAGGGGCAGGAATCTCAACAACATGAAAATAATAGATTCCCGTTTTCACGGGAATGACAATTTAAATGAAAGAAATTAGCAAAAAGAACCTTTTCAAACGCCAAACCACCTTGTCTGAAATCGGAGATGAAGGACAACAAAAGTTACAAGATGCGAAAGTATTGGTGGTAGGTTGTGGTGGACTAGGGAGTCCGATTGCAGTGTATTTGGCTTCCAGTGGAATTGGAAACATTCATTTGATAGATTTTGACAAAGTAGATGTGACCAATTTACATCGTCAGGTTTTTTATTCGCTGGCAGATGTAGGGAAATACAAGTCGGAAGTATTGGCTGATTTTATTTTACAGAGAGCTCCTTTTACCAAGGTGAGTTTTTCAACTGAAGCGCTAACAAAAGACCATGTATTGGACTTGGTCTCAGAATTTGATGTCATTGTCGATGGAACCGATAGCTTACCTACAAAATATTTGTTGAACGATGCTTGTGTGTTACAGGGAAAACCTTTGGTTTATGGTTCTTTGTACAAATTTGATGGATACGTAAGCTCTTTCAATCTTCCACAAGAGGATGGGAGTTTTTCAGCAAACCTACGAGATGCTTTTCCCGAAATGGATACCGATGTCCCCAATTGTGAAGAAGCAGGAACCCTAAATGCCATTGTGGGGATGATTGCTAGTGCTCAAGTGAATGAAGTCTTGAAAATTATCACAGGAATTGGCAAACCGCTAGCAAACGAATTGCTAATTTACAATGCATTACAAAACGCACAGTTAAAGATGAAATTGACACCCAAAGTTTTGAAAGACAAAATTGCTTCACTTTTTAAATTGCAAACCTATTTCGATGCTGCCTGCGGTACTCAGAACCCAGACTGGCAAATTTCTCCTGATGAACTGAAAAAGGTTTTGTCTGACACTGAGCAGAGTCGAAGTATCGAATTAGTGGCCGTACTACCCAATCTAAAATTACCTTTCAAAGTACATCAAACCATTCCCATCCAAGAATTCGACGCAAATAAATTTACAGTAGACAACAACAAAACCTATGTGATGGTATGTCAACGTGGATTCAATAGTTACAAAGCAACCAAACAATTAAGAGAAAAATACCCAGCAGCAAAGGTGTTGAACTTAACGGGAGGTATCTCAATGTATCAATGTAGTAATGATTTAATGAACTAATGATCCATTGCTACATTAACTCATTTTCAAATTGTTTCATTAATTAAGGGTGCGCATTCACCCAAACTTCGCCATCAGAAAAATGTTCTTTTTTCCAGATAGGAACTGTTTCTTTTAAAGTATCAATGGCAAACTGACAAGCTGCAAAAGCTGCTTTTCTGTGAGGCGCAGAAACTGTAATAATCACAGGAACATCACCAATTTGCAACAAGCCTTCTGCATGATGTATGGCAATCTTTTCAATTTCAAAACTCTCTAAAGCTTGATCCGCAATTTTTTGCATTTCTTTCACTGCCATCGGTTTGTAGGTCGAAAAATCCAACTGAGTCACTTCTTTGTTTTGAGTACTGTTTCGCACGGTTCCCACAAAAACAGCAATACCACCACAAGAGTCGTCCGCCACAAAAGCGTAGCAGGCATTTAAATCCAATTTTTCAGCAGTAATTTTTACAGAAGTATTGCTCATGAGATTACAAAAATAGTCATTTGAACCGTATCTTTGTGTTGTCATTTCTAATGATTTCAATGTCAGGCTGAGCATGTCGAAGCCAAATGAAATCGTATCGAGAAATGATTTAGTTCTTGATACGAAATTGCAAACAATTTCACTCGAACTGACAGTAGAATTATTTTATGAAAACATTCTTTAGAATTATTAGCTTTTTAGAGGGAGCTTCTTATCTGTTATTACTTTTTGTAGCCACTCCAATCAAATACTTATTAGACGATCCACAGTATGTGAAACTACTAGGGATGCCTCATGGATTGTTATTTGTCGCTTATATCGTCATTGCTTATTTAATTAAGGATCAAATGCAGTGGAAGGGAAAAACTTTTGGAATCGTTTTGTTAGCATCTATTATTCCGTTTGGAACATTTTATATTGATAAGAAATACCTAAGAAATTCATGAATCAATATACAAATGTGGCAATGAGTCATTTGATTATTGGTAAACTAGATCATTAATCAATTGTTACATTAGATTAGCCTCCGCTTACTGGAGGAATGATAGCAATTACATCATTCTCTTGCAATTTCAAATCGTCTGAAGCATAGTTTTCATTCACAGCAACTGCATACGAATTGAGCTGAGTTACATTCGAATATTTTTCCTGAAAGAGTTCCTTAAAATCTGCCACTGAAGATTGTTTTTCCAATTCAAATTCAAGTCTGCTAGCTCCAATAAGATCTGCAGAAATACCAAAGAGTAAGACATTCATTTTCATGAGATCAAAAATAGGCTTTCTTAATTAAATAGTGTAATTCCGAATAAGAGTCCGTCGTTTTTAATTCCGTTGAAATTTGATCGCACATAATCCAATCGTAGGAAACGCCATTTTCCAAAACCGATGTTGTCTAGTCCCACTGAATACTCAGAATAGGGTTTTCTGCCTCCCGTAAATAACCCTTTCGCTCCTGCAACTAAATGAAAGTTTAGCTTGTTAATCAATGGAATCTTTCCAAGTAGAAAACCTTTGAAATTGTGTTGAATGTGCGCTTCTGCATATTTATCGTTGGTACTAAATTTATAATATTCCAATAGCCCAAAGCTATCAATAAAGCTACTAGGAGCTAAATTTAATTGATTCCCATTTGCATGCAGATAATCCATAAAAGGAATGTTCTTTTGTTTTAAGAAAATTCCAGATCGAATGTTGTACTGCAAATTTCCAAGGTTACCTAATGATGCAAATTGACGTAATCTTGCAATAAATAAATCAGAATTGAACTCAGAATTATTCGCGCCAAAATTCTTACGATACCCAACATACAATGAGGGGTATTTAGGATTCCCAATATTAAACTTGTTATCTGGATACATCAAGTACTTTTGACCAAACACAAAGTTGGCACCCACATTGAGTGACCATATAGAATGCTGAGAAAAAGAAGGTCCAAAATTAGTAGGGTCTATTGGGTTGTTAGATTCAAAGGAAATATCTTTTTTTCCAAATATCACATAGTTTGTAGTGTTGAATAGAGGCTTTCTATCTGCATACTCAATGGATGTGTTGATGAAAATACCGTTGGATGCTTCCTGAGAATACCCAACTCTTGCATAGGTTTTTTCGTAAATTTTCAGGTAGTTTCTTTCACGCACCAATGAGTAAATGGTATTGGTAATCTGAGAAATTGGATTTCTCCCATTGAATTGACGAGTCGTAATTCCTCCTGAAATGTTCAACCTTGGGCGCTCAATATTATTCCATTTTTTATTGAAATAAAACACCGGTCTAAACTCATTATCAGAGAAACCGTAGTTCATGGTCACCCCTGCATTCCACCAATTGCCTTTATCATTATTTCTTTTAAAATAATTAAAACCAGTTGAAAGATTCCAGCCTTGTACGGTATTGTATGAAATGTCATTGAGAAGTCCATTGTAATTAAAGGACCATTTTTCATAGGAATTTCGGTACGTAAGTCCTGTAATGGGCGTTGTGATTTTAAACTTATTGTTTACCCTGTCTATGGAATCTAGATACTTCTTAGATTTTCGATACGTCTTTATACTGTCCTTCAACTGATAGTCGCTTACTTCCTCTTCTGTTAAAGGAACGGGTCTCGAGGTATCCCAATATTCAGCGCTTTTTTCGGTAGCTCCTTTAGCAAAGGAAAGTATCTGATTTGTAAAAGTTTGCTTTATAAAAGCTGGTTGAAAATTATAATTCGAGTAAGCAGCTGAGAATCGTCCATCTACATTAAAACCAAAGAAACCAAACTGAAAATCAATAGTTTGAGAAATGAGTACCCAAGCTTTGTTAGATTCAGAAAAATTATAATCTTGTTTGAATCGAAGATCACCAATCATAGGAATTCCAATTTGCTTTCCTGAAGTAATCAAATCCACTCCATAAATAGACCAATCATCTTCAACGATATAGATAGATCCCTTGAAAATACGATCTCCGTCTCTCTTAGGAGTTACTTGAATTTTATTGATCAAACGACCGTTTTTATCGTAGAATGTTCCTTCTAATTTGTAGCGATAATACCCGAAGGCACCATCTGCGATTGGTGACACCAATTTGTTCTCTGCGATGTCAACGACATTCTCGTAAAAATTAAAAGTAGACTCATCAGCTCTATTAAAACTGATTCCATTGTCGGAACCGCTTACCTTAGAAGCGATAATCTTTTCCTTAAAATTTTTGGGTCTCTTCTGAAAAGCTATCTCAGATAGGGTTTCAGAAAGATAAATGATTCCACTGCGTGTAGAATCTAAACCACCTCCTAAGTCACCCAATTTTTGACCTAAAATTTTCTCTGGAGCATTTTTTACACGAAAGAGACCTCTTGAGTAAAAATTAGCCGTAAAGTTTGCCAGTCGGTCTGTATTCTTATCCTTCGAGTCAATCGCTTTACGAATAATGGTGTTGGCAATATTTTCTATCGTAGAAATTTTTACCTCGTCCAGTACAACTTGTTCTTCTTCCAGAGTTGTATTTAGAGTATAAGGAAAACGGTCTATTTCCACAGTTTTCTTAATTGTTTTATAACCTAAAAACTGAAATACGATTACATAATTCCCAGGTTTGGTGACCTCAAGTTCGTATTCTCCGCCGTCGTTTGTGGTTGTCCCAGTAATTGTTTTATTTAAATAGATGTTCACAAAAGACAAAGGCTCTCCTTTTTTGTCGGTTACTTTTCCTTTGATTTGTGCAAAACTGTGAAGCGTAAAAATAAGTAGCGATAGGGTAGCTATTCTTTTCATGATTGGTTTATTAGTTGATGGCTGCAAACTTATGCGTCGCAAATGGTTTTCTCTCTATAAATTTTGTTAAACAAGTTACAACAAAGTCTTAAAACGATAAAGATGCAAAAATGTAACACAAAGTTGGCTTTGTTGTTATGCTAAACTGACTTCTACTGATTTTATATCAGTATGAGAGCATCTTATTTTTCTTACTTTTATCTTTTTATTTCTCAGGTTGAATAACTCCAAAAAACATTCTCAGTTTATCAAAAAGCAAGCCAAACGACTTGGGTTTTTAGATTGTGGGATTGCCAAAGCGGAGTTTTTAGAAAAAGAAGCACCTAGATTGGAATCATGGTTGAAAAATGAATACCACGGAGAGATGCGTTACATGGAGAATTATTTTGACAAACGTTTGGACCCTAGGCTGTTGATTGAAGGTGCAAAGTCTGTAATTTCCCTAAGCTATAACTACTATCCAGAAGACACACAAAGAGAAGATTCCTATCACATTTCCAAGTATGCTTATGGTGAAGACTATCATCTTGTGATTAAGCAAAAATTAAGAGAATTATTATACTGTATTCAAGAAGAGATTGGCCAAGTAAATGGTCGAGCTTTTGTTGATTCAGCACCTGTTTTAGAGAGAGCTTGGGCTGAAAAAGCGGGATTGGGTTGGAATGGAAAGCACTCACTTTTAATTCAGAAGCAACAAGGGTCATTCTTTTTTTTGGCGGAACTAATTATAGATTTAGAATTGGAATATGATGTTCCATTTACTACAAATCACTGTGGAGAATGTACTCGATGCATTGATGCTTGTCCCACAGACGCTATTTTACCAAATTCGACCATAAATGGTAGTAAGTGCATTTCTTATTTTACCATTGAGTTGAGAGATAACATCCCAAATGAGTTTAAAAATTCTTTTCAAGACTGGATGTTTGGGTGTGATGTTTGTCAGGATGTATGCCCTTGGAACCGATTTTCAAAACCGCATTCAGAACCATTGTTTCAACCCAAGAGAGAATTGCTGGAAATGACAAAAAATCAATGGGAGGAAATTACTGAAGAAACCTTCAGAAAAGTCTTTAAAAAATCAGCTGTTAAGCGAACAAAATACTCGGGTTTAACCCGAAATATTCAATTTTTAAAAGAGTAGTTACTTCGTAGAATTCCTTTTAATCAGGGTAGTTTCTAGCTCAACAGTTTGAGGCAGTATTTCTTGTTTTCTTTTTTTTGCTTTTAATTCTTTGTAGAGTAGCTTGAAAGCCTTTTTACCCATCTTATACCCTGGTTGATCAATAGTTGTTAAAGATGGGGTTATTGCCGAAGACATAAACCAGTTACTAAACCCAACGATAGAAATTTGATCAGGAATTGAGACCCCTAACTCATTAAGAGCAGAGATAGCTCCAACGGCTACAAGATCACCGTTAATAAAAATGCCATCAACATCTTTGTGATTTTTTACGAGTCGCTGAGCAAATAATTTTCCTTCATCAAAGTTTACTTTTTCACAAATATAAACCAAAGAAGAATCATACAACATTCCGTGATCTTCAATCGCTTTCTTGTATCCTAAAAAACGATCAATAGAATTTTGAGGCATTAAAGGACCTCTGAAATGTGCAATTTTTTTACAACCACTGTCAATGAGGTGTTTTGTTGCTGTATAGGCAGCTTTTCTATCATCAATAATGATTTTGGAACAATTGACAATTTTTGCAATTTTGTCAAACATTACTAATGGGACATCATTTTCCATAGCTGTTTGTAAATGAGAAAAATCAGCGGTCCCATTGGCTATTGAAATTAGAATACCATCTACTTGTTTACTTAGTAATAAGTTGATCTGTTTTTTCTCTAGTTCGTAAGATTCATTAGACTGGAGAATAATGACTAAATACCCTTTCTTTTCAGCTTGAGCGATAATGCCTTTCACAACATTTGAGAAAAAGTGATGAACGACTTCTGGAATGATAAGTCCAATAGTCTTCGATTCTCTGGTTCGAAGATTTACAGCAAACGCATTGGGTTTGTAGTTTAACGTTTCTGCCAAATCTTTTACTAAACGCTTGGTTTTTTTACTTACATCTGGATAGTCTTTTAGTGCTTTAGAAACAGTTGTAATAGATATTCCTAAGGTCTCAGCGATTTGTTTTAGTGTAACTGGTTTCATGTAGCATAAAGGTATTACTTTAATATTGTTAAATGCTCAAAATCAATAATCGAAAACGTTTTTGTTAATTTCGAAAACGTTTTCGATGTAAAAAATATAAAAAAAGAAGTTTGCAGATGTAATTTGCGTAAAAATGATCTGTAAAAATTAATAAATTGACAATTCAACATGAAAACCTTTACGAACTTTAGAAACTTCCTACTCACCATATTTTTATGCTGTTCAGTAGGTTTATTTGCACAGTCTACGATTTCTGGTATAGTAAAAGACGTCTCAGGAGAGATATTACCTGGAGTGAATATTTATTTAAAGGGAACTTCTTATGGAACTGCTTCAGATTTTGAAGGAAATTACATGATATCAAATGTTTCCGATGGTACTTATACCTTAATAGCCACTTATGTTGGATTCAATTCCTTCACAAAAGAGGTTACGGTCTCTGGAAATAATATAACAGTAGACATAATTCTGGACGAAAGCTCAGAATCATTAGAGGCAATAATAGTAACAGGAGTTGCGAACCCTAAGTCTAAAATTGAATCCAGTATTTCAATAACCACAATCAAACCCAGTGTAATTAGTCAATCTGCACCAAGAACAACTGCAGAAATTTTTAGAACAATTCCTGGAATACGATCGGAATCTTCCGGAGGTGATGGAAATTCTAACATAGCTGTAAGAGGGGTTCCTGTCTCTGCTGGAGGTTCTAAATATGTACAATTACAAGAAGATGGATTGCCAGTATTGTTATTTGGAGATATTGCTTTTGGTACCTCGGATATATTTACAAGGTTTGATACTAACATTGCCCGTATTGAAGCAATTAGAGGAGGTTCAGCTTCTACATTATCATCAAACTCACCTGGTGCGATTATTAACTTTGTTAGTAAGATGGGTAGATATGAAGGAGGTTCTATTGGAACTACCTTTGGATTAGACTACAATTCTTTTAGGACAGATTTTGAATATGGAACTCCCATTGGAGAAAACCTTTTCTTTCATATAGGAGGGTTTTACAGAGTGGGAGAAGGCATAAGAGATGTTGGATTTACAGCGAATAATGGAGGACAAATTAAGTTTAATCTAACCAAAGAGTTTGAAAATGGTTACCTTAGAGTATATGGAAAATATCTGGATGACAGGGCGATAGCATATTTACCAATGCCTATTCAAGTGTCAGGAACCAACAGCAACCCAAATTGGACAAACGCTCCTGGATTTGATGCAACAAATGGCTCTTCTCATACCCCTTTCTTAACACAGAATGTAGGTTTGGGTCCCGATGGACAATTAAGAAGATCGAACGTTGCAGACGGAATGAGGCCAGAATCTACATCCATTGGACTGGAAGCATCTTTTGAACTATCGGATGGATGGAAAGTAAAAAATAATGGACGTTTCTCATCTAACAGAGGAAGATTCGTTTCTCCATTCCCAGCTGAAGTAACTACTGCTTCTGGTATTTTGAGTAGTGATCCAAACTGGTCTTCATTGATATATGCAGATAATGGAAGCCCAGTATCTTCTAGTACTTTGGTTTCGAGGATTCATATGTTCGATACAGAGCTGAATAATTTTAATAATTTCATGAATGATTTGAGATTGAACAAATCATTTGAAAAATTAAACCTGACCTTTGGATACTTTAAGGCGATTCAAAATATTTCAATGTCTTGGTTGTGGAATTCATATTTGCAAGAAGCAGTTGGGTCTAAAGCCAGATTAATTAACGTACAAAATGCTACTGGTGCAAGTTTGAGTGAAAATGGATTGTATGCCTACGGAGTTCCTTTTTGGGGAAATTGCTGTACAAGAAACTATGACACACAATACAATGTATCGGCTCCTTATTTGAATATGGAAATTGAGGCATCAGAAAAATTTAATATTGACGCAAGTATTCGCTACGACCGAGGAAAAGTAGATGGGTCATTTGCAAGTGCCGTGCAAACTAGCTTTGATATCAATAATAACGGAACTATTTCCGCTCCCGAACAAAGTGTGTCTGCAGTAAACACAGCTAATCCAACTACAGTTGACTATGATTATGACTACCTTTCTTATTCTTTAGGATTTAATTATAAATTGGCGGAAAGACAAGCTACTTTCTTGCGATATAGTAGAGGTGCATCTGCAAAAGCAGACAGAATATTGTTTTCTGGATTAAATTACTTAGATGGAAATCGAATCAATGCGTTGGATTTTATCAATCAATTAGAGATTGGTTATAAAAAAGGATATGAAAAAGGAACACTTTATGCAACATTCTTTTATGCAAAAACAATTGAAGAAGGTGGTTTCGAGGCAACAACAAACAGCATAGTTGAAAATGATTATCAATCTTTGGGTGTTGAAGTAGAAGGAACATATACATCAGATAACTTTACACTACGAGGGGGTGTTACATATACCAATGCACAAATTGACTCTGGCACTAACAAAGGAAACAAACCAAGAAGACAGCCAGATTTTATCTATAATTTAATTCCTTCATTGAATTTTGGGGCTAAAAATCAAAATTCGGTAGGATTGAGCTTTATTGGACAGACAAAAGCATATGCACAGGATTCAAACCAACTGGTTATGCCTGGTTTTGTAGCTGTAAATAGCTTTGTAAATCTTGGAATTACAGAAAACTTCAACGCCAATTTATCGATGAATAATTTATTTGATACACTTGGAATTACAGAGTCAGAAGAGGGGAGTATCACTCAAGGACAGGTGAATTATGTAAGAGCAAGACCAATTCCTGGAAGGTCCATGTCTTTAGGATTGAGTTATAAATTTTAAAAAGAACTTATCATAATATGATGTTTTTTATTTGAATTATTAAATGCAAAAAGAACTCTTGCTTCCGATAACAAGAGTTCTTTTTATATGAAATCCTGTAAGTAGAATTTAACATACTTAAGCCGTTGTTACAAGCACACGATGCATTACAGAAGACTAAATTTTATTTTCGGGACTAGCCTCAAGGTATTAAACCTTTTGGCGGTGTCAATAAATTTCTCAACAAAAAGAAATGATTAAAAAACCAAGATTAACTTTTTGGCAAATACTCAACATGAATGTTGGCTTTTTTGGAATCCAGTATAGCTTTGGTTTGCAACAGAGTGCAGTAACGCCAATATATGACTTTTTAGGAGCCAGTCCTGATCAAATCCCAATATTACATTTAGCAGGACCAGTAACTGGGTTGTTAGTACAGCCAATTGTAGGAGCTCTAAGCGATAAGACATGGCATCCAAAATTAGGTAGACGCAAGCCTTATTTTTTAATAGGAGCCATCTTATGTAGTCTAGCATTACTTGCTTTTCCATTTAGCAGTTCTCTATGGATGGCAGCAGGACTTCTATGGATTTTAGATGCCGGAAATAATACAGCGATGGAGCCATATAGAGCTTTTATTGCTGATAAATTGGATAACTCACAACGGCCTTTAGGTTTTCAAATGCAAAGTTTCTTTACTGGGCTGGGGCAAACATTGGCCAATGCATCATTATTTATTTTTCCGATGATATTTATTGGAACTACAGGCAAATTACCTACTTGGGTATATGCTTCTTTCTTTTTAGGGTCGATATGTTCTATCGGGTCCATTCTATGGAGCATGAAAACAACAGATGAGATTCCACCTTCTCAGGAAGAATTAGAAAAGCTAAAAGAGCAAAAAACCAGCTTTTTTGAACCTATGATTGAAATCTTCTCAGCAATTAAAGAGATGCCAAAGGTCATGTGGCAGTTAGCATTGGTGTATTTATTTCAGTGGTATGCACTCTTCTGTTATTGGCAAAACTCTTCTAAAAGTGTGGCGCTGTCAGTTTGGAACGCTACACCACAAAACAATCCTGAAGCTTATGAACAAGCTGTAAGTTGGACAGGCTTGGTCAACGGGTGGTACAACATAGTCACTTTCTTGGTCGCGTTTCTGTTGGTTGGATTTGCAAAAAAATACAGTGCAAAGCGGGTGCATATTGGGTGCTTATTCCTCGCTGCAGTGGGTTTTTTAGCGTTTCCTCATATCGAAAGTAAAAACTTACTATTCTTTGCGATTACTGGGTTTGGTATTGGTTGGGCCAGTATGATGGGTATTCCATATTTAATGGTCGTTACAGATATTCCCAAAGAACGCTATGGAGTTTATATGGGTATTATTAATATGATGATCGTCATTCCCATGATTCTTCAAAATATATCGTTTGGATTCATCTTAAAAC
The DNA here is from genome assembly GCA_028280265.1 of Flavobacteriaceae bacterium. Classification (GTDB taxonomy): domain Bacteria; phylum Bacteroidota; class Bacteroidia; order Flavobacteriales; family Flavobacteriaceae; genus Polaribacter. The sequence goes on from JANQMD010000025.1 coordinate 52,397, forward strand.
ATTTTTTAAAAAACGATCCTCGTAATGCGATTTCATTTGCAGGAATATTATTGTTGCTAGCTATGATCTGTACTTTTTTTATGAAACCAAAAAGTCTACTAAACAATGAGTGATATCAGTAGCAAAGCAATAGAATTGTTAAAAAAAGCCAGTCATTCGAGAGGGTTTCTTGCCAGTACAAATAACATCTCAAACTATCAGCGTATTTGGGCAAGAGATGGGGTTGTATGCGGTTTGGCATCTGCCCTTTCTGGAGACAAAGATTTGATTGAAACCTTTAAAAAAACACTAGAAACCTTATCAGATTATCAGCATGATTTAGGACATATTCCATCGAATGTATATTTTATTGAAGGTAAAACTGAAGTTAGTTTTGGGGGATTAGCTGGAAGAGTTGATACCATTTCATGGTATATTATTGGAGTTTGTAATTATGTCTTTTTTACAAAGGATACATCTTTTCTTCATCGGCACAAAGAAAATATTGAAAAGGGATTTAGACTTTTAAATGCTTGGGAGTTTAATAATAATGATCTTTTATACGTGCCGCGATCTGGAAATTGGGCTGATGAATACATCACCGAAGGTTATATTTTATATGATCAACTACTGCGTTTGTGGGCATTAAAATGCTATTTGCATTTCTATCCCAATGATCAATATCATCAAAAAAAGAAATTGATTGAACAGAAAATTTTAGAAAATTATAAAAGCGGTAAAACAGTAAAGCCATACCATCCAAAAGCATACAAAGAATTAAACGATTCGGAATACTGGCTGGCATCCATCAACCCATCGGGATATCAAAAGATGTTTGATGCATTTGCCAACTCTTTAGCTTTGATATTAAACCTAGGAAGCGTATCATTTCAAAAGAAAATTTTTGACTTTTCTGAAAAACTGAGAAAAAGCCTACCACTAAAGCTCTTACCAGCTTTCTGGGAAGTGATAAAGCCCGAACATGCAGAATGGCAATTGCTTGAAAACAACTGTAAATATGAATTCAGAAACTATCCCTATGAATTCCATAATGGTGGGACATGGCAAATGATCAATGGATTCTATGGAATATCAATTTTAGATAAGAATCCATCTATTAGTAAAGAAGTCTTGCTTCAGATCACCAAATTGAACCGAGTAAAAGAGAATTCATTTTATGAAAATTTTCACACCAAAACCTGTGAACCTATTGGTATTCCCAATTGTAGTTGGTCAGCCGCAGCTGAAGTGATGTTAAGGTCTTGTTTGAATGGTAAAAAACTTTTGATTTGAAAAAAAAAGAAAAGAAAAATATTCTATGTGTAGGGGAATCTTTGATAGATTTCATAGGATTACAATCCGACGTTACAATTCATGAAACCAAAGATTATCATCGGTATTTAGGGGGATCGCCTACAAATGTCGCTATTAATTTGGCTAGATTAGGCTTGGAGGTAAGAATGGTTTCTAGTGTAGGAAACGATGGTTTTGGATCTTATGTATTTAACAGGTTAACGGAACTTGGAGTAAACACGTCAAACGTGAGAAAAATTCATGGAATCCCGACTAGTATTGTTTTTGTATCTCGATCCTCAGGAACTCCCGAATTTATTCCTTTTAGAGAGGCTGATGTGTTTATAGATGAGTTTCAAATAAAAACCGAAACCCTGAAAGAAACAAAACTTTTTCATACCACTTGTTTTGCATTGAGTAAAAGCCCTGCAAGAGAAACGATTCTCAAAAAAGCAAAAGAAGCGTATTCTTTAGGATGTACATTGAGTATAGATATTAACTTTTCAAATAAAATATGGGCAAATAAGGAAGATGCTATTTCAGTTTTGAAAGAATATTGTACATACAAGCCACTAGTGAAAGTAAGTGAAGATGATATGCATAGACTCTTTGGGCATAAAATGACTCATGATGAACTTTTTCATTTTTTTCATGTCAACGATGTAGACCTTGTTTGTTTAACATTAGGAGAGAAAGGGGTAAAAGTATCTTTAAAAGGACAATTACCAAGAAAATATGAAGCGATTAAAATAGATTCTGTAGTAGATACTACTGGAGCAGGAGACGCATTTTGGTCTGGTTTTCTATATGCATATGTTGAAGATAAAACAATAGACGATTGTATACAAGTGGCACTTAGGTTGGCGGCATTAAAACTACAGAATGTAGGCAGATTGCCTTATAATATTGATATTTTATTAGAATTATCAAAAATTACATGAAAGTATTAGAAACACTCTATATTTGTAAGTTTTAAACAAACAACAAACTCATGAGTGATTCTAGGAAAAGAAGAGAAGCTTTGCTGTATCATGCAAAGCCAAAACCAGGGAAAATAGAGGTAGTTCCTACGAAGAAATACGCAACACAGCATGACTTATCACTAGCATATTCACCAGGTGTAGCCGAGCCATGTTTAGAAATAGCAAAAGACAAAAACAACATATATAAGTACACAGCAAAAAGTAATTTGGTTGCTGTGATATCAAATGGTACAGCTGTTTTAGGGCTGGGAGATATTGGACCTGAGGCTTCCAAACCCGTCATGGAAGGAAAGGGCTTACTCTTTAAAATTTTTGCAGACATTGATGTTTTCGATATAGAAGTTGATGCAAAAGACGTAGACAAGTTTGTAGAAACTGTCAAAGCAATTTCACCAACCTTTGGAGGAATCAACTTAGAAGATATCAAGGCACCTGAAGCTTTCGAAATCGAAAGAAGACTCAAGGAAGAATTAGACATTCCTGTGATGCACGACGATCAGCATGGAACTGCCATCATTTCTGCCGCCGCTTTAAAGAATGCCATAGAAATTACTCAGAAAGACATTTCTAAAGTTAAAATTGTCGTAAACGGAGCGGGTGCAGCTGCTATTTCTTGTACTCGTTTGTACATGAGATTGGGAGCGAAACGAGAGAACATTGTCATGTGCGATAGCAAAGGTGTGATAAGAAAAGACCGAGATAATTTGACTCCTCAAAAAGCAGAATTTGCTACTGACAGAGATTTGAACTCGTTAGAAGAAGCCATGCAAAACTCGGATGTTTTCATTGGATTATCAACTGGAAATGTGGTAACACCAGAAATGTTACTATCCATGGCAAAAGACCCTATCGTTTTTGCTATGGCAAATCCAGAGCCAGAAATCTCTTATGATTTGGCATGCAACACCAGAGATGATATTATCATGGCTACAGGAAGATCTGACCATCCAAATCAGGTGAACAATGTACTAGGGTTTCCTTTTATTTTTAGAGGAGCACTGGATGTCCGCGCGACGAAGATCAATGAAGAAATGAAGATGGCTGCAGTACATGCTTTAGCGGATTTAGCTAAAAAATCAGTCCCTGAACAGGTGAACATTGTCTATGATGAAATTAGTCTGTCTTTTGGGAGAGAATACATCATTCCTAAGCCTTTTGATCCTAGACTCATATATGAAATTCCACCTGCTATTGCAAAAGCAGCGATTGACTCTGGGGTAGCTCTGGAGCCTATTGATGATTGGGATGAGTACAGTGAGCAATTGATGGATAGATCTGGTAATGGAAGCAAAGAGATTCGTCTATTGCACAATAGAGCAAAGAGAAATCCAAAAAGTGTTGTCTTTTCTGAAGCAGACCAATTGGATGTATTGAAAGCCGCTCAAAGAGTTCATGAGGAGAAAATTGGAAAACCGATACTTCTTGGAAGAAGAGAGGTAATCTTGGCTATGAAAGAAGAGTTAGGGTTTACAGCAGAGGTGCCCATTTTAGATCCCAAAACAGACGAAGAGAAAGAACATAGAGAGCGTTTTGCTGAGAAATATTGGAAGACAAGGCAACGGAAAGGAATTACTTTACATCAGGCAAAAAAATTGATGCGAGAACGAAATTACTTTGCCGCCATGATGGTCAATGAAGGTGAAGCAGATGCTGTAATTACAGGTTATTCTAGACCTTATCCATTGGTAGTAAAACCGATTATTGAGTTAATAGGAAAAGCAAAAGGGGTTACGAGAATCGCAGCAACCAATTTAATGCTGACCAATCAAGGCCCAATGTTTTTAGCGGATACTACAATCAATATCAATCCAACAGCGAAAGACTTGGCTAAGATTAGTCAGATGACTTATCAAACGGTTAAAATGTTTGGAATGAAACCGAACATTGCCATGCTTTCATTTTCCAATTTTGGGTCATCTAACTCTGAGAGTTCAAAGAAAATTCAAGATGCAGTGTCCTACATTCATAGGCACTTCCCTCATGTAAATATTGATGGAGAATTACAAGCAGACTTTGCCTTGAACCCAGAAATGTTAGCAAAGGAGTTTCCGTTTTCTAAGCTAAATGGGAAGAGGGTTAATGTTTTAATTTTCCCTAATCTTGAGGCAGCAAACATTACATATAAACTTTTAAAGCAAATAGATGGCTCCGAATCTATTGGCCCAATTATACTAGGTTTAAACAAGCCTGTTCATGTCTTACAATTGGGAGCCAGTGTGGATGAAATAGTAAATATGGCAGCTGTTGCTGTTGTAGATGCTCAACAAAAACAAAAACGAAATAAATAATATTCATATTTTAGAAGCCTGATTCAAGGAAATGATTACACAAATTAGGGGGAGACTTATTGAAAAAAATCCAACCTATGTCGTTGTAGATTGCAACGGTGTTGGTTATTTACTTCATATTTCACTACAAACATATTCCGCTTTGCCCGATGAAGAGGCGGTGAAATTATATGCACACCTATCTATTAGGGAAGACGCTCATACTTTGTATGGTTTTTTCAGTAAAACAGAAAGAGAGGTATTTCGATTATTGACCTCAGTTTCTGGAGTGGGTCCGAGTACAGCAAGGACAATGTTGTCTTCTATGACTTCCGAAGAAATTCAAAATGCAATAGCATCAGAAAATGTAGGTTTAATTCAGTCTGTAAAGGGGATTGGAGCAAAAACAGCCCAAAGAGTGATCGTTGATTTAAGAGATAAGATTCTAAAAACCTTTGATATTGATGAAGTTTCTGTTCATCAGAGCAATACGAACAAGGAAGAAGCGTTATCTGCATTAGAAGTTTTAGGGTTCGCTAGAAAGCAATCGGAAAAAGTGGTCTCTGCAATTTTAAACGATTCCCCAAACGAGACAGTAGAAGTCTTAATAAAAAAGGCACTAAAGAATTTATAGTCAGTTGAATAAATCGTATAAATATATTATTTGCTGCTTGTTTTTTGTGTGTACAAATGTACTATGGGCACAAACAAATAAGCAAAAGAAAGATTCTGTTCCTAAAAAAAAGGACACAGTAAAACTTAAATACAACTTCAAGCACAATCAAGTTGGGAACCTTCTTTTAAAATACCCTTCCAAACTTGAGGTGATTTATGACAAAGTACTCAAGAAATATGTTTTTGTTGAGAAGGTGGGTGATTATTACATCAAGACTCCCATTTTTATGACTCAAAAAGAATACGAAAAATACCGTCTTCAAAGAGACATGTTAGAGTACTACAAGAGTAAGATTGCAGCTTTAAACAGTAAAGACAACAAGGCCAAAAAGGATCTACTTCCAACCTACTATGTAAATTCAGATTTTTTTGAATCGATTTTTGGGGGTAATCAAATTAAAATTACACCTACAGGGAGTATCAATTTAAAGCTTGGATTTATCTATCAAAACACGGATAATCCTCAGCTTTCTGAACAAAACAGAAGCGCATTTACTTTTGATTTTGATCAACAAATCAATGCAGGATTGCAGGCGCAAATAGGAGAGAGACTCAACTTGTCTGTCCAATACGATACGCAATCTACCTTTGATTTCCAAAACCTCATAAAGATAGAATACTCGCCGACAGAAGACGATATCCTACGAAGTATTGAAGCTGGGAATGTAAACATGCCGATAAAAAACTCTCTGATCAATGGAGCTCAAAGTTTATTTGGAGTCAAAACAAAACTTCAATTCGGAAATACAAACATTACGGCAGTATTTTCGCAACAAAACTCCGAAAGTAGAACAGTTACGGCTGAGGCGGGAGCCTCTATCCAAGAATTTGAATTAAGAGCAACGGATTACGACAATGATCGTCATTTTTTCCTTTCTCAATACTTTAGAGAAAATTTTGCCCGCTCTTTAAGAGAATATCCGCTTATTAGTAGTCCGATAAATATTACACGAATAGAAGTTTGGATTACAAATAGAAATGCTACCGTAGATGACTTTAGAAGCATTGTGGCATTTGCAGATATTGGAGAATTGGGGAATTCTAACCTTGTAAATTCGGGAGTAACACCCGTTACACCTGTTTCCGTAAATGGAGTAAACATTCCAACGAATGGAGCCAATAGCATTTCTACGGCATTATCTGATCCACGACTTAGAAATATTACTGACGTAGATGGATATTTAACCTCAACTTTTGGAATGAGTCAGGGAACGGATTACAGCCTACTGCAGAATGCTAGAAAGTTACAATCCAATGAATATACCTTAAACCCTCAATTAGGTTTTATCTCATTAAATCGAAGATTGAACGATGGGGAAATTTTAGCAGTTGCTTTTGAGTATACAGTTGTTGGGGCCTCCAATGGAGAAACTTCTTTTAAAGTGGGAGAGTTTTCTAATGATGGAATCACAGCTCCTAATAACCTTGCAGTAAAGTTATTACGTAGTGAAATTTTAACAACAAAAAGAACGGTTGCTGGTGTAGAAGAGCCTTTTCCTACATGGAACTTAATGATGAAAAATGTCTATGCATTGGGTGCTTTTCCATTGACGCAAGATGGATTTCGATTTGAAGTACAATATCGAGACGATCAAACTGGGATAGCTTCAAACACATTGCAAAACGCTCAATCTACGGATACAAATAATAACCCGATTTCTAACAAGCCGTTATTACAGGTCTTAAATTTAGACAGATTAGATCAAACTCAGTTTGCCACACCGGATGGATATTTTGACTATGTTGAGGGCATCACTGTAAATTCGAAAAACGGATACGTGATTTTTCCAAACCCTGAACCTTTTGGAAATGGATTGGAAACCTCTCTAAATGTTCAAGCCGATATTGATTTATTTGTTTTTAATGAGCTGTATTTAGATACCAAAATCAATGTAAAAAATAACAATCAGAACAAAGATAAATTCTTTTTAAAAGGATATTTTAAATCACAAAACAGCAATGGAATTCCCATTGGAGCATTTGCACCTCGAGGCTCTGTAACTGTAACAGCAGGAGGGCGACAGCTTGTTGAAGGAATCGATTATGTTGTGGATTATGATCTGGGAAGAGTACAAATTATAGATCCAGGATTGCAATCTTCTGGAATTCCTATTCAAGTTTCTACAGAAAGCAATGCTGTTTTCAATCAGCAGAGAAAAACATTTATGGGTATCGATGTGGAACATCGATTCAATGAAAAATTTATTATTGGGGGAACTGTTTTAAATGTCAATGAAAGACCTCTAACACCTAAGATTAATTTTGGTGCAGAGCCAATCAACAATACGATGCTTGGATTGAATATAGACTATTCATCCGAAGTTCCTTTCTTAACAAAGCTTGCAAATAAATTGCCTTTTGTTGATACAGACGTACCTTCAAATTTGTCTGTGAGAGCAGATATGGCTTATTTAATACCAGGATCTCCAAGTGGTATTGATGTTACAGGTGCTGCAACCGCTTATGTAGATGATTTCGAAGCTTCTCAAATACCTATTAGTCTTTTAACCCCATTACAATGGTATACGGCAAGTACCCCTCTAGGGTCGGGAGCGAACCTAAATGGAGCAGCAACAGATTTAAGTTATAACTATCAAAGATCTCGATTGGCTTGGTACAATATTGACCCTATTTTTTACGGAGCAGGAAATACACCCGCAAACATAGATGCCGATGCGCTTTCTAGAGACGAAACAAGACAAATAAATTTCCGCGAGTTATTCCCAAATCAACAGCTAGACGTTACGCAGCAAACACTTGTAAGAACGCTGGATTTAGCATACTTCCCAAGTGAGAGAGGACCTTATAACTTCGATACAAACAATGTAGTTGATCCTAGCAATCCAGTTAGTTTTACAGATCCAGAAAATAGATGGGCAGGAATTATGCGTCCATTGAATACGAATAACTTCGAACAAGCCAATGTTGAGTACATACAGTTTTGGTTAATGGATCCGTATCAGAATTATTCCATTACCAATGAAGAGGGGCTCCCTGCTGGTGTAAACCCACGTGACCCAGCAAATCAAGTTGGAGAGTTGTATTTTAACTTAGGAAATATCTCCGAGGATATTCTAAAGGATAACATTAAAATGTATGAAAATGGACTGCCAGCAGACGGTCTAAAAGTCCTAGGAAACAATGTAATTCAATCTAGCAATCCCAACAATCGATGGGGTTTATTCCCAAGCAATCCATCAATTTTATATGCATTTGATGAAAACGATGCCTCGAGAACCAATCAAGATATTGGTTTGGATGGTTTAACAGATGAAGAAGAAAGAACTTTCTTCCCTGCTTTGGCAAGTTTAGCAGATCCTGCTTCGGATAACTATCAGTACTACAGAGGGTCACAACTTGATGCAGCGAATGCATCCATCATCAGCCGATACAAACTGTTCAACAACACGCAGGGAAATTCACCGACTTTAAATCAGTCTCCAGAAGCGTATCCAATATCTGCGACTACTTATCCTGATGTAGAGGATATCAACAGAGATCAAACGATGAATACCATTGAGAGCTATTATGAATATAAGGTGTCTCTGAATAGAAATGATTTGATAGTCGGTCAGAATTTTATTGTGGACCAAAAAGACACTCAGGTTACTTTAGAGAACGGTTCTATTCAAACAGCAAGATGGTATCAATTTAGAATTCCTATTAAAGGAGGGACACCTATTAATAACATAAGTGACTTTAATAGCATTCGATTTATTCGAATGTTTGTAACGAAATTTAGAATGCCTGTTGTTCTTCGTTTTGGCGAGCTAGATTTAGTAAGAGGAGACTGGAGACGATATACGAGGACATTAGACCCTACCATAAATCCAGATCAAGCTTTAACTCAAACCCAATTAAACAACTTTGAAGTTGGAGTGGTAAATATTGAGCAAAATGAAGGAAGATATGTCTTACCACCAGGAATTGTTCGTGAACGTTTGCAGGGGAGTACCACTGTACAACAACAAAACGAGCAATCAGTTTCATTGAAGGTAAACAACTTACCACAGAATCAAATTCGAGCGATCTATAAAAATATCAGTATTGACCTTCGTCGTTACAAGCAATTAAAAATGTTCATGCACTTGGAGCCTGTGATGGTAGGCGGAGTGAACGATGATGAGATGACAGCCATTATTCGACTTGGAACCGATTTGAATGACAACTTCTATCAATTAGAGTTACCCTTAAAAGTATCTCCTAACGGAAGTTTAGCACCTTTAGACGTTTGGCCAGAAGCCAATAATTTGGATGCCCTCATGGCTGAGCTAAGTAAGGTAAAGTTGGATAGAGATGTTGCAGGAGTAGCGGTAAATGAATTGTATCCTGGCACTACAAACATTGGTCAGTTGGCATTGAGAGTAAAGGGGAACCCAACACTGGCTCAGATTAGAACTGTGATGTTAGGATTGAGAAATAACTCTACAATTGATAAAAGTGCTGAAATTTGGTTCAATGAACTACGTTCTTCTGGATTCGATAATAATGGAGGTTGGGCTGCTGTTGTAAGCGCTGATGCTAATTTTGCTGATGTTGCCAATGTTTCCATGACGGGTAGAATGCAAACGATTGGTTTCGGAAATGTAGAAGACAGAGTGAGTCAGAGGTCTTTAGATGAAACAAAGCAATACGACGTTTCTACAAGTGTCAATTTAGGAAAAATGATGCCTAAGAAATGGGGAATTCAACTACCGCTGAATTACAGTATTGGAGAACAATTTATTGATCCAAAATTTGATCCACAATACCAAGATGTTCAGTTGAAAGATGTTGAGGCAGCAAATTTACCAGCCAATCTTCCGAGAGGAACAGAAGTGTCTAGAGATTATACCAAAAGACGAAGCATCGGCTTTGTGAATGTTCGAAAGAACAGAAACCCAGATTCTTCTAAAAAACCAAAGTTTTATGATGTAGAGAACTTATCAGTATCCTATACGTTTAACGAAGAGCAACACAGAGATTATAATATTGAAAGAGCAGTAAGGAAGAATGTAATGGCTTCTGCTTCGTATAGCTTCAATTTTAAATCAAAGCCCTTAGAACCTTTTAAGAAAACCAAATCCAAACTTTTACAAAGTAAATATTTGAAATTGATCAAGGATATTAATTTCAATCCTGTGCCTTCGACAGTGGCAATCAATTCTAGCATTAACAGAAGTTTGAATGAGCAAAGGTCTAGAAATCTAGTTTCTGGATTGAGTCCGCAACCTAAACTATCGCAAAGAAGATTTTTATTTGATTGGGATTACACCATAGGATTTGATTTTACCAAATCGCTATCGATGAACTTTAATGCAACTAATAGTTATATTTATGATACGTTTGGAGGCAATGAAGAATTAGGGGTTTTCGATAACTTCTTCAACACGGGTAGACCCAATAACTACCATCAGAAATTAAATGCGTCCTATAAAATTCCGATTAATAAAATTCCATACCTGAATTTTATCAATGCAGATTATGCGTATACAGCTGATTTTGATTGGAAAACAACTTCTCAAGACCCTCAAATTGTAAGACGTGTAGGAAACTTAATCCAGAATGCCAATACACACAACTTTAATGGAAAGTTGAACCTAGCTCGGTTGTATAGGGATGTGAAACTTGAAAAGCTTTTTGTAAAGAGCAATGCTGGAAAGTCGGCTAATAACTCTGGAAATCCAGGACTCCCAGGAGCCCCTGGAGGCTCAGGCCAAGTTCGTAATCAAGTAAAAAAGAAGAAATCCATTGGTCAAAAAATAGCAAAAGGATTTTATGATTTACTAACATCAGTGAAAAATGCTGAGATAGGTTATTCCGAAAACAACGGTCAATTGTTACCAGGTTACGAACCTGAAGTAGGGTTTTTAGGAAGAAATAATTTTGGTGGAGGGCTAGCTCCTTCGTTAGGTTTTGTTTTTGGAAGTCAGGTTGATATTAGAAATCAAGCTTTAATTAACGGCTGGCTGGTAGACCCAAGATCAGCAGGACAAGACTATTACGATAAAACATATAGTAGAACTAGCTATAACAAATTGAATTATAGCCTGAAATTAAAACCAATAAAAGATTTAACAATAGACCTTACAGGAAATCGAATTAACACAAGAAATTTAACCCAACAGATAGACATAAGACCAGCTTCTGAGTTAGGAATCGTTCTAAGTCCAGATGACCCAAGAAATCAACATGGTGTTATAGACCCTAGCATTCCTGCTTTTGTAAATGGAAACTTTAGCACAAGTTTCTCTATGTTCGGAACAGCCTTTAAAGATGGAGATCAATTATTTCAGCAATTGAGAAATAACCGATTGACTATTTCCAGAAGATTAGGTCAACAAGCTGGAATTGATGTAAACAATCCTGCAAATTTAAATCCAGATGGAACAGTCATTGGCTATAGTGGATCGAGTCAAGATGTTTTATTACCTGCATTCTTATCAGCCTACTCAGGACAAAGCGCAGGAAATGTGAATTTAGGAATCTTCAGAAATCTTCCAATTCCTAATTGGAATCTTCGCTATACTGGCCTGATGAAATACAAGTGGTTTAAGAGTAATTTTAGTAGCTTTAGTGTAACTCATGGGTACAAATCCTCTTATACGATTTCAAACTTTACAAGCAACCTTCAGTACGACCCGAATAATTTAACAAAAACGAATACTGCGGGGAATTTCGAAACTGAGAATTTAGTAGCGGCTGCTACATTGGTAGACGAATTCAATCCTTTAATTCGTGTTGATATGAAAATGAAAAACTCTTTTTCTCTGAGAGGTGAAATCAAAAGAGATCGAACATTAACCATGAATTTCAATAACTCTACATTAACCGATATCAGAGGAAAAGAATATGTTTTTGGTTTAGGATATGTTTTTAAAGATGTGAAAATGAAAACTTCTTTCACAGGCAAAAAACAAACATTAAAAGGAGACATTAATGTCAGAGCAGACATTTCGTTAAGAGACAATATTACGCTTATACGTTCCGTAGATACAGACAACAACCAAGTAAGTGGTGGACAGAAATTATTTTCACTAAAATTATCTGCAGATTATAGATTAAGTAGTAATTTAACAGCGTCGTTTTATTACAATCATCAAACGTCTAGGTATGCGATTTCTACAACATTCCCAAGACAATCAATAAACGCAGGATTCAATTTTATCTATAACCTAAATGGAAACTAAATTAAAATTATTATAAAATGAACATTCCATCAGAATTAAAGTATACAAAAGATCACGAATGGATTAAAATTGATGGTGATCAAGCCATCATTGGTATTACCGATTTTGCTCAAGGAGAATTAGGAGATATTGTATATGTTGATGTTGATACATTAGATGAAACCTTAGACGCTGAAGAAGTTTTTGGATCTGTTGAAGCTGTAAAAACAGTATCGGATTTATTTATGCCTCTTTCTGGAGAAGTTGTTGAGTTTAATGAAGCTCTAGAAGACGAACCTGAGTTGGTAAATAAAGACCCTTATGGAGACGGATGGATGATCAAGATATCTATTTCAGACGCCAGTCAAATTGACGATTTACTAGATGCTGACGCGTATAAAGGTCTTATTGCAGGATAGAGCAATCTACATTGCTGTTTTTGTCACACTTCTTATTGCCTATTTAAGTTTAGTGAAACTTGAGTTAAAAGTTGCAAATGTTACTTTTTCTGACAAGATAGGGCATGGCATAGCTTACTTTACATTAGCAATTTTTTGGTTGCTTAGTTTTGTAAAAAAAAAGAATTTTAAGAGCCTTGCATGGTACTCAATATTAGGATGTATTATTTACGGCATAATTATTGAAGCTGTACAAGGAACAGTTACATCCTACAGGACAGCTAGTTACTTAGATATAGTAGCAAACTCCATGGGTGTTTTAGTAGCAGGGATAGCATTTCATCTGTCGAGTGAAAAAAATCGCCTTATTTAGTGTTAAACTTTGTAAATCAAATAATAATTTAGTTAAATTAGCGAACTATTAAAAACTTTCAGAGATGGAAATTAAGAAAAATCCAAAATCAAATTTAGAGAACTACAGCAAGTTATTTATGCAGCTAGGTTTGGTTTTAGCGTTATTTATAACGTATGTAGCCATTGAAAAGAAAACTTTTGATCGTCAGTTTGGAGATTTAGGAGTTGCTGAAATGAATGCCGATTTAGAAGAGGAAGTGCCAATTACTGAGCGTATAGAGCCAGAAATTCCAAAAGCACCACCACCACCGGCACCTGAGAAAATTGAGGTAGTAGAAGACGAGAAAGAGGTGGAAGAAACCATTATTGAAACAACTGAAACAGATGAAACTGAAGCAGTAGAGGTTGAAGAAATTGAAGAAGTAGAAGAAGCTGAAGAAGTAATCGAAGATGTACCTTTTGCGATTATTGAGCAAGTTCCTGTATTTCCTGGATGTAAAGGAAGCAAAGCAGAATTGAAAAAATGTTTTAGTAAAAAAGTACAAAAGCACTTCTCAAGAAAGTTTAATGCAGATCTTCCTAACGAACTAGGTCTTACTCCTGGTAAAAAGAGATTGATCATGCAGTTCAAGGTAGATAAAGACGGTAGTATTACTGGATTCTTTGCAAGAGCTCCTCACCCTAGGTTAGAGAAGGAAGCGATTAGAATTTTAAAGTTATTGCCTAAGATGAAGCCAGGAAGACAAAGAGGAAAACCAGTTCCTGTAAAATATACACTTCCTTTGAGAATAGAAGTAGAATAAAGCATCATTCTTTATATATTAAAAGGCCAGCTCACAGAGCTGGTTTTTTTATTGGCACACATTTTGTTTTTAGAGAGTTTGTAATAACTATTAAAAACAAAAGCTATGTTACCACAAAAAAAAGACCCAAAGAAACAAGTAGAAAAGTATTCCTTTATTTTTCTTCAAATCGGACTCATTTTAGTTCTTTTTGTAGCACACACTTTTATTGAGCATCAAACAAAAGTTGAAATAGAGCTTGCCAAAGAATTAGGCTCAAAATACAGCCAGGAACCTCCTCTGTACAACTTCTATCAAATAGAAAAAGAGCAAGTGAAAACAAAGAAGGTAGTTCAGAAGAAACAATCAGTAGTCAATGATCTCTCAAGAATTGAAAAGACACACAATACGAGTACATTGAAAGAGGCTCTAATTGATTTAAAGCCGCTTGTAAAGAATCCAAAAAAGTTAGATATACATAATCTAAATACAATGGATGATACCGAAGATATTGATCCAGATGACGACCCAAAATTATACGATGCAAGAATTTATACGCCTATTTTTAAAGGATGTGAAGGATTAACTGCTGAAGGAAATCGAATTTGTTTTGAAGCAAAGCTCAAAAAGTTTGTGCTGCGAAAGTTCAATTCAGATCAAGGATTGAATTCAGGAAAGTATAGAATTTATGCTGAATTTGTTATTGATAAAGAAGGAAGCTTGACGAACCTTAAAGTAAGAGCTTCTCACAAAAGTTTGGAAAAAGAAATGAAAAAGGTATTGGAAAAATTGCCCCAATTGATTCCAGGTAAAAAAGGAAACATGCCTGTGAAAGTGAAATATCTACTACCTCTAAAATTTGAAGTAGAATAAAAAGATCCCAGTTATTTAACTGGGATTTTCTCTTTATCTCATTTTAGTCTAAAGAATTAGTTGTATTTTTCAGCATTGATATTTGAATAATATGAACAATTATTTTGCGCACGAAAGTGCGGTAATCGATGAAGGATGTACCATAGGAAATGGGACTAAAATCTGGCATTTTAGCCATATTATGCCGAATTGCGAAATCGGTGAGCATTGTAACATCGGTCAGAATGTAGTTGTCTCTCCCGATGTAAAGCTAGGAAAGAATGTGAAAGTACAGAACAATGTTTCTATTTATACAGGAGTTGTGTGTGAAGACGATGTGTTTCTGGGACCCTCTATGGTATTTACGAATGTCATTAACCCGAGAAGTGCGATCAAAAGACAAAATCAATATTTAAAAACAGTTGTAAAAAAAGGAGCTAGCATTGGAGCCAATGCAACCATCGTTTGTGGAAACGATATTGGAGAGTATGCCTTTATAGGAGCAGGAGCAGTGGTTGTAAAAGAAGTATTGCCTTATGCATTGGTAGTAGGAAATCCGTCGCGACAAATTGGTTGGATTAGCGAATATGGACACAGACTAGAATTTGATGAAAATGGGCTGGCTGTATGTCCAGAAAGTCAAGAAAAATATCAATTGAAAAATCAACAAGTATCCAAAATTGCATCCTAGTATGAAGAAACTATTCTTTCTTTTTCTATTTGTTTCTTACATATCCTTTTCTCAGACAGAAAAGTTTCCTGTATATGACGAATGCAAAGGAGAGACATTAGAAAACAGCAAAGATTGTTTCTATAAAATGACGAAAGAGACTTTCTACAATCATTTTAAAGAACCATCGATCATTCAGAATGAAGGTTTCAAGGGAACTGTAAACGCTACTTTTTTAGTGACCAATGAAGGAGTGTTTAAATTGATATATATCAACTCTCCTTACAAAGAATTGAAAGAAGAGGTAAATCGAGTTTTTACACTGTTTCCTAAAATTCAACCCGCGAAGTATAACAATCACAATATAGAAATGCAATTTGTATTTCCACTTGTATTCCCTCTTCAGGACGATCCTGAGCCAGAAATAGAATTCAATTATGAAGCTAGAAAGGATTTACAGAAAGTGGTTGAAAAGCAAAACTTTAAAAAAATCCAATTTCCGGTACACAAAAGCCAATTAAACATACCTTTTACACACCAGCGGTATGTAGATTATGAATATGCACTTCACCGTGAGAATGGAACGCATACAGCTTCTAAACCATACATATACTCGCATATCAATCAATTTATAAATCTAGATTCTACGAAGAATCAATATTTAAAACCTGAGAAAAAAAGTTGGCTTGGTAGAAAATTATGGAATGAACATCTGTTGTCTGTAGAAGGTGAAGATTATTGGTTTACACTGGATGCTGTACTAGACTTTCAATATGGAAAAGACAACTCAGATGTGTCTTTTACTTATAACAACTCCAGAATTATTCAAGTAAATGGAGGTCTAGGAGAGCAGTTTTCCTATTCAGCAACCATTTATGAGAGTCAGGCAAGGTTTGCAGATTATATCAATAAGTTCATAGAAAATCCTTCATTAAATGTTCGACCAGCTTTCTCGGAAGGACTGGTGCCGGGGAGGGGAAAAGCAAAGCGATTTAAAGCAGATGCATTTGATTATCCTGTTGCTGAAGGATACTTATCCTACACACCAAATAAATTTTTACAGTTTCAATTTGGTCATGGTCGAAACTTCATAGGAGATGGATATCGTTCTTTCTTATTGTCTGATGTTGCTGCACCTTCACTGTACTTAAAAGGAAAAGTAAACTTTTGGAAATTTGAATATACCAATCTTTGGATTTGGGGAAATGATTTGAGAGCAGCAGCTGTTGTAGATAATGAACATGCCAGAAAATACATTGCCATACATTATTTGAGTATCAATGTAACAGATAGATTGAATTTAGGGCTCTTTGAGACTGCAATATCTGCAAGTGAAAATGGAATGGATGCAGGCTTTTTCAATCCACTAATTTTTTACCGTTCTGTTGAGTTCAATAGAGGTGAAGATTCGGGTAATGCTATGGTTGGTTTAACAGCCAAATACAAGCTTTCTGAAAAGACTTCACTGTATTCTCAGTTAGTAATCGATGAATTCTCTGTAGGAAACCTAACAAACCTTGGAGACTGGAGGAATAAGTTTGCGCTCCAATTGGGATGGAAATACTTCGATGCTTTCGATGTAAAGAATCTGTTTTTACAAGGAGAATTCAATTATGCGAGACCTTATACTTTTGCGCACAGAGATCCAAAACTCAATTTTGCCAATAACAATCAAGCATTAGGACATCTATGGGGAGCCAATTTTTGGGAAATGGTCGGAATTCTACAATACAAAAAAGACCGTTGGTCAGGGAGAGCTAAGATGGTTGTTGGGAAAAAAGGATTCGACTTTGCCGATGAGCGTATCAGCTATGGAGGAAATATTTTTCAACCCTATACTATTCGTTTAGGAGACACCAACAATTCACTAGCCCAAGGAAATGCTGCAACTATTTTCAATATAGATTTACAAGGAGACTACCTTTTAAACCCTAGAAATAACCTCAGTCTATTTGCAGGGTTGAGCTATCGAAACTTTTCTATAAATACTCCTGCCAACGGATTCCCTGCAGGCACTAATACATGGTTCCGATTGGGAATTAGAGCCGATTTATTTAATTGGTATTTCGATTTTTAAAATCAACCAAATAGTTTTTTTTACAAATAAAAATTTCTCTCCTAATGAGCTGTCTACTAACCATTTTTGGGGGGAAAGACTCCCTATTTTTGGAATGAAAAATTTCACTAAAAACGGGTATTGTCTGAATAAAAATTCTTTTGTTACTTGTGGTCACTTCGAAGTAACAATTTATAAGATCATTAAGAGAATTCCTTCTCATTTGGTCCAAGACAGTACCATGTAAATGTAAAGTTGTTTTGTTATTGTCTATATCGCAGCTATTTTCTTGTCCTCAAGATTCTTTCTAGGAGCTGTTAATCTGGACTCAATGAAATTGGGATACCATGGACTTTGTAATGATCCAATTAAAAACTATTCAAAATAATCAAATAATATAATTAAAATGAAAAAAGTATTAAAATATGCCGTTTTTAAAATTTTGATGTTGGCATTTGTATTTACCTCATGTGACTCGGATAAGGATGCAAATCTTCAGGAAACAAACCTAGAAGATCAATCCTTTGAAAACATTATTAATATGAATCACATAGGTAATAGAACGCTAGTTACTGATTCAGATTTATTGAATTCCCTCAAAAAATTAGATATAGACGTAGGAATTGTTTCTAAAGGTGATTTTCATCTCCCAGATGGAACTGTAGAAGAGAGAATTTATATAGGTAGCGACATTACATTCACAAAAAATGAGCTAGACCTATTAGTTCAATCGACTACAGACCGGCAATACAGAACGATTAATTTAGTTACGGGAAGTAATCAAAATATAAATATTTTAGGTTACACTGGAGGTAGTCAAGCCCTATCTACTAAAGCTCAAACAGCATTGAGATGGGCAGTTGATAACTACAATGGGTTAAACACATCTTTACAGTTCAATCTTACTTTTGGCACAAACTTTCAGGCAGCTGACATGGTTGTTTATGACAACTCTGTGAACAATCCAGGAGCTTCTGGTGGAGTAGCAGGTTTTCCAACTTCAGCAGGAGTCGCACATAAGTTTATTCAGATTTATGGATTGGAGCAGTTTACAACAAATGTAAATGAGCATGTAATTACACATGAGATCGGACATGCAGTTGGTTTCCGTCACTCAGATTGGTTCGATCGTTTAAGCTGTCCTCCACAAGCACAAGGAAATGAAGGAACAGGCGCAGATGGAGCGGTGCATATTCCTGGAACACCTACAGGTAGAGATGTAACTTCAGTGATGCAAGCGTGCTTCTCAACAAATGAAGATGGAGAATTTAACACGAATGATGTTACTGCTTTAGAGTTCATGTACGGAACAACATCTTCAGGGCCTTGTGATGGTGTCTCAGAATGGCAAAGCGGAGTGAGTTACAGTATTGGAGATCGCGTGACATATTTTGGAAACTTATACGAACGTGTTTCTGGAGGTTGGAATTTAATTGGACCTTGTAACTAAGCATAATAGATCATTTGTACAAAGCAAAAAGGGATACACACTCTTGTTGCTTTTACAAGAAAATCATTAACCAAACAACAAAGAGGCTGTCTAAAAAGGCAGCTTCTTTTTTTATTTAGAATCAAGACCAATTGTTGTATTTCTTTTTCTTTCCACTTTTTCATGGCATTCACAAGAAGATTACCAAGCTCCTTCTCCTGAGAACCAAATATCTTGTAAGGAGCATCTCATTATGATACGATAGCATTGCAAGAACCAGACTAGCTTACAAATAAAAAATACCACTCCATCTCTGAAGCGGTATTTCCTTTTATTTTACACACGGATTACGCTATGCTAAATCCGTGCTATCTGGGTCAAGTAAAGGTTACTTGAGCTATTAATTATTACTTCGTATATACCGCACAAACTGCAAGTCCGCACTGGCATCCACGTTATCTAGTTTTAAATCCGAGCTATCTGGGTTTATAATCCATAAGCTACTGCACAGTTTGTGCCGTTTCGGGAATCTTATAGTGTGGTTAACTTAACAACCTAAAAACATGATTGCGCGGATTTATAATCCGCGTAGTTCCTTTTTATTATAATTTAATAAAACAAATCCAGTACAATAATCTCTAATTCACTATCCAGATCAGCATAACTTCTTGCAGAACTAAACATATAATCTTCTGGATTACTGACTATTTTTTCTTTCACTGGATTTTGATGAATGTAATTTACTTTTTGTTTGATAAAATTATTCGAATGTACATGCTCTGCATGATAACCATCTTGCCAAACTTTGTATTGTTGTTTTCTTTTTAAATGCGCGCAAGCTTCTTTAAAATACTCAAGCATCCACACTCTTCTACTTTCAGGATACTCCAAAATTGTTTTTAAAATCTTTTTAGAAGTAAACTTCTTAAAATCTCTTATGACACTTGAAAGTGGTTCTTTTTCCGAGGCTTTACAGAGCATATGCATGTGACTAGACATAATACAATAAGCATAAATCTCTAGACCTCTTTCTTTTTGACAATGCTTTAAAGCGTTAATCAATACATACTTCTGTTGTAATCTTGTAAATATATCGACCCAGCCTACTGTTGTTACAGTTACAAAATAAGCTTCTCCTATGGCTGTAGCTTTGTATTTGGTGGACATGCAATTTTTATTTTACAAGATAGCCCTTAAATGTAAGAGAAACAAAACCTCAAGCAATTTTGCTTGAGGTTTTAATTATTATTTTTTATATACCGCACGGACTATGCTTCGACAAGCTCAGCACAGGAAAGTCCGCGCTATCGGGTTTACGCTATGCTAAATCCGCGCTATCGGGATTGCAAAAGCCACACCTCTCTCAAGATGCAGTTTTTTGTTCTTCTTTTCTTTGACGGCACTCGTTATAAACGAGCGCTAGCTGGGGTCTATTTTATCAATTTCATTACTTACTTCTCCCAAAAAAATACTAAAATCTTCATTAAAGTATAAAATTTGAGCCGATTCAAATTTAGCTATTATACCAATTACATTTTCTTTATCTATATCAAGTTGTCTAGTTGATTGAATTAGGTTTTCAAATTTTTTTGCTAAATTTTGATTTCCTTTTTCTATCATATTTAATCTCCTCATCTCAAATGTAACTATAATTTTAGAAGCAGGTATTACTCCAGTAATTTTAATCTTTGAAAGTATAAACTTTCTAAAAGTCTTATTTAAAAATAGTTTATTAGTATTAATCTCTGTCATAAAATTATATATTAATTTCCAAAAAGAGGCAAAAACTGTCTATTTGAATTTACATATCTTACTCTAGCATTAGAAACAATTCCGGGTACTAACCATTCTCCTTCTTGGTTGACTTCAGCAGTCGGAGATAAATTTGGAAATACAGTTCCAAACTTAAATCTTTTCATTAAGATTATACCACCAACAGTACCATGCTGTGTAGCAAAACCCTTAGCAGTCTCTACATCAACAGTCCAAGATGTAAAAATACTCATATTATCTCCAGCTGCATGAAGATCAAAATCAGAGTGTGCATCCAAAATACTATTAACATATGCCTCTCTTAATCCATTAGGTACAGCTACACCCATTTGAGCCTCAAAAAACATATCTTTTTCTTTAACATTACTTGAAACACCCCTATATAATGTTATATAGGGAAGTGTGTCATCTGCAGTTATAGTAGTTGTATACTCAGCAGCAAAGTAATCAATTGCAGAATCTGTTAAATATCTAGCACCTGCTCCTATTGTAACTCCTACTGCACCTGCTCTAACAACTGGATGTAATTTGGCAATGGTACCAGTAGTAGGAGCTGCGATTACAGCCCCCCATGCGGCTTTCACACCTGCAGAGTTAGCTGTTTTTTTATTTCTTGTGATGTTAATAACTATTTGAGGAGCATCACTCCAACCTCCAAAATCCTTATGATAAACATAGGTTGATCCATCTGACGCTATCCATTCTGTTCCATTTTCATAATTTCCTGTAGGACAATCTGGACAACTAGCAGTACTTCCTCCATTAGGGTCAACTAATTTTACAGGATTATTCCCCATACCTAAATAAGGGGAGCTAAATTCTCTATATGGGTCAGGACTTAACCACCTTCCAATTCTGCTATCCCATAGACGTAATTGAAAAGCAGGTTTTCCTGTTTCTGGGTCTGTCTCTGCATATTCTCCTTGGTAGCCATATCTGTAAGACTCTGCTCCATTGAGAGTACGTCCTGGCATGAGCATTCCAAAAGGGTAGTAATCTCGTGCACTCTGTATGGCTGAAATGACTCCTGTATCACTTTTAGCAACTGTAGCTCTTACATTGCCTAAATGATCGGAGAGTTGGTACAAAGTCGTTCCTGTTCCCGAAAGAGACTGGTAATACACGCCCAATCTACCTGCTCCATAAATAGGTACTTCTTTTTGCACATTGCCACTGTATATGGCCATTACATTTCCAGAAGCATCTCGTACATAGTATTCTGTTTTTGTCAAGGAACCTGAGCTGTATAATTCTTTCTTCAAACGAAATCCTCTGTCATCGTAATACAACTTCAATAAAGGTACATTGTTTTTTTGAATTTCTGTCACCAGACCGCTGGCATTGTAAAAATATTTAACGCCTTCTCCTGTGTTTTCTGTCAATTGACCAATGCTGTTGTAAGTGTAATTCCCTGCATTTTGGTCTTTTAGATCATCGGCATTGGTTGCGGAGGTTACCGCATCGTCTACATGATCTAGCTGATTCGGTTTGGCCGCTTTGTAATGGTAGGTAAAATTATCCATCACATTGCTGCCATTTTCGGTATGCTTGTTACGAATCAGTGTTTTGATATTTCCATTGAGATCGTAGGTAATTCCATTTACCTTGTAATCGGTTCCTACAGTAATTTGACCTGAACTTAAGGCAGTACCAAAGTCAGCCTGTGTTAGCCAGTTGTTTTTGTTGTACTGATACAACTGCCCCGCCTGTGCTCTGTTCTGAATACCACTATTTGCCCAACGTGCCGCTTTGATGTTTCCATTGAACTGGTTGGTTCCTTGAGTAGTAGAACTAATGGTGGTGGGTGTATTGGTCCTTGTATAATCTCCTTGGTAGTAATCCAAGGCAAAACCAAATAAATCCTGTGCAAATTGATTCAATCCGTCTTTTCCAGGATCTTCAACACTTGTTGTAGAAGGGTGATTGATGGCTTTTAACTGTCCTGCCAAATTATAGATGTAGTCAACTCCTTGTACATTTTCTGCAATTTCCACACGTTTTAATGCCCCTGTCTCGTAATATTTATAGACAGCTTGTGTGGTATAGTTTACTTCATTTCTACTGGTCTCTACCTTGTAAAGTTCTCCTGCTACGTTGTAGGTATATCGGTGTGTAAAAGATTGCATCTCAACACCTTTTTGAAAAATAACTTTGGTCACCAATCCTGTACCATAGTCGTACTCATAATCAATGGTTTTTGCTCCTGCCAGACCAGGAATGTTTTGTACCATCCATTGTACACGCCCGTAGATGTCGTAACTATAATAGGTAGTGGTATTGGCATTTTTTGTTTTGGCTACATTCCCTGATAAAAAAGTAGGGTTCCCATAGCGGCTATGAACACTAGCCAAAAAACTAAGGTCTGCACTTGTTAAAGCATCGTAAAAGGTTTCTTGCTTTTCACTCGCAATACTCGTAGATACTACAGAGGTATCTGCATTTAAGCTGCTAAAGGTTCCGGTGGCTACTCCACCTTCTACAGGCCTACCTAGTTCATCGTAATTGGTATATGAAAATTGATTGAGTGCAACCTGTTTGGTGTTTTGAGAAAAACGAATTAGTCCATCTTTACGGTATTTGAAATGTGCCGTTCCTTCATCTACACTGGTGGTGTTTTGTAATTCGCCTAATGTATTGTATTGAAAGCTAGAGACAAGGTTATGACTTCTCGATGCGGTTGCTAAACTCATGGAGTTATCAAAACCAAGAGGTTGTACGTTACTTGTCAAGCGATTTGCCTTGTCGTAGAAATTTAAGCTAAAATCATGGTAATTGACATTGTATTCTATTCCAATACTTTCCGACTTCAATAATGAAACAGTTCCGTTTTCAATTTTAGCATAGGGGTGCTCATCTTTATGAGTGCCTACAATTTGAATTCTATAAAACCCAGAAGGCAAGGTTATGTTAGCTCCACTAATGGCTCCTGTCACTTCATTTTCTGTGATTAGATCATAAATCTTGAAGGTTTTTCCAGCATAATTCCCTTTTAATTTGGCATTACTACATCCAACTGGAATATGAATATCAACAAATCCTAGAGAGTTGATTGGAGAAATGACTTTGTATGTAGGTACCGATGCATTTTCCTCATTTCCACTTCTTGCAGACGCTAACACATTCCCATCGTGATCTTGAAAAACTACGGTCTCAACTCCATGAACATCTCTGACAACTGTTTTTGAGCCTTGAATGTATGTAGGTCTTCCGTAAGGACAAGAATTGTATCGATTGTTTGATGCCAGAACAGCAAAACCACCAGGAGGTGCCTGCTGCATTTGAGCACATTCTATTCCTTGGCAGCTCCCTTCATTTATCAACTGCACCCCAGTAATTTTATAGTACCCTTTTGTCCCATTGTATAAAACTTCATAAGTACTATGTAAAACAAGAATTGGGTCTTCGATAAATCGCACATTACTAACTGTAATAGGAGAAGCGACCCCACATAGTTCCATACTGTACTTATAATGAAATCCTTGAGGTGCATTCCCTGACAATGTTGTACTTACAGGAGGCGGAGGTATCATCTCTCTCTCAGGAAAAGCACCGGTCCCGAACGCATAAAACAACTCCTGAGCCATAGGCAATTGGAATGAGTAGTCTTGAATCCATTCTTCTTGACTGGTAGGTGTTCTTTTTACCTTATTTCCTCCTAATACTCTTAGTGGAATCCCTGGATTCAATTTGCTGTAAATTGTCTTGAAATAAGGATGGTTGGTAACATCTTGATACAGTTCAGAGTCGTTGTTTTCACTATAGTACCAACCCAACGTATTTGCTTGATTCCCAATAATGGCAGCAGCTGAGTTGTTTTTAATATTCGCGATATCTATATTTGTAAGTGAACTACCGTTCGTTTTAGTAATAAAATTGCTTTTATATCCATAGCTAGTTCCTGTAGGGGAACTTAAGGTAGAAAATACTGGGCGGTTGAATTCATCATAACGGACTTCATTAACCCAAATTTTTCCCGTCTTAATATCCAACGAATGACTCTGTGTAGGTTTCCCTAAAGTATTGAAATAGGAAATTCCTGAAGCGACTAAGCGACCATTCAAATCGAAGCTGCTTGAACTAATCCAATTAAGGTTCTCATTTAGATTATAGGGTTGTCCTTTCACTACATCATAGATGTTTTCAGGCACAATCCTAGCGGTGAAACTACCGCTGGTTTCAAATCCTGGCAACAAAGTAATATTTTGTGTGGCTTCTACGGTAGTATTGGCAGGCTGAACTGAATTTAGAGAAACACTGGTTTGCTGTGAGAATGCCCCATGGGCACCAGCAAGTAAAACAAAAAATAATAATAACTTCTTCATAATGTATTTTTAATAAGGTACAGAATCACAACAATCACCACATGGGTTGTTTGGACTATCCTTGTAATTATAATTGTATTTATTTATTAATTTAAAGCCACCTATCTTTTGTTGACTCACTCCCACTACTTCTTTAAAAGTTCTACACAATCTTCCTGCAAAATCATAACTGAATTTCATTCCCAGATTGTTACCGTCTAAGATGTATTGCAATTCATTTGTATTTGGATTGTATACATAAGTATTCATACTTGCATACACTGGATGCATCCTATAATCGTCTACAAAAACTGTATTGCTTGTCGATGCTGTGCTTTTCAGGTATAGACTAAAATTATTGGTATTCGCCGGCAAGTCTATGATATAGGAATGCAAATACCAGTTTCCACTCTGATGTATAGAATTCCTTGTTTGTTGCACTCCATTGACCATAAGTACTGGCATATCTATCGAAAAGCAAGATCCTGGAGCCGTATTACTGGCTTGGTTAGCTTCATTTGGCAAAGTAAATTGTGGACATCCATTGGTTTTTGACCAAAAAGAAACTTTGTATTTCCCAGGGCGGAATTTTTTAGTGAGATCATTATGACCTGAACCAATATCACCCGTAATTTTAAATGCTTGTGACTGTGAAGTAATGCTTACTGAATGCTTCCCTGTATGTGCATCATTAGATGTTGTTGTATTGCTAAAGGTAAATTCATCCTCCGTTTTGGTAACATTGGTCGCATCTGGAAATTCAACTCCTGAAGAATACATTTCTGTATATCTAGCATTACCTGAAGCTACAGTTTGTTTCCAATTATCAGCCATTTTTGACGAAGCAAAATTGTTATTCATATCTTTTGTCTCATAAGGAACCGAAAAATGGTTGTATCGAGTAATTTCAGAAACTTGTTGCCAGTTGGCATTGGTTTGCGTAGCTCCCAGCCCCCAATTAAAACTACTAGGGCTGATTAATGTTCCATAGGTACCCTCTGAATCGACAGTCCCGCGATATACAAAACCTTTGTGTTTTCTCCATATTGGCACTTCCAGACTTTTATTGGGTTCGTTACCAGACGCATCCCGATATTGCCAATCGTTATTCCACGTGGTTACAGTAGCATGGGTAGTTTTCCATTGACCTCCTACTTCAACGGCATTGACATGCATAGCTTCCTGCGTTAGCATGTTTTTATTCGAAGCATTTAACCATTTAGGACCCATATTGGTATATCTTTCATAGGCTGGGTATTTGGTTTCTTTCACTTTTGTCCCATCGGACATGGTACGTATAGAAGAACGATAACTACCTAAATAAGGATCAGGTTCAGAGTATTCTACTGTACTCGTTCCAAACTTTGTGGTGTTGGTTACTTTTCTTAAAATACTTGTCTTTTCAGACTTGGTAGAAACAGACAACAATCGCTTGTGTATTCTTGGGTTTACAAATACTTGCGAAGGATTAGAGAGATGGCTATTGAAATCGAAATCATAAACAGATTTCATCGAAGTAAAAGTTTCTTCAACTTTCCCTATTTTTGGAACATAAGAGTTGGTTGTCTTAGACAATACTGTGCCATCCGCATTTAAATCTTCTACTGAGATTAATTGTCCTATCTTCGTTAAATTCTTTTCGATACGAATTTCTTTCCCTTCTACTTGATTGCTTACAGAATTACTAGCAATGGTTTTGTCTGTAACTGTAGCTTTAAAAATGACATCTCCATCGATATCTTTCATCTCAATGTTCGGATTGAAAATATCGAAATTAGATTTCAAGGTGTAGAAATGGTATCGCTTCTGAGTATTTAATACTTTTTGTTGCCCTGTTGGTTTGGATTTGTCAAATCCATAAGATTTCATAGTAACCCATTCGTACATCACGCCTGGTCCAGGGAGTTCATTTTGATAAGGCACAAAAGTTTCACCATATACAGGATAGAAAGAGGTTACTCCCGATGATCTTGTGGTTCCTGGAACGGTATAATCGTATTCGGTAATGTACTTGTTATTTTGTTGGTCTTTTACCACAATTTCTTTGACCTTTAAGCCTCCTCCATTGATACCCATAGGAGATTTGGTCGCTAAAACTTTGTATTTCATAGACCAATGATCGGCACCTGTTCCAAGTCCACCAGGACATTCACCTCTCTTTTTCTCTGTTATAAAAACATTTGGCCCATTTACACCTTGTGGAGAATAGAAGCCTCCACTTCTGTTGGTATAAAAACCTTCTCCGAATACATTTACTCCTGGCCCATTAGAACTGAACATTCCTGTCCTCTTTTTCACTTTAATCTTAATCATGTCATTAAAGTTATTGGAGGAATCTATGACGTCATATATTTGGCTCTCATCTGATGAGAATACATCAAAAGTTAAAATCTTATCTGAACCAAAAGTTGAAGAATCCCACCTTCTACAGAGCCAGAGGTCTAAAAATATCCGATCATTTATAGAGAAGTATTTAGCTAAATCAAAATCAGAAACGAGTTGAGAACTAAAACCTTTATCAACAATCATTTCCAGATAGTAATAGTTACTATCTTGTGAAGCTACCCTAAACATCAGGCTTTTCTGCCAATACTTTCTGGAAAAGGCTTCTACATAAAAATCATCTTCTTCGTAGTTGATGTCAATTGAACTTCCCTGAGGTGTTTTGATAGAGGCCAAACTCCAGGCATCTATTTTATTATTTCCATTGTTATCACTTCCTTCAATAAAGCCCCAACTGTCTTTATTAGCTCTTATGTATTTAGCTTCATCAGAAACAGGTACTTCATTCCTTTTATACTTTACATCTGTTTTATGATAGGTAAATTGATAAGGTGGCATGTAATCAAATAACTGGCTTTCATTGGCATTGGTTATCATACCTCTCCCATAAGTTTTGATAGATTTCAATGATAGTTTCCCCAATCGCTTTGGAGGAGTAGTTGTACTATTTGGGTCTACATCGGAGTTTGGCGAATCTTTGGCCAAACTATAATCATATCCAAACTTAATTACTTTGGAAGCTCTGGAATAATCGTAATTACTAAAATCTCCCACATCAATCACATTTGCTGCCTGATGCATTCGGTGTGTTTTTGAGTATGCAGGCAATTTATTATCAAAATATCCTCCAGAAAAGTATCTCAATGAAGAATAGTTAGCTGAGGTGATTCCCGACAATATGCTTCCTCCCGCATTAGACGCAATCGGACTGACTCCTGTTTTTCTATTCTCAATGACAATTTTATCCAGCTTTAGCTGATACTCCGTTTCGTATCGTGCATATTCTCTTTCATTAATTGACGGCTCATCAGTTAATGTCTTGTCAGAGCCTGAAACATTAAAATCATAATCTGAACTGGTGCCTTTTCCATCTTTTCGAATATCTTTCACAAAGTAAGCAACGTTGGTTCTTGAAACGATTTTGTCTAAATAGTACAAATCTTTCCTTCCTTGTAGAAAATATCCTTGATCCGATTTTTCAACATCGTTGTCTACATAAGAAGAATAATGTCTTTCCCCACTGATACTATTTGGTGTAGTATCATAAGGACTTCTCCATGCATAGGCATTGCTCCACTGCCCATGGTCCAAACGTAGCCAATACCCTAAATCTCCATCATCTGGGTAATTATTTCCATCATCGATAAAATCGGGTCCAGTAATCGCTGTTAAGAGCCAATGCGTTGCATAGGGAGTTGCCTCTCTTTTAGAGCTTGAATTTAAAGGACTGTTACTTTGGGCAGTTAGGTCTTTTAGAAAACTGTGTTGTATTTGTTCATATTGGTATACGGGTTGTGCAAAATGGTAGGTTTTACCATCGGGTGTCGTCACCTTATAACCTCCTATTCCTGCGGCATCGTATCCTAGAGAGCTACGAGAGGCAGAAGCATTATGTAAGCTTGTTGGGGTTAAAAGCCCTGGGGCCTGATTGGCATCGATCTGCGCATTGGTAAACACTTCTGTATACGATCCTTCTTTCGCCCTTCCTTGTAAAGCTCCAGATCTATCTATTAAGTCTCCTAGCGCATTGTTATTATTTGTTAGTGTAAGGTTGTTCTTAATATTTCCTTGTACGTTTACATCTTGCGTAATATGTCCATCAAAAGCAAAGTGGAGTGTTTTATTAACAAGTGACTTTGTCGGTTTTAACACATTAACTCCGTTCTTTTTGGAATTGTGATAATAAACTTTCATTTTTTGAGCTCCAGGCATATCTACATGCCTTGGAGAGTCTCCCTCATAGCCTTCTCCCATTAGTACGGTATTTTCACCAGGCAAAGGTCTTAGGCTTCCAGAGACACCTGAGGCATTGATGCTGTAAGAATCGTATCCAGCAAAACCAAAATTTAATTTTTCCTGACTGTTACGATAATCGCTTGTAAAATTTATTTCATCCTGAGGTAATTCTTGCTCATACATGTCTCCATATCGATCTCTTCTTTGATAATCGATAAAACCATTTTGAGAATCTACTGTATGCCCCTCTCCTAAAGGGTTATTAGCAGCTCCTAGTTGATACAATTGATAATTATCATGATATAAAGAACCATAAGCATATTTACTAAATATTTTGAAGAGTGTGATGGTTTGTTTTTGCATTCCAAAACCAAAACTGAAAACACCTATTTGTAGAGGAATATAAAAACCACTAGAAGCAATATTAAAATCTCCAGCAGTAAAGCTTCCAACGCTCATTCCGCCTCCTGCTCCTGCTTTTGTTTTGTCTGTGGCATTGCCCGATGCTCCAATAGAAAAACCACCCCCAACACCATTACCCGATACAGAAACTCCCATTCCAGCACTCATCCCTTCGTAAGAACCTCCTGCAGAAGCGTTCACAGAAAGACCAGCTCTATTCACATTACCACTAACTGACAATGATCCTCCAAAACCATTTTTTCCTGAAGATTCAGCCACTTTACCAAATACATCCTTAAATCCACCAGAGCTAGAAACTCCTATGCTGTAATTTCCATCAGTATCCATTGAAGCACTTACAGGGCCTGCAGATAACGATACAGAACCTGATAGTGACTTATTCGGACCCCAAGATAAGCCTACCCCTACTTCTGCTCCGTTAGGAAAACCATAACCTACATCAACTGTATATACTGTGTTTCTTGTTTGTAAATAGGTTAAATTCAAACGACTCCCTTGTAACCAGTCATCAGGAGTCCCTACAACTCCTCTGGCTATCGATCCTGTGTTGATGTTCCAACCTAAACCTGTCCATGAGGCCTCCATTTCCATAGGAATTCCTGCATGGTAGGATAAAGTAACCGGAAACCCATCAATCTCTAACAGCGGTAGTACATAAGCCATGTCTCCTGATGACAAATTGACCATGTCTGTAGCTGAGACTGGTTCAAAATTGGAAGCTTCAGGTGCATTAGGTCCATTGTTACTTGCATACAAAGCATTGTATGGTAAAAGGGTACTCAAAAAATTTAAGGTTAAAAAGATGGCAATGATCTTCCTGTTTTTTTTACTTTTAATCATAACTCTTTATTTATTTGTTACAGTTTGTATTGTAATATTTCTCAATCTCTACTATATTTTGTGATTTCATCATCTTATTTATTAGCAATTTTTTGTACAACTTGTTTGTCTTCCGTTACCCAACCATCGTTAGTCAGGGTAACAATTCCATAATCTTCGTGATAAAGTCTATCACCAACTTTTGCTTTCTTCGCAAAATTAGGATTGAAGGTTTCTATACAGATCGATTGCCCATCGGATAAGTTTACTTTATTTCCGGGGCAAGAATCTTTGTCGCAGGCAAAAAAAACCATGCAAGAAAGGCCTAGCATATATGCAATTTTTTTTGTTATTCTCATTTTGAGTCAAATTTTATCGTTAATTCTTTATTCAACTTTTCTGTAGGTATTTTAAACTTTACCTCCCCTGTATAGATCCCTAAATCTTCAATGGTAAAGTTCACATAATCGTCTTCTAAATATTTAGCATCTCTTGGGTAGACAAACAACATGGTGGTGGCTCCTCCCATTCCGTACATTCTCGGATAGTTGTAATCCAGTAAATCTAAGGTGTCTTTTTGCGATGTGAATAGGTGTACTTTTTCTCCCATTCCAAAAGCTAGTTGATTAACCATGGCTCCAAACTCTTGCCGATTCCTAGGAGTGGTACTCAACAATTCTTGTCCATTTTTAGACATAGACAAGGTAAAATAGAGATACTGATGGTATTTGTTACGTAGCTCTTTGATTTTTTGATCTCTTTCTTTGCCTTTTAAACTTTCAGGCAATTCTTGATCAACCATTAAATCCGTAGGCTTGTACAACAAAGAAAACTCAAAACCATTGATGGTCTTTTGATGCAAATAACCATTTTTAGCATCTTTTAAATACGACCAAAGAGCTTCCTTATTGTCAAATGTTTTTGACATACAGGAGCTCAATACAATTGGCATGAATATTAAAAGTAGCAACCTTTTCATTTCCTCTTCATCTGGTTTTACGCGTTTAAATGTTTTTAAACGGAACGATATTTATATCACTTCCTTTGTTATAGCTTTCACAATGCCCTCTCAAGGGTTTTCATTGGCAATTTTTAATATATTTTAATGGCTTTACATTATTTCTTTCCTTCAAATTCTTTGTTCAATCCTTCCAACACTTCTTCTGTAAGGTCTGTTCCTGCGTCAGCATACATGATGTTTCCACTACCGCTAGCTCCGAAAATAATTTTATAGCCTTTGCTTTTTCCGTACTCCTTCACAAAATCATTGATGTCATTAATAACGGTTTGCGTGGCTTTCTGTTCTTCTTCTTGTATCTGTTTTTGGATGGCTTGCTGATAATTGCCTATCTGCTGTTGTTTGTTTCCAAGCAGTTCTTGTTTCAATGCCAGTTCTTTTTTGGTCATTTTAGAACGTTCTTTCTCATAAGTTTTCAATTCTTTTTGCCAACCCGTAATCAAACTATCTACGTTGGACTTCATGACTTTTGCTTTTTGCTCAAAGTCGGCTCGAA
Source organism: Flavobacteriaceae bacterium (assembly GCA_028280265.1). Lineage (GTDB taxonomy): Bacteria > Bacteroidota > Bacteroidia > Flavobacteriales > Flavobacteriaceae > Polaribacter. Next base: position 84,352 of record JANQMD010000025.1, read on the forward strand.
CAACTTTAGTTCTTTTATAACCCTCTAATAATTTATTGACATCCACATAGACAAGTTCTGAGGATTGATATGTTTTGAACAGTGAAAACGCAGATAGCAAAACTGCTATGACTACGAATACAGGTAACATTTTTTTCATTATTTATTCTTTTTTGACGATTTTTCCAACAATAACGACTCTAACTTCTTTAGTCTTGCTTCCAGTTCTTGAGTCTTTTGTGCTTGCTTTTTTAGTTGAGTCTCTTGTTCTTTTAACCTTTTCTCCTTTCTCTTTAATTCTTTATCCTGCGCAATCGTGTATAGTGTTAACTCCTCAATCTTTTGCAATAATTTAGAGTCCATTTCACCTAAGAAGATTCCATTTTTTTCTACTTCCGCAGCACTGGGAATGTCTTTTAAATGGCCTTTTTCCTTGATGTGTTGCTCAACTTCTTTTAATGTAGGTAGCTGATAATCCTCATAGAAAACAAAATCAGACCAGCCAGTTTCTACCTTAACTTCTTTCGCTCTGATTTTACCATTTACTGCTAATTTCCATGAGCCTGGGTTCGTTGTTCCGATTCCTATGTTGCCACTATTAACAAATGTCATAATTTTAGCTGCTCCGACAGTACCCCCATGAGAAAGATATAGTTTATTATCATGACCATGACTCAAATGGAAAACAGAATTTCCATTATTTGGAAAAAAAGTCACGGCTGATTCATCATTAAAATTCAGCCATAATCCTTTACCTGTTGATGTTCTGACATCTAACTGTGATGCTGCATTGGTTGTTCCAATACCTACATTACCATTATTGTCAATTCGCATCTTTTCGGTATTAGCTCCCGTGTTAAAAGTTAAAAAACCACCCGTTACACCTCCACCTCTAAAGAAGTTGATTGAACTGTTCGTAGATCCATAAAAATTATGAACAATCGCAAAACTTTTTCCATCATATATATTGTTCTGAGTATTATAACCTTTTACACCTAAATAGGTACCATCTCCTGAAGTATCTCCCTCCTGATGACGTCCAAAAACAGTTCCTAGCTTTTCATTAGTGATATATTTCCCAACATCTAAAATTCCTCTAGGGTTACTAGTTCCAATTCCTACATTCCCATTTTGATGAAAAGTCACCGCAGCATGAGTACCTCCTGGTCTAAATTCTAAAAAAGTATTGTTCCCGTTTTGTCCCATATCCCAAAAATTGGCTCCAGAACCTTTAATACGTAAAAAGGACCAATTAGATGCATTGGTGTTTTCAATAATCATCGCCGCTCGTGCTTTTTTTACATGCAGAGCCTCACCTGGAGTCGCAGTTCCAATTCCTACGTAACCATTACCATCTATTCTAAGTCGATTGGCTCCTCCTGTAAAGAGGTCAATTCCAAAATATCCAGAAACGTACGTATTGATTCCTCCACTTATGCTAGATCCTGTATACGAATGAAATCCAAAACCATAGTGGTTTAAGTACTTTCCATCATACAAAAAATCGTCATTTTCTTGGAAAAGAAGACCAGGAGAGTTATTATCTGTTGCAGAAGCTGCGGGAATCTTAAGGTAATTTAGAAATTCAACAGAACCATTATTTCTAAATTCAATTTCTTTTGTCCAATCCCATGTTCCATTAATTTTTGGGGCAATGTGTAATTTGGTAGCTCCATTAACATCTGGTGTATGAAATATCCAAGAGTTAGAACCTCCACTAATTAAATCTTGAGCCGACAGGCTTGAAATTCCTAAAAAAAGAATTCCGATGTACAGTAATTTTTTCATCTTTTTATCTCGATTTTGTTACAATTTTTTTGCAGGAAAAAGACAATACTTTTCTAGTATGCTACAGCACTTTTACAAAGATTTAATCTAAAGTATTGTGAGAATCTTCATGCAATTTTTTTGATTTTTTGTTTTTAGCGATTGCTAAGTTAGAAATTTTTAAAATATTTCTTGTTCTTATATTTAAAATACGAGCTAGTACGTACTTTAAAATGACGACTTAACCTGAAAATCAGTAATCTTAAAAAACTCATTCAAAAGAAATGAGCGGGAAAAATTGCTGTGAAAAAGAAAGTAGTACATGTACTACGGTATGAAAATAAAAAAGGCTTCACAGAAATGTGAAGCCTTTAGTACTCGAGGTGGGAATCGAACCCACACTCCCGAAAGAACTGGATTTTGAATCCAGCGCGTCTACCAATTCCGCCACTCGAGCATGACTAAATGTCCTTTTATATTTTGGAGTTTTTCCTTTCCAACTCCTGATTTCCAGTATTTCTCTCTTTTTCTAGCCTCTAATCTTGTTGAGGCCTCTTCTGAGTAGATCAAAACAAAAGGTCTGTAAGGTTTTGTTGTCTTTTCATAACCTTTGTTATGTCTCAAAATACGCTGATCTAAATCAGACGTCAAACCTACATAAATATAGTTTTGTTTCAAACTAGAAATCGCATAAACATAGAACATGAACTTCTTTTTCCGCATTTTTTCCAATTCCGCCCTGTCTGCCGACAGGCAGGCACTCGAGCATTTTTTAGAACTGGACTGCAAATCTAAAAAATATTTTATGATTGTCGCATTTAATCCTCAAATACTCATCAAATAATTTTATTTTTGGGGCTCAGAACAGAACAAACTGATTAATACACAACTAAATGTCACTGAATACCTTAAAACCAAAGCTTTTTGCCTGTCAACATAGCATGAAGCTAGCTCAAAAAATTGCGAAAGAATACGGAGCAGAATTAGGAAAGGTAAAAACAACTCACTTTAGCGACGGAGAATTTCAACCAGCATTCGAGGAATCTGTAAGAGGTCGACGTGTTTTCATTATTGGATCCACATTTCCCAACGCAGACAATCTGATGGAAATGCTGTTAATGCTAGACGCTGCCAAAAGAGCTTCTGCAAGACACATTACAGCTGTAATGCCTTATTTTGGATGGGCTCGTCAGGACAGAAAAGATCAACCTAGAGTTGCCATAGGAGCAAAATTAGTCGCCAATCTATTGCAAGCGGCAGGGGCTACAAGAATTATGACCATGGACTTACATGCCGATCAAATTCAGGGATTCTTCGAAAAACCAGTGGATCACTTGTATGCCTCCACCATTTTTATGTCATACATCAATGAACTAGCATTAGACAATTTAACCATTGCTTCACCAGATATGGGAGGGTCTAAAAGAGCCTATGCATACTCAAAATACTTGATGTCAGATGTTGTTATTTGTTACAAGCAGCGAAAAAAGGCAAATGTTATTGGGCACATGGAGTTGATTGGAGAGGTAGAAGGGAAGAATGTAATCTTAGTAGATGATATGATTGACACTGGCGGAACATTAACGAGAGCTGCCGATTTAATGATGGAAAGAGGCGCCAAAAGTGTTCGAGCTATTTGTACGCATCCCATCCTTTCTGGAGGGGCTTACGAGAAGATTGAAAACTCAAAATTAACCGAGTTAATTGTCTCAGATACAATTCCTTTAAAAAAGGATATTTCTAAAATAAAAGTTGTATCTTGCGCGCCCTTATTCGCCGATGTGATGCGTAAGGTTCAAGACAACACATCCATTAGCGATCAGTTTTTAATGTAGCTTCGGCGAAGTTCATACTGAGCCAAGTCGAAGTGCTCAGCTACCCTAAAAGGAAACTGAGAAAAATATAAATATTAATTAATAGTAAAGTAATGCAATCAATTACAATCAATGGATCTCAAAGAGAAAGCGTGGGCAAGGTAGCTACCAAAGCCTTACGTAATGCTGGAAAGGTTCCTTGCGTGTTATACGGAGGAGACAAACCTGTTCACTTTTCAGCAGATGAAAGAACGTTCAAGGACTTAGTGTACACTCCAAATGTATACACTGCAGCGATTGAACTTGACGGACAAAAATTTGCAGCAATTCTGCAAGATATTCAGTTTCATCCAGTATCAGATAAAATTTTACATGTAGATTTTTATCAGTTATTCGATGATAAGGAAGTAACGATGAACATTCCAGTAAAACTAGTAGGAACTTCTCCTGGAGTTTTAAATGGAGGATCTTTGCGTTTTACAAACCGTAAATTAAAAGTGAAAGCACTTCCTGCTAACTTACCTGATTTTATCAATGCAGATATTTCTAAATTAAGAATTGGAAATAAATTATACATCACTGAGTTGTTGAATGATGATTATACATTTATGCACCCAGATAACACAGTTGTTGTGCAAGTAAGAACTTCTCGTAATGCTGTTGCAGATACAGAGGAAGATGAAGAGGAAACAGCTGAAGCTGCAGAATAAATTTCTGAAATCAAAAAAATCTAAAAGCGCTGCATTTGTAGCGCTTTTTTATTGGCATCGTCAAAGGGTTTAATACTTCGAGACTTGTTTCGAGTAAAATTTAATCTTCTGTCAATGCGTCGTGTGCTTGCGCCGATGTAGTTTACTTTGCTATTTTTGATGAATGAAGATTCTAAAATTTTTTTTGAAGAAACCAATTGAAAGTAATGAAGATCGGATGAAGAAATATTTAATTGTTGGATTGGGAAATATCGGTGAGAAGTATGTGAATACACGTCATAATATTGGCTTTCAAATTGTGGATGCTCTGGCAGAAGAGCATGAGGTTAAATTTGAAACTGAAAAATTAGGAGATGTGGCTCGTTTTCGTTTTAAAGGAAAAACATTTATTCTCTTGAAGCCGAGTACCTACATGAATTTGAGTGGAAAAGCAGTCAAATATTGGATGACAAAAGAAAAAATTCTACTTGAGAATACCTTAATCATTACCGATGATGTAAACATCGATTTCGGAGCGATTCGAATCAAAGCAAAAGGAAGTGCAGGTGGACATAATGGTTTAAAAGATATTGAAGCAAAACTAGGACATCAAAAGTATGCTCGTTTCCGATTTGGGGTAGGAGGTAATTATCCGAAAGGGCGACAGGTTGATTTTGTATTAGGAGAATGGAATAAAGATGAGGAAAGTCAATTGATTGAACGTATTCCAACTTCAGTGAAAGCAGTATTATGCTTCGGTACAGACGGCATTGCTAATACCATGAATAATTTTAATGGAAAATAGTTTTCAATGATCAGTTAACAGAGATCAATTTTCATTGATAACTGATAATTGTAGTATTGTTAATTGTCAGAAGCATACCACTCTGCAAAGGAACTTTCCGTTTCTCGCAGCCTGATAGAATGAAGTTGCAAACCTTCTTGTAGTCGATTTTTAATCTTATTTGCAAAATCAATAACCATATTTTCTGTTGTGGGTTGATAGTCGACCAAAAGAATGTGATGGCCTAATTCTGCTAGGTGATTCCCCAGCTCTGAATGAGGAGTGTTTTTATTAAAAACTGTTGCATGATCAAAAGCATCTACAATTTCCTCGTTCACAATTTTTTTTAAATCTCCAAAGTCAATCACCATACCAAATTTTGGATTCGAAGGATCATTAATTGGAGTTCCTAAAACAGTTACATCTAGTTTGTAACTATGCCCATGTAGATTCTTACACTTTCCATCATATCCATAAAGTGCATGTGCTGTTTCAAAATTGAATTGTTTGGTAATTCTTATGGTTCCCATTCAATAAAAGTTTTGCCAAAATTAGTTCTTTTCTGCAAGCGGTAAAAACTTTCTTCGGAATTTGATGACTAAAGGAAACCCTCTTGCTGCTATCCATAGAATAAAAGTAAACCAAATGCCCTGTAAATTGAGTTCAAGAAAATCAAAGAGTAATAAAGAGGGGATAAAAACAAGAAATGTTGCAATAAGTAACAAGTTTCTAAGATATCCTGTAAGTCCCATTCCTTTAAACATCCCATCGTAGATAAAGGTTAAGGCACAGAGCGGTTGCATCACTAAGACAATCCAAAAAACATGATAGAATTGATCTAAAACAGGTTTGTCTTGAATAAAGACTGCACCTAGACTGTAATAAAAAAGGAATCCTACCCCAGCCAGCCCAATTCCCGCTAATACACCATAAACTAACAATCGATTGCCAAGTTTTATAAGTGTATCATATTCTTTGGCGCCCAATAATCTTCCAGAAAGTATGTTCCCAGCACTAGAATACCCATCTATAAAGAAAGCACCAAAAAACCATATCTGAATTCCTATTCCATAAGCAGCTAGTGCATCTGAACCATAACTAGTAGCTGAATAAACGGCAAAAATAAGTGCGGCATTCAGAGCAACTGTTCTCAGAAACAGGTCAAAAACCATCTTTACAAGCTTAGGGATTTCTTTGTTAAAGGGAAACACTACTTTTAAACGAATAGAAGTATTCTTCACTAGGAAAATAGTAGCAAAAATTGCCATAAAAACCTGTGAAATAACACTGGCATAAGCAGCTCCTTTAATATTCATTGCGGGAATAAACCCATCAATTCCATAGACTAATACCCAATCTAGAACAATATTCATGACTGCTCCTATAATGGCCACAATCATAGGGTAGAATGTGTTTTGTAAGCCTCTAAAAGTGCCAAAAACAGCAAAAACAAACAAGGTGAAAGGCAATCCAAAAACACGTATTTCATAATATTCTATGGAGAATGCTAATATTCGATGTTCTGCCCCATAGACTTTAAAAATGTATTCTGCAAATGGATAGGTTACCGCAATAATCAGAAGGCTAATGCTAACCACAATAAGAATGGCTTGAGCAGGCAATGTTTTTACCTCTTCCAATCGATTGGCACCTAGGTACTGAGAAATGATCGAAGAGACAGCACTTCTTACTTGTGCAAATACCCAAATGAGCATTGACAAAAAAGAACCAACAATCGCAACTGCACCTAAACTCTCTTTGGCATACACATCAATATTTCCGATAATAGCCGTATCTGTAATAGAGATAAGCGGTTCTGCAATACCAGCAATGAGCGCGGGAATCGCAAGCTGATGAATACGACGAAATCCTATGTTTGTTTTCAATGAGAGAAATTCAGATACAAATTTAAGCATATAGCAATATTTCTCAAGGCGATTTCCGTTCAAAAAAAAATGTACCTTTGCATCAATAAAAGGCTTCACTATGAAACATATTTTAGTTCCAATTGGCTCAACTGAAAATGCTGTAAATACACTTCAGTATGCTATTGATTTTGCAGCAGAATTCAATGCAAAAGTATTTGTTTTCAGAGCGTATAAACTAGTTGCAAAAGCCGGAACAATGATTAATATAGACGAGATTGTTTCTAGAGAAACGAAACTGTATTTACGATCTATAGTCAATTCCATTGATAGAAAAAATGTAGAAGTAAAAATAGTTTCTGCGAAAGGAGGGACTGTTGAGAGTATTCAAGCAATTCATAAAGAATTAAATATTGATTTGATTGCGGTTGGACCAAGAAGTAATTCTATTAAAGATGAGGTGTTTTTAGGGAGTACTTCGGGAAGTATTGTAAAGCAGACTGAAATCCCAGTACTGGTGGTTCCTGAAGGATATGAGTTCAAACCATTTACTTCGACGTTAACTGCGTTTAAATCTGGAATTTTAAAAAAGGACAATGTTTTAAAACCTCTTTTAGAGATCAAAAAAGCATTTAACCCTACCATAAACTTGTTACTGGTGAAGACGCCAGATTACCAAGACAAAGATTTACAGATCGATGCTTCATTGACTGAGATTCAAGATTCTCTAACGACCACTGAAAATGTGACTACTTTTCAGGGGGTTTTAGAGCATTTTCAATCCAACAACCCGGATTTGTTATGCGTATTTAGACGTAAAAGAGGGTTTTTCAAGAAATTATGGGAAAAGAATACTGTGTTGAAATCCGAATTTCACACGACAATCCCATTATTAGTTCTTTGTGGGAAACAATAAAATTTTGGGGATGTTTGCCCACCCTGGCTGAACGAATTCACTCAGACAGATCAGTTGTATGATATTATTAAAAGACTACGAAAAAAGAGAATTATTACTTTGCATATAGATTGTTTAGCAATACATTTGAAAAATACTTGGGGCATTAGCTCAGCTGGCTAGAGCGCTACGCTGGCAGCGTAGAGGTCATCGGTTCGACTCCGATATGCTCCACAATTAATACCAAGGGTTTCATAGATTTTCTTTGAAACCTTTTTTTGTGGTGGTGGACTATAATGGTGGGTTTTTTATTGAAATTTACTCTGATTCCATTGCAGCTTTTACTTGATTCTCTAAATCATCAATTCCTTCAAATTTTCTAAAACTCAAACTTTTTCCAAGTAATTTCAATTCTTTTGATAAATCTAGAATTAACTCAAAGGATTCTGCTTCAAAACCAAACATGTTTTGGTCAAACTGTGTTCCGATTAGTAATCCGTCATTTCCTATTCCAACACACCAGTTTTCCATAAAATCAGTCAAAGGAATTTCAGTTAATTTGTATTTTCGCCATCCTTCCTTTATACAAGATTTTGCTCGTGCACTTTCAGCCCAAAAGCAGATTACACCAATAGGTTCATCATTTTCATCACAGTAATGAACTGAGCTAGAAGTAGCAAACCCTTTTTTATTTTTCATGAGTCGTCCTAAAATAGGTTGACCGATTAATTTATAAAATTACTACTTATAGTTGAATCCTTCAAAGCTAGCTTTGAAGGATTTTTTGTTTTCCAT
>JANQMD010000034.1 GCA_028280265.1 Flavobacteriaceae bacterium
GAGATCGCTTTGGAGATCATCTGTAGGGTTGACAATACCTACCGCTGTTCGGCCAAAATAACTCCAGAGCAAGAAGCTGAAAAAATGCTTGTCTTTAAACTCTACGATTGGATTTATCTGGAGATGCAAAAATCACAGCAACCCAGTGAAAAAGGAATCACTAGATGTAAGCCAAACATTTCCCACAAACAAATTCCCCTTCTCAGTTTTATCAAAGGTACTGCCCAAAAAACGCTCAGGATAATCCATATTTTTTGCTATTCGTTTTATCAGCGTTTTTAGGTGGGTTTGTTTTTCTGTTACCGTCAGCACCTGAAAACTTGCCGCTGTGGTACCGATCTGCTTTTGCCAATCGGTAGATTGGAGGAATTTTTCATAGATTTTGTATTTGTAGAGCAGGGAATTTTTAGGAATGGTTACAAACTCTCCTCCGATGGCTTCTTTTCCCGAATCGATCTCAACCATAAAAACGGCTTCTTTGCTTGTTTTTGTGTTTCGAAGCACAAAAATCATATCGGGAATGATGGTAGTTTTGCCGTAAAAAAGTTTCGTTTCAATAATGTTTTTCTTACCCATCTCTTTTGTACCCGATTCGGTCAAAACCGTTTTGAGTTCTACAGCTTTTAGTTGTCTGATATCTTTGTCAAGCTTTATCCAAAAATTGACCAGCTGGTAGCGATGATAGTAATGATTGATACTGGAAAACGGTTTTTTTACCAAGTATTTTGCATACTTACGGTTATCGAGTTGTTGCTCATTGATAATAAGGTCCAGCCCTTGTTTGCTTAAATAACAGAGATGTCCAAAATTAAGATTCTGACTTCGAGCGAGCTTTAAACGTTTGATAAGGCCTTTTTTCTCGATACGTTGTAGGGCAATTTCAGTATTTCGTCTTGTCTTACCATTAAATAAATGTTCGTGAATTTGACTCACTGTAAGGTATTTAAAGCGGGCAAGCCATAAAAGAACTTGAGTATGTTGGGTACTGAGCATCATAAGATTTTTTCAATTTTAGGAACAGGAATTTGTTTTTGTTTTTTTGACAGTTTTTCTGCTTCATTTTTGGCAGATTTTGGCTCTGATATGGTATAATAGGTTCTGATGTTTTCATTCAAGCGGCGGCGATGTTCTTTAGGGCTTAAGAAATCCTTTTTACTTTCTTTGATTAAAAAGTCATAGGCTTGAATAAGAATTGGATTATAATCACGGGCTTTTATCAGGAATTTTCCTTGTCCTAGTTTGGGTTGCGTATTTCCTTTAAACTCAAGTTCTTTTTTCATATATTCAAAATCCTTGGCGCTGACTTTGCCACAACATTTAATCCCTGTATTTGCCATGACACTGTCTCGAATTTGTGAGTCACTTATCTGGTTGATGTATTGATGGGCAAGTACGGCAAACAGGTTATATTTACGTATCTCAGATAGTAAGGTGTCAAAATCATCGCTGATAAAATTTTGCGCCTCATCGATGTATATAAAAGCATTTCTTCGATACTGAGGGAGGATTTTTGATCGTTGAAAAGCATGTACGACCAGTTCTGAGACTAAAAAACTCCCTAGTATTTTGGAACCGTGGGTTCCCAAAATTCCTTTTGAAGCATTTATAAGCACGCATTTTCCTTGATCGATGAGTTTTTTAATATCAAAAGACGATTCCCTGCAATCAAAAATATGGTTGAGATAATAGTTGGAAAGTGCATTCTCAAAACGAGTTAAAACAGATTGTTTGGTCACACTGAGTGTTTTTAATCCAAAATCATGTTCAAAAAAATCCCGAACATCTTGACTGTAGTGCTGTGCAGCCAATTGCAAATAAGGAGCCTCAGTAGCAGGACGGAGCATTCTCATAAAGTCTCGTAAATTAAGCCCAGGAGTATTGAGCATCACTTGTAAACAGTTACTGATGATTCTTTTCATATTTTGCGAGAACTCCACTGAAAACACCACTTGGAATGCATTTAAAAGCTCCTGTGATTTTACAGAAATAAAGGCTCTACGCTCAACTTCGGGCTTGCCATGATAGGAGTGGTTAAAAGGATTGTACTTGGGAAAATAATTATACTTTCCGTATTCGGCTGAAATGTAAATGATCTCTTTTCCAAAGCCCCGTAGTTTTGAACAGGACAGAGCTACATCTCCATGAGGATCCAAGAGAACAATAGCGCTTTTTGTTTTCAAATCATTATAAATCATCATTTTCACAAGCTCGCTCTTTCCTGACCCGCTAGACCCAATAATGTAAGAATGAAGTTTTCTCTGACTTAGAGGGAAACAACTCTCAAAGGTCTTTGTAAAAAAAAACGAACTAGGAAGCTTGGCCAGAAATTCATTCTTATATAAGGCAAGTTGGGATTCGAATTGTGATAGCGAAGCCTTTTTTTCATCATCCTGGGGTTCAAAGGACAGGAATTCTAAACGCTTCTCTGATATTTTTAGAAAGATTTTCAGTTTTTTACGTTTTTCTTCAAAACTGAACTTAAACTGCTCTTGTAATTCAAGTGGTAATGAGCGTTCAAATCGTTTTAATCTCCCCAAACGAAATAAAAAATCCTGATTATAGACCTCTACTAAATAATCAAATACATCATCATTTTTAAGGGCTATAGCTTTAATTTGCTCCGTTTTGGTTTCAAATTGTCCAATGTTCAAACCATCGGAGACCTGTTTAGGTTCATGTAAGGCTATGGGGAGCTTTCCATAAACTTTCTCTAAAAATTCAGCGTGTTTGTATTCAGAAATCATTGATGTATTTTTCGAATTGTTCTTTAAGTTTTTGGTATTTGTCTAATACTCGCTTGTATTCTTGATAGGGTACTTCTTTTGGATTAAAATGCGGTATTGGGAAATCTTTTATGGGAGGGTTGTGCTTAAGATTGCTCACTTTTTTTTTCAGTTCTTTATTTTCATCTCGCAATATAATATTGGACAAGACCAAACAAATCATGATAAATATCCAAAGAATAAGGCCCCAAAATTCGTTTACTGTAAAGGATAAAAAAATAGTCTGATATTTCATTTCGTTATGATTTCTTTTTTGTTTCGTTTTCGTTTCTTTTTTGTTCTTTCAAAAGAAATGCAAAAATGCTTTTAAGCCTTATTCTCATTGCCTTTCTTCTTCTTCTTATTAACTAAAAAGCCTCCACGATGATACCCATGAATATCTGTTCATGTCTATCACTCGCAACCGCCTTCCCTCCGGGAGCGAACGCCCCTCGTCTGCGTTCGATCCGACAAAGTTGCGCGCGCTGTTTTTGGTTTCATTTAAATTTAATGTTTGTTCATGTTCACTTTTTGTGTTCATAAATTCTCCATAAAAAAGAATTATTTCACCACGTTTCGATCCAAATAATCGATCAAAGATTGGTACTCATACATGATGCCTCGATTCGAAGTCATAGAGTACCGAATTTCAAAATTGTTTCGAAGGGTCTGAAGTTTAGAAACACGCACCCCCAATATCTCCATGGCCGCCTGAGGGCTTACATATTTTGGATGTCTTTGGGTTTGGTATTTCTCAAAAGCTTTTTCAATGGTTTTTTCTACAGCCTCCAGTATTTTCTGCTGATCGACCATAGAGACAGTTTGCGATTTCATAAGCCATGGAATTTGAGGTTATCAGTAGCAAAAACTGTTTTAAAAACCGTTTCCCAGTAATAAGAGAGATAGGAAAAAGTGGTGTGATGATTCATCATGCCAACGGGCAAGTAACAGTCGATTTTTAGCTGTGAAAAGGCTCTTTTTGACAGGTTAAAATCTTGAATGATCCTCTGAGCATCTCTTCTCCCTTTTTGCTCGGCATCACTTTTGGAACGCAGAAACAGTTTCCTTATCGGTGAATATTCCAACATATCGCTGAGATAGATCACTCGAATATCTGCGTGGAGTAAAAGCTGATCGTAAATCTTAGGCAAAGAAGCTAAAATGTGAGTCTCATTGCTCTTGGGGACATCTTGATTTAACGCCCGTAAAACTTTTGAGATAAACAGAAATTTTTCTCGCATCAAACGGGTCTTTTCTCGGGCTTTGCCAGCGGTCGAGGCAGGAGCGATGGTGTTTTCTGTCGGTTCAAAGACCAGTACTTTGGCATTCGAGATGTTACCCGTGTTTTTGTAGAGATAGGAAATAATCACCTGATCGCCTGCCTGATTGATGCGCTCTAAGAGCGTTTTTTTAATGATGGTTTGTTCTTTTTTGATCTGAATAAGTGAGGGTCTGACAGAACCGCTTTGGTCCTTGTAAATGATGGTGGTTTGGGCATAAAAAATGGCTCCCCAAAAAAACGTGATGATAAAAATTGCTTTTTTCATGATTTGTAAAAATTTATTGATTGTATAATTCGCTGTAGTTTTCTTCAGATAAGATGTCCTGGGCATCATTGACCTCTATTTCCTTAGCTGTTTCTGCTGTTTTAGAACTGGTCGGTGGCGGGGTGTTTGGTGATTTTTCTTTGGTAGGGATAAGCTCCTGTAAAGTAGGCGTGGAAACCATCAGGCTCTCTATTGCCTGCAATCTGCCCAACTCCAGAATATAGCTTGCCATCAGTTCGCGACTTTTCCGAAATTGAGAGATGCGCCAGTCGTACTCGGCTTCTACTGATATAATGGCTTTGTCACTTTTTCGTGTGGCTCTTTTTAAGCTATTTACTTTGCTTACGCAGAGCAGTACAGCCAAAAGTATTCCAGCGGTAAGCAAGGACATACAGCCCATCAAAATAAACAAGATGGCTGAGATGATGGTCGTTGTCTCACTTGGGGTGTCTAGCTCACTGCCAAGTGAATCCACTCGTAATTGTTGTTTGGCAATCTCATTGGCAAGTGAAGTATCCGTCACATCGGTAAATTGACGCATTTGCAGGTTATTGAGCGTTTGCATCTCAACCAGATAGCGAGATTGTAACTGCCTGTTTTGAGCAGATTGAAAACTAAGCCAGCCAGCGGCTAAAATGTAGGCAACCACCAAAGAAAGAAATAGTTTGTAGAGCTTGGGAACGTAGTCCTTGGAGCGTAAGAAATTCAAAATATATCTGAAAAAGTGCAAGGCTAGCAAATAGCTGACAGCCGTGATGACTATTGAAAAAGCCCAGCTTTTCCATGAAGACAAATACAGAACATTTTGGCCAATATTGACAAAGACGATTTGTTCAGAAGTCACGGCGCAGAAATACGCCACATACAAAGAGATTTCCCATTTTAAGCCCATGTAGCCCAACACGTTTTGTCTTTTTGGCTCAGGACGATCTTTGGTGTCACTGACTACCTCTGGTAATTTTTCGGGAAATACACGAAAGGAAAGCATTTCTTTTTCCGCTTTGGAAAAATAATTGTGGGCAAGCTTGTTTATCATTCCCAAAAGAGAAGCGGTGAGTTGGGTAGGTTTCCCTTTGAGTCCAGATAATGAGGGAGCTAAATTCTGCTCAGAAATCACCCCTTCTTTTAAAACCTGATGTTTGTGGTTCTGCTCGTCAAAAACAGGGGGCTTCATATCTTTTACCTGATCGGCTGGGTCGATGGGCGTAAGTGTTTTGGCATCGATTAAAGTCGTAAGATTTAAGTATTGATTTTTATTTTCGATGTAACTGCGCCAGTGCTTTTTCCACAGAAGCGTTAGATCACTCAGGCGACGTTCAGCCTTTGTATAGTGGGATTGCCAAAAGGTGAGTAGGAAAAAATAGTTTTTCCCCAGTTTGAATTTTGATCGTGTTTTAAAGAGAAACTGAAAATCTTTTGTGATTCCTTCAAGTTTCTTGTGAGAGAACCCCTTGAAAACCTCAAGGATTTTAAGAATTTGTGTGAAATAGTTTTGTTTCATAATTATTGATTTGAAAAGGTGGATGTTGATTTTTGACCGATAGCCAGTAGTGATTCCCATTCCATATTGCGCGTATCTAAAAATGCCTTGTTGTAGGTGGAGTCAAAGAACTCTGTCCAACGCTTGAAAGCAGAATCGCCTGAGAGCTGTACTTCTTTGAGAAGGCTTTCTAAGATCAAGAGCTTTAAGGTCAGTGGCAGCGTAGAGCAAAAGAATTTCCCACGAAATCGCATAAAAAGGTGGGAATCAATAAAAGGGTAAAAACAGGGTTGATCGAAAAAGTCTCCGCTTTTGGGAGCGAACTTTAGAATCAAATAGTTTGTCTGCTGGGTAGAAATTAATTGTCTGTGTGGAAAAAAAGGGAAATTCTGACGGAATTTTTGCAGTCCGAATTTCTTTTTGATCTCTTTTAAAAGAAGGTTTTGATTTTGAGTAGTGTTCATGTTTGTTTTGTTTTAGAAAATGAAAAACAATGATTTATAAATACTATGTAAAAAAGGAGGTCAATGGGTTAAAACCCATTGACCTAAAGAAGAATTAACAACTCACAAGGAGTGTGAAAAATAAGGCAAAAAGAAGAATACGGATGATGGTGATTGCCTTAGGAAGGTTCGAAATAAAATGCTGTTGATTTCTCTGTTCTTTCATGAATTATAGTGTTGACATGTGCATTATATTGGTTTTATATTTAATAGATTCAACGTGGCTTTTAGGTGAATTTTCTGCAAAAAGATCAGCCCATTCCTGATCTCGAATAGCCGCACGTTTTGCGTCAAAATTTGAATAAAGAATCTCTATAGCGAGATCGACGTCACATTCTTTTTTGGGTATCATTAGTAAGATTTCAAACTTCTCTTGTAGAGGGAGAGTGCTCTCTTTGAAATAGGTCATTATTTTAGAAAATTGTTTATAAGTCAGGTTTCTAACGAAATAGTTCTTGCAAGCGTCTAACATTGCCAAGTTCATTTTTGTATTCATGTTGAATAGTTTTAAAATTCGCTACCAAAGCAACTAGGTATTTGAGTTAATGGCAAAATTTCCTGAAGTGTTTCCTGAAAATCAGAGCAGTTTCCTGAAAAAGATTTTTTTGAGGAAATTTCAGGAAAAATGGGGTTTTTCAGGAAGAGTGTTCTATAAACTAATCTGGGGATTCAATGATCAGCCCTGCGTGAATCAAATTAAGTCGATCTAGATATTGTTTGGGGCTCATGTAAAGGTCTTCTACCATTACGTAGTAGTTTCCTTTTTCACGTAGTTTTTCAGAATATATATCCTTTGATGGTATTTCAATACCTCCGTTAAGAGAATATCCCTCATTATCAATTATTTCCATAATTCTAAATACAATGTTTTTCTTGGTGTCGTAAAGAAATTCTGTGACAGAAAAGCCATGGAGATTATTACGTCTTTTTCCAAACATCTCTACCCGAGCTTGCAATAAGCTTTTTATCTTTTTGTCTAACTTTTTCAGCCCCTTTAATCCAATCAATTTTATAACTTCCTTTGAAGGGCAGGGTTTGCCTTTGAAAGTGCTTGAGCCATTAGTAACATCGTAATAAGGTATAAATTTAAACCGCTCCTTTTTCATTTTTCAGCCTTGTTAGGTTTTCTCCTGCATATCATGTAATTTTAAAAAGTCAAGAAAAAGGAAAATAAATGGGGAGTAAAAAAACACTAGAAGAAATAGAAAGAGAAAAGGAATGCGTTAAAGAGTTGAAAAGAATAGCGATCGTTTTTTTTCAAAATTTAGCAATAACAGGCGATGATTCAGTTTCAAAAATTGAACAAGAAAGCGAAAAAGAAGCCAAAAACAGCTTGAAGGAAATTTATCAAGATAAGAGCATTCAAAACTTTGAAAAAGTAAACGGTTTTTCATCAACAGTATACAGAAGGTTAGTAAGAGAAGAAGAAGTAGGCATTCCAAAACATAGATTCGCAACAATAGCAAGTTTTATTTTCAACAAAGACAAAACTCGTTATAAGGACACAACTAAAGATTACTTTTCTCTATTAGCTGGCTATCGAGGCTATAATCATTTCAAGCAAGAAATAGATAACGTAATCGGTACTTTTTCCAGTGAAGAAATTAATCATAGAACAAACTCAGAAGTTCATGACAGCCCATTAAAAGAGAAGGCACTTTTAGATTTCTTTAAAAATTCGTGTTATCTGTATGCGTATGATGAAGATTTATGTGGTGTTAATAAGGAAACAGATGCTTATCGATATTATTTTCCAAGTATTGATCGGTTGGTTTTGTCATTGGAAAAAGATCAGTTTAGGCTAGAAAATATAAAAACGGATCAGAGCAAAAAAGAGGATCATACAAAAGGGGTTGTGACATGGTGTAAAAAGCCGACAGGAAATAAGAATCATGCTAATGCTATTGATATTACTTTTTTAGAAAGTAGAACAAAACTTATTCTTCGGATTCATATACCTTCGAGAAAAGAAAAGAATACGAAAAAGTTCAATCTTTTACTAGGAGCTTTTCTGATTGCTCATGAGCATGGTGATGTAGCCATGGGCTCTGTAGTGATCAAAAAAATACCAGAAGGGGAGAAAGATATAAAAACAGATAAGTTCGACTTTGGACTTCCTGAAAATGATATTGAAATTGACAATTCGATAAAAGGATACTTGTTTGATCGTTATAAAAATTGGTTAAAAGTGCCCTCTAACCAATTTAATATTGATTTATTTGATAAGTGGTTAGATCAAAAAAAGGGAAAGAATTACACAAAACAACAGATCACTTCTTATGATTTTCTCATTACACATCCTCGATCTGTGATTCCTGAAGAGAAAAGAAGTGAATTTGTAGGAATTATTGATCGCTTTATAGAGGATAAAGATGGGTATATAGATAATTTTTCTGGGCTTTTAGAGAAACAAAAAGAGCTTTTGAAAAAATATATTGATAAGAAGCAAAAAAATAATCGTTTTTTTCGATTTCCTGATCCGCATAAAAAAATTCCTAAGCACCCAAAATACAATCGAAACTTTTTATTGAAAATAGCGCAATCTCTCAACATTGTGATTGTGATTCCAAAATACGATTACAAAGGGATAAGCTCAATATTTATGGTGATAGGCTACTGCATAGCTTTAAAGAGAAGAACTTTTGTTTTCTTTCAAGATGGTGTTGAGAGACCCAAAATGCTCAAAGATCATGAAGACGGAGTGAATTTATTTGTTGATAATTACTCTAAAATTGAAGATATAGCCGAATTACTTGTCACAAAATATTTCAGAGATACTTGGATTAAATTTGCATGTAAAGAGTTAGGAGAGGATATAAAAAACATTCCTCCTATGGATTGAAACTCGAAAAAAATTAAATTTTTACCTCTACAGATTAACAAAAAAGCCTTTTTAAAGGCAAAAAAGACCTCAAAATGTTTCCTAATAGTTTCCTAATCTTTGGAAAATAAAAAAAGAGTTACTACATTTACTGTTGTAACTCTCTGATTATTAGCAGCTCCCCCTCTTGGGCTCGAACCAAGGACCCTCTGATTAACAGTCAGATGCTCTAACCAACTGAGCTAAGGAGGAATGTGTTATTAATTTTAATGTCTTTTTTGACGAAAAACCTTCTTACAAATTGTTTTATTTACATAAGCTCATTTGCTGAGCCCAGTCTGCCGAAAGACAGATAAGAATGAATTTGCTATATCAACTTCGATTTAGCGTCTGCAAATATATGTCTTTTCGAAAAATCACAAAAACTTTTTTAGAAAAAAAGATGCAAATTTTCTCGAAGTGAAAACTCTAAAAAATCGATGCAAAATTTTTGTAAATAGTTGTATTTTTGTACGATTAAAAAGCTTACATAAAAAGCAAAAACACTTTATGGACAAGTTTTCGTTCTTAAACGCTGCACATACAGGCTTCATTGCCGACTTATACGATCAATATTTACAAAATCCTGATGCCGTAGAACCTAGCTGGAGGAGTTTTTTTCAAGGCTATGATTTAGCCAATGAAAATTACACTTTCACCGATGAAGAAGAGGTGCCTCATCAAATACCAGAAGAAGTTCGAAAAGAATTCTTAGTGGTAGACCTTATTAACGGGTACAGGACCCGTGGACATTTGTTTACCAAAACAAATCCTGTAAGAGACCGAAGAAAATACGCACCCACACTAGCCATTGAGAATTTTGGACTTTCAGAACAAGATTTGAAAACCGTTTTTAATGCGGGAGAAATTTTAGGAATAGGACCAACGTCTTTGAGTGATATTATTTTACACCTAGAGAGAATTTACTGCGATTCAATTGGTGTTGAATACATGTATTTGAGAAATCCTGAGGAATTGAAATGGTGGCAAAATCGCTTAAACCAAAACGATAATCACCCTAATTATTCCCTAGACGCAAAAAAATACATCCTGTCAAAACTAAATCAGGCAGTTACATTTGAGAGTTTTTTACAAACGAAGTATGTAGGTCAGAAAAGATTCTCCCTAGAAGGAGGAGAGGCATTGATTCCAGGAATTAGTGTAGCATTAAGAGATGCCGCTGAAAAATATGGAGTAAAGGAATGTGTGTTAGGAATGGCACACCGTGGACGTTTGAATACATTGGTGAACATTTTTAAGAAACCTGTCCGCGATTTATTCAGTGAATTTGAAGGAAAAGACTTTGAAGACGAAGATATTGATGGAGATGTAAAGTATCACCTTGGATTGACATTAAGCAAGACCTATAGAGATGGTAATAGAATCAAGATGAACTTGGTTCCAAACCCCTCTCATCTAGAAACTGTGGATGCGGTAGCAGAAGGAATTACAAGAGCGAAGATTGATCGTAAGTACGAAGGAGATGGTAGCAAAATACTTCCCATCTTGGTTCATGGAGATGCTGCAATTGCAGGTCAAGGAATTGTATATGAAGTAACACAAATGGCTCAATTGAATGGATACAAAACAGGAGGAACCATTCACATAGTTGTCAATAACCAAGTTGGATTTACCACAAATTACTTGGATGCAAGATCGTCTACCTACTGTACAGATGTTGCTAAAGTTACCTTGTCTCCTGTACTTCATGTCAATGCAGATGATGCCGAAGCAGTTTGTCATGCCATGGAAATGGCTGTTGAATTTAGAATGAGATTCAAAAGAGATGTTTTCATTGACCTATTAGGATATAGAAAATATGGGCACAATGAAGGTGATGAACCTCGTTTTACACAGCCTAAGCTCTACAAAGCCATTGCAAAACATAAAAATCCTAAGGATATCTATGCGGAAAGGTTGATTGCTGAAGGAAGTATTGATCAACAATATGTGAAGTCTATCACTGATGATTTTAAGCAAATGTTAAGTGCTGAGTTTGACAAGTCGAAAGAAGATAGTACTTCTAAAGTACGAGAATTCATGGAATCTACATGGAGCGGATTTATTCGTCAGCAATTAGAAGCAATGTTGCAACCTGTAGATACTACTTATTCTTTAGACAAACTAAAAAGAATTGCTAAAGTCGTTTCTAATGTTCCAGAAGGAGTGAAATTCTTAAGAAAAGCAGAGAGAATTCTCAAGCAAAGAGCTGATATGGTTTTTGAAAAGAATGAATTGGATTGGGGGATGGCAGAAACCTTAGCTTATGGATCTTTGATGGAGGAAGGATATGATGTTCGCATTTCTGGACAAGACGTAGAAAGAGGGACCTTCTCGCACAGACATGCAATTCTAAGAGATGAAATCTCAGAAGAACGAATCAATTTATTAAATACAAATCCAAATAATAAAGGACAAATGCGAATCTACAATTCGCTACTGTCTGAATATGGAGTACTTGGATTTGACTATGGATATGCCATGGCGTATCCAAATTGTTTGACCATTTGGGAAGCACAGTTTGGTGATTTTTCAAATGGCGCTCAAATTATGTTCGATCAATACATTTCTGCTGCGGAAGATAAGTGGAAAATACAGAACGGAATTGTTGTTCTGCTTCCTCATGGATATGAGGGGCAAGGCTCAGAACATTCCTCAGCCAGAATAGAACGTTATTTGCAATTATGCGCAGAAGATAACATGACGGTAGCAAACTGTACTACTCCAGCGAACTTCTATCACTTGTTACGTAGACATATGAAACGTAATTTCAGAAAGCCATTGATCGTCTTCACACCTAAGAGTTTGTTGCGTCTTCCGGCTGCAGTAAGTTCAATTGAGGAATTGGCAGGAGGAAATTTCCAAGAGGTAATCGATGATACAATCGCTCCAAAGAATGTAAAGAAAGTAGTATTCTGTATGGGGAAATTCTATTACGATCTGTTGGCAGAACGCCAGAAGTTAGAAAGAGATGATGTAGCATTAGTAAGAGTAGAACAATTGTTCCCATTACACGAAGAGAAATTACAAAAAGTGATCGATCGATATCCAAATGCAGAACGATATGTGTGGGCACAAGAAGAGCCAAGAAACATGGGAGCATGGAGCTTTATGTTGCAACGATTTACAAAAGTGAAATTAGAAGTTGCTTCTAGAAAGTATCACGCTGTTCCTGCAGCAGGATCAAAAGCTCGATTTGAGAAGAGACACAGAGAAGTGATCAAAAACGTATTCGATTAAAAGATAAAATCAAAAAATAAAACGATAAACT
Source organism: Flavobacteriaceae bacterium (assembly GCA_028280265.1). Classification (GTDB taxonomy): domain Bacteria; phylum Bacteroidota; class Bacteroidia; order Flavobacteriales; family Flavobacteriaceae; genus Polaribacter. The sequence continues at coordinate 12,424 of JANQMD010000034.1, forward strand.
TATGGTTTTAGAAATGAAAGTCCCTTCACCGGGAGAATCCATAACAGAAGTAGAAATAGCGACTTGGCTGGTAGAAGACGGAGATTATGTTGAGAAAGACCAACCTATAGCTGAAGTAGATTCAGACAAAGCAACTCTAGAGCTTCCTGCTGAAGAAAGTGGGGTAATTACCTTAAAAGCAGAAGAAGGAGATGCAGTTGCTGTGGGTGCTGTAGTTTGCTTGATAGATATGGATGCTGCAAAACCTGATACTTCGACAGATCTGTCTGCCGACAAGGCAGGCTCAGCAACCAGTGAAGCTGGAAAAGAAGAGTCAAAAGAGGCACCAAAGGTTGAAGCCCCTGGAAAAGAAACCTATGCAACAGGGACCGCTTCACCAGCAGCCAAGAAGATTTTAGCAGAAAAAGGAATGCAAGCTTCTTCAGTCAAAGGAACCGGAAAAGATGGAAGAGTAACCAAGGAGGATGCTGTAAAAGCAACACCAAGTATGGGTACACCATCAACGGGAGGAGCACGAAGTTCTAACAGAAAAAAATTATCGATGCTACGCAGAAAAGTAGCTCAGCGTTTGGTTTCTGTAAAGAACGAAACAGCAATGCTAACTACTTTTAACGAAGTAAATATGCAACCTATTTTCGACTTAAGATCTCAATACAAAGAAGAGTTCAAAAGGAAACATGGTGTTGGACTTGGATTTATGAGTTTCTTTACCAAGGCTTGTGTAAGAGCATTACAAATGTATCCTGATGTGAACTCAATGATTGATGGAGACTTCAAAGTGACATACGATTTTCAAGATATTTCTATTGCAGTATCAGGCCCTAAAGGATTGATGGTTCCTGTGATTAGAAATGCAGAGAATTTAACATTCAGAGGTGTTGAAAGTGAAGTGAAGCGCTTGGCATTAAGAGCTAGAGATGGACAAATTACTGTAGATGAAATGACAGGAGGAACCTTTACCATAACCAATGGAGGTGTTTTTGGTTCTATGTTGTCAACGCCAATTATCAACCCACCACAGAGTGCTATTTTAGGAATGCACAACATTGTACAACGCCCTATGGCAGTAGATGGAGAGGTTGTTATTCAGCCTATTATGTATGTGGCACTTTCTTATGACCATAGAATTATTGATGGTAGAGAATCTGTAGGTTTCCTAGTTGCTGTAAAAGAAGCATTAGAAAATCCAGTTGAATTATTGATGAACAATGATATTAAGAAAGCTTTAGAATTATAAAGAAATTAAAATTAGGAATAGTAAAAACCTGAAATGAAGAAATCATTTCAGGTTTTTTTATCAGTCTTATTTGCTGAATACTCCACTAAAAGGAGTTGTCCCACTTACAGATGATGCCCCACCTGCTAAGTTGATTTCTGCACTATCTGAGGACCCAGCTGCACCAACATAGTCCCATCCATATGTGTTGCTTGTCCAAATTTGCAATACCGCGTTTGGCCCTACATTGTTGTCAAAATGGAAATGTAATGCGATAGGGTAGTCAATTCCTCCCATAGAGAAAGTTCCTCCACCTGTTCCATCTGAAACATTTGCACTTGTGATTGATAAAGTTGCTCCTAGTTCGTTGTTTGTGTATGTTCCTACTAAACTCATAATAATAATTTATGTCCTACTCTGTTTAAAAAAGGCTTTTCGGTTTCGCCTGAAGTTGGAATAAAGGAGTAGCTACTTTCATCGAAATAATCCAACAACAATCAAAGTTAAATTGAATTTTAAGTACTGATAAAGTGTTATTTACCCTTTCTTAGAAATGGGTGTTATTACTTGGAAACTAGGTGTTAATGCGCAACAAAAATAGCTTAAAAGCTATCTTTGTTACTTGTCTAATTCGTCGCGAATATCTTTGGTAGTCAGATGGAATTCTTGATAGAGTTGTAGTAAACTCATCAAAGCAGAAATCAAATCTTGCGTTTCTAATAGAATACTAAAATACAGAGTAGTATTCTTTGGACTCGATTCTTCGGCTCGAATTCTAGCTACTTGTTTTTCAATGGAGCGAGCAACATTCGCTAACAATTCTCTTTTTTCAATGAGAATATCTTCTAAATAATCAAAAGACCTATTTTGGAAAGCTTCACTCATTTTGTTGAGTAATTCCTTTAATTGAGCATTGATCGTTAAGAGATCTTTTATTTGACCTTTCTTTAAGTTTTTGTGGTTGTTATTTACGTGCCTGTAACTAGCCCTGGCTACAAAACCAATTGCTTGAGCCACATCTTGTAGATGACCCAGAGTTAAAATGTAGAACTTACTAGCTTCCACAGAATCCTCTTCCAAAGATTTAATGAAATAATAAACACCGTCTTTTAGATCATCAATCTCATTATTTAGCTTTCCAACATTTTTATCCGTTTTCCGAAGTTTATTTAAATCGTGATTGGATAGATCAGACACAACATTATTGTACAGTTTACTAACTCTACTTGCAACATTTGAGATATGATCTGAACTTTCTTCAATTACACCATTGATACTAATAAGTTCTGCACGCTCAACATATTGCTGTTGCTTTTCCTCTTTTGCTTTTTTAGAATGCTGAATAGTAGTTCTTGTAACTAAAAAGGCAATAGCAGCTAAGAACAAGATGATAAAATACAGGCTAACGTGAATCATAGAAGCTACAATAGCAGCAGCTATAAAGGCAATCAAGGCGGTTAAGAACCATCCAGCGATTACTTTAATTACTCCTGCAACTCTGTATACAGCACTTTCTCTACCCCAAGCTCTATCTGCCAGCGATGTTCCCATAGCTACCATAAAAGTTACATAAGTAGTACTTAACGGGAGTCTCATAGAGGTTGCTATAGAGATCAATACACTGGCCATAATTAAGTTAACAGATGCTCTTACCAAATCAAAAGCTGGAGGCTGATTGTTTTTATCTCTAGGTAAAGACAGTGTAGGCTTTTCGAACTTAGAATTAATATATTTTTGAGTCTTTTCTGGAATTAAAAAATTAAGTCCAACATTTGTCGCCATTGCCATACGTACAACGACTCTTGAGACATTATTAGGTTGGAATTTTTCGTGCCCTTCTCCTTGTCTAGATAAGTTAATGCCAGTTTCTATAACGCTTCTGGCTTTTTTAGAAGTCCAAAGAGTCACTACCATAATTGCACCAGCAATGAGAAGAAGCCAGAGATTGGAACGTACTGGTTCGGCTAAAATCCCCATTGAAAAATTCAGAGCATCTTGTCCAGAAGCACTCCAAATCTGATATGAATTTAGAGCAGCTATAGGAACACCAATAAAGTTGACTAGGTCGTTTCCAGCAAATGCCATAGCCAAAGAAAATGTTCCAACTCCAATAATCAATTTTAAGATATTAACCTTCAGTAGTTTTATAAGAAGGAAAGAGACTAGTGTCCAAACAAAAAAGTTTGTTCCTATAAGAATTGTAATGTCGTAATCTAAAATGTACTTTATATCTGCGTAAAAAGGAGTCTGTTTTAATCCTTTAATGATAATAAAGTAAATAATGGAAGTCAATGCAAAACCACCAAACAAAGCATTGACGTATGTTGGTCGTTCACTAAAATTAAATGAGTAAATAAGACGAGAGAAATACTGTACAATAGCCCCAACACTAAATGCGACGACGACGGATAGTACAATACCTACTATAATTTTAGTAGCTGTAGTATAATTAATATAACTCCACAACTCAGAAAGATTTTGACTTCCTCCATATATTTTAATAAGCGCAATGATAACCGCTGATCCCAAGAGTTCAAAAACAATGGAAACAGTAGTAGAGGTAGGCATTCCTAACGAGTTAAATACATCCAGCAGTAAAATATCAGTGATCATTACTGCCATGAAAATGATCATAATGTCTTGAAACATATACATCTCTGGATTAAAGATGTCCTTTCTGGCTACCTCCATCATTCCACTGGAAGAAATAGCTCCAAAGAACACACCCACACTCGCAATAATCATAATTTTACGAATAGGAATTGCTTTAGAACCAATTGCAGAATTTAGAAAATTTACTGCGTCATTACTAACTCCAACAACCAAATCTAAAATCGCTAGAACAGCTAAAGCAATGAGCATTAAAATATATGGATCCCCCATTTTAATTTTTTTACAAACTTAGCAAAGTTACTCAGACCACCTACACACAATGTTACGGAATTGTTATGAAATTTTGCTTTACTGATAAGATAAAAGCATAAGAAAATACTATCTTAGGAGAAATAATAACTTGAATTATGGACTATCTTATTAAGGGACTTATTCTTTTTGTCGCCATTGAACACTTCTATTTTCTCATTTTAGAGATGTTTCTTTGGACAAAACCTAAAACAATAAAAATCTTCGGAATTAGAGATCAGCAATTGGCTGAGGATACAAAAGTTTTAGCTGCAAATCAGGGACTGTACAATGGTTTTTTATCTGCAGGGCTTGTAATCTCTTTTATCAAGAATGATTTAGATTTGAGTTTGATTTTTTTATCCTTTGTGATTGTAGCAGGCATCTATGGAAGTTATTCGACCAAAAAAATTCGCCTTTTCATGGTGCAAGGTTTACCAGCACTGATTGCATTGACTCTTATACTTTTTTCTTTTCAGGAGTAACAATAAAATCTTTCAAGTAAAAAGGTTCAAAGTAGGCAACATCTTCAAACAGAGCCTCTGAAAACTTTTGAAAGGTCAGTCTCGCCATTTCTTTAGCAGAAGGAAACTTATTTTCAATAAAAACAGCATTCTTGTGTTGTAAGACAGTTTTACACTTATCGGAACCATCTCCTAAAAAATATACAGAATTGTTCTCAAAATATCCCTGATAAGAATCAGAATCAATAATCTCTGCTTTTGTTTCTCTTATCAAATCGTATTGATGATTGTAAACAGCAGAGTATACTTCCATCCTTCTTGCATCAATCATAGGTATAAGAATACCTTCATCTATAGAATGAGTGTGCGCTAATAGCTCTAATGAATTGATGGAAATTAATGGGACATCATTTGAAAAACAGATTCCTTTGGCAGCTGAAACACCAATTCTTAATCCTGTGTAAGATCCAGGACCTTTTCCAACAGCAACGGCATTGATGTCTGATACTTTTATGGAAGCCTCCTGAATTGTTTCTAAAATAAGAGGGTGTAATTTTTCTGCATGAGAATAATTCCCTGTATTGATTTCCTTTAGAGAAAGTAATTCTCCATTCTTTGCTATGGAGACTGAACAGTTTTTAGTGGAAGTTTCTATGTTAAGTATATAGGCCAATTGATTTTCTTTTTAGGCAAAGATAAGTCATAAAAAAACCTCGACAAAAGCCGAGGTTCTGAGAAATATAATGGTCGTTATTCCAGATTTAAATCTCCGTTGTAAAATTGGAGGACTTTGGTTTTGAAAACAAAATCGTATTTATTTCTGATTAACGTAGATTCTGCATTTACAAGTCTGTTTCTAACTAAATCAAAATCAAAAAGAGTCATAGCTCCTAAATTATAGCTTTCTTGTGCATTCTTAAAAGCTTCTTTTTGAGAGTCTAAAGATATTTTAGCTGCTTCATAAGCTTTTAAGGCGGCTTTGGTTTCAGTAAATGCTTGTTCAATATTTTGCTGTAACTGAAGCTTTGCATTGTCCAAAGTAACCTTGCTGATTTCTTTGTTGACAAATTGACGATCCACATTGTTTTTTGTCTGAAATCTATTGAAGATAGGGATGTTTACATTAAATCCAAAACCATACCCTAAATTTGCATTTATCTGGTTAAATAAATCTTCATTTAAAGTGCTTCCAAACCTTACAGAGCCATCTTTTAAATCATAAGCATAATTTGTAGATAAAAACAAACTACCAGAAATTGAAGGCAAGAAGGCTCCTTTGGCAATTTCAATATTATACTCTGCGTTTTTAATTCCTAATTCAGCATTTTTTATTTGTGGTTGCGTCAATAGAGCTTTTTCAAAAACTCCTTGCGCATCATTATATAAAAGTACAGCTGCTGGATTTCCTACATTAATTTCTTGTATGTCAAAATCTTCTGTAGGAACCTGTAATAATTGAGCTAAATTCAATAATGCAATGGTTAAGGCATTTTCTTGAGTGACTACATTCTGTTGATCATTTGCCGCAGTAGATTGTACATTTAGTAAATCTCCTTTAGGAATCAACCCTCCATCAAACCTTTCCTGTGCAGCTTCTACTTGTTTTTTACTAATTCTGGCTTGTACTCTTGCTACCCCTAAATTTTCTTTTGCAAATAAGATGTTTAAGTATCCATTGACAACTAATAAGGAAATACTATTTTGGATTTCTTCAAGAGTCAATTTGCTTCTCTCTACACCCAACTGTGCTTGTTTGTATACATTTAAGTTTCTAAAACCATTAAATATCATAACACCAGAGTTAACACCTATATTTCCTCCGAAGAAACTTGTATTTACCCTGTTCTGAGATACAGGGTCGAAACCTGAACCAAAATTGAAACTGTTTCCTGTATTTGCTGAAAGGTTCGGTAAAAAATTCCCTTTTGCATCTTTTACGTTAATTTCAGCGAGACCCACATTGAGAAGATTCTGCTGAACTGTAATGTTATTTTTTAATGCGTGATCTACACATTCTTTTAATCCCCATTTCTTTTGAGAAAATCCGTAAGATGCAAAAAGTAATGAGATAAGTAGTAAAAACTTTGTTTTCATGTTGGTTAGATTCTTTCTTATCGTAGTATGTCTATAATTCTATTTTGAGTGTTTTCATTTGAAACACCTTACATAAGACGACCAAAATTAAAATATGTTACAATTATGTGCTCTTATTGAAATGTTAATTTTTAGCAGCTCTTTTATTACGATAGATAAAGTAGAGAAGAAAGCCAACCAAAATATATGGAAAAATCATCAGATAGGTGATTCCAGAGTTTACTCCTTCTGCCATGGTTACATCTCCGTTTTCTACAACGGCTTTACACATAGCACACTGAGCCTTAGTGCTTAAGGTAAATAAAAAGAGCAATATAAAAATTATTTTTTTAAGCATAATATGGAGAAATCATCACATAAACAATCACACCAGTTACAGCAACATACAACCACATTGGAAAAGTGATTTTTGCAATCTTTTTATGTTCAGGAAACTTGCCTAATTTGGCCCTCATCAGTGTAATTAAAACAAAAGGAATGATAATTACAGATAAGAGAATATGCGTAATCAGTATAAAATAGTAGACATATTTAATGAATCCTTCACCACGAAACTTGGTAGAATCTGAAGTCATGTGATACGCTACATACATCACTAAAAAGAGTACCGAACAGACAATTGCCAGTGTGTTTAATCGCTCATGTAATTTTCTATTCCCTTTTTTAATCGCTACTACTGCGGCAATTAAAATAACAGCGGTAAGACCGTTGATAGATGCATAAATAGGAGGTAAAAACGTAAGAGGTTCTACATCAAATCCCATTCTCTTTAAGTTCACGCCAAAAAGTGCAGCTACAGCCAAAGGAATAGCTACAGATAAAATTGTTATGACCTTTTTATATTTCTTTTCTTGGAGTTCGTTACTCATGTAATAATTTTTTGATGTCTTCTTTTAATTCTTGAATTTGATCTGGGAATTCATTCTCTTGAATGGCTCTGTAATATTTGATGGGATTCCCAAATTCATCTTTTCTAGATCGAATGTATCCATCCTTATCTATCAATGCAAACAAGCCTGAATGCTCAAAGCCACCGTGTACTTCATCACCATCTTTACCTGCATATAGTTGAAACCCTTTGTTTGAAAGTTCGTATACTATTTCTTTATTTTTTCCTGTAAGCAAGTGCCAGTTTTTTAAGGTGATTCCATAAGAATCAGCATACTCTTTGAGAACTTGTGGTGTATCAATTTCAGGTGTGATAGAAATGGATGCGATTCCGAATTCAGGATTTCCATAAAACTCATTTTGAATGGTCAACATCTTTCTATTCATAATAGGGCAGATGGTTGGACAAGTTGTAAAAAAGAACTCAACAACATAGACTTTCCCTTCGTATGTTTTGTTATTAACAGTTTCACCATTTTGATTGATAAACTCAAAATCTGGTACCTTTTCAAACTTATATAAGTCAGAACTAGAAGACTTGAAATGATTGACAACTTTAGGAACTGTGTAAATTCCAAAAACCAAGATAACCAATGCGACACCTACGTATGAGTACTTTTTGTTCATAATTCTACCTTTTTTCTATCCGCTTTTTTCTTGTTTTTAAAAGCAGCTCTGTACTCATACAGAAGAACCTTTACATCATCTTCCATTTTATTATTTAGTTCCGCTACAGAATTCATATCATAACCATAAATGAAACCATTGTACGAATCTTTGTCATTGTCTCTGCCTCTTAAATTCGATTCCTTGTCAATGATAAAAGCTTTGTTCGAATAGAGATTTTTATCAAGCTGGCCTCCAGTTTTAAGAGAGGCGTGAAAAGAAATAATATCTTCTTTTGATAGTCCAACAAAGTTCCATTTTGACAAGTCGGTAAATGCAGCAATCTTAGATTTCAGCTGATTTACTTCTTCCTGTGAATCCTCAGGGTAGATAGCAACCAACTGAAAAGGAATATAGCCGTAAAACTCTTTGTAAATTTTCTGATTTAAGTTGAAAAAGCTTCCTTTTACTTTATCAACATCTGAACCTATAAAGCATACAATAGACACCTTGTCAATAAAAGTATGATTGTTGTCGTATACCTTTATATTGGTCACTCTTTGGGTAAGTGTAGGGAGTTTTTTGAAATTATTGATTCCAGTAGATAAGAGCAAAAAGAATAATAAAGGAAAAATGAAGAGTGCTACCAGCACAAAACGTTTTTTAGTAATCTTCATAATAAGCGATAAAAAAAGGTGGTTAAAACCACCTTATTAAATTTTCATTACCAACGCACTAAAGGTGCTAATGTTTCAAATAAATACCCTCCTTCAATCAATAGGAGTGTGACTAAGTATATAATTAGGAATACAGCTGTCCATACTACAGCTCTTCTAAACCAAGTCTTTTCACCTTCCATGTGCATGAAGGTCCAGGTGATATAATATGCTTTTACTAAGGTTAAAATGATAAAGATCCAATTTAACCAGCTGGTTCCTATTCCATTTAAGTGTAAGAAATCGGGTTTTACAATCCCTAAAGCAACTTCAACAATGGTTACTACGGATAGTAATCCAAAAACCATCCATATTCTTTTCACATTTGAGTTATCGTGCGCGTGTGCCATGTTTCTTTATTTATCTATTTTTAAACTAAGTAGAAGAAGGTAAATACAAATACCCAAACCAAATCTACAAAGTGCCAGTACAATCCTACTTTTTCTACCATTTCATAATGTCCTCTTCTTTCGTAAGTTCCTAAGATGACATTGAAGAATATAATAATGTTGATAACAATTCCAGAGAATACGTGGAACCCATGGAATCCTGTAATGAAGAAGAAGAAATCAGCAAAAATAGTATTACCATACTCGTTGACTTCTAAGTTAGCTCCTTCAACGACTAATTTCGCTTTTGCTAATTCAGCAGCTCCTTTTTCTCTCGATAAAATAATTTTCTGCTTTGTGTCCAAATCGATCTTCTCGCTTCGAATCTGAATGCTAGGATTCGCATTGTAAGAACTGATTACTTGTGCAACAGAATATTGACCAACACTTTCACCACTTTCAAACCACAATCCGTTCTTTCTAGTTTGGGTGACTTTATCATCTCCACGATCACCTACTACAAAGTCAGATAAGGCAATTTGCTTTCCAGATTCATTTACGAATTGTAAGATTTTACCATCCGTAGTTTTTACGGCTCCATAAGATCCTTTGATGAAAGTTTTCCACTCCCAAGCTTGTGAGCCTACGAAGATTAAACCTCCAATAATAGTTGCAAATAAGTACCAAGTTACTTTTTTCTTATTCATCTTATGTCCTGCATCTACAGCCAATACCATGGTTACAGAAGAAAAGATTAAGATAAATGTCATGAAAGCTACATAGTACATAGGAAACTCTCCATGAATAAATGGAATGTGAGTGAATACTTCATCAGCAATAGGCCATGAGTCAATAAACTTAAATCTTGTGAGCCCATAAGCTGCTAAAAACCCAGAGAATGTTAAAGCATCTGATACGATAAAAAACCACATCATCATCTTCCCATAGCTTGCTCCAAACGGTCTTACGCCACCGCCTCCCCAAGTTGGCTTTTTTTCTGAAGATACAGCAATGTTTGCTTCCATAAAATATCTGTTAAAATTTCTTTAATAGTTGGCCAAAATTAATCAATTTTCATCATCTAATGAAATAGAAAAAGAAAAATAAATAAATCCATAAAACATCTACAAAGTGCCAGAAAATAGCGCCTAGTTCAAAGCCCAATAAATCGGTTGGTTTGTACTTGTTTTTAAAATGATTATAAATAACAACCAATAGCACAATGATTCCTGCTGCGAGGTGTAAAACGTGCATGAGTGTAATTCCAATTAAGAAGGATGTAGAAACGGTACTTCCGGGTCCTGTAAAATACAATCCTGAGGCTTTTAACTCATTGAACCCAATCCACTGTTGCCAAACAAAAGCGATTCCTAATGCTAGTGTAAGTACTAAAAGTGCTATAGAAACCGGTCTTTTTTCTTTCTTTAGAAAGAATTGAGAGAGCATAAAAGCAATACTACTAGCAATGATTAAAGCCGTACTAATGTAGAAAGCCTGAGGCAAGTCAAAACTCACCCAATCCTCTCTTTTCATACTAATCACATAAGCACTTGTTAAACCAGCAAAGAACATCACCATACTAATCATAGATACCCATAACATGGGCTTTGCCGACTTCTTTCTCGCAACTTTTAGTTCCTCTTGCAACGCTTTTTTCTCCATAATTTAATGCAAAAATTTATCTACAACATATACTATTTGAACGACGGTAATATATAACACGCTCGCTAACATCAACTTTCTAGCTTCTACATTTGTTTGTTTTTTATGAAGTCGTATACCATAATAAAGCATAAAGGCTCCGAGGCAAAATACAATAACAGCAGTAAGAGGCATGATATAGAATTGTCCAGTCATTTTAAGGACAGGAGCTATAGAAACTAAAATCATGATTGAGGTATAAAAGATAATCTGTTTGGTAGCTCCCTGATCTTTTTTATTCATGGGAAGCATATTGAAACCAGCTTTCTGGTATTCTTCAAACTGCAACCATCCGATTGCCCAGAAATGTGGAAACTGCCAAAAAAACTGAATCATGAATAGAAAACCTGCTTCGACTCCAAATTCACCTGTAGCAGCTACCCACCCTAACATAAAAGGAATGGCTCCTGGAATGGCTCCTACAAATACTGCCAAAGGAGTGACAGATTTTAATGGTGTATATGCCGAGGTGTATAAAAAAATAGAAATCGCACCGAATAAAGCGGTTTTGGCATTGATGCTATATAAGATGGCTATCCCCGCAAGTGTGAAGGTAGTTGCTATAATTAAAGCATTTGTTGGTGATAGTCTTCCTGTAGGTAAGGGTCTGTTCATAGTCCTTTTCATCAAGGCATCCGTGTCTTTTTCTATCACCTGATTAAAGGCGTTTGATGCGCCTACCATTAAATAACCTCCAATGCTAAGAAGAATGAGCGTTTGATAATGAATGGTGTCTACAGCTAGTAAATAACCAGCAACCGAAGAAAAAACAACGCTTAAAGACAATCCAACTTTGGTGAGTTGTTTTAAATCTGAAAAGACTCTTTTAAATGTAAATTCTGTGCTAATAGTTGTTGCTGAATTCATTAGAAATTAAATCGAGTGCAAAGATATTTCATTCTCATGGAAAAGCCATGGATTTTCCGCGATATTCATAGAAAATTTACTTCAAAAGTCTTTGTAGTTTCTTTTTTTGTTTTAAATTTGCACCCGCTAGAATGATAAATGGTATTATCAGCTAGTAAGTTCTTTTTAAAGACTACGCGAAAGTAGCTCAGGGGTAGAGCATCACCTTGCCAAGGTGAGGGTCGCGGGTTCAAATCCCGTCTTTCGCTCTATCTTTTTAATAAAGTCCAAGTGATGTGCATAGCCTGCCTTGTAGGCAGATGGGCATATCCAAACGCAGAAGTGGTGGAATTGGTAGACACGTTGGACTTAAAATCCAATGGACAGTAATGTCCGTGCGGGTTCAAGTCCCGCCTTCTGTACAAAAAGCCTTCAAAATATTGAAGGCTTTTTTATTGGAAATCATGAAAGGGTTTAATACCCCGAGGCTTGCCTAAATTAATATTTAGTCTTCTGTCAATGCATCGTGTGCTTGCACCAATGTAGTGTACTTTAAATTTTAATCTGCCTGTTGATTTGTTGATCTAGTGAAATAAATGTTTCTGTTCTGGCAACTCCTTTAATTCTCTGAATATCATTATTCAGTAAATACATTAAGTCTTCATTATTTTTACACAAAATCTTAATAAAGATAGACCAATTTCCTGTGGTGTAATGGCATTCAACTACTTCTGGGATGTCTTTAAGCTTTTTGATGGCTGAGCTATACATACTCGCAGATTCAAGGAAGATGCCAACAAAAGCGGTAGTAGTATATCCTAATGCTTTAGGGTTTAAGATGAGTTTCGACCCCATCATCAAGTCGGAGTCTTCTAGTTTTCTTAATCTTTGATGAATAGCTGCCCCAGAAATTCCTACTTCTCTCGCAATACCTAAAACAGGCGTTCGAGCATCCTCTATGAGTCTTTTGATAATAATTTTATCAATGCCATCTATTTTAATCCCCTCAGACATATAATAAAATGTTTAGTTAGTAATTTAAACAGTCAAATATAAAAAAAGAAAGGATATGAAAAAATATCCTTTCTTTTAATTTTAAAATATAAGTAAATATGCGAATTAACCTTCCATTTCGAAACCTTCCATGAATTTAGTCGTGTAATTCCCTGCGACGTAGTCTGGATGATCCATCAATTGTCTATGGAAAGGGATGGTTGTTTTTATGCCTTCAATCACAAACTCATCTAAAGCTCGCTTCATCTTATTGATAGCTTCTTCTCTAGTTTGAGCGGTTACAATCAATTTAGCAATCATAGAATCGTAGTTTGGAGGAATCATATATCCTGAATAAACATGAGTGTCTAGACGAATTCCATGACCTCCAGGAGCGTGAAATGTAGTAATCTTTCCCGGAGAAGGTCTAAACCCATTGTAAGGATCCTCTGCATTGATTCTGCATTCGATTGAGTGTAAGTTTGGAGTATAATTTTTTCCAGAAATAGGAACACCTGCTGCTACTAAGATTTGTTCTCTAATCAAATCATAATTAATAACTTCCTCAGTAATTGGATGCTCTACCTGAATACGGGTATTCATTTCCATGAAGTAGAAATTCCTGTGTTTGTCTACTAAAAATTCTACAGTACCCGCTCCTTCATATTTGATAAACTCAGCAGCTTTTACTGCCGCAACACCCATTGCATCTCTTAATTCATCAGTCATGAATGGAGAGGGAGTTTCCTCAGTTAGTTTTTGATGTCTTCTCTGTACGGAACAATCTCTTTCAGATAAGTGACAAGCTTTTCCGAACGAATCTCCCACGACTTGGATTTCAATATGTCTAGGCTCTTCGATTAATTTTTCCATATACATATCATCATTCCCGAAAGCGGCTTTGGATTCCATTCTTGCCGAATCCCAAGCATCTTTAAGATCTTCTTTTTTCCAAACAGCTCTCATTCCTTTACCTCCACCACCAGCGGTAGCTTTTAGCATTACAGGGAATTGCATATCAACAGCTAGCTTTTCAGCTTCTTCATAAGTGTCAATAATACCTTCTGATCCAGGAATACAAGGAACACCAGCTGCAATCATAGTAGCTTTTGCAGAAGCTTTGTCTCCCATTTTGTCAATCATCTCAGCAGAAGCTCCAATGAATTTGATATCGTGTTCTTCACAAAGTTTAGAGAATTTAGCATTCTCAGATAAAAATCCATACCCTGGGTGAATAGCATCAGCATTTGTGATTTCTGCAGCTGCAATGATATTAGACATCTTCAAGTAGGAATCAGAACTAGGTGCTGGGCCAATGCACACCGCTTCGTCTGCAAATTTTACATGCAAACTTTCGGCATCCGCAGTGGAATACACAGCGACTGTTTTTATCCCCATCTCTTTACAGGTTCTAATAACTCTTAGAGCAATTTCACCTCTATTGGCAATCAATATCTTTTTAAACATAATACTATATATTGTAAGTTTTGTTTCCTAAATAGCTAATCAAGCTTATGTAGGAACATTAAGATGGGTCTACCAAGAATAATGGTTGATCAAATTCTACTGGAGAAGAATCGTCTACAAGAACTTTTATAATTGTTCCAGATACTTCAGATTCAATTTCATTGAAAAGTTTCATTGCTTCAATAACACATACCGTGTCTCCTGCTTTTACTTCACTTCCAACTTCCACAAACATAGGCTTGTCTGGAGATGGCTTTCTATAAAAAGTTCCAATAATTGGTGATTTTACAGTTACGTATTTAGAAGTATCATCAGATGAACCACTACTCGCTGGCGCAGCTTCTGGAGCTGCAGGAGCTGGTGCTACTGGAGCAGCTGCAGGAATAGCTTGTGGAGCTGCAGCCATTGGAGCAGCTTGTACTATAGTGGTTTCTGTTTTAGATGAACCTGTTTTAATGGTGATTTTTACATCTTCCATTTCTAACTTGACTTCACTTGCACCTGATTTAGCAACAAACTTAATAAGGCTTTGAATTTCTTTGATGTCCATTGTTTGTATTTATTAGTTAGATTTTTTGATTTGATTTTTTATGAATTATATGCCCATGTTAGGTAAATGGCTCCCCATGTGAAACCACCACCAAAAGCAGCAAAAATTAAGTTGTCTCCTTTTTTTAATTCTTTTTCATAATCAGCTAATAAAAGAGGTAAAGTTGCTGAGGTAGTATTTCCATACTTATGGATGTTCATCATTACTTTGTCAGCTCCTAAGTCGACTCTATTAGCAGTCGCTTCAATAATTCTTTTGTTTGCTTGATGAGGTACAAGCCAATCTACATCTTCTTTTGTAAGGTTATTACGAGTGAGCATTTTTTCAGCTACATCAGCCATGTTGGATACAGCAAATTTAAACACTGTTCTTCCCTCTTGATGAACAAAATGTTGTCTGCTTTTTATAGTTTCTTCTGATGGAGGTAGAATAGATCCACCAGCATCAATTTTTAAGAACTCTCTTCCAACTCCATCACTTCTTAAAAACTCATCTTGCAAACCAAAACCATCTTTATTAGGTTCAAAAAGTGCAGCTCCCGCTCCATCGCCAAAAATAATACACGTTGCACGATCTGTATAATCTATAATAGATGACATCTTATCGGCACCAATTAACAATACTTTTTTATACCTCCCTGATTCTATGTACGAGGCAGCTGTAGACATTCCGTATAAAAAACTCGAACAAGCCGCTTGTAAATCATACGCAAAAGCATTGGTAGCACCAATTTTTGAAGCTGTATATACTGCGGTAGAAGCGACAGGCATATCTGGTGTTGCAGTTGCAACAATAACCATATCTATTTCCTCAGGATTAGTGTTTGATTTTTGTAAAAGATCCTCAGCAGCTTTAATAGCCATGAAAGAAGTTCCCTCATTAGGTTCTTTTAAAATGCGTCTCTCTTTGATTCCAGTTCTTGTAGTAATCCACTCATCATTGGTATCAACATAGGTTTCTAACTCTTTGTTTGTTAGAATATAATCGGGAACATATTTCCCAACTGCTGTAATAGCGGCAGTTATTTTTGTCATAGTTATAACTTAATTAGAAGAAAGATTTAGCTGTTTGTTACCCCTTCTATAACTAGGTGACTAAAGTACTAAAAAATATCTTAGAAAAATTTTAAAAAATAGTTCAAAACCAGTGCTTTTTGTGTAAAAACATAAAAAAACCCTCTTTTTAGAGGGTTTTTGTCTGATTTTTTTACAATTTATGCCTCAGCTACAGTAGCATCTAATACAATTTGTCCTCTGTAGTAAAGTTTTCCTTCATGCCAATGAGCTCTATGGTATAAGTGAGCTTCACCAGTAGTTGGATCTACAGCGATTTGTGGCATAGAAGCTTTGTAATGAGTTCTCCTTTTATCTCTTCTGGTTTTAGATATTTTTCTTTTAGGATGTGCCATCTTATGTATTTTTTTCTGTTATTAAACCTTTTAGTTTATCCCATCTAGGATCAACATTATTGATGTCTTTATTTTCGTCTTCTACTTGAAGTGATTCTAATTTTTCCATGGCTTCAGATTTCATTGTTCCGTCAACTACCTTAGGATGTACTCTTTTGGTGGGAACAGATAGAACAATTAATTCATAAATGTATTGACTTACATTTATTTGATATTCTTCATAAGGAAGAACTAATATTTCTTCATTATCATCATTGAATTCTGGGCCAAATTTAACAATCAACGAGAAGTTACCACTCACAGGCTGATCGTACGATTCCAACGAAACATCACAATCTACATTTACATATCCTTCTATTTTGAAATGTAAGTTTAACAAAGTAGACTTTTTTTCAAAATTTAAAGACACATAAACCTTGCTGTTGTTGAAATCATTAAAATCAAAAGCTTCAAAGAACGTTTTATCAATTTCATATTCAAATAAGTGACTTCCTTGCTTCAATCCTACAAAAGGAATATTAAATAGTTTCAAGTCTTTCATTTAAATGAATGAATTTGAGCGTGCAAAGATAATAAAATGTTTCAGAAAACAAGTATAAATAAAAGAAATACTTTACCTTGTTTTTGGGGTTAAAACGTTTTGTGTTAACTCATTATATTCTTGCCTGTTTTGAAATACTTTAATGGCGGTAAACAGAGCTTCTTTAAAAGAGTCTGGGTTTGCTTTATTCTTCCCTGCAATGTCGAATGCAGTTCCATGATCAGGAGAAGTTCTAACTTTATTTAACCCAGCGGTAAAGTTAACACCATTTCCAAAAGAAAGAGCTTTGAACGGAGCCAGGCCTTGGTCGTGATACATCGCTAGAACTGCGTCAAACTGCTTATAAGCTTCTGAGCCAAAGAAACCATCTGCGGCATAAGGCCCAAAAACCAAAGCACCAGATTCTTTGATCTTTTGAATGGTAGGTCTTATAATTTCTTCCTCCTCTTTACCAATAACACCATTGTCGCCAGAATGAGGATTTAGCCCTAAAACAGCAATTTTAGGTTTGTTTATTCTGAAATCTTTGATCAAAGAGTTGTGTAAAATTCCAAATTTCTTCTCAAGAAGCTCAGAAGTGATGGTTTCAGATATTTTAGCTACTGGAATGTGTCCAGTAACCAAGCCGATTTTTAGAGCATCATTCATTAAGATCATCAGACTTTCACCTTTCAATTTACTTTCTAAGTATTCTGTATGTCCAGAAAAATTGAAATTTTCAGATTGAATGGTTTCTTTATGAATGGGTGCAGTAATTAGAACGTCAATTTGTTCTTCGGTTAAAGCCTTTGTTGCAGATTCAAGGGAGCGAAAGGCGTATTGACCACCAACTTCAGAAGTTTTTCCTATTTCTATTTTGATTTCTTCATTCCAAATATTCAATAAATTCACTTTGCCATGAACTATTTTTTCAAGACTATGAATCCCATGAACATTTATGTTAATATCGAGTAATTTCTTGTGGAAAGAGATTGTTTTTGAAGAGCCAAATAGAACAGGGGTACAAAAATCGAGCATTCTCCTATCCTGAAACGCTTTCAAAACGACCTCAATTCCTACTCCATTGATATCTCCCAATGAAATTCCTACAACTATTTTACGCTCTTTACCCATAATCTCACCTTGAATATGTTTATTTTTGTAAGCAACAAAAGTAACTAATTTTACATTTATGTTTACTGGAATTATTGAAACATTAGGAAGTGTTAAAAATCTTTCAAAAGAGCAAGAGAATATGCATATAACTATAGAAAGTGATTTTACTTCTGAGTTAAAAATAGATCAGAGCGTATCTCATAACGGAGTTTGTTTGACCGTTGTTGAAATTGAAGGGGATAATTATACCGTTACTGCCATCAAGGAAACTCTTGAGAAGACCAATCTGGCAAAACTGCAAGTGAACGATACGGTTAATTTAGAGAGGGGTATGAAGTTAGGTGATCGTTTAGATGGGCATATAGTTCAGGGGCATGTAGATGAAGTGGGAATATGTACTGAAATTAAAGATGCGGAAGGAAGTACTTATTTTACTTTTATGTACAATGCTTCTTCTGAGAATATTACGATAGAAAAAGGATCCATCACTGTTAATGGGGTTAGTTTAACTGTGGTAAATTCCAAGAAAAATAAATTTAGCGTTGCGATTATTCCTTATACGCTCGAAAACACAACTTTTCAACATCTCAAGGTTGGAGATGAGGTAAATCTCGAGTTTGATGTAATTGGTAAATATGTTACTAGATTACAAAGTTTTAAAGAAAACTAGTCTTGAATCAAGACCATTTGTTTTTGTTGATGATTGTAGATTTTTGATTGATGAACTCAGAATATAGAATCATCAACAATTAAAAAAGTATAACAATTTATAATCATTATTACTACACTAATAAAGAAACCTATTGATATTCATTTTTGCCTTCACTTCGACAAGCTCAGTGTGACAGAAGCAAAAACGAATCAAAAAAGTCAAGACT
>JANQMD010000007.1 GCA_028280265.1 Flavobacteriaceae bacterium
CCTCATATAAAAGTGTACTTGACATTTGTCTGCATATAATGTATTGTAGTGCCTTTAACAACCACTCATCATCATTACACATGACAGATTTAATGGTTAAGGCTAAACGCTTTCTTTATGAGAAGTTTGAAAATTCAACACACGTTGAAATTGGATTTAGTGAAATGCTAAAAACGTTTTCTAGCAACCTATATGAGCTATTCGGGGAAATTATCAGCATTTCGAAAAAGATACGAATTCGCTTCGATTGGGATGCGTATATGAAAGATAATCCTCCCAATGAGACAGTATTAAACGCAAAGGAGTTTACTCCATCCCTGTTGGATCGGCTGACGAAGTCATCAGTAGAAGTGGATTTAATGAAACTGGGAATCTTTGAGAAAGAAGGGGTATGTCTCAATAATTGTTTACTTTCAGAAGAAACAAAACATAAACTACTCCATTATGGCAACTATTTATACCTAGACATAAATTCCAAAGATGATTTATCAAAAGAAAAAGCTGACTTCTTTACCTATATAAAATCGTATGTCAAACAATCGGCGGAAGAATATAAATTACCATACGCTAAGCAAAAAGAAGACTTCAAAAAGGATATACAAGAAATAGCACAACATTGCAATGTAGAACCCTTCTTCTTTGATATCGCTTGTTACTCTGAAAATATGTACACCCCATATCACATATTGGTTACTCTAGAAAAAGAGGAAGAAATAAAAATCAATCAATTGAGTCAAAGCGGAGCAATCATAACCGCACTCAAGCAAGCAGATTCAATCCCTACCACAGTTATCTTGAAAATCAATGCTTCCTCCCGAGAGATATTTTTAAACGATAAAAAACTCTCTATCTCCGGTATCTACATATATAAACTACTAGCTGCACTCAATCATCTTGGATGGAAAAATATGCATGGATATATTAGTGAAGCAGAAATTCATGATTACTTTGGATACGATATCGAAGAATCAATTGCGGTGAGTAAAAGTCGCCGAACTTATCACACCATTCGCAATTTCAATCGTTCGATTGCTCTCGAAACAGGAATTACTGATGTGGTACAAAAGAAAAAAGGGTCAATCAGTTATCGTATTAACCCTCACGTTGATGTAGAAATTATCACCTAAAAATGTTTACACATTTTTTAACATACGATATTGAGACACTACTTTGTGAAAACAAGTGGTGTTTTTATCTTCCGGCACAAATAAATTGGTAATGGTGCAGTAGGATACATAAAAACACCTGGCTTGTTTTCAATATTTTGTACGTCGAAAATTACTAGTCTTTACTCAATCAATATAATGTCACAAGCAAAGTTTTGGGATGTGCTTACCAAAAAAGAATACATCCATGATGGTGAAACAAAAACTCTCTGGTATAGAGCAGGAGTCATTAAAACTGCTTCATCAGGTAAAAGATATTTACAGCTCTTTCAGTACCCTAATATAGATTACTTCATTGTCGAACCCGATGATGATCAATTAGATGCAATACAGATATAATTACTAAAGGAATAGATTAAGCACATCAGCTCCTTGGCTTGATACCTGTATGCGCAATCAAACTTTTGTCCCTAATGTACTTTTTGACACACTGCTCCCTCGTTTAAACCCCGCCGAACTCAAAGTACTACTCATCATTATTCGTCAAACACTCGGTTATGTTGCCAGGAACAAATCTGGTAAACAAAGAAAACAAAGAGATTGGATTAGCATAGCACAGTTTACGGTGAAAACAGGACTCTCTCGTATGGCAGTGAATAACGCACTTACCTCATTGCAGCAAAAGAATGTCATCAATATTACGGATTACCATAACAATGCTCTTTACACCTCCAAAGAACGAAGAACATGCCCGCGTATTTTTTACTCACTCACTGCACGGTGGTGGGAAAAAAATACACATCCCCGAGTAAAAAGTTCTCTTACCCAAGAAAAAGGGGACACTACAAAAACAACTCTTACAAAAGAAAATCTACAAAAGATTGAAAACATAAAAAGAGAACGAAGAGCACGATGGGGAAAACCAGAACAGCTTTCCCGAAAACGTATTTCCTAATTTCAAAATTCAATATACATGGCAACATGGACACGACAACCACAAGA
>JANQMD010000030.1 GCA_028280265.1 Flavobacteriaceae bacterium
TTACTCTTTACTCTTTACTCTTTACTCTTTACTCTTTACTCTTTACTCTTTACTCTTTACTCTTTACTCTTTACTCTTTACTCTTTACTCTTTAATTATTGAGTGACATTACATATTTTTTTGGAGTTGTGCCAAATTTCTTTTTAAAGGCAGCAATAAAGTGACTTGCAGTACTATAACCTACTTTCATACCCACTTCGTTTACATTGTGCTGGTTGCTCTCTAACAGTCTTCTTGCATGCTCCATTTTATAATCGAATAGGAAACTGTAGACAGTATCCCCATAAATTTGTTTAAATCCCTCTTTCAATTTTTTAATATTCAGTCCAATTTCATTCGCTAGTTCCTGTAAACTAGGAGGTTCTGCCATATTAGCAATGATGATGTCTTTCGCCTTTCTGATTTTTTGCACGTTTTGCTCATCAACTAGAAAAGGACAATATTCAGCGAGATTCGCTTCATCATGTTGAAAATGCAAGCTTAAAAGTTCATAGATCTTGCCTTTGAGATACAAGTTCTTAATGGAGCTGTTGACATTAGAGTTAATGATTTGTTGAAGAACAATTAAAACAGTTGGTTTTATCTCTACATCGTCATAGTACTTCTTATTCTTGTTTTCTTCACTTAAAAAAGGAATATAACTGGCTTCATTAGAGAACAAAGAGTGAAATTTTTCAATCGAAATTAATAGCGATAAAATGGTGGTTTTTGAGTGAATTTCTAAATTGATTGGTAATTTCCTCTGAGGATTGTAGAGGATGATTGATCTTTTGTCTAGTACATCAAAAGAGTAATTTCCGTTGTTAAATAGAAATTTTGAACTCCCTCTTATGCAAAAATGAAGTTGAATAAAAGTGCTATCTATATCTCGTTCAAATTTCAAAGTTTCATTGCTATCATTTTGAAATTCAAGAAGTCGAAATCCGTTTTCAAGGTTCATTTCTTCAAAAGAACTTCCAGCGACATTTTTTTCCATACTGAAAAAATAATTTTAAATCCATCTTATTTAGAATGATTCTACATAAGTTTCTTCTAAACAACCGATTTTACTGCAAAAATAAGACATTACGCAAGTTTTTAAAACAAAAAGCATCTAAAAAACATAGAACGATATAAAAAGTACTTCTAGCGACATTTTTATCTCAATGAACTATTTATTTTTGACAAGCTTTTAAGAATATGGCATTTTTGGAAAACCAGAAAACAAATTTATACAACATAGGGGTAAGCTATAAGAAAGCGGACGCTCAAACAAGAGGAAGGTATAGCTTATCTAAGGAGAATCAAATCAGGCTACTGGAAGATGCCAAAGAGCTTGGTTTCCACGTTTTCGTATTATCTACCTGTAACAGAACAGAGATCACAGGATTTTCTGAACACCCTTACCAATTGATTCAATTATTGTGTAAGTATTCAGAAGGAACTGTCGAGGAGTTTGCCAGTATTTCAAATGTCTACAAAGGAAAGGAAGCAATCAATCAACTTTTCAGAATTGGCACAGGACTGGAAAGTCAAATTCTAGGCGATTATGAAATCGTAGGTCAATTAAAATTGGCTTTTAAGCAAGCCAAGAAAGTTGGTACTACAAATGCGTATTTAGAAAGGTTGATCAACCTAGTACTACAAGCTAGTAAAAAAGTCAAAAATCAAACAAGATTGAGTTCCGGTACAACTTCTGTGTCCTATGCAGCTGTTCAGTATATGATCAAAAATGTACCCAATTACAATCAGAAAAATATTTTGGTTTTTGGATTGGGTAAGATGGGGAAGCACACGTGTAAGAACCTTTCCGAATACACAAAAAATACTTCAGTTTGTCTAATCAATAGAACAGAAGAGAAAGCAGTCGCGTTCATAAAAGACCATCCAACAATTCGCCAGGCTAAGATTGAAAACCTTTCAAATGAAATTGCTCAAGCAGATATTCTAGTCGTCTCAAC
>JANQMD010000027.1 GCA_028280265.1 Flavobacteriaceae bacterium
ATATCTGTATCATTCACAATAAGCAATCTGGACCCCTCTTTTTCAGAGATAGTTTGCTAAATTTACATGACCAATTATGATGATGATGAAAACACTAAAAAAATCACTGGAAATTCCAGAAGTATATAAAATCAACGAGCCATTACACCAATCTACTTACTTGGTAAATGGAACTTTAAAACCGTGGAATGGAGCTACTACCAATGTCTATTCCACCATATCTTCCACAGAAGAATATCAGAAAACCTTATTAGGAACCATTCCTCAGTTAGGAGAAGCAGAAGCAATGGAAGCATTAGATTCGGCTACAAATGCTTTTGACAAAGGAAAAGGGATATGGCCCACAATGAAAGTAGCCGATCGTATCGACTGCATGGAAAAATTTGTGGAACAAATGAAGACAAAGAGGGCGGAAGTGGTAAAGCTGTTGATGTGGGAAATTGGAAAAAGTCTTCCAGATTCTGAAAAAGAATTCGATAGAACCATCGATTATATCTACGATACGATTGAAGACTACAAACAAATGGATCGCGATAGTGCCAAATTCGAAAAGCACGGCGGGGTTTATGCGCATATTCGTAGAGGTCCATTAGGAGTTGTACTGTGTTTAGGACCTTATAACTATCCGCTAAACGAAACCTTTTGTTTGTTGATCCCTGCCTTGATTATGGGAAATACGGCTATTTTTAAACCCGCCAAATTTGGAGTTTTACTAATGTCACCTTTGCTAGAAGCTTTTCAAAATAGCTTCCCAAAAGGCGTGGTAAACATTCTATACGGACGAGGAAGAACCTTAGCAACACCAATCATGCAATCGGGCAAAGTAGATGTCTTGGCATTGATAGGAAATAGTGCTTCTGCAAAAGCATTGCAAACACAACACCCAAAGAGCAACCGACTGCGTTTGGTACTAGGTTTGGAAGCAAAAAACCCAGGGATTGTATTGCCTGATGCCGATTTGGATTTGGCTGTAGAAGAATGCATTGCAGGATCTTTATCTTTTAACGGACAGCGATGTACAGCACTCAAAGTGTTGTATGTACACGAAGACATTGTGGATGAATTCAACAAGCGATTTACGGCCAAAGTAGATGCTTTAAAATTCGGAAACCCTTGGGAAGAAGGAGTAAAATTAACACCGCTTCCTGAGCCAGACAAACCTGCTTACATCCAAGAGTTGATTGACGATGCCGAAGCAAAAGGTGCGAAGATTTTGAATGCAAAAGGAGGGGAGACCTCGGAAAATTATATCTACCCTGCTGTTTTATATCCTGTCAACAAAGACATGCGTGTCTATCACGAAGAGCAGTTTGGACCCGTAGTGCCTGTGGTTGCTTTTAAAGATATTGACGAGCCTTTAGACGACATTGCCGATTCAAATTACGGACAGCAAGTGAGTTTGTTTGGAAAAGACGTCAATACCTTATCGCCACTAATTGATAGTTTGGTGAATTTGGTATGTCGTGTGAATTTGAACAGTTCTTGTCAGCGTGGACCCGATGTGTATCCATTTACAGGGAGAAAAGATTCAGCGGTAAGTACTTTGAGTGTGCATGACGCTTTGCGATCTTTTTCCATCCGAACTTTTGTGGCTTCTAAGGACAATGCCTATAACAATGCCATTTTAGAAGACTTGTTAGAAAAGAAAACTTCGAATTTTATCAGTACGGATTATATTTTGTAAATCAAGAACTTTATTGTCATCGCGAGGGTTTGTATAACCTGAAGCCTGCCTGTCGGAGGCAGGCGATCTCAAATAAATTTTCAACTAGAAAACACTTCTCGATACACACTTCGACTCCGCTCAGTGCACTCGAAGTGACATATTAGCTCTTTTAGTACAGAAAGGAAGATTTGGAGTGTCATTTCGAACCGAATGAAATGAGCGTGAGAAATCTCTTTTCTCTTTCATTTTTGTCATCGCGAAGGTCACTGGACCTGAAGTGATCTCTCCGATATGAAGACTGAATTTCATCTTAACTAGGAATTCTCAAATATTTTTCTATCTTTAAAATTCAGTTTCCGTTCTGTCCCCATAAACGGAAGTTGCGTCCCCAAACGTAACGTTATGCTGTTTGTCATTCTGAGCGCTTGCACTAAGCTGACATGCTAAGTCTGTCGAAGTATTATCGAAGTGTAGCGAAGAATCTCACAGTATCATGAAAAAGAGAAAGGTACTTCGTGTAGGCTTTCTGTAGTAATTGTTTTTTTAATAATAATCTGAACTAAGAGCGTTTATTTGCTCTGAGGTTTGAGTGTAAACAAAGTAAAAATAAATGCACTTTGTGTTTAGACATAAGTTAGGCAACATACCAAAGGAACCCAGAAATTAGATGATTACGAAAATTAACAAAATCAAAAATTTTGGAATTTATAAAAGCTTCATTTGGAATGGATTAAGTGATTTTAGAAAGAAAAATTTAATTTATGGTTGGAATTACTCAGGTAAAACTACTCTCTCAAAACTCTTTCAAAACTTAGAATTTAAGAATAAAGACAAATATTTCAAAGGTTCAGAATTTGACTTTACTACAGAAAAAGACAATATAACTTTAACTTATACTCACAACGATTTAGAAAACTTTCCCTATCATGTAAAAGTGTTTAACACTAACTATATAAAAAGGGTTTTCACATTCGATGAACCAGATTCAGACATTCAGCCAATTTCATTTTATCTTGGTGACCCATCTGGTGAACTAGATGAGAAAATTAAAAAATTAAATAAAAAAAAAGACCAATTAGAAAATATACGAGATAATCGCTATAAAAAAATAGTTGATGTTTTCAACAATTACAATAAAGCAAGCGGTAAGTTTTCAATAAAAGCAAAAGATATAAGAGAAAATTATCTTGACAACAAGCTTGACCAAAACAAACTAAACAAAGGAGTAATCCAACAAATTACCGACACAATTAAAGCTGAGTTATCAAAATATATTCTTTCTGAGACAGAGAAGGATAAAACAAAATCAGAAGCAATAGCGGAAAATACGTTTGAAACACAAAAGGAAGATTTTAGTTTTTCAGAAAATCTTGAAACCATTTCAAAAGAAGTAAAAGAAATTTTAGAGGACACTGCTCCTAAATCAATTCCCTTTCCTGAATTAGATGAGAATCCGACTTTATTTGATTGGGTTCAAAAAGGAATAAAACTGCATGAGGGAGCATCTGAATGTAAATTTTGCACTAGAACCTTACCTGATAACAGAATTAGTGATTTAAACTCATACTATTCTAAAAAACTCAAAGAAATACAGGATGCTATTGCAAGAACACAAGAAAAGATAAAATTAGAAAAAGAGAAATTGAAAATTACATTCCCTCATAAAAAGAACTTAGGTGATGGATTTCAGTCTGCTTATAAAAAAGCTGTTGATAATTATGGTGAAAAAGTAAAAAAATATAAAACTCAATTATCAATCCTAAATTTAGACTTAAAACGTAAAACTTCGGATTATTTCAATAATATCTCTGCAACCGAAATTGATGTAATAACTTTTGATGAAGATTTTAAGGAAATAAATAAGGCTTTAAAGGAGCATAATGATTGGTTGGCTGAATTTGATCAGAACAAGAAAAAGGCATTAGCAAAAATCTTAAATCATTATGTTGCAGAATATTTACAAGCTGAGGATTATAATAAAAAAGAATCGAACAAAAACCAAGCAGTAAAAATTATTTCAAATATCAATTCAGAAATCAGTTCAAACAATGCAAATAAATTAGCCTTCGAAGCTCAATTAAAAAGCAACGTAAAAGGTCAAAAAGAATTGAATGATATTTTAGAAATATTACTTCATCGTGATGATATAAAAATTGAAATACAAAACGATAAATTTACACTTGAAAGAAGCGCTCATCCCGCAAGTAATTTGAGTGAAGGAGAAAAATCTGCTATTGCCTTTGCTTATTTCCTAACTGAATTAAAATCCCTTAGGGATGATGCACCTCCAAAATTACCAAATACTATTGTGTTTATTGACGACCCAATTTCAAGTTTAGATAGCAATCATATCTTTCAAGTACGTTCTTTACTGCACACATTTTTCAGAGAAGAAAATTATTGTCAATTATTTATTTCAACCCATAATTTTGAGTTCTTTTCAGTTATGCTTGACACTAATCTTTTTGGAAGAATAAATAGGAATACAAATGAAGCTAAACGACCTTTATATTTTATTAAACGTAATGATGACAACACTTCCTTGATTAAAAAGTTACCAAACTCGTTTAGCTCCTATAAGTCCGAATATGTGGGTTTATTTTTTACGATTAAAGAGTTTAATGAATTAGAAAACAAAGAAGATTTTACAAATCTACTAATTCTCCCAAATGTCGTTCGAAGATTTCTTGAACTGTATACTCTCATGAAATACCCAAGTGATTCAGAAGTTGACAATAGGGTAAAAAGAGTTTTTAATCCAAATGACAAACCATCTTACAACACTAAATTATTGCATTGGTTCTCACATCAGAACCAATTTGAGAAAGTACAGCAACACGATGATAAAATATTACAATTAGAAGATGTTATAAAAGAACTTCTTGAACATATTGAAACTAAAGATGAATTACACTGGAAAGGATTAATTGGAGAATAAAAAGTACGATTGTCTAACAATGTGTATAAGTAATTACTTGTTTCCTTGATTGTACCGATGTACCTATTTGGCTTTTATAAAAGTTCTACAGGAATCGTTCATTGGAAATCATTTCGGATTAATCCAAAAACCTTTTTGTTATTATTGGCGTTGTATGGAATAAGTGTGTTTTTTATTTGGAAGAAGGTTGCTTAATTATAAAAATCTATTCAAACATTTTTATTAATTAATGTCATTTCGAACTGGTGATTGAGCATCTCGATAAACTCGATACAGGCTCTAGTAGAGATCAAAAGGAGAAATCTATTGAAGTTGAGATGTCTCGTCGTTCATTCTTCACTCTATCGACATGACACTGTTTTTGAAAAACCAAAAAGACCACCTTTTCAGGTGGTCTTACAATTTGTGGGCGTAAAAACAAATCAAAATCAAATCAAATAATAGTAGACTGCCCCAAATGAATGTTCGAGAAATTCAAACATGTATCGTTCGGATTGTAAATAAAATCCTCTATAAAGTCACCCACCTTAGAGGTAGAGACCATATCTGTTTTTTCGTTTAAATCAGGTGTGGTAATTTCCAATTGCAAAGACTTGTCCACCGCTTTACGAATCAAAGCCGCTTCGTCGAACAATTGAAAATGATCTAGCAACATGGCTGCAGATAGGATGGAAGCAATAGGGTTGGCAATTCCTTTTCCTTTCGCTTGTGGATAGGAACCGTGAATAGGCTCAAATAAAGCATATTTCTCACCTACAGAAGCAGATGCCAGCAAACCAATAGAACCGCCAATGACACTAGCTTCGTCACTAATGATATCTCCAAACATGTTTTCGGTTAAAATCACATCAAACTGTTTTGGATTCAGAATCATCTGCATGGCAGCATTGTCTACAAACAAAAAGTCGAGTGTCACATCTGGGTATTCCGCAGCAATTTCTCCTACTACCTTGCGCCATAAACGCGACGTTTCTAAAACATTGGCTTTGTCTACCAAAGTAACTTTCTTGCTTCTGTTTTGAGCTGCTTTAAAAGCCAAATGTGCAACACGCTTGATTTCGTATTCGCTGTATTCGCAAAGGTCCGATGCTTTTTTGCCATCTTTACTCAGCTCCTTTTTTCCAAAGTAAATACCTCCTGTCAACTCTCGATAAATACTGATATCAGTTCCAGAGATGATCTCTTCTTTCAAAGGAGATTTCTTTAACAAAGTATCATAAGCCTTTACAGGTCTGATGTTGGCAAAAAGCCCTAAAGACTTTCTCAATTTTAACAAACCTTGCTCTGGACGCACCTTGGCACTCGGATCGTTGTCGTACTTAGGATCGCCAATGGCGCCAAACAATACCGCATCGGTATTCATACACAGATCTAAGGTAGCATCGGGTAGTGGATCTCCCGTTTTGTCAATTGCGATGGCCCCTACAGGAGCTTCTTCAAACAAAAATGTATGATCGAACTCTGTGCCGATGGCTTTTAATACTTTGATGGCTTCGTTGGTTACTTCTGGTCCAATGCCATCTCCAGATAATACAGCTATTTTTAGTTTCATTTTATTTCTTTCTTTTCGTATGTCATTCCCATGAACCAGCCTGCGGCAGGCAGGAATGGTAATCTATTTTTTAATAGTGGATTCCGCATCAAGTGCGGAATGACACCTTTTTTATCATTAATTGTCACCTCGATCGTGTCACACTGAGCACTTGCACTGAGTCTACCGAAGTGTTTATGAACTATTAACTCGTTTTCGACAGGCCTGCCTGCCGACAAGGCGGGCTCAAACTGACATTAGTTTATTTTCTCTGTCATTGCGAAGCTTTGAAAAGCTGTGGCAATCTCATTAAAATGATAGCCGCGCCCTGTTCCAAATCAAGTTTGAACAGGTCTCACCACGACACTCAGTTATATTTTTAACGCCTCGTAGGCTTCTATTTTCTCTTTTTTACTCACCAGATAATCGATATCGTCGTACCCATTCATCATACAAGTTTTCTTGTAAGGGTCAATCTCAAAATTTTCAAACAAATCCGTTCCTTCAATGGAAATAACCTGCATTTCCAAATCGATTTTGATCTCAACTTCAGGGTTCTCTTGAACCGCGTTCATCAACACTTTTAAGAACTTTTCTGAGACTTGTACAGGCAGCAATCCATTGTTCAAAGCATTGCCTTTAAAAATATCGGCAAAGAAGCTCGATACAATGGCTTTGAATCCATATCCTACCAAAGCCCATGCTGCATGCTCACGACTCGATCCACAACCGAAATTGTCACCAGCAATCAAGATACTACCCGAGTAAGTTGGACTGTTTAAAACAAAATCTGTATTGGCAGCACCGCTTTTGTCGAAGCGCCAGTCTCTGAAAACATTATCTCCAAAACCACTTTTGTCTGTGGCCTTTAAAAAACGCGCAGGAATGATCTGATCCGTATCGATATTTTCAATCGGGAGCGGAATGGCTTTTGAAACAAGTGTTGTAAATTTTTCCATAATTATAATTGTGACTTCGAGAGCACTTCGACACACTTCGGTAGACTCAGTGCAAGTGCTCAGTGTGACACCTCAGTTTTTAATCGTAGTTTTTCATTCCTTACTATTTTGTCATGCTGAGTTTGTCGAAGCATCTCTTTCCTTCTATCTCTTTATCAATTCAAATGTTTTGTAATATCTATAATTTTCCCTTCTACCGCGGTAGCTGCTGCTACCAATGGACTTGCCAAGATGGTTCTTGCACCTTGTCCTTGTCGTCCCTCAAAATTTCTGTTCGACGTAGAAACACAATATTCTCCTTTCGGAATTTTATCGTCATTCATGGCCAAACAAGCAGAACATCCTGGTTGACGCAACTGAAAACCAGCATTTTCAAAAATATCTTTCAATCCTTCTTCCACAATTTGCGCTTCTACCTGCTTACTTCCAGGTACTAGCCAAGCAGTAACATTGGCTGCTTTTTGTTTTCCTTTGATAAAATTGGCAGCGACTCTAAAATCTTCGATTCGAGAATTGGTACAGCTACCAATAAATACATAATTGATGGGTTTGTTGATTAACGATTCACCCGCTTTAAAGTCCATGTACTCCAAAGATTTTTGAAAGGAAACCGATTCCTGTTCTGGAATGTTTTCGGTAATCTTGATCCCCATTCCCGGATTGGTTCCGTAGGTAACCATAGGAGCAATATCAGCGGCATCAAATGTATATTCCTTATCAAAAATGGCACCTTCATCAGTTGGTAAGGTTTTCCATTCCGCTACTTTTTTGTCAAAGTCCTCGCCTTGTGGCGCAAACTTTCTTCCTTTGATGTATTCAAAAGTGGTCTCATCGGGTGCAATCATACCACCGCGAGCACCCATTTCGATACTCATGTTACAAACGGTCATTCGACCTTCCATACTCATGTTCTCAAATACTTCCCCTGCATATTCACAGAAATAACCCGTTCCAGCATTGGTTCCGATTTGAGAAATAATGTATAAGATGACATCCTTGGGCAACACTCCTTTTTTCAATGTCCCATTTACCGTCACACGTAAGCTTTTGGGTTTTTTCAAAAGCAAACACTGACTGGCAAATACTTGTGCTACCTGACTGGTTCCAATGCCAAAGGCAATGGTTCCGAAAGCACCATGCGTAGAAGTATGACTATCTCCACAAACCATGGTCATTCCAGGTTGTGTGATTCCCAATTCTGGAGCCATTACGTGTACGATCCCGTTGTACTGATGTCCTAATTCATATAGAGTGATTCCGTTCTCTTTACAGTTTTTAGAAAGCTGTTCTAGCTGATTTCTTGAGAGCGCGTCTTTCACAGGCAAATGCTGATCGATGGTCGGGGTATTATGATCGGCGGTAGCTACAATTTGATCGGGTCTAAAAATTGGAATTCCACGTTCTTTCAGTTCGTTAAAGGCTTGTGGACTGGTCACTTCATGAATCAAGTGCTTGTCGATATACAAAACTTGCGGTCCTTTTTCAATAGAATCGACCACATGTGCATCCCAAATTTTATCAAATAACGTTTTCTTCATATTCATTTCAATTTAAACCCTACTATCTATGGGTTTCCATTGTATTAAGTGGTTAGTATTTGTTGATATACAGAACTGGTTTCAATGATTTGATGAATGTCGCTATCATTGATTTCTTTCTTTTGATCTGCAAAGTTGAGGAAATTTGCATAAACCACATCCAATTGTAATTTGGTTAATTCATACCCTACATTCTTAGCTCTGTATGCCAAAGCTGCACGTCCACTTCTTGCTGTTAAAACAATAGAAGATTCTGTAACACCTACGTCTTTAGGATCTATAATCTCATAAGTCTCACGATTCTTAATCACTCCATCTTGGTGAATACCTGAACTGTGGGCAAAGGCATTGGCGCCTACAATGGCTTTGTTAGGCTGGGTATAAATTCCCATACTATCCGATACCAACTGACTAATTTCATACAAATGTTTGGTATTGATGTTGGTGTCTAGGTTTAGGTAAGGATGTTGTTTTAAAATCATCACTACTTCTTCTAAAGCTGTATTTCCAGCTCGCTCACCAATTCCATTAATAGTACACTCAATTTGACGAGCACCATTGATGACTCCTTCGATAGAGTTGGCTGTTGCCAATCCTAAATCGTTATGACAGTGGCATGAGAGAATGGCTTTTTCAATGCCTTTCACATTTTCCATGAGGTATTTTATTTTGGCGCCATATTCACTTGGTAAACAATATCCCGTAGTGTCGGGAATGTTCAACACCGTAGCGCCTCCACGAATGGCTTCTTCACACACTCTTGCCAAATATTCATTATCTGTTCTACCTGCATCCTCTGCATAGAATTCAACATCATCCACAAAAGACTTTGCATAACTGACACATTCGTAAGCTCTTTGTAAAATATCTTCACGAGTCGTTTTGAACTTGTACTTTACATGCGAATCTGACGTACCTATTCCTGTATGAATTCTAGGTTTTTTAGCAGATTTTAGGGCTTCTGCAGCTACTTCTATATCTTTTTTTACAGCTCTTGTGAGTCCGCATACTGTAGCATTTTTAACAACTTTGGCAATCTCATTTACGGAAGTAAAGTCACCCGGGCTTGAAATTGGGAAACCAGCTTCTATCACATCAACTCCTAAAGCATCCAGTCGTTCTGCAATGACTAATTTCTGTTCCGTATTCAATTTACAACCGGGAACTTGCTCACCATCTCTAAGGGTTGTGTCGAAGATTTGAATGTTTGTATTAGACATTTGTCAAAATATATTTTTCTATTGTAATACGAATTTATATTTTGGATTGCTGTTGATTCGGTTTGTATAAATCATATTTACGATGTTCAGCAAAAGTTTATAAATGTAAAACACTGTTTATCAAATGTTTAATAAGTTTATTTTTACATGATTAAAGGGCAAAAAGATTATTTATTTCAACTGATTAAGTCATTGTCGAAGTCTGAAAAGCGTCAATTTAAATTGTATGTAGGGCGTTTGGATGTCAATACAGATTCCAAATTTTTGAATTTATTTAATTTTTTGGATAAGTCTGCATTGTATGATGAAGCCAGTATTTTGAAAAGTGGCATTGTTAAGAAACAGCAGTTGGCAAATATAAAAGCACATTTGTACAAGCAGATATTAATCAGCTTAAAATTAAGTCCTTCTCATCAAAATATTCGTGCTCAAATTCGAGAGCAATTAGATTTTGCTTCAATTTTATATCACAAGGGATTGTACAAGCAGAGTTTGCGAATTTTAGACAAGGCAAAAGAACTCGCTTTGGATAATGAAGAAAAAAACTTGGCTTACGAAGTAGTCGAGCTAGAGAAGGTAATTGAATCACAATACATCACAAGGAGTATCGTAGGTAGGGCAGATGAGTTGACGATACAGGCAAAAGAATTGAGTTATTTGAATGTAATTGCAAGCAAATTGTCGAATCTCTCTATTCAGTTGTATGGTCTTATTTTAAGAACAGGATACGTAAAAAATGAAGAAGAGCATCGTCAGATTAGCGAATATTTTCACAATAGACTTCCTAAATATGAAATTGAACAATTAGGATTTAGAGAAAAGCTTTGGTTGAGTAAAGCTTACTTATGGTATAGTTTTTTAACACAAGATTTTAAAAACTGTTATAAATATGCTTCAAAATGGGTACAGCTTTTTTACGATCACCCTAAAATGATTCAATCACACCCAGTTTTCTTTTTAAAAGGAAATAATTATTTGCTAGAATCACTGTTTTTTATTCGAAGCACAGATCGTTTTGAAAAAAGCCTAACAAAGTTAGAAGAAGCTACTAAAGAGAAGTCTTTTCCTAAGGATAGTAATTTGGAGGCTCAGCATTTTTTATACCTCAATCTTCACAAGATCAACCTTCATTTTATGAAAGGAACTTTTGAAGAAGGATTGCACATAATTCCTAAAATCGAGTATGATTTAAAACAGTTTACTACGCGAATTGATGAACATCATGTAATGATCTTCTATTATAAGTTCGCTAGCTTGTACTTTGGTTATGGCGATAATGATAAATGTATTGAGTATCTAGAAAAAATCATTTCTAATCGATCTTTGTCTATGAGAGAAGATTTGATGTGTTTCTCCAGAATCTTACACCTTGTGGCTCATTATGAGGCAGGCTATGATTACCATTTAGAAACACTGTTGAAACGAACGTATAAGTTTCTATTAAAGATGAATGACCTACACGAGGTTCAAAAGGAGATGATTAAGTTTATTAAAAACCTACAAAACATCTACCCTCATGAAATTAAGAAAGCGTTTAGAGCGCTTCATAGCAAGTTGAAAAATTATGAAGATGATCCTTACGAAAGTAGGGCGTTTCTCTACTTGGATATTATCTCTTGGTTAGAGAGTAATATTGAGAACAAACCAATAAGTCAGATCATTAGAGATAAATATTCTATAAATTAAGGGGGTGAAATTTATGATTTTCGTAAAAATACTTCACATTGTGTAAAAAAATTTTGTCTGCCTGAAATAAAATCTATATTTGAATCGTGATACTAATAAAAGAACACAAAATACTACCCATACGCTCTCAAAATGAGCGCCGTTCTATTGTTACTATTATTACTACAATTACCCTTTAGGGGGTTCATTATACATATTAAGCACAGTTATATTTATTTTTTAGAGATGTTAAAAAAACGTCGATAACACCACAAGTAGAATTCTCTTTTACTCATAGAAAAATGAAAGTATTAAAATTTGGTGGCTCTTCAGTTGCCAATTCACAGAACATAGAAAAAGTAATAAGCATTGTAAAAAATGCTTCAAAAGACAGTCGAGTTGCTGTAGTGGTCTCAGCTTTTGGGAAAACAACAGACAGTTTGATCAAAGGAGCTCAATTAGCAGCTCAAAAAAATGATGACTATAAAAACGAACTCTCGAGCATAGAGAAACATCATTTAGCAACCATTAAAGAATTGATTCCTGTTGGGAAACAAAGTCAAGTTATTACCTATGCAAAGCAATTGTTGAATCAGTTAGAAACGATCTATGAAGGTTGTTATTTATTGCAAGAATTAACTCCTAAAACCTTGGCAAAGATTTCTAGTTTTGGAGAGCTTTTATCCTCATTTATTATTGCAAAAGCAGCCAATGAATTTTTTGAGACTGCTTATAAAGACAGTAGAGAGTTATTGGTAGCTTCTGATCATTATTTGAGTGCGCAGGTAAATTTTGCATCCACAGAAAAGAATTTTCAAGAATATTTTAAATCTACAGATTCTAAAGTGACTTTTTTGCCAGGTTTTATAGCGAGAACGCCAGAAGGTAAAACCACTACTTTGGGACGCGGAGGTTCAGATTATACAGCTGCGATTATAGCAGCTTCTGTTGAGGCTGAAAACTTACAAATT
Source organism: Flavobacteriaceae bacterium (assembly GCA_028280265.1). Classification (GTDB taxonomy): domain Bacteria; phylum Bacteroidota; class Bacteroidia; order Flavobacteriales; family Flavobacteriaceae; genus Polaribacter. The sequence continues at coordinate 12,489 of JANQMD010000027.1, forward strand.
TGGACAGATGTAAATGGACTGTATACTGCAAATCCTAGAATTGTAAAGCAAGCTTCTAAAATTCCACATATTTCTTATCAAGAAGCAATGGAGTTGTCTCATTTTGGCGCTAAAGTGATCTATCCGCCAACCATTCAACCAGTCTTAGAAAAAGAAATTCCCATCTATATCAAGAATACATTTCAACCTGAAGATGAAGGAACTTTAATTACCAAAAAATCAGCTCAGAATAAACCTGTGCAAGGAATCAGTCATGTAGAAAATATCTCTTTGGTAACTATAGAGGGCGTTGGAATGGTTGGAATTCCAGGGTTTTCAAAACGCTTGTTTGAAGCCTTGTCTTTGCATCAAATTAACATTATCTTAATTACCCAAGCCTCATCAGAACTATCCATTTGTATTGCTATTGATGATCATAATGCTGATAAAGCAAAAGAGATTATCGACGAAGTTTTTGAGTACGAAATTCAACTGAAAAAAGTAAAACCCGTTTCTATAGAAAAGGGAATGTGTATCATTGCTTTGGTGGGAGATAGCATGAAAAATCATCAGGGGTTAAGTGGAAAAATGTTCAGTTCTTTAGGAAAAAATAATGTAAACATAAGAGCCATTGCTCAAGGAGCTTCTGAAAAAAATATTTCTGCAGTTATAGATCAAAAAGATGCTAAAAAGGCTCTAAACACATTGCATGAACGGTTCTTTGAAGAACGCATAAAACAGTTAAACTTGTTTGTAACAGGGGTAGGAAATGTGGGAGAGCGATTCTTAAATCAAATTCAACAACAAACATTTTATTTGAGAGAGAATTTGAAACTCAACATTCGTGTGATTGGAATTTCGAACTCCAGAACCATGGTTTTCAATGAAGACGGAATCGACTTATCAGGATGGAAAGAGTTGTTAAGTAAAGGAGAAAAGGCGAGCTTGGATGGTTTTCATAAAAGAGCGAGCTCTATAAATATGCGTAATAGTGTATTTGTAGACAACACTGCAAATCAGCAAGTGTCTGAGATGTACGAAGCGTATTTGCGTCAGAATATTGGAGTGGTAACCTGCAATAAAATTGCATGTGCGTCCAACTTAGAAAATTACAAAACACTAAAAAGAGTTTCAAGAAAATACAGTACACCTTTTCTATTTGAAACCAATGTAGGTGCTGGATTGCCAATTATTGATACCTTAAAAAACCTGATAGCTTCTGGAGATCGAGTGCATAAAATTCAAGCGGTTCTTTCAGGAAGTCTAAACTTTATATTTAACAATTTCAACGATGAAACTACCTTTCACGATGTTGTTGCTCAAGCTCAGGAGGAAGGATATACGGAACCCGATCCGAAAATTGACCTCAGTGGAGTAGACGTCGCTAGAAAAATTTTGATTCTGGCGAGAGAAAGCGGTTATGATTTAGAATTAGAAGATATTGACAATAAATCTTTTCTAACAGAAGAAAGCTTGTCAACCACAGAGAATGAGTCGTTTTATAAATCTCTAACTACTCATGAATTGCATTTTCAGCAAATTTTTAGAGAGGCAAATGATCAAAATTGTCGATTAAAATATGTGGCGGAATTTACTGATGGCAATGCCAATGTTGGTTTGCAGCATATTCCTAGCGATCACCCGTTTTACAACCTAGAAGGTAGCGATAATATTGTTTTGTTCTATACAGACCGATATGCTCAACAACCACTCATTATCAAAGGAGCAGGAGCAGGAGCAGAAGTAACAGCTTCGGGAATTTTTGCTGATGTAATACGAATTGGGAATGTTTAATCTTGTTAGTTGTTAGTTGTTAGTTGTTAGTTGTTAGTTGTTAGTTGTTAGTTGTTAGTTGTTAGTTGTTAGTTGTTAGTTGTTAGTTGTTAGTTGTTCACTTCGATTGGACTCAGTGTAAAAGATGTTAGGATTGTTATTGCGAATGAAGTGAAACGAAATGAGGCCCGCCTGCGTCGGTCAGGCAATCTTTCAAACAAGAATTAAAATGATCTCAATATGATTGCAAAGACAAGGCAGCAGTATATTATATACATTAAACCATTAAACCATTAAACCATTAAACTATTAAACCATTAATTCATTGAATAATGAACGAAATAAAAATTTTTGCACCAGCAACTGTAGCCAATGTTTCCTGTGGATTTGATATTCTGGGATTGTGCTTAGACACTGTGGGTGATGAAATGGTTATTCGAAAATCAGAAACAAAAGGGGTTCGAATAACGAAAATTATTGGGCAAGATTTGCCTTTAGACTCAGAAAAGAATGTTGCAGGAGTAGCAGTTTTAAATCTCTTGAAAGAGCTGAATTCAGATGTTGGCTTTGAGATTGAAATTTACAAAAACATCAAACCAGGAAGTGGAATTGGTAGTAGCGCTGCGAGCTCTGCAGGAGCCGTTTACGGAGTTAATGAATTGCTAGGGAAACCATTTTCATTAAAAAAATTAGTCTCTTTTGCGATGGAAGGAGAAAAATTAGCAAGTGGAACAGCACATGCCGACAACGTTGCTCCTGCCTTATTTGGAGGATTTACTCTGGTAAAAGGATACGACCCGTTAGAAATTATTAAAATCGATCCTCCTTCTGAATTATATGTTACGGTAATGCATCCAAAAATTGAATTAAAAACCTCCGATGCCCGTTCGATATTAAAACAGCAAATATCATTGAATCAAATGGTAAAACAGATGGGAAATTTTGGCGGTTTAATTAGCGGATTGTATACCTCTGACTACGAATTGATAGGGAATTCACTACATGATTATATCATAGAACCTGATCGGTCTATTTTAATCCCTGAATTTGATAGCGTCAAAAAAGCATGTCTAGCATCAGGAGCTTTAGGAAGTGGAATTTCTGGTTCTGGACCTTCCATTTTTGCTCTGAGTAGAGGAGAAGACAAAGCCAAAGAAGTAGGAGAAGAGATGGCTTCAGTATATAATTCCATAAATATCAATTTCGACATTCACATTTCAAAGGTGAATCCTAAAGGAATAAAAATAATAGAAAAGAACTCATAATGAAGTATTATAGCTTGCATAATAAATCGCTAACAGTATCTTTTAGAGATGCTGTTGTAAATGGAATTGCTCCCGATAAAGGATTGTATTTTCCAGAGCGTATTACACCATTGTCAAAACATTTTATAGATCATATTAATGAGTATTCGAACGAAGAAATCTCATTAGAAGTTATCAAACAGTTTATTGGAAATGAAATTCCTGAAGAAAAATTAAAAGAAATCATTAGAGAAACTATTTCATTTGATTTCCCTGTTGAAAAGGTAAAGGACAACATTTTTACGCTAGAATTATTTCATGGACCTACAATGGCTTTTAAAGATGTAGGCGCCAAATTTATGGCCAAATGTTTGGAGTATTTTAATAGAAATACTGAAGAAGAAGTTACGGTTTTAGTAGCTACTTCTGGAGACACTGGAGGCGCTGTAGCCAATGGCTTCTTTGATGTTAAGAGTGTAAAAGTTGTGATTCTGTATCCAAAAGGAAAAGTCAGTGAAATTCAAGAAAAACAATTAACAACACTCGGGAAAAATATCACAGCCTTAGAAGTCGATGGTGTATTTGATGATTGCCAGGATATGGTGAAATCTGCTTTCCTTGATACCGAAGTTTCTAGAAATCTTACTTCTGCAAATTCCATTAATGTAGCGCGTTGGTTACCCCAGATGCTGTATTATTTTTTCGCTTACAAACAGGTTTCACAACTAGGGAAAGAAGTTGTTTTTTCCGTTCCTAGCGGTAATTTTGGAAATATTTGTGCAGGTATTGTGGCATCTAAATTAGGATTGCCTATAAAGCATTTTGTTGCTGCCACTAATGTTAATGATACAGTTCCTAACTATTTAAAAGATGGAAACTATCTGCCAAAGCCTTCCATAGCAACCATTTCAAATGCAATGGATGTAGGGAATCCCAGTAATTTTATTCGTATTCAAGAGCTCTTTGATGGAGATTTTGAAAAATTGAAAAGAAATTTTTCCTCTTTTTCATTTACAGATAAACAAACAAGAAAAACCATGCAAGAAATACACGATTCTTCTGGTTATGTGTCGGACCCTCATGGTGCAGTAGGATACATGGGATTAAAAGCATACAATCTTTCAAACGGTGAGTTAGGAGTTTTTCTTGAAACCGCTCATCCTGTGAAGTTTTTACCCGTTGTAGAAGAGACTCTAGGTATAGAGATTGCTATTCCAGAACAAATTCAGAAAGTGATGGGGAAAGAGAAAAAATCGATTCCAATTACTACTTATAATGAATTAAAAGCCTATTTAAACTCTTAAACATCACTTTTTTGAAATTGAACGAATAGAAATGATCGTTCATCTAAAAGTAAAGTTTTAACAGACTTCTTCTTTTCATATTTGTATCAGAAGAAATCTGTAAAATCTAATATTATGGCTTTATTAATTGAAAACAATCAGAATGTATTTAGTGTAAAAGGAATGATCGATCAGTTCAATGCTGAAATTTTAAAACGATATATTTTATCACAGTTCGATAGAAAAAAAGATGTCGTAGTCGATATTAATAGAGTGAAAGAGATCGATCGAAAAGGAGTAAAGATGTTTGGGGAGTTGAATCAGCTATTTTCTAATAAAAAAAGTAACTTTTTTATCGTAGGTTTTGGATGCAAGGAAATTTACGATGAGCTATTAACATCCGCATAAAAAATAACTAAGGTATCAATGGTAAAAAGATACTTAGTATCTTAGAAACATAAATACGTTTTCATTGCCTATGATACCACAGCACATCCTTAATAGAAAAGGAGCAAGAAGTTTAAGAGACTTAAATCCAGAGGTGATTGGTTATTTAAGTCGAGGATTGATAGAAACTAAAAACTTGATGGAATGGTTGGCGACTGACCAGCAGCAGTTACTCAAAATTGTGTTGAAAGAGATTCAAAAAGAAAACTGGTTTTCTATGTTTGAAGTGGCCATTAATACACAGAAAAAGCCCACTGCAAATAGCAATACAAAAATCATTGGAGAGACTTTTGGACAAATGACTAGAAATCCAGTAATCTATAAGGTTTTGAAAACACATACAAGTGACATTGTTCGCTGCTGGTCTTGTTGGGCAGAAAGTTTGCATTATGATGACTTAGATGAGCTTTTAAATGTGATGAAAGAATATGCAGCAGACAAACATTTTGGAGTACGTGAGATCGTGATTCTGGCCACCAAACCCAGAATGATTGAGGAATTAGAACGAGCGATAAAAATTCTAACTCCTTGGACTTCATCCGAAGACGAAAACATGCGCCGATATGCCGTAGAATCCATGCGTCCCGTTGGTGTTTGGGTAAAAAAAATTGCTAAATTTCAAGAACAACCCGATTTGGCATTGCCTATTTTAGAATCTTTAAAGTCAGACCCATCTAAATATGTTCGAGATTCAGTGGCAAATTGGATCAATGATGCAAGTAAATCGCAACCCGATTGGACTGTTTCTATTTGCAGTCGCTGGGAAAAAGAATCGACTACTAAAGAAACCGCTTACATTGCAAAAAGAGGAACGAGAACTATTACTAAGAAGTAAAATAATTGCTTGTGTCTAATTGAGGTTTTCCTTATTTACACGTCTCTACACAAGAAATCTTCAGGTAATTTGTCATTCCTGCGAACCATCCTGCAGCAGGCAGGGGCAAGAATCCATAGTACATACTTCTTCAATCATAAATTCGTTAATCATTATTCGTTATTCAACTGAAGTTACACACAACTTTTGTGACTGACCCACAACGGATCAAGACGAATTGTAGTGTTTTTGTTGATGATTGTAGATTTTTGATTGATGATATTTGAATGATGAATATAAAACATCGAATGATGAAGATTGAAAATTATAGCTTACGGATTAAAAGCAGCAACAGTTTGTGTTACACTAATTGCCTGTTAATCAGCAATATTTGCTTTTTATGAGTAATTTTTTTTTTTTTTTTTTTGTGATTTTTAATATAAATTTGTAAACTTTGTACCACAAACAATAATCTTAGTTTATTAAAACCAATTTAAAGATGAAAAAAACTACAAACTTTCCTAAGT
>JANQMD010000041.1 GCA_028280265.1 Flavobacteriaceae bacterium
AATATCTCGTAAATAGAACCTGTTGATTCGTATTTGAAAGTTAGATTGTTGGAGGTAAAATCTAAATTGTTGATTTTAAAGTTTGAAGTAATCGCTCCCGCTATCTTTTGTAAGCTTCCATTGTTGATCTCTATGCCTGGTGAAGCATCGGTTCCTAATCCAACTGCCACTGTATTGCCTCCAAACTGCACGGAAGTATTTCCGAATATCTCATAAATAGAACCTGTTGATTCGTATTTGAAGGTTAGATTGTTGGAGGTAAAATCTAAATTGTTGATTTTAAAGTTCGAAGTGATCGCTCCTGCTATCTTTTGTAAGCTTCCATTGTTAATCTCTATGCCTGGTGAAGCATCGGTTCCTAATCCAACTGCTACTGTATTGCCGCTAAATGTAAAGGACGAATTTCCAAACATTTCAAAGAGAGAGCTACCGGTATCGTACTTGAAAGTCAGACCCGTTGAACTGAAGTTCAAACCTTTTAGGGTGAAATCGCCTCCGATGTTAAAAGACAATCCTGTCAGACTTCGATTGGCAATGGTAAAATTCATGGTAGAATTTATGGTATTGCCGTCAAATTGGTTTTGAACTGTACCTGTGATGGAAAACGAATTACTCGCTGCAGTGTAGTTTAAAGATACACTTTGTGGAACAATGGTTACACCAAATGCCGTGAATGTATTTGTAACATTCATCGTGTAATTTGTTCCTGATTCGTTAAAAGAAATTCCTGTAATTCCAGAAATCGAAAAGGTTTGTGAGAAACTTAACGTGGGTAGGAATAACATACCCATTACTAATAGAAGGCGCCTTACTGTCTTCATTACATTGTGAAGTTTGTTATTGAATCTATACATTACTTTAAAGCTAAACCCCACACAAAAGCATCATGAGTTTTTAGAAAAAAGCATCTTGGGCTAAATTTCGTGCTTTTTTTTTTAATCACAAAAAGTACTAATACTTATTTTAATGATATAACCCGTTGATATATTAATAGTTTGCTCTATGTTCATCAAGCAGAAGTCCAAAAATTTTTTCAATGAAAATCGATAATAAATCAATCGCTCTTAAAAGTAAAGAGCTACTTCACACGTAAGCTCCACTCAAATTCAAAGTTTGAGACCGAGACACCTTCTTCATTAAACCCTTCGGATTTCATCACCACTACCTCTCCCTTCCCTGTTTTTGCTGAAGTTTCAATAGCTCTAGCTACCAAATCACCATTGTGACATTCAAAACGAATTCTACCAACAGCCTTTTTTGTAAAATTCCCTTTTTGATTTGTTACCAACATCGAAACTTTCTTACCTGAATTGGCAATGGATTGAATCACTAAAACTCCAGTAGACATTTCTGCTGCCATTCCTTGTGCTGCCCAAAACATTGACTTGAATGGATTCTGATTGATCCATCTATGTTTGATACGCACAATCGCTGATTTTTCGCTAATACTACTCAAGCGCACTCCTCCTAGGTAGGCCAATGGGAGCTTAAACATCATAAATTTATTGATTTTACTGGGAGTTATCTTCATAAGGCTTGAATTTAAATGCACAATTTACCAATAATAAAATGAACTTTCTAAACAACAACAAATGTTAAAATATGTTAAATTTTAGTACTATGTTTTGCATAATACCATCTTTTAAACATATATTTGCATTGTAAAGTATTATATATTTCATTAAAATGAGACAAAACAACGAAAACACCAATGCTTTTTTAATACACATTTCTGCCTTTGCAGGATTTGTTTTCCCTTTTGGAAGTATTATTACTCCATTAATTGTTTGGCAAACATTAAAAGACAGAAGTGCATTTTTAGATGAGCAAGGAAAAGAAGCGGTGAACTTTAATATTAGTTACAGCCTTTATATGTTTTTAGCAAGCATTATCGCTGTTCCTTTTTTCATTAGATCATTTTTCAATAACTCGAGAAACAATTGGCATTATGAATGGGATTTTGATCTAGGATTTGATAGCTTATTTAGCATCATCGGATTTACTTCATTAGTAGGAATCATAGGATTGATAAAAGTAGCTTTAATCATTCTGGCTGCAATAAGAGCCAATAAAGGAGAGGATTATAAATATCCGCTCACCATAAAATTTATAAAATAAAAAACCACAAGACTACCGAAAGGTGCATGTGATTTAAAACATCAGAACAGCACATGAAGATAGAAAACACAAAAGCACAAATGCGAAAAGGTGTTCTTGAGTATTGCATTCTCTCAATTTTACAGCATGGAGATGCATACACTTCAGAAATACTTTCAACGTTAAAGAGTGCAGAAATGATTGTGGTAGAAGGAACTATTTATCCACTACTCACAAGGCTTAAAAACGCTGGATTGCTCTCGTATCGCTGGGAGGAATCTACATCTGGCCCACCAAGAAAATATTATGTTTTAACAGAAAATGGCGGCATGTTTTTAAAAGAATTAGACAAAACATGGAGCAACTTAATCAATGCTGTAAACCAAGTAACAAGCAAAAAAACAACGAAAGATGAATAAGACTATCAATATAAACTTAGGAGGATATTTTTTCCACATCGATGAAAATGCCTACAAAAAACTGAGAAGGTATTTAGATGCGATAGCTAAATCATTGAGTGATGATCCACAAGGAAAAAATGAGATCATAGCTGACATAGAAGCTAGGATTAGTGAATTATTATCTGAGAAGATATTAGATGCTCGTCAAGTTGTAAACGAACAAGACATCAGTGATGTTATAAAAATAATGGGGGAGCCTGAAGACTATACTGAAGGTGAAGAATCATATACCGATAATTCTTATCAATACTCAAGAAGAAAAAACAACTCTAAAAAATTATACAGAGATGGTGATGATAAATTTTTAGGAGGTGTTGCAGCTGGTATTGCTCATTACTTTGACGTAGACGTTATCTGGATTCGTTTGGCTTTTATTTTATTGCTATTTGGTGGAGGTTTTAGCTTATTACTATACATCATTTTATGGGTATTGTTACCTGAAGCTAAAACAACAGCTGAAAAATTACAAATGGAAGGTGAGCCAGTAAACATTGACAACATAGAAAAAAAAATTCGTGAAGAGTTAAACTCAGCAACAGAGAAGATAAAAAATGCTGCCAATGAAGTCACTCAGAAAGTGAATGAAGGTGTTTCTGGTGTAAAAAAAAATGGAAAAAAAGCTAGATCGGGCTTTCAGGAGTTTTTAGACACCTTAGGAAAAATTATTACGGCATTTTTTAGTGTTATTGGTAAATTTATTGGAGTAATTATCATTATTGTATCTGCCTCTGTATTAATTTCCTTCATTTTAGCACTTTTTTCCATCGGTAGTTTTAGTATTCTAGGGATAGAAGATGAGTACATGTCTCTACCCCCTTTTATGTATGATTCTACTTTACCAAATTGGCTATTAGTTACCTGCACATTAATATTAGTAGGATTCCCATTTTTGGTATTGTTTGTACTTGGATTGAGAATTTTATCGAGCAACGTAAAACAGTTTAGTAAAACAACGTCTCTTACATTATTGGGAATATGGATTGTAGCTCTTTTAATGATCGTTTTTACAGGAATAGAATTTGGAACCAGCCATGCCAGAAGTGGAAGCAACATTACCAAGAAAGAACTCTACATCGAACCTAATGATACATTAAAGTTGAATGTTGTTAATGATGATAATATTTACTATCAATATAACTTTAGAAGACGAGATAATAGAGAGGAAGTAGTTGTAAATGATAAATTCCAATGGTATTCTAACTATGTAAAGGTAGATGTACGAAAGAGCAAAGACGAAACAACTTATGTAGAGGTAAGAAAACGTTCTAGAGGAAAGAATGTGAGTAAAGCCCAGGACAATGCTTCAAGAATTCGATTCGACTATGAAGTGAGTGATAACAAAATTGATGTAGATGGTTTCTTCTTGACAGATTTTGGAAACTTTGCTAAAAACGAAGTGGTTTATTTTACGTTGTATATCCCAGAAGGAGTTTCCATATACTTCGATGATTCCTCGAGAACATTCTTAGACGACATAGACAATACAACCAATATCTATGACAATGATATGGTAGAGCATTATTTCTTAATGACAGAAGACGGATTACACTGTACAGATTGCCTAAAAAAGGAAGATTCTGAAGGATCAGACGAATAAAACAAACAATTCATCATATTAAATGAACAATTGAGTAACCTAATTTCGTTTACAAGCGTCTATATAAAGACATTAGCATAACAAAAACTTAAAACCATGAAACGAGCGTAAATTTTTATCATTCAAAATTCGCAAAATGGAATGATCAAAATTTATGGGAGTTCCTGAATGTGTAGGAATTTTTAGTTTCTTCATTTTCAGAAAACTACAAAATTACAAACAGATGAAAACAATCAAAAAATTAACCATTCTTTTTTTCGTTGCTACCGTATTTACTTCTTGTGGAATTGACATGTTCAACAGAATTGATGGCAACAGAAATGTAACTACCGAAACTAGAAAAGTTAACGGCGACTTTAGTCGTGTGAAAGTAAGCAACGGTCTCGATTTATACATTACACAAGGTGATCGTGTAAAAATAACCGTGGAAGCTGATGAAAATCTTCAGGATATCATTATTACTGAAGTAAAAGGAGACATGCTAAGAATCTACACAGAAAGAAACATTTGGAGAGCAAAGTCACGCAAAGTGTATTTGACAATTACTGACATTGAAGAACTTAGAGCTACTAGTGGTAGTGATGTTGTTTCACAAAACGTATTGAGATTAAAAGATGTAGACATAAGCACAAGTAGTGGTGCCGACTTGAGAGTGGAGTTAGACGCAGACAATGTTACTAGTAGTTCTTCTAGTGGATCTGACTTGAGATTATCAGGAAAGTCAAATAGCCACAATGCAGAAGCTTCAAGCGGTAGCTCAATCAAAGCTTACGGATTAGAAAGTAAAGACGTAACTGCTAGAGTAAGTAGTGGTGCAGACATTAGCGTATATGCTTCTGAATCTATCAACGCAAGAGCTAGTAGCGGTGGAGATATCAGATACAAAGGAAATCCACAAAAAGTAAATAGAAAATCTTCTTCTGGAGGAGGAATCTCTTCTAGATAAAAAATAAATTAACAATCAACCAACCACTTATGCTGATCTAGTCCTGTATGCAAACGGGGCTTGATATAGCACAGCCAACCAACCGTATTATGGAAACTATATTAAGATTTTTCAAAGACAGTATTTTAATGAAAATACTGATTGCAGTTCTTACGTTTCTTTTTTCAATCATGTCAGAAGCTCAAGTAGATAGAAATACTGAACTCTTTCAAAATTTAAAAAAGAAAGACAGTATCATTTTTGACCTTTCCTTTAATCGATGTAAAATTTCAGTTCTCGATGACATTATTAGTGAAGATCTAGAATTTTATCACGATACAGGGGGAATCACTTTAGGGAAAGAACAATTTATTCAATCTGTAAAGAATAACATCTGTAGCAATCCTAATAGTAAGCCTGTAAGAGAATTGATTGCAAACTCTTTACAAGTTTATCCACTATACAACAATGATGGAAAACTTTACGGAGCAATTCAAAAGGGAGATCATCATTTCTATCTGAAAGAAAGTGGAAAAATTCGTCCTACGGTGAGTTCGAAATTTACTCATCTTTGGATTTTAAAAGATAACAAATGGACGTTGAAGAGGGTGTTAAGTTACCATCATCAACCGATACAAAATTAGTAACTAATTTAGACAGCTAACTCTAATTAACTTACTAATACTTGGTTTTATTAGTTTACTTGGTAAGAGTTCGTTTCGTAAGAAACGGCTCTTACTTTTTTTTGAGATGTTCTTCAATATCTGCGATATGGTGTCTCAAAGCATCAGACGAAATCTGTATCTCCCAAATCAGAAAAGCAAGTGATAAAATCAAGAGCAATAATGCAATTCCAAAAACCCATACGGCTATCATTGGATATTCAATGTAAATAAGGAACATTGTTAATACACAAAGTAATAGACTCGTAATTCCAAAGATTTGCATCCAACGCGTGAGCGTTAGCCTTTTTTTCAGGTTCCGAATTTGAATAAGCAACGTTTCATCTGGTTTCTTTTGATAAATAGCATGCAAATTTCGGATGACAGCAGCATAAGCTAAAAATCGATTTGTATACGCTAACATAATCAATGAAATTGCCGAAAATAATAATGCTGGGGTCGTTAATGTTAATTCATTCATAGGCAGCAAAATTAAATATTTTCTATATTTTTGACGTATGAAACAAGTTTTATCATTCCTAATACTTATTACTTCTTTTACAGCATGTTCACAGAACTTACCAAAAGGTTTCACCTACCTATCTGATATAGATACAACGATTCAACAAGAGATGCGTTACATCACGCATAACAACTTTATAGGAAAACCTATTGATGGCTATAAAAACCCTAAGATCATCGTAAGTGCTCCAACCGCTGAAGCGTTAAAAAAGGTGCAATCAAAATTATCGAAATTTGGCCTCAGCTTAAAAATTTTTGATGCCTACAGACCTCAACAAGCTGTTGACCATTTTGTAAGATGGGCTAAAGTGTTAAACGATACGTTAATGAAGCGTCAGTACTATCCTGATGTTGACAAAAAAGACTTGTTTAAATTGGATTACATAGCTTCTAAGTCTGGGCATACCCGAGGTAGTACGGTCGATTTAACCATAATAGATAGGAAGACAGGAAAAGAGCTGGATATGGGCAGCTCGTTTGATTTCTTTGGAACTCCTTCACATCCATTTTATGAAAATTTAAGTAAAGAGCAACGTTCAAACAGAATGCTCCTGAGAAATTTAATGTTAGAAGCCGGATTTAAACCCTATTCAAAAGAATGGTGGCATTTTACATTGAAGAATGAACCATATCCAGACACCTATTTTAACTTTCCCATAAAATAGCCATCAGTAAGTTTTAACAGTTTTACAACGACTTAGTAGCATAACGGCATTATATTTGTAGTTGTAACAGTAGAAAAAAATCCGCTTTGGTTTTAAAAAAACATATTTTTATTTGCTTGCTTTTCATTCTTCTTCCTCTGATTTCCAATAGTCAGGTTGATACCAATGGAAATGAAAAGAAAGGGATAAAAAAGGCTGTTTTGGCTGTACCAGCTAAGACTGTCAAAAAACCAAAAACTTTAGACAAAGACTCTAAGGAAGGATTTAAAAAGGCCTATGCTAATCAACAAAAAGACCTAAAAAAGAAGCAAAAAGAAAAAGACCTTGAAAACAAAGGAATCTTAACCGCAGCAAGAATAGCCGAAGAGCGTTTTTTACAATCTTGGAAGAGAATCAATGCCCCCTACCCTGTTATTGATCAAGATTTAGGAAGTGTGCGAACACAGTCTAAATTTGTAAAAATTGCTTGTAGAGATTTTCAACATCCCGATGGAGATCGTGTTACCATAAAAGTAAATGAGATTCCTGTGGTTGTTAATATTACACTAAGAAGAGCTTTTCAAGGTTTTACAATTCCTCTAGAAGTTGGATTAAATAAAATATCTTTTGTAGCACTTAATCAGGGTACTTCTGGTCCAAATACTGCCGCTTTTGTCGTGTACGATGACAATGGTAATAAAATCTCATCCAATGAATGGAATTTGGCAACGGGTGCGAAGGCTACAATTCTAATTGCTAAAGACAAATAATTCGCTCACGAAAACGTTGTCATTAATTTCATCAAGACTACTTTTTTTATTCTATTGAAAACAGTTATTTTTGTAATTGCTGTCGTAAAAACGAGGGCGTTTTTAAAATGTAAAAACAAACAACAGAAAGAATGAAAAAAGTTACCAAGCAGACCTATCTCAACTGGTACAAAGACATGTTATTTTGGAGAAAGTTCGAAGACAAGCTTGCTTCCGTTTACATACAACAGAAAGTTCGTGGTTTCTTACACCTATACAATGGACAAGAAGCAGTTTTAGCAGGTTCTTTACATGCAATGGATTTGACAAAGGATAAAATGATTACTGCTTACCGTAATCATGTTCAACCTATTGGTATGGGTGAAGATCCTAAGAGAGTCATGGCAGAGTTGTATGGAAAAGCAACAGGTACCTCTCATGGTATGGGAGGTTCTATGCACATTTTTTCAAAAGAATATCGATTTTATGGAGGTCATGGTATCGTAGGAGGTCAAATTCCTTTAGGTGCTGGAATTGCTTTTGGGGATAAGTACAAAGGAAACGACGCTGTTACTTTAACTTATTTCGGTGACGGAGCTGCTAGACAAGGTTCTTTGCACGAAACCTTTAACATGGCAATGCTTTGGAAACTTCCAGTTGTATTTATTGTAGAAAACAATGGATATGCTATGGGAACTTCAGTAGAAAGAACTGCAAATCATACTGATATTTGGAAACTTGGTCTTGGTTATGAAATGCCTTGCGGACCTGTAGATGGCATGAATCCTGTAAAAGTCGCAGAAGCTGTTGATGAAGCGATTCAAAGAGCAAGACGAGGTGATGGACCTACATTCTTAGAAATGAAAACATACCGATACAGAGGTCACTCAATGTCGGATGCTCAACATTATAGAACGAAAGACGAAGTTGAAGAGTACAAAAAAATAGATCCGATTACTCAAGTTCTTGATATTATCAAAGAAAAGAACTATGCAACTGATGAAGAGATAAAAAAGGTGGATCAGGAAGTGAAAGATATGGTGAAAGAGTGTGAGAAATTTGCGGAAGAATCGCCTTATCCTGAGATCAATCAATTGCATGATTTAGTATACGAACAAGAAGATTATCCTTTTATCAAATAAATTATGGCGGAGATTATTAACATGCCAAGATTGAGCGATACCATGGAAGAAGGTGTTGTAGCAAAATGGTTAAAACAAGTTGGAGACAAAATTGAAGAAGGCGATATTCTTGCTGAGATTGAAACTGATAAAGCAACCATGGAGTTTGAATCTTTTCACGAAGGAACCCTATTACATATTGGTGTTCAAGAAGGTGAAACATCTCCTGTTGACACTTTACTTGCCATTATAGGTGATGAAGGAGAAGACATTTCTGGTCTGCTAAATGGCGAAGCTCCTAAACAAGAAGAGAAGACAGAGGAGCCAGCATCAAATAAGGCTGAAGAGACAAAATCTGAACCTACAGCTGCTGCTGTTACCGTTCCTCAGGGAGTTGAAGTGATATCCATGCCAAGATTGAGCGATACCATGGAAGAAGGAACTGTTGCTTCTTGGCTAAAAAATATAGGTGACAAAGTTGAAGAAGGTGATATTCTCGCTGAGATTGAGACTGATAAAGCCACCATGGAGTTTGAATCTTTCTATGAAGGAACCTTATTGCATGTGGGTATTGGAGAAGGAGAATCTGCTCCAGTAGATAGCTTACTAGCTATTATTGGTCCAGCTGGGACTGATGTTGCTGCTGTTATCGAAGCGCAAAAGTCGGGTAATTTAGCTACAGAGTCTGCCGCATCTAACGAAGTAGAAGTATCAAAAGAAGAAACTCCGAAAACAGAAAGTGCTCCAGCACAAGTAGAGAAAGTAGAATCTACAAACAATAGTGGTGGAAGAATTTTTGCTTCTCCTTTGGCAAAGAAGATCGCAAAAGACAAGGGAATCAACCTAGCTGATGTAAAAGGTACTGGTGACAATGGACGAATTGTAAAAAAAGATATTGAGAATTATACTCCAGTTGCTACTCAACCAGCAGCACAGGTGGTCGCTGCTCCAGTAACTAGCTTTGCAATTGCAGGTGAAGAGAAGACAGAGGACATGAAAAATTCTCAAATGCGTAAGGCAATTGCTAAAGCTCTAGGGAATTCTAAGTTTACTGCACCTCACTTCTACTTAAATATAGAGGTAGATATGGACAATGCCATTGCCTCTAGAAAGGTGATCAATGCGGTGCCAGACACCAAAGTCTCTTTTAATGACATGGTAGTAAAAGCATGTGCTATGGCGTTGCAAAAACACCCGCAAGTAAACACAACATGGTCTGACGATGTTACAAAATACCACAGTCACATTCATGTTGGAGTTGCTGTTGCTGTAGATGAAGGCTTGGTAGTACCAGTTGTAAAACACACTAATACACTAAGCTTAACGCAAATAGGAGCTTCTGTAAAAGACTTAGCTGGTAAAGCCAGAAATAAAAAGATTGCTCCTGCTGAAATGCAAGGAAGTACATTTACGGTTTCAAATTTAGGAATGTTCGGTATTGAAAGTTTTACTTCAATTATCAATCAACCCAATTCTGCTATTTTATCGGTAGGTGCTATTGTACAGAAACCTGTAGTGAAAAACGGAGAAATTGTTGTAGGGAATACAATGATGCTCACGCTGGCCTGTGACCATAGGACGGTTGATGGGGCTGTCGGTGCTCAGTTTTTACAAACATTAAAAACCTATATTGAGAATCCAGTAACGATGTTAGCATAAAAACCTGATTCTTCAAATAGCAATACAAAAAGAGCCTCTCATTGATATGAGAGGCTCTTTTTGTATTCCGTTTATAAAGTGTAATTAATTCACCTTTTTAATTGTCGCCTCAGTTCCCATAGTCATAGACATTCCTTGCATGCTAATACTCATATCTAATTTCATGGAATTTGTATTTCCAGTTTTGATATCAAAAATAGAATTCCCTGTTAGCTTTCCTTCAATACCCATTACATTAGCGCTTCCAGTTACGTCTGTAACTACTGATGAAGCAGTAATTTCTTTCACCGTATAAATAAGTTTCAACTTTACTCCTTGCACATCTTGTTCATTCGTCCAAATTGATCCTACTTTTACAGCCTCTTTAGGAAAAACACTATAGGTCATCACATTTTGGTTTGCTCCATTCGTTCCAAGAACATCTGGTTCCATTCTTAATTTTAAAACTTTCCCCATCTTACTAAGTGTTTGATAAGATGTAGCCTTAAGTAAAGGCTCAATCTGAGCTTTCAATTTCTTTCCTTCAGCATCTAACTCTTCGTCTTTCATATCGCTGCTGAACTTTATTTCCTGCCCACCTTGCAACACATTCATGCCCATTTTTTTCACTTTTAAAGCCATTTCAAAACCTTCTTTGTCAGAACTAACAATATTCATCTCAGACTTCATATCCATACTCATACCTCCAGCAAATCCCATGTTCTGTTTTAGAGACATTTCCATAACATACTTATCTCCTTTCTTGTAATTGTACCTCAGAAGTACGGACTCTTGAGATGTAACAGAGATTGTGAATGTGAAAAATAAAAGTGTAGCTACAATTTTTTTTAATGTTTTCATAAGTATCATTTTACGATTTTTAAGTGCTGCTAAAGATAATGATATCTACTCTTCCCTTTCCACATAAATAGTTAAAAAGTTCTTGTTTGTCATAATTTTCTGTAATGAATCTTAATGTTTACGACCAAACGAAAAAATATTTCAAACTAGAATGAAAAAAATTACTACAATAGTGCTTCTCTTCACTTTTGCATTCACTGGTTGTGTAGGAGATGATTTTATTAATGATCGAGTTGATGAGCGAATAGCCATTAACAATCCCATCAACGAAATACAGGTAAATAATACCTACCAATTAAATGCTACTTTTTTTAATAACATAGGACAAGAAGCACAAACCTCACTCACTTGGGTGAGTAGTAACCCTAGTATAGCCTCAGTAAGCAATCAAGGATTGTTAACGGCAATTTCACAAGGAACTTCAACGATTCGTGTTTCTGCTGTTGGAGAAAATGGAACTAATATTACTGCCGAGAAAACTATTACCATAGTACCAGGACCTGTAGATAATACAGGACCTATTACCAAATCTGGTATGATTGTTACCACAAGTTCTTATACGCTAACAGGTAATTTTACGATCTCTGAAATTCAAAATTCAAATGATTTGGATTTACAGGTAGAAAGTAATTACCAAGCTTCTTCAAGCTTACCAGGATTGTACTTATACCTGAGCAACAATCCAAATTCTGTGAGTGGAGCTTATGAGGTAGGCGCAGTGCAGGTATTCAGCGGTGCTCATTCTTATACAATCCCGCAGACAGCTATTAGCGATTACAAATACTTACTTTATTGGTGCAAGCCTTTTTCTGTAAAGGTAGGACACGGAGAAATAAACGACTAAAATTTAAACTTGTGAGAAAAACACTATCTCTTATATCGGTACTTTTACTAACCCAATTTACTTATGGACAGTGGTCTAAAGGAAAAGGAAAAGGATATTATAAATTATCAGCTTGGTATTTAAGTACGGATCAGCATTATACAGATACTGGAGCTATAGATCCGAATGTTACAAGAACACAATTCAACCTTAATTTTTATGGAGAATATGGAATCAGCAACAAATTGGATGTAATTGCCTATGTTCCATTTTTCGCTAGAGCTACTCAGAACAATATTTTTTCTGGAACTACAGGTGGATTGATACAACCAGGAGAAAGTATCAGTGCAATTGGTGATATTGATCTAGGCTTGAATTATAATTTTTTTAGAAAAGGAAATTGGTCTGCATCTGTTAAATTATTATTAGGATTGCCTACTGGAGAAAACGCAGGAGGTAGCGACGGAAGTTATCAAACAGGAGATGGCGAATTCAATCAATACCTATCGAGTTTGGTAGGATATGGTACTTCTTTTAATGGAATTCCGTTTTTTGCCAAAGCATATTTAGGTTATAACAACAGATCACAAAACTTTTCGGATGAAGTGAGATTGGGTCTGGAGTCAGGAATCAATCTTTTCAATAAAAAGGTATGGTTGATTGGTCGACTAGACGTTGTAGAATCGACGTTTAATGGAAGTTTAAATGCTCAAAATGCAGCGCAAGGAAGTATCTTTGCTAACAATGTTGAGTTTGTGGGTGTTGGTGCAGAAGCTAGTTACTATATCACAGAAAAACTAGGAGTTTCTTTAGGATTTGGGGGAGCAATTTCAGGAAGAATTATTGCAGCAAATCCATCTTTAACCGGAGGAATTTTCTTGGATATTAAATAATATAGACATTCTTAAAACAAAAAAGCCACTGGTTACTGAGCGGAGTCGAAGTACAGTGGCTTTTTTTATGATTTTTATTTTTGTAAACCTTAAAAAGTAGCTTTTTTGGCTACTAAAAGTAGCCGAAAAGGCTACCTGAATTTAAAAAATTACTCATTACTTTGTAATAGCGGGAAACGTTAAAACTCTACGATAGGACATTTTATGTCTTTATGTACTAACTGAATTTTTCATGTTCAGTTGGTATAGTAGAGTTTCTAACATGTTATGGTTTTCCGTCCCTCTTTTAATAATCATAACCTGTTGGATCATTGTTCATAAAAACGATAATCTAATAAATATGAAAAAAGAGAAAATAAAAAGTATCTTACGATTTTGCATACTTCTTTTTGGAATTTCTACATTCCTATGGAATTGTGAACATGAACCAGAAAATCAGATTCAGCAGGGAAATGTACTATTGACTTCCGAACCTGTAGTAACAACAACAAATTTTAGTGAACTACAAAAAGATGTAAAATTTACTAGTTTGGTTAACAAGCTTCAATTAGAACAATTGACGGATGTATATAAATCTACCAACAGAACAACATCACAGCAAGGAGAACTAATTCTTATTTCTGACGCTGTCAAAAAAGTAGAACAAGGAACAAAAGTATCCTATAACATTTTAGCCAAAAGAGCAGGACAAGCTAGTAATATTGTACAAAATGTAGTATTGCAAAATATCAATGGTGAATCTCGCTCCTTACTACTTACCTATACTTTTAAACAAACTTCTTCTACTAATAGAGGAGGCCATTTTCATAGAGTAGGTGGAAATGATATTAATGTTGAATTGGACGAAGTTGAAGTAGGCAATTATCCAGAATCTCCAGGAGGTGGTGGAACTAGAACCAACTGCTACTATGAAAGTGTCCTAGTTCAGTACTCTTGTACAGGAACTTTAAAGCATCCTTATGGAGCAAGATGTAATTGTGAGATTAAATGGGCTTGTACACCTCCAAGACAAGAGTGGATTTCTATGGAGATTTGTACTAATAATAATGGTGTAGTGTCAGGAAATTGGTCTTCTTTAACCAATGGTAACGGAAGTTCTGGAGCTGGCAGTAGTGGTGTGGGGCAAAGTAATATAAATGTAACGACACAGTCTGGAGTAAGTGTAATGGTGTATGAATCCCCTGTTGACTATCTACAACTACTTACCGACAGACTTTCCTTAACCACAGCACAAAAAGATTGGCTAAACGAACATGGAGAAGGTGGACTTATTACAAAACTTGTAGATCTTCTTGGAACTACCGAAAAAGAACAACTAGCAAAGAAAGCCATTATAGCATTAACTACAGGAACACATTCATCTATTGAAGTATTTTTATTTGAAGAGCAAATTGATGACTCAAACTTAAAGCAGTGTCTTAAGTCTATTTTAAATGATTTAAAAGGCATTACCAATGGAGTAGGTTTCATAGTCGCAAAATTCGCAGGAAACTCTCCAGGGTTTAATTGGGAAGTTAAAAGTGCTAGTCTTACAGGCGGAACAGGACAGACAAAAGCTGTTTATGATAGAAGGAATAAAAAAGCTACTACAACTTTTGATTCTGATGCTTGGACTGATGCTACTGATTTATCTTGGGCAAGAACCATATTGCATGAATCTATTCATGCTTATATTGTTGCATCTTTTGGTGTTGATTATGTTCAAGCTAAATCAAATTTTGCAGATTTTTTTAGAGATTATAGTACAAATGTTTATCCTACATTGAATGATTCCCAACATGCTGAAATTGTCAGGAACTATGTGAGTGACATAGCTAATTCTTTAAAAGAATATGGAACTAATAAAGGTTACAACTTAAGTGATCGGTTTTATAATGATTTAGCTTGGGGTGGATTAACTCATTGGAGAAAAAGAGATCTAAATGGAAATTTCATTAATGATAGTTCAGGGAATCCTATCTTTGAAGAAACACAATGGTTTAAAACAGCCTTCCCAAATAATTCAGATAGAGCAAGAATTATTGATAATATTAATATTGAATTAACCAAAAAAAACTCAAATGGTAATACACGAACACAAAAAGGGACGAATGCAGGTTGCTAATTTTTTAATATTTCTAATTACTGTATTCTTTGTTTTATCTTGTAAAGAAAACAAAACTCGTAAAAAGGAAGATAGCACTAGTCACGAAATAAATATTTTGCATTCAAAGTCAGGTTATAGTTATTTAAGCATCCAAACTTTTCAGCTAAAGGATAAATCTGTAATTCCTCACCCCATCTATTGGATAAATAATGTAATTTTTGACAATGTAGACTCTACTAGTTTCCATCCTAAAGTCGTCCCTGGTGAATTTAATATTAAAGCTGGTGCAATGGGATGGAAAACATCTAAATTAGAAAGTTTAATGCTTAAAAAAGGGGATTCTATATCTGTAAAATTTTACTTAAAAGAAGAAAAGCTTCAAAATAACCCATATCACTAAAGATAAATAGAGGGTTCTTATTTATAAATATATACTTTAAGTAATATTTGGGAGTGCAAAGTTTCCCGCTCGGTCTCCCAAAGACCCGCCCATCTCACAAGAGATGGGTTTTATAATTTATTTACTACTCCTTAAAACTCTTGATTTACATCCCAAGCTTCTAAAGTTTCTTTTAAGGTCTTAATAAACATTCCTCCCAAAGCACCATTTACGACTCTGTGATCGTAAGAGTGCGAGACGAACATTTTCTGACGAATGCCAATGAAATCCCCCTCAGGAGTTTCAATCACCGCAGGAACTTTACGGATAGCTCCTAAGGCTAAAATAGCAACCTGTGGTTGGTTTATAATGGGAGTACCCATGACAGAACCAAAACTTCCTACGTTAGTTACCGTATAAGTACCCTCTTGAATTTCATCAGGCTTCAATTGGTTAGCTCTTGCTCTATTGGCCAAATCATTGACTTGTCTGGTCATTCCTACCAAATTCAATTGATCCGCATTTTTGATTACCGGAACAATTAAGTTTCCATCAGGTAGCGCGGCCGCCATTCCTAGATTAATATTCTTTTTCTTAATGATCGTGTCGCCTTGAACTGAGATATTGATCAGTGGGAATTTTTTTATAGTAGAAGCCACAGCTTGCATTAAAATGGGCGTAAAGGTTAGCTTTTCACCTTCTCTTTTGAAAAATGCATCTTTTACTTTATTTCTCCAGTTAACGATATTTGTCATGTCTATTTCAATAAAAGACTGAACATGTGCCGACGTTTGAACAGAATCTACCATGTGCTTGGAGATCAATTTTCCCATTCGGCTCATTTCTATGATTTCATCACCTCCATTTACAGAAACTGGAGCGGCTTTGGCTACTTCTTTCTTTACAGATGGTTGTTTTGGCTGTGAAGGCTTCTTCACTGCACTCGATGCGGCTGGTGCAGCACTTCTGTTTTCGATGTAGTTTAAAATATCATTCTTTGTAACTCTGCCATCTTTTCCTGTTCCCGTCATTGCCTCTAATTCTTGCATGGAAACTCCTTCTGTTTGTGCAATGTTTCTTACCAATGGTGAAAAGAACTTCCCTGAATCTGAAGTTTTAGCAATCGGTTGAGAAACTGTTTCAATGGCTGTTTCGATAGTTTCTTCTAGTGCAGCAACCTCCTTTGGCATCTCGACTTCGCTCGATGTGACAGCTTCCTGTTTGGGTTCTGGTGTACTTACAGTAACTTCTCCACCTTCAGTTTCGATAATGGCAATGGTCTGTCCCACTTCAACTACCGCATCTTTGTCAAACAATATCTCCACCAAAGTTCCCTCTACTTCACTTGGAACTTCTGAGTCTACCTTATCAGTGGCAATTTCTACAATTGCTTCATCCAATTCAATAGTATCTCCAACTTCTTTTAACCAAGTTGTGATCGTCGCTTCTGCAACACTCTCTCCCATTTTAGGTAGTTTCACTTCGAATTTTGCCATTACAAATATTGTTTTGAGATTGCGAAAGTACGAAAAACCGACGAGTTTTCCTCAGCTTTTCCCATTGAATAATTCTTTTGAAAAGAAATTTTTATTGAAGATTATTCAAAAAGAGAGTCAAAATTTGATTTTTTAATAAATTTAAATCAAATAACCACTTTTTTGTTAAGAATTTCACAAACTAAGAAACCCAGTTTTTTGGAGCTTTTAAAACTTCAATCAGTTTTGCCTCTTCACTTCCTTTGATGGGGTGATGATTGTATTTCCACTGAACTGTAGGTGGTAAGCTCATCAATATGCTCTCGATTCTACCATTTGTTTTTAAGCCAAATAGCGTTCCTCGATCGTGCACCAAATTGAATTCAACATAACGTCCTCTTCTCACTTCTTGCCAATCCTTTTGCTCTTTGGTATAACTCATTTCTTTCCTTCTTTCTACAATGGTTAGATAGCTGTCTAAGAAACTATTGCCAACTTCAGTGACAAAATCGTATCGATCTTGCATCGAAAATTCCTGTGTTTCCTTTAAATAATCAAAAAACAAGCCTCCTACTCCTCTAGCTTCATTTCTATGTGTATTCCAAAAATAACGATCACAGGTTTCCTTAAACTTTGGATAAAAATCTGCATCATATTTGTCACAAGCTTTCTTACAGACTGTATGAAAATGTACAGCATCCTCTTCAAACAAATAGTAAGGCGTTAAATCCTGCCCACCTCCAAACCATTGAGTGACAATGTCACCAGATGAATTGTACATCTCAAAGTATCGCCAATTGGCATGAACTGTGGGGATCATTGGATTCTTAGGGTGAATCACCAAACTCAAACCACAGGCAAAAAAATCTCCGGATTCTACATTGAATTGTTTTCTAAGAGGCTCAGGTAGTTCTCCGTGTACAGCAGAAATATTCACGCCTCCCTTCTCAAAAATAGCTCCATTTTCAATGACCCGCGTTCTTCCTCCACCACCTTCGGCTCGTTTCCACAAATCTTCTTGAAACTTAGCCTGTCCATCCATGGTTTCCAAACTCGAAGTGATGGTATCTTGAAGATCTTGTATGTATTGATAAAATTGTTCTTTCATGATTTTTTTTCCTGTTGAATTTGATTGACAGTGATAATGGTTGCGGCTGTTACAGAAAATGGTAAAACCAAAATGACACCAATGAAAGGAATGAATAAAAATAGCATAAACAATAGTCCATTCCCAGTGGCCAACCCTCGATTTTGTTTGACAAACCTGACACTTTTACTGTAATTAAAATGTCGTTCTAATGTGTAATCCATATTTCCGAATCCAGCAAAATAGGCTTGTACTAAAAAGAGAAGTATGGTGGATAAAAGTCCGATTAAAGGAATCAATCCTAACAATAGAATGGGTAATGTTAAGATGAGTTCTCTAAATAAATTTCTGATACTAATTCGAATTCCTCGAATGAGCAGCTGCATTGAAGACGATTCAGATTCTTTTACGGGTCGATCTAACAAATACTCTTCTATTTTTTTAGAAACAGTTCCCATAAAAGGTGCTGATAGTGCAAGAATAATATGCTTAAACAGTAAGAAACCAATCGCTACAATGACAAAACCTCCAAAAATTGAACTGATGTCCTGAAACGTTTCCTTGCCAAATTCCCAACTCCAAAAGCTTGCAATATAATCACCTAAGTTATCGGAGAATGCATAAGAAAATCCACCAATGACCATTGCAGTTACCACACTAATTGTAATGGGAATGAAAAAGTACTTCCATAGTTTTAGCTTTGACATGAGCTTAAAAGCGCCAAAATAAGCCTGAATTCCTTTGATGATTCCTTGCATAATTATACGATTACACCATGTCTTTTTTATAGTAAGAAGCTTTCTCAAAATCTCTAATATTCATTGAGATGATAGGCACTTTTGGAAACATTTCTTTGAGTCTTTTTACTACTTTTCTAGAAAGGTCTGATTTCTGTTCATCAGTTCTTCCTTGCATGATGTTTCCAAAAACATGAATGAAATCAGAATCCCCTTGCATGACCAGAGAATGCGTAAAAGGATTCAACCTTACTTTGATGTCATCTTTTACAAAAAGCCCTGTAGAATAAGCCGTTTCAAAAACTTCTTGCAGGATTACTTTCGGTTCCTTTTTCTCTAAAATGGCTTCTGTACAATCTAAAATAAAATGTGGCATTTGTGTTTACTTCAATTATGAATTATCAATTATCAGTGAGTAGTGTGATCAAACGTAACTCAAAATCCAATACTTTATTAGGTGTTGCTGTTGGAAATTAGCCTTTTCTATCACTTCTAATCTTATACTTTTTAACTTTGAACTTTCAGACTTTCAACTTTTATACCTTTCATAAAGCTCCATATCCATGGGTTCTTTTCCCTTCGGTTGAAATTTATTTTTCTCGGTTCTGATCCATACAAAGTTACTCTTTTCAGCAACTCTTACACTAGGAATATTGGTCTTGTGAACAAAAATTTGCAGCGTCTTCAATTCCAATTCTTGAAAAGCGTGATTTGATATTTTTTTCACAATTTGTGAGGTAATTCCTTTTCCTTCATAATTGTAATCAATGGCATACGCAAACTCTCCTTGCTTGTTTTCCCAATCCAATTCTTTGAGATATACCAATCCAATAACCTTACGAGAATCAACTGGCTTTAACACATACAAATATTCCTCATTGCTTTGGAATTGTTTTTCTTTTTGAGCAACAAATCTTTTGGATAAATCTGGAGTTAAATTCTGTGCTCTGGTGCTTGGAAAGAAGTCTAAGAGTCGATCTTCATTGGCGGTCACAAAATCACAAATGGACCATGCATCTTTTTCTGATACCTTGAACACATGAATAACGCTTTCCTCTTTTAGACGAATCTGAAAAATGGGGTTTCTTTCCATATCAGTCTTCAAGATACATCAATTGTTGTGAAGTCGAGTCGATTTCAGATACTTCTTTTACCTTCACAGCATTCATGAGTTGACCTTTGAGAAAATGAACAATCTCTAGGTTCTTTTTATTGGATAAGGCTGGATAAAAATACCGACCCATTTGATTATTATGCAAATCCATTGCTTTTGCCAATGCCTCATTAGGTGAGAACTCCTCGTGCCAATCTGTTATCAATTTCGTCCAATCTAAAACAGATGATGGATTTTTTGAAAAACGACTGGCATACTTTGCTATGATCACATTCCATAAAGCGTGTCGAAAGGCATTTGCTTTGTTATGTCCACCATGAATGTCTGGGAATTCTTTTTGAGAAATCCGATAGGTTGTATAGGTCGCATAAACCGTTGAAGTCATAAACAAAGGGTGCTTTAAAAACCAAACAAATAGGCTTTTTATTTGCCTAATATTTAGCCCTCTGATTACTTTCAAAAAAGACACCTCTATGATTTTAAATTGTGATTATTGAGTCACGAACGAAGCTTATAAAACTCTTAATTCTTAGCCTTCAACTTTATAACTCTTTACTGCATCTATAAATGCCTTCGCATTTTCTACAGGAATATTTGGCAAAATCCCATGACCTAAATTCACAATATACTTGTCTTTTCCAAACTCGTTAATCATTTGATGCACCATTTTTTTGATTTCTTCAGGTGGTGATAGGAGTCGTGAGGGGTCAAAATTTCCCTGCAGTGTTATCTGCCCTCCAGATAAATAACGAGCATTTCTGGCCGTGCATGTCCAATCAACTCCCAAAGCTGAGGCTCCAGATTTTGCCATTTCTTGTAAAGCAAACCAACATCCTTTTCCAAAGGCTATGACTGGAGCGTCATTTTTTAACGCTTGGATAATCTGATTGATATATTGCCAGGAAAACTCTTGATAGTCTGTAGGCGATAGCATTCCTCCCCATGAATCAAAAACTTGTACTGCATTGACACCTGCTTTCACTTTTGCCTTCAAATAAGCAATCGTTGTATCTGTTATTTTTTGTAACAATTGGTGAGCAGCAACTGGATTTGTAAAACAAAACTCTTTGGCTTTTGCAAAGTTTTTAGATCCTTGACCCTCTACTACATAACAAAGGATGGTCCATGGAGAACCTGCAAAACCAATCAACGGAACTTCATCATTCAATTTTTCTTTAGTCGCCTTAATCGCATCCATCACATAGCCTAACTCCTCGTATACGTCTGGGTTTACTACCTTATCCACCCCTTTTTGATCACGAACAGGATTTGGCAGATAGGGTCCAAAGTTTGGTTTCATTTCTACCTCAATATTCATCGCTTGGGGAATCACTAAGATATCAGAAAATAAAATCGCCGCATCCATTCCGAATCTTCGAATAGGCTGCACAGTTATTTCGGATGCCAGCTCAGGAGTACGACAACGCGTAAAGAAATCGTACTTCTTTCGAATCTCCATAAATTCTGGTAAATACCGTCCAGCTTGACGCATCATCCATACAGGAGGTCTATCTACTGTTTCTCCTTTTAAAGCTCTTAAAAATAAATCGTTTTTGATCATATTCTTGTACTTCTAAGTCATTGCGAGGAACTACTGTGACGTGGCAATCTTATTAAACAGATTCCTTCACTTCGTTCGGAATGACATTTTATAATTTTCAATTCTCCGAAACAGCTTTCATAGCGCTGTTCACTGCTTTCTTAATAATTTCTATGTCCTCTTCAGTAATTGCTGAACTTAAGAACCATGCTTCAAATTGTGATGGCGGTAAAAACACACCATTTTTGATCATCTCCCAAAAGAATACACCAAACTTCTCTGTATCGGATGTTTGGGCTTCTTCAAAGTTCGTCACTTGTTTGGATGTAAAAAATGGATTCAACATAGATCCAAATCTATTCACTGTAAGGTCTACACCATATTTCTTAGCTGCCTCTACTAAAATATTCTCTATTTGCTCACCGATGGTATCGAATAGTTCATATGGATTTTGTCTCTTTAATTCTGTCAATGTAGAAATTCCTCCTGCCATTGCAATTGGATTTCCACTCAAAGTTCCTGCTTGATACATTCCTCCCAAAGGAGCGACCATTTCCATAATTTCATTCCTAGCACCATAGGCTCCTACTGGAAACCCTCCGCCAATTACCTTTCCTAAACAAGTAATGTCTGCTTCTACCTCTAACAATCCTTGTGCACCTCCAAATTGAGATCGAAAGCCAGTCATTACCTCATCGGCAATCAACAATGCTCCCTTGGATTCCAGGAAATCTTTTAGCTCTTTTAAGAAATTATTTTGTGGAATAACAACTCCCATATTACCCCCAATAGGCTCTATGATTACCCCAGCAATATCATCATGAGCTTCAAAATGTTTCTTCACACTGTCCAAATCATTATAGGTGGCGATCAAAGTGTTTTTCACGGCTCCTTCTGGGACTCCCTTGCTCCCTGGGAGACTCAACGTTGCCAAACCTGATCCTGCTGCTACGAGCAGCGCATCTTGATGCCCGTGATAACAACCAGAAAACTTAATAATCTTATCCTTTCCTGTAAATGCTCTTGCTAGACGGATTCCACTCAACACAGCTTCAGTACCTGAATTTACAAAACGAACTTTGTCCATTCCTGGAAATGCATTGCATACGATTTTCGCTAGTTTGATTTCATTCTCAGTGGAAGCTCCAAAAGAGTACCCATTTTTTAGTGCCTTGTTAATTGCCCTTTGTACTTTTTTGTGCCTGTGTCCTAAAATCATGGGACCGTAAGACAATACCAAGTCGACATACCTATTCCCATCTACATCCACGATCTTAGACCCTTTTGCTTTCTTTATAAATAAAGGATTTCCTCCTACAGAGGCAAATGCTCTCACTGGTGAGTTGACTGCTCCTACTAAGTTCTCCAATCCTCTGTTGTATAACTTCTGCGATTTTTTAAATTCCATATTATTTTCTTCTAATCATGAATGAATTAAACGATTTTACTGCTCTCTTTTCTTGCTGAAAGAATAGCAATGGAATGATTCCGCTAACAGTTCCTATAGCACCATAAAGGTTCCACAAAACAATTGTAGCTACAACACCTATTCCGAGTCCAATTACAATAATAGTTTTATTTACTTCTGCACGGACATCGTTAACATGTACTTTGACCTTTTTACCACTCTTCGGGCAGTCAATTGTGAATTCATCTCCTTTTTCCATCTGTAGATCTGAGCGTGTTGATGCACTCGATTTTACTCTTACCATTTCATCACCAGTACCACATTTCACATATAAATTCATATCTTATTTTTCAAAATTCTGGCCGCCTCTTTTGCAAAATAGGTTAAGATGATATCCGCTCCCGCTCTTTTGATACTCAACAAACTCTCTATCATTACTTTTTCTCCGTCTAACCATCCCTTTTCTGCTGCAGCTTTGAGCATTGCATATTCACCACTTACATTGTACGCTGTAATGGGCACATCGTAGTTATCTTTCAATAATTTAATAATATCGAGATACGCCAAAGCTGGCTTTACCATCAACATATCAGCTCCTTCCTGGATGTCTAAATCGGCCTCTATCAGCGCTTCGCTAACATTGGCAGGATTCATTTGATAGGTCTTTTTATCGCCAAACTTAGGAGCAGAATCTAAGGCATCTCGAAAGGGGCCATAAAAAGCACTTGCATACTTTGCTGTGTAGGACATAATTGACACCTTCGTATATCCTGCTTCGTCTAGGACATTTCTGATATATCCCACACGACCATCCATCATGTCAGAAGGTCCTAAAATATCAGCCCCTGCTTCTGCTTGTACTAGAGCCATTTTACCAAGAACTTCTAGTGTTTCATCATTCAAAATTTCACCATTTTCTACAATCCCATCATGTCCATCACTGGAATACGGATCCATGGCAATATCTGTCATTAAAGCAATATTAGGAAACTTGGATTTGATCTTCTTTAATGCCTGAATGTATAGACCATTTTTGTTGTAACCTTCAGTTGCATACTTGTCTTTTTTGTCTTCATCCAATGAAGGAAAGACACAAAATCCTTTGATACCGAGATCCATACATTCTTGAATTTCTTCCAACATTAGATCCAAAGTATATCGGTAAATACCAGGCATAGAAGGTACCTCTTCTTTTAACGCTGTCCCCTCAATCAAAAATAAAGGAAAGATAAAGTCATTTACAGACAGAGTAGTTTCCTCTACCATAGCTCGTATGGCAGCTGATTTACGGTTTCTTCTGGGTCTTCGCATTCTATTGTACATAATGAAGGTTTACTAATTCTATAACACTTTCCACTGTAGGTACTTTGGCAACCTTAACGTTGGTGAAATGTTTGGCGGCCTCTTTTGCCGTAGATGCTCCAATGCAAAAAGCAACTTTGTCAGTATCATTCTTTTGGACGTAACTTTCCACTGTAGATGGACTATAAAAAAGAACCCCTTCTACTTTGTCATTCACCTCAGCGGGGCTATACATTGTTTTGTATGCCTCCACTTCGTGAACGGTAATTTCATTCTCAGATAAAACTACGGGTAAGGTATCTAAACGCAAGTCACTACAAAAATAGGTAACTTCCTGCCCTTTAATTTCATTCGATAGATATTCCGCCAGTTTTGCAGCGTTTTTAGCTGAATGCTTTACAGCACCAATCTTCTGTTCTATTAATTTCTTCGTTCTTCTTCCTACACAAAATATATTACTAAATTGTAATTCATCTTTTGTAAAACTGTTGAGAACAGCTTCTACTCCGTTTTTACTTGTGATGATAACATTTTCAATGGTATTCTTTACCAGCTTTGGTGGTATGCGATTGAATCGAATTTTGATAAAATCAGAACTGTCTGAGGCGATATCGTTGTGAAACAATTTCTTTTGAGCCTCAGAGAGTTTTTTAGTAGAGAATACCGACACTCGTTTTTCGACTCCTAAATCGCCAGCAATCAATTGCTTTCCACCTCTGTCTATAATATAATTAGCACAATCTTTTGCTAGGTATTTGTGCCTTCCAACAGGTACCTTTTTCTGAACCTGTATTTTCTTTTTTCCGTCTCGAGACAACAATACCCCCTTAAAATTAATTTCAGAGTTCACTTCATCAATCATTGCCAAACCTCCTATGGGTGCTGTACAGCCTCCCTCTAATCGATTTAGAAATTCGCGCTCTATTCCTGTGCATATTTCGGTATCCCTATCATTGAGTTGTGCACATGCTTCTTTTACAAATGCATCTTCTTCCAAAGCAGCAATCATAATAGCTCCTTGAGCTGGGGCTGGAATCATCCAAGACAAATTTACAGCTCCTTTGGGTCTCAATCCTATTCGTTCCAATCCAGCGGCAGCAAAAATTGCCCCATTCCATTCATTATCTGACAATTTCTGTAATCTCGTATTTACATTCCCACGCAAATCGACAACAGTATGGGTCGGATAACGGTCTAACCACATTGCTTTTCTTCGTAAACTTCCTGTTGCGATGGTTGCTTCTTTTTGCGCAAAAAATTCTTCGTTGTCTTTTAAAACGAGAATATCGTTGTAATTGGCACGCTTTAAAACAGCAGCTTGTACAATTCCTTCTGGTAAAACTGTAGGAACATCTTTCATGGAATGAACAGCAATATCAATATCGTTATTCAACAAAGCGATATCCAAATTTTTCGTGAAAACACCTGTAATTCCAAGCTCGTAGATAGGTTTGTTTAATACAATATCTCCCGTAGATTTCACAGGTACTATTTCTGTTTCGTATTCCAACTCGTTCAACAAGCGTTGGACTTTTTTTGCCTGCCATAGTGCTAATTGACTATCGCGAGTACCTATTCGTATAATTTTTTGCATGAGAGTTTGTTTACTTAGGCTTTGCCAAAGACTTTAGACATCACTTGGATGCTATCATTTACAGAGGTTTCTTCCTCCTTTAAATGTTTTACAAACTGAGTGGTAATTTTTTGTATAAATCTATTCGTTAGCATTTCTGCCTGATCTAGATCAAAGTCTTTTATTTTCTTTTTGTGAAAGTTAATTTCATCTTTCTGGATGGCTTCAAGAGATTCTTTCAACGCATTGATAGCGGGTACCAATCTTCTGTGATCTAACCACTCATTGAACTCACTTTTATGAGTTTCAATAAGGGCCTCAGCTTTTGGAATCTCTCTTTTTCTTATCGCTAGCGTTTCATCAGTAATTTTAGACAGCTCATCAACATTTACTAAATCAATGTTTTCA
>JANQMD010000057.1 GCA_028280265.1 Flavobacteriaceae bacterium
GATTCCTGCCTACGCAGGAATGACAATCCAATCCAAATTGTTGATTTACAAATAAATGAATATAGATAAGAGATTATTTCTTACGTCGAACTCACGTTATTTATTAACTGATAGATTTTAACAACGCTACCAAATCAGTTTCATTAGACAATCCCATTTTTTTTCTAAGCCTACTACGATTGATGTAGACAGATCTAACTTCTATGTTCTGAATAAGGGCAATTTCTTTGGTAGTAAAATCTAATTTAATTAGAGCACACAACCTAAGATCATTTTTAGAAAGTTTAGGATATTGTTCCAATAAATTACTGTTGAATTCATTATTCAATGTATCGATATGTTTTTGATATCCTTTTCGGCTGTTCTCAATAGACGTCTTCGTTTTTATTTGATTGATCAGATCGTTGTATAGTTTTGTTTTAGCTCTGCCTCTAGCTTTTTTAATATCCCGTAAGAAATTTAAGAGATATTCCCTCCATCTTTCATTTTCTGATATGGCATTAGCCATATCCATAAGGTCTTTTTCTTTATAATTGATTCTACTTTCTAACAGTTCATTCTCCAAAGCAATTTTTTCTTGCTCTCTAATACGATTAATTCTATTCTCTCTAAATTTTACAATTCCAACGATGAATGAAAGAATTAGAGCAAAGTAGAGAAAATAGGCAATGTTAGATTCGTACCATGGAGCTTTTATGTGGATATTCAATGAATGGTAAGACGAATTCCAGATGCCATCACTATTACTAGACTTCAATTTCAATGTGTAACTGCCAGGACGTAAATTCAAATAGTTAGCCTTATTGTTTAGAGAAGTATGTGTCCAATCTTCTTCAGCACCTTCTAGATAATAACTAAATTGGTTTTTTTGTACGGCAGTGAGTTCAGTAGAAGCGAAAGTAAAGCTTAAATTATTTTCCATATAATCAAGCTCGAGATTTTTTAGGTACTCATAACTAATATCACTCTTTAAAGGTTTGTTATTTAATTCAATACCAGTAATGAAAGACTTAGCTAGATAATCATTCTCAGTTAAATCATCTGGATTGAAAATACTCAGTCCATTAGTGCCTCCAAAATAAAAAAGTGAATTGTTCCCTTTTTTGTATGCATAGGTGTTAAATTCATTTCCCTGTAGTCCATCGTTTTTGGTAAAATGTTTGATTTCGTTAGAAGTTTTATTGTAACGAATTAAACCTTTGTTGGAACTCAACCATAAATTTTGAGAATCGTCTTCTAAAATTCCATAAATCGTATTGTCTGGAAATTTTCCTTCTATGTCTGGACGTTCAAAAAAATCTTTTTCAATATTATATGTGAGTAAACCAGCTCCTTTGCTACCAATCCAAAGTTTTGTGGTATCGTCCTTGTCTTGGTATATGGAGGCGACCCGATTGCTGATAAGGTTGCTGTTTTTGGAGTGTAACAAATGATGTTTGATAGAATCACCATTTTTTTCCACCTTCAATAAACCTTGTTCGGCTCCTAACCACAATCGATCTTCTTTTTCAATGAATAAAGACAGTAGATTTAAGAATCTGCGATGTCGATAACCTTTTTTTTGACCCGTGTAGAGGTTTATATAAATGAGTCGATCCCCAATAGCAATAATCAATTGATTGGTCTTTGGCTCAATATCGAACAAACGAATGTGGTAACCGAATTTGGTATCTACACGCGAAAAAAAGCGAAAACCTACTGGTGTTAGTTTGTAGATATCTATATAATATCCACTAATAGACAATCCCCAAAGAGTACCATCACTTGAATTTTGAACAAAATCCACTTCTCTATGGGCTTCTGAAAATTGTTTGATATATTCAGACTCTTTTGGGTCACCAGGGATCAGTAATTTCTCTCCTGTTGTGGGATTATTGATAAAAACAGTCTCTTTTTTGGACACAAAAGGTTTTGCATAAATTGACTTCCCTTCAAAGAAGTGCTGAATTTTCATTTGTTTTTTGCTAACTTTTATCAGCCCATAGCCAGCCGTACCTATCCAGATATTCTCTGAATAATCTTCCAAAGCGTTATAAAATTGTGTCTTCTTAGTCGGATAAATCAAAGAGGCATTTGAACGATTCATTCGACCATTTCTAATGGAGGTGTAGTCAAAAAACAGATACTCATTGAGAGTACTGATAACTACCTTTTGTTGCTTTTTAAGATTTAAGGCATTAATAATCTTAGTCTGAAACGTATACTGCTTCCATATTCCTTGATGAAATACAAAGAGGTCTTCATCTGTATATACTAAAATGCTATCATCAAAAACAACGTATCCAATTTTTTTACCCGATGCTACTTTCGAATATTTAAACAAGGGCAATGATTTAGGTTGTTCGGTTTCGAGATCGAAGAGCATTAATTCTTTGTAGGAACCTTGTTTTTGAAAGTAAACAAGGCTATTTTCAAAACGAGAAATCTTATAGTAGGAATTGACATCCGTGTGGGCATTCTTTTCGATAGAAAAATACGTATCAAAATCAAAATCAACAGAAGATGTATGTGGGATTTGTTTTTTGACGTGCAGCTTGAAAAGGTTTCCATCTGCGGCGACTAACCAAAAGGTTTGATCATCTTGCTTGTAAATTTGTCCAAAACCTTTTCCAAATTTGAAAGGATAAAACTTTTTATATTTTGGAAAATGAAGGTAAAGATTTCCTTCAGTAGCGAGTAATAAAAACTCTCGACTACCAGAAATACTCCTAATTTGGTGGTTTTGCGATTCTGTAATATCAAAGGAAGTGTTTGTGAAATTTTTAAAGGACCGTCCATCGTATCGATCCAACCCAGTTTTTGTACCTATCCACAAAAACCCATTGGTATCTTGGTACAAAGCGGAAATAAACCCTTGCGAGAGTCCGTCATCGATGGTAATCCACTCAGGTGAGATCTTTTTTTGCCCAAAACCAGAAATTGTGGTTAAAAGAAATGTCAAAATCCATAGAGACAAAAATTTCACGAGAAATGATGTAGGGGAGAGCTGCTTCAATTCTTAAATTTAATTAAAATTATTCTATAAAATCAAATATAGAGTTTTCCAATGTATCAGAGAAATGTTTTGTTATTGATACTTTTTCATTTTCATCAAAGGAATGGTGATCATTATTCGAAGAAGACTTACTTGCTCATCAGTATATAATAAAAGTGAGTTGAATTTAAGAAAATTGAACTCGAATGAGTCAATATTTTTTTATTGAAAAAGGATACACACTAGAAATACTACTAGCTTTCACCTTGTTTGTCACTTGCATTCCGATTCCAAATTTTTTGTAATCTTCTGTTAGAATTTTTAAATCTCGTCCATCGAATTCAAAAAGAGTTACAAGAGTTCCTTTAGCAGGAATGATACCTATTGCCTTGTGCAAAGGAATCGATTCTGTTTTTTCAGCAACCTTGTTGTGAAAGACGATAAAAAACTTGTGCTTATCTAGATGAATCTCTCGATTGTATGGATTAGAAAAAGTAACTGTGAAACTATTCAGTTTATTAGAACTGAACCCTATGGGTTCTTGGGAGTTTATGGAAACTCTCAATTTATTATTAGGGTTAAAACTTTTTATATAAGTGGCATACAAATAATTCCTGTTGTGCTTTTTGAAAGTATAATCTTTTGGTAGAGAATCGAGAATTCTTGTTATTTTAACAATAGTATCTCTTTGAAACTGATTGTTATCGGGAATCAATCCATACTGATTTTTTCGTCCTAGATAAATACTTAAATGATGCGGTTTTTCTTGAGCATAAAACCAGTAAATAGAAGGTTCTTGATAACGATTGATAAACATTTTTTCATAGCCTTCAGTTTTTTCTTTTAATTTAAGAGCCCATTGTTTGTGACCGTGAAAGTGCGTCTTGTAAGGAATCAGACCTTCATTTGCTACCACCACGCGTAAAAAAAGAATAATACAAATATTGATGATTGCTAAATAGTTAAAGACCTTCAAGTCTTTTTTGTTTTCTATGAGATAATTAAAAGAAATAATAATCAGAGGAAATAAAATTGGAGATATCCACTGCGGTTGCACATGTCCTCTAAAACTTGAGAAGAAAAAGAAAACAAAAAAACCGATAATGATAAAATTCAGTCCTCGGTAAAAAGCATCTTTGGTTTTAAACCTTTTGAAAAATGCTTTATAAATAGAGAAAAAGGTAAGTCCGAATATGATGACAGCATTTAGAAAATGATTCAACGTGTCTCTAAACTTATATGAATTCACAGAGACTCTTTCATACAAATGATATCGGAATGAAGGAAAATCATTGAGCCACTGCCAATAAAGATGAGGACTGTAAATGATGATAGAACCCAAAAAAGCCAACCAAAGCTTGTAATCTTTCACCAACTTTAGGTTAGAAAGCAAAACGAAAAAGATGATTAAAACACTTTGATATTTGCTGTAAAATAAACCCGCAATAGAAATACTAATGAATACGTAATTGAGAAGCTTTTTCTCACTTAAATACCTTCGATAGCTCCATAAGAATAGTGCTAGAAAGAACATCAAAGGTGTGTCTGGTGTGGTAACAAAACCATAAGCATTTAACAACCCTGTAGAAAAAATGAGCAATAAATACAACCAAGTATACTGCTTTTTCTTTGGATGTTGGATTGTACCCCAAATCAAATAGATGATTCCAATATAGCTTACAGAGGAAAAAAATCGAACACCGATTTCATGATTGAAAAAGAAATCGCTGATAAAAATCCACAAAGCCACCATGGGAGGGTGATCAAAATAACCCCAACTCATGTTTTGACTATAGACCCAATAATAAGCTTCATCCGCTAAAAGCTGTGTGTTAGCTCCCTGAATAAGATTTAATATGAAAATTGCAAAAATAACGAGCGGTAATAGATACTTGGCTTCTCTAAGCTTTGTCATTGTAAAGTTTTAAGAGTGATTTTGCAGAGGAGAAAGGAGTAGAAACGCCATTCTTCACATTTTCTAATTCTTTTGAGAGTGCTAGCTGAATTTGATCATTCTTAAAAAAAGAGTCCTGCAAACTTTGCTTGATGGTAGACGCTAACCAAAATTCATTTTGCTGCTCTCTCTTCTCATAGAAATAATTACTCTCTTTGGTATTCTTAACATAGTCATCTAACATATCAGAAATTGAATCGATCCCTATATTTTTTAGAGCGCTGGCCGTTAAAACTTTGGGTTGCCAACCACTTTGTTTAGGAGGATATAGATGTAAAGCTCTGTTAAACTCTACTTTTGCAATTTTTGTATTCTTTACATTCTCTCCATCAGCCTTATTAATCACAATGGAATCTGCCATTTCAATAATTCCTCTTTTTATTCCTTGTAGCTCATCGCCAGCGCCTGCTATTTTTAATAGCAAAAAGAAATCGACCATGGAATGTACCATCGTCTCACTCTGACCCACACCGACAGTTTCAATAATGATCGTATCAAAACCTGCAGCTTCACAGAGAATAATACTTTCTCTCGTTTTTTGTGCGACACCTCCCAAAGAAGTTCCAGAAGGAGAAGGTCTAATGAAAGCATTTTGATCAGTAACCAACTGCTCCATACGTGTTTTATCTCCCAGGATACTTCCTCTATTCACAGAGCTACTGGGGTCAACAGCCAATACTGCAACTTTTTTACCTTTTGATGTGAGATGTTTTCCAAATGCCTCAATGAATGTACTTTTTCCAACACCTGGAACTCCAGTAATGCCAATCCGAATGGACTTGTTTGCATACGGTAAACAGGCTTTTAAAATTTCATTTGCCTGCTCTTGATGTTTTGGACGAGTACTCTCCACCAATGTAATCGCTCTACTTAAAAAAGGAATGCTTCCACCTAAAATCCCATCTACATATTCTTGAGTCGAAGGTTGTTTTCCTCTTTTCGATTGAATTTTTTTTGCAGCACTCTTACTGGTCGTTTCCGGTGGTGGAATACCATCTTTTTCAGTCAAAGAAAAGGAGCGTTTTTTAGGCATAAAATTGAATCACAAAAATAATCGTGTAAATTTAGAAATAAAATAGCATGCAAAGTGCAACACTAAAAAATAAGTGTCGTCTATAGGGTAACTAATCAGCAAATGAGTCAGACAAAACAGATACATCACAGTATTATTCAGAGGTGCAAAAAGAATGACGCAAAAGCTCAAATGGAGTTGTACAACCTCTATTGCAAAGCGATGTTCTTGGTTGCAAGGCGATATATGAAAGATGATCTTGCAGCGGAAGATGTGATGCAAGATGCTTTTATAAAAGCTTTTAAGAAGATTGATACGTACAGAGGAGAGGTGACTTTCGGTTCTTGGTTGAAAAGAATCGTTATTAATCAGAGTATTGATGAGTTGAAGAAAAAGCGATTGGAGTTGGTTTCTATTAATGAAGAAACACATCAGTTTGCTGAAAATGACGATTGGGAGGTAGAAGACAGTATTAGCATGCAGCAAATAGTAGGATGTATCAGACAATTGAAAGAAAAATACAAAGTAGTTCTCTCGTTGTATTTGTTAGAAGGGTATGACCATCAGGAAATTTCTCAAGTGTTGGGAATTACGGAAGTGACCTCCAGAACACATTTGATGAGAGGAAAGAAAAAATTACAAGAACAGTTAAAACAGTTACGTTATGCCGAAGGATATTAGAAAATTATTGGAAAATTATCCAGAAGAATCTGCAAGCTTGTCAGAAAAACACGCTCTCAACTTTGAGAGTAAATTGATGAAAGAGTTGCATCAAGAGAAACCAAAACGTAGAAATATCTATTGGTTATCCATCGCGGCATCACTAGCGCTACTGGTTACTGTGGGAATTCAATTTATTGACTCTGGAAAGACAGTGGAACCACCAGTTATTACAGAGGGAAGCGCTCCAACTGAAAATGTAGAACCTAAGATTCAATTGGGAAACATTTCACCAGAGTTGAATGCCATAGAAACCTATTACACAAACAGTATTAAATTAGAATTGAGTCAGTTAGATATGACTGATGAAAATAAAGAGTTGGTAGATACTTATCTAAAAAAGGTAAAAGAACTCACAAACGAATATAAGACGTTAACGCTAGAGCTCACTTCAAAAGGTGTTAACGATCAAACCGTCGATGCATTGATCCGTAATTTACAATTACGATTACAACTGTTACAGCGCTTAAAGAAACAGTTAAATGATTTAAAAGACTTAAAAGACACAAAAAATGAAAACAACATTGTATAAAATAACTGCCCTATTTCTCTTTTGTCTAGCCTTTTCGGGCTTTGCACAGAAACAATCCAAGACCTTTACAGAGACATTCAATGTAAAGAAAGATGTAGAAGTAGAGATCAATGCTTCCAATGCAGTCATTGATGTAACGACTTGGAATAAAAATCAGGTTTTTATTGAAACGATCATCGAAATAGAAGGGATGTCCAAAGAAAAAGCAGAAGAGTATCTGAAAGACTTCAATTTTGAAGCCATGGGAAACAGTAGCAAAGTAAGAATTGTTTCAAGGGGAAATAACTCTTTTCATTTCGATAATGACTTCGTCATCTTTGGAAACGATTTTAGACTGCCAGATATTGAAATTCCAGATTTTGACTTTGATTTTGTAATGCCAAATATTTCCATTCCAAATTTCAATTTCGATTTTAAAATCCCTGAAGTAGACATTCCAGACTTTGATTTCGATAAGTATTACGAAGACGGAAACTACTACATCCAATGGAAAGATAGTGTGAGAAACATCACCATTAAATCGAAAAAGGATTGGGAAAAGTTCAAAAAATCTGAGCATTACAAGGAGTGGAAAACAGAAATGAAGAAGAATGCTAAGAAAATGAAAGAAGACTTGAAAAAGCTTTCTAAAGGAGTTGAGATTAATATTGATGGAGAACTGATAAGTAATGCAATTTCCATAGCCATGGAATCTTTAAAGGAAATAGATACAGAAGAGATTCGAGAAGAATTAAAGAAAGCCAATAAGGAAATCAAGGAAGCGTTTAAATCCAAAAACAAATGGAGGTATTCTAAAGAAGATAAAATTTTAGATGGGAAGAAAGTAAAGATTAAAAAGACCATCAAAATAAAAGTTCCTAAAGGAGCTACATTTAACCTAAACACTCGACATAGTAAGATTAAATTGCCAGACACCAAGGCTACAGGAAAAGTATCTTATGGAAGTTTTGATGCAGTAGCTTTAAAAGGAGGGAACTTAAAAATTTATTCATCAGCGGTGGATGTAAATAGATTGGAAAACGCTGATTTATCACTGAACAATGTAACCGATGCTTCTTTTGCATCGGTTGCTAATTCAAAACTGGAATCGAGCACTAGCGATGTGAAAATTAAAGAAGTAATTTCTGATTTCACCATGGATTCTTCCTTTGGAGATGTCTCCATTTCAAGATTGAATCCATCACTAAAGAAATTCAAGCTCATGTTAAGACAATCTGATGCTACATTGAATATAAAGGGATTTGAGAGTTTGCTAAAGGTCACATCTTCAAAAGATACATACAGCAAAAAAACAAGCGGTTCAGGTTATAGCATCAAAGGAGAATTTGTGATGTCTTCACAGAATGACTTGTTAAAAATTGATGGGAAGTATAGTGAACTTACAATTCAGAAATAAACTTCTTAAAATCTAACCAAAAATAGAAGAGAATCGAATGAGAATTCTCTTCACTATTCTTAAGAAAGTGCCTATCTTTATCGACGATAAATAGACACTTTTTTTATGGAACTCTATAAAGAGAATGAACTAAAAATATACAACTCCCTTACCAAAACAAAAGAAGTTTTTACACCCGTTAATGAGGGATACGTAGGTATGTACGTCTGTGGACCTACTGTATATAGTAATGCACATCTAGGGAATATTAGAACATTTATGTTTTTTGATGTTGTCTTTCGCTACCTGTTACACTTGGGTTATAAGGTTCGCTATGTAAGAAACATCACAGATGCAGGACACTTAGAGAACGATGCTGATGAAGGGGAAGATCGAATTGCAAAAAAGGCACGTTTAGAGCAAATAGAGCCCATGGAAGTTGTACAACGATATACGGTAGATTTCCACAATGTTTTGAGCAAGTACAATTTTTTGCCTCCGAGTATAGAACCTACTGCTACAGGACATATTGTAGAGCAAATAGAAATGATTAAAGAAATCATTGAAAAAGGATTTGCATATGAGGTAAACGGTTCCGTTTATTTTGATGTGGTAGCCTACAATAAAGACAATAATTATGGAATCCTGTCTGGAAGAAACATTGAAGACGCAATTCATAATACAAGAACATTAGACGGACAATCGGACAAGAAAAACCCTCAAGATTTTGCACTTTGGAAGAAAGCAGACGATCGCCATATTATGAGATGGCCCTCACCTTGGTCAGATGGATTTCCAGGTTGGCATTTAGAATGTTCAGTGATGAGTACAAAATACCTTGGCGAGAAGTTCGATATTCACGGTGGAGGAATGGATTTAAAGTTTCCACATCATGAATGTGAGATCGCTCAATCCAAGTGTTGTTCTGGAAAGGATCCAGTAAATTATTGGATGCATACCAATATGTTGTTGTTGAACAGTCAGAAAATGGCAAAGTCTACAGGAAACTTTATTCTGCCGAATGAAATCCTCACTGGAGAGAACAAAATTCTAAGCAAGGCCTTTTCTGCAAGTGTTGTACGGTTCTTTATTATGCAGGCAAATTACAGAAGTATCTTAGATTTTTCTAGTGACGCTTTGGAAGCTTCTGAAAAAGGATATAACAAATTGATGGAAGCCATCAGTTCTATGGAGCAGATTGTATCGAGCGGATCCTCAAGTGTTGATATATCTGGTTGGAGAGCCAAGTGTTATGATGCAATGAACGATGATTTTAACACGCCTATTTTGGTGGCTCATTTGTTTGATGGAGTAAAGATGATCAATCAATTAAAAGATAAAAAAGAAACCATTACAAAGGAGGATTTGACAATTTTAAAAGATACCATGAATGCCTTTGTGTATGATGTTTTGGGACTGTTGAATGATGCAAAAGAAGAGAGTTCTGCAAAGATTGATGGAGTGGTGGAGTTATTGATTAAGTTGAGAAAAGATGCCAGAGAAAATAAAGATTGGGCATTATCAGATCAAATTAGAGATGAATTGGCAGAACTTG
Source organism: Flavobacteriaceae bacterium (assembly GCA_028280265.1). Classification (GTDB taxonomy): domain Bacteria; phylum Bacteroidota; class Bacteroidia; order Flavobacteriales; family Flavobacteriaceae; genus Polaribacter. Next base: position 10,123 of record JANQMD010000057.1, read on the forward strand.
GAGTTCAACTAAAAGATGGTAGAGAAGGAACTACGTATACAATTAATTAATAGGGTAATGAATTAATGAGGTAATGATTTAATGAATTAATGTGGTAATTGATTAATGTAACAATTTGATAATGAAACAATGTAGCAATGTAAAAATATGGAAATGTATGAATGTCATTTCGAGCCTTTCGACTATCGCTCAAGACGAGAAATCTCTGCATCGCCAGTTTAAACTTTTCAACTTTCAACTTTGAACTTTAAACGCATCGTTACATATCCATTTATATTGTTAGTGCGATTTTATCAAGTAGCCATTTCTCCTTACACGCCTTCTACCTGTAGATATACGCCTACGTGTTCACATTACACAATTGAAGCACTACAAAAAAGAGGCTTGTTTGTGGGTGGGTGGTTGGCTATAAAAAGGATATTTAGTTGTCATCCTTGGGGAGGTAGTGGGTACGATCCAGTTCCTGAAAAGAATAAATAATGAATAGGACGAAGTAATCTTTTTATTAAGATACAAATTGCCTGCCCGACGTAGGCGAGCTTCATTAGATTCGCAATGACGAGTTAATAATAAATAATACAATTAGGTCTCGTATCTCGATTCGACTTCGACACCCTTCGGCTCCGCTCAGGGTTCTGCTTAGTGTGACACGACTTACCTAATCATAAAAATATAAATATGAATTTTTTATCTGTAGTATGGGATCCATCTTTAGGAATAGACTTAGGTTTTTTCGTCATTCGATGGTATAGTTTAATGTTTGTGCTGGCTTTTGTAGTTGGACTTCGATTGATGAAGAAAATTTATATCGAAGATCAAATCGATGTTAAAAAGCTAGACACTTTATTCATCTATGTGTTCGTTTCTATGTTGCTTGGAATGCGTTTGGGAGATGTATTTTTCTACAGTTGGGACTACTATCAGAATCATTTGTTAGAAATTATACTTCCGTTTAAGCAAAATCCAGATGAAACAGCTTTATTCGGTTTGTTGGAAGGGTGGGAATTTACTGGTTATACTGGTTTTGCGAGTCATGGTGCTACCATAGGGATTATTATAGCCATGTATTTTTACAGCAAGAAGCATTTGCAAAAATCGATCCTATTCATTCTAGATAGATTGGTGATTATGTCTGCATTAGGAGCCTTCTTTGTACGTCTAGGAAACTTCTTTAACTCAGAGATTTTTGGAAAAGCTACGAATTCAGATTTTGGCGTGATCTTCAAAGCAGTAGGTGAGACGGTACCAAGGCATCCAACACAATTGTACGAGGCGTTTAGCTACCTTATACTGTTTGTAATTCTATGGAGAGTCTATTGGAAGACAGATAAGAAATTGAAAGAAGGGTATCTATTTGGTCTCTTTATGATTGGCCTTTGGTCTCTGCGATTCTTTATCGAGTTTTTAAAAGAGGCACAAGTAGAGGGTAGAGAAGATTGGGTGTTCAATTCATTAAATACAGGTCAAATTTTAAGCATTCCTATGGTATTGATTGGAGTTTGGTTTGTGGTAAGAAAAGGGAATACGAATTGATGGTCATGAAATTAAACTGAATTTAACAAGTAGTAATGTTATTCCCGTGAACCAGTCTTATGCTTATCGTCTGCCTGACGGCTAGGTAGAGCAGACAAGAACGGAAACCTAAAGACAACTATTTTAGGGGTTATGTCTTGATTTCGGCATCCTTCGCCTTCGCTTAGGCTCCAACTTAGCCTGACATGCGGGAACGGCAAATCATTTAAACTTTATTTTTAGATTTAATTTGAATTATTCTACGAATTAGAAACAAAAGTTTTCTATTGTATCAAAGAAATATTTTTTGTTTTATATTTTTTTATTGTTTAAAATTAAGTTAAAACATTGATAATCAAAGTTTTAATATGTAAAGTATGTATTACAGGTGTAAATTTTTTTTAAAAAAATGCTTGTTTTTCGAAAAACTTATTAATATTTGCATTATACAATAATACACTTTGAAGAAAATGAATTTTAAAATTAGAAAACTACAAGTATAGATCAGGATCATCAGTTAGTAAATGCTACTATGGTTTAAAAACAAATATTTGTTACGTAGTTAACAAATTTCCCTACCTCTAATCTCTCAAATTTTTTAATCTTAGTATAAATTACTAATTGTACTAGTTCGTATAGATAATATCTTTCATTAAGGAAGGATTTTATGAAGTAGTAATAGAATGTTGGACAAACCCTATACAAACAAGAGAGAAAACAACAATTAGGCAACAACCCTATTAATTATAAAAATAGGTGTATTACTAAAAGATATCAGGAAACAAAGAATAAATAACAACTAGACTATATGAAACATAAAGATTTTAATCATAACAAAATGATTGTCAAAAAAGAATTTGTGACGCAATCGATAAATCAAGCCTGTGATGAGGATGAAAACAACATTGATTCATTTTTAATATAGAAGAGTCGATTATTGTGTGAGAAACCCAAGTCTTGCTTGGGTTTCATTTACCTTGAAAACAAAACTTATATTGTAAAAACTATAAATAAAACTATTTTGACTAAACAATTATATTTTAACAGTTTAAAAATATCTCTCATATTTTTACTAGTTTTTAATTTTACACGAGCTCAAACTTACGCAACTTTTTCCTCACCTTCAGGTACAAATCTTAATGTAGATGATTCTCCTAGGGAAGAAACTCTTACCCGAAGCGAAAATTCAAAACCTGAGGAAACAGCTACGGCTAATTGTGTGACATTTGGGACAAGAACCAATGATATTACCTATCCAAACTGTAACGGAGGGAGTCCAACGCTCACCTATACAAGTGTTACAGGAAACACTCGACCAATTGAATGGCAAACCAGACTCCAGTCTGGATCTCAAAGTAGTTGGGTGACAATACCTGGTGCTAATACCGCTACTTACATTCCAGGTACTGTGAACCAGTCAAGGATATATAGAATTTTTACAAGAGGAACTTGTGGAGCTGTGTTTTCACCCGAAATCAGGGTAAATGTACCTGCACTCTCAATTTCTTCACCTCAAGGAACCAGAACAGTAGATTTAGTAAACAATGCTAGCATTCCTGTTTTAAGTTATACGATCCAAAATGCGAATACCTATCAATGGGAACACAGAACAGATAACAGTACTTTTACCAATGCACCAGGAGCTTCAACAGGTCAGCAATACAACCCATCAGGAATCACCCAAACGACTTACTATCGATTAAAAGTTACGGGTACCTGTAACACATTAACAGGAGCTACGATTACCGTGACTATTAATTCTGCAGTAAGCATTGGGAATCCATCAGCCAACCAGGTTGTTTGTACTGGAGGAACTCCTCCAAGATTAAGTTATGGAACATTGTCCAATGCAAATAGTTACCGATGGGAACAGAGTACTGACAATAATACTTTTTCGGATGCTCTAGGAGCTTCAACAGGTCAGACATACGCCCCACCAAGTCTTACTCAAACGACTTATTATCGATTGAAAGCAGGAAATGGTGTAGATGAAAAAACAGGAGCAGTTATTACGGTAACTGTGGATAATACAGCAGTTGTAGTGAATACCCCTAGTTCGAATCAAACAATCACTTGTGGTACGACTCCTGCAGCATTAAGTTATGGAACTTTACAAAATGCAGCTTCTTACCAATGGGAAAGAAGTACGACAAGTGCTTCTGCTGGGTATGAACCTATTGATGGTGCCACGAGTAAAACCTATATTCCATCGTCATCAAGTAGTGGTATTAGCTATTATCGATTAAAGGCTACCAATCCCTGTAGTGAGGTAAGAGGGAATGCAATAACGGTAACAGTGAATAACAACATTGTAGTGAATACCCCTAGTTCGAATCAAACGATCACTTGTGGTACGACTCCTGCAGCATTAAGTTATGGGACTGTTTCAAATGAGGCGAGCTATCAATGGGAAAGAAGTACGACAAGTGCTTCTGCTGGGTATGAACCTATTGGTGGTGCCACGAGTAAAACCTATATTCCATCGTCAACAAGTAGTGGTATTAGCTATTATCGATTAAAGGCTACCAATGCCTGTGGTGATGTAAGAGGGAATGCAATAACGGTAACAGTAAATAACAACATTGTAGTGAATACCCCCAGTGCAAATAGCATTCAAACAGTATCTTGTAATGCAATTCCTAATACAATAGGGTATGATAATGTACAGAATGCGAATACCTATCAATGGGAAAGAAGTACGCAAAGTGCTTCTGCTGGGTATGAACCTATTGGTGGTGCCACGAGTCAAACCTATACTCCACCATCCCCTACTGTTACTACCTACTACCGCTTAAAGGCTACCAATGCCTGTGGTGATGTAAGAGGGAGTGTAATAACGGTAACGTTTAATAATGGTATTGTAGTGAATAACCCCCTCCGAATCGGGCCGTAATTTGTGGTGCGACTCCTCCAAGATTAAGTTATGGAACTGTGTCAAGTGATATGAATTACCAATGGGAAAAAAGTGTGATAAATCCAAATTTAACTCTTGGTGGGTATAATGATATTCCTGGCGCTACCAGTGCTACTTATGATCCTCCTACAAATTTTACCCAGAGTACAACTTACAGGCTAAAGGTAACTAATAGCTGTGGAACTGTAACAGGTCCTGGAATTTTCTTATTTGTAAAAACCGACATGGTTTTTTCTCCCCCAAATTCGAATGAGACGATAGCCTGTGGAGGAGATCCAAGCCCCTTGAGTTTTACAGTACAAAACGCGGATTCTTATCAATGGGAAAGTGCTCCAAGAACTACTCTGGTTTATACTGATATTCCTGGCGCTACCAGTAATACTTATAACCCTCCTGCAGATCTTACCCAGAGTACATCTTTCAGGCTAAAGGCAACCAATAAATGTGGTACAGCAGCAAGTCCTAGAATTGACGTGACGGTGAACAACAATATTGTTTTTTCTTCCCCAAGTTCGAATCAGAGAATAGCCTGTGGAGGAGATCCAAGCCCCTTGAGTTTTACAGTACAAAACGCGGCTTCTTATCAATGGCAAAGTGCTCCAACAGCTACTCAGGTGTATGGTAATATTGCTGGTGCTACAAGTGCTACTTATAACCCTCCTGCAGGTCTTACCCAGAATACATCTTACAGGCTAAAGGCAACCAATAGCTGTGGAACTCTAACAAGCAATCGCATTGATGTATTGGTAAACTCTGAGGCAACATTTGGGACAAAAAGCAATGATGTGACCTTAAGTTGTAGTGGGGGGAATCCGGGGGTACTTTCCTATTCAAATATTCAAAATGCTTCGTCACTTCAATGGCAAACCAGATTGGTCTCTGGATCTCAAAATAGTTGGCAAGATATAGGAGGAGCGGATACGTCTAGTTACAGTCCAGGTAATTTGACTGAGTCTAGACAGTATAGAATCTTAGCAAGAGGAACATGTACTGACGGGTTTTCAGAGCCCATAACAATAAATGTACCCAAACTTTCAATATCTTCACCTCAAAATGCTCAAACATTTTATTTCTCAAATGATAAAATTACGTTAGGCTATGGCTATGGATCGATTCTGAATGCAACCTCGTATCAATGGCAAAGCAGCACTAGCATTGATTCGAACTATGCGAATATTGATGGTGCCACAAGTCCTACTTATGTTCCAACAACGATTACTCAGACTACCTACTATCGATTAAGGGTTAGTGGAGGTTGTAGCCAAGAAGCCACGGGAACTCCCATTACAGTAAACCATGTTCCGGCTGCAACAGAACAAATTCATTACACTTTTGACAATACACTGATGGATACGGGTACGAGTCCTAACGTTGCAAGTGTCTTTAGAGATTATACCAACTCTACGAATACAAGTCCAAGTTATGTAGCCACTCCGTCTTCTAGTGGACAAGGAATAAGTTTAGGAGCTAAACAATATATAGCACTCAATTCAAATTTGAGAAACTTAGCAACCAATAATTCGTTTGAAATAGCAATTGATTTTCGATACGCGAGTTCTAGATCGGATGGGCAAATCCCTATTTTCGGAATGAAAAACAAAGGAAACTCCAATCCTGGTATAGTGCTGATGGCAAGAGATGCTGATGCAAATAATTTTAACATAGTTTTACAGATGTCGGGTGGCGTATTTGAGGGCCAACAGGTTAACACCACACCTTTGCCTAAGGGACAAGCTGTAAAACTTGTTTTTCGTACGGACTTTGTCAAAAGAACCTGGTCGGCAAGTATCAATGGTACTTTGACTAATTTAGCCATATATGTTGATGATATGAACGTAAACGCATTGCGAGCAGGTATGTTTAATCAATCCGCTTTTTTAGGATGGCACGAGAAATATTTCCAAGAAGTCTTTTTTGAGAAGACAGGAAGTATGATTGTAGATGATTTTAAGGTAAATGCTTCAGGGTCATCAGCAAATATCAGTGCCATGAAAGCTTCCTTACAACAAATGACCAATCATGTGAATGGAACAGCTACACTCTCTGCAGCTGCTCAAGCGACACATACAAATACGATCCTCAACAATTTTAGTGGAAACTACACAGCTGCAAAAACGGAGATAGATGCTTATTTGGCAGCATTTGATGCGAATAGAACAGCGCTTTTTAGCGATAGAAATGCTACCTACGATTTGGTAAAAGATTTTACCAATGAACAGAAGATTACCTATTATTTACGACAGGATATTTTTGACAATGAATTTGTAGTGGGCAAGATGTCTACCATGGCGGGGACAAAATTCAGAGAAGCGGATGTTTTTCCAGGACCAGTAAGTAGTTCAGCTCCTCGAGTGAGCAATGCTCAGGTAAGTATTAATGGTACTTTTGTACAAGACCCAGGAATTTTCTTAGTAGACATCCATAGGGGAGTTATGAGACCGACAGGCTATTATGCAGCCCCAGGGGAGTTGATTACGGTAACTGTGCCTCAGGCTATGGTGAATCAAAATGTAGAAGTCATGGTGGGATCGCATGTTAGAAGGGCATGGAATAAGAGGATAAAGCGTTTTGAGCGTATTTCGAAAAGCTTAAAAATTACCAGTACCACCACGCAAATTGCGAATCCATTTGGAGGCGGTATCTATATTAGAATTCCTTGGGGAGCGAGTTTAGGAGCTCAAAACATCACCATTAGTGGTGCCATAAAATCGCCTTATTTTAGAATGGTTACAGGACAAGCTCAAAATGTCAATGAGTGGATCACGGATTTGAATAACAATTATGTTCCTTGGGTAGATATTGAAAGCGATCGTATTATGTTTACACTACCAAGGTCTATGGTAACAGCTACAGATATTACCAGAGAGATGCAAAAATGGAACGAGGCCATGGCACTTGTGAACAGTATGGGGGGAAGACCTTCGGCTTCCGTTCGTGCAGAATATGTACTAGTAGACTGTACCTTTGGTCAGAATAGGGCAGGATATCCCAAACGGATGGAAACAAATGCCTACAATGGGTTGACTTATGATGTAAGGTGGAATCCGCTGAAAATTTTAGAAGAATCGTATTACAGAGCAGATACTAGAACAGCTACTATGTTGCACGAGTTAGGTCACGATCTCTTCTTACCAAAGGTGGAAGGTGGATATGCGGAAGTTTTTGTGCAATTGGTACAAGTAGCGACTTTCTTTACCTTGAACAATGATTTGGATTTGTCTATTAAGGCAACGGAGCATGAGAAATTTGATAGAGACCTCACAGCGATGCACTGGATGATGACCAATGAGTTCCGTAACAATCAAGGGATGGTGGCGATAACGCAGCGCCCTTACCAGTCGAGAGGAGCAGGTTGGTATTTTGATATTATCACACTTTATGGTTGGAATGGTCTACGACAGATGCATCAATTCCTTTACGATAAGAGAAAAGCTGAAAATAGAACAGATCCAAGTTACCATTATGATTTAGCAGTTCCAATAACAGATATTTACCAAGCTACGGCAGAGCGTATAGGGAAGAATTTATTACCTCTGTTCCATTTTTGGGGTAACATTCCTGCTAGTTCAAACATTAGGACTTATACATCGTCATCATCCGTTACAGAGAGTTGTGAGGTATACAATCGATTGTTGTATTACAGAAGCCTTGTACCGGCGAATCAAGCAGAATTTGGGCGCTGGAGAGATGCGTTACTAGCTAATGGATTGTGGGATGCTAATGGAGATCGTGCAAAGCTACAAACCATTTTTAATAATTATGATACAGGAGGTTATGCAGCAGCGATTACCAATCAAATTAATACCATCATCAATACGTATTTTCCCAATGGTAGTTCTTGTAATAATTTTAAAACAAAATGGACTGTTAGTGGAGGAAATACAAGTATAACCATTCCAACAGTATCAGGATTAACCTATAGTTACCAAGTAGACTGGAATGGAGATGGAGATTATTTAGATGCCAATGAAAGCACCTTACATACAGGCAATGCTACTCATGATTTTGGCTCGGCAGGAACCTATACGATTAATATCAAAGGAACCTTCCCTAGAATTCATTTTAACAATACAGGTGATAAAGACAAGATTGTGTCTATAGACCAATGGGGTGCTATCCCGTGGAGTAGTATGGAAAATGCTTTTTACGGGTGTACAAACCTTAGAGTCTCTGACAATGCAGGGATTCCAAATTTAGGATCTGTAACCAACTTAACGGGTATGTTTAGGTCCAGTGGTATTAGTACTACAGGACGTCTCTCAGATTGGGATGTTAGCAAGGTAAGACAGTTTAATAATATGTTTAGAGATGCCTCGAGTTTCAATCAAACTTTGGAGAATTGGGATATTGGCAGTGCTACAAGTATGAACGATATGTTTAATGGAGTAACAACGATATCTACAGCGAATTACGATAGTACTCTGATAGGTTGGGCTACTCAAGATGAAAAAGAGACACAGATACCGAATACTATTACTTTCCATGGAGGGAATAGCAGGTATTGTCGTTCCAATACTCTTAGAACGAAATTAATGAATGCTACAGGTAGTAGCGGTCATGGATGGACCATAACGGACGGCAATTCTCTAAACTGTCAGATCACAGTTTCACCAGTGGTATTTTTACAGGGTGCATATATGAATCCTAGAGCGAATGAAAAATATTTGATGCGAGACGATTTACGAGTAGCTAATTTGATACCAACGACCAGTCCTTACTCAGATAATTTAACGTGTAATGCTAGTGTGTTTACAACCACAGGGGCAGGTGCAATCGTAGATTGGGTATGGCTTGAATTGAGAGACGCTTCTAATACCTCCACAGTCATCGCTTCTCGATCTGCTTTGCTCAGACGCGATGGTTATATTGTAGATGTAGATGGAACCTCACCAGTGAGTATTACACTCAATGCCTCAGCGACTTATAAGCTGGTGATTCGACATCGAAATCACGTAAGAGTCGTATCAACAAACAATCATGAGATATCTGGATTGAACCGAACGATTGATTTGAGTGTGAATGCAAATAAGGTGAGTGGATCCAATCAGGCACTCATGCAAGGGAAATATGCAATTTATGCAGGAGATGTTAATGGAAACAGTCAGATTCAAAATACGGACATAAACGCTCTTATTCAACTCTTAGGAAGAAGTGGTTATGATTCAGCAGACCTTGACATGAACGGGCAGATCCAAAATAGTGACATTAACGCCATATTGTTAATTAACCTAGGAAGAGGAGAACAATTTTAAGAAAACTATAATAAATAAATAAAACACAGCACCTATACAAGATAGATATTGTATTTTTGCTCTTAAAATTAGAAATATGAAAAAACAACTAATAACTATAGTATTTATTGTTCTTTGCGTCTCAACGAGTTTTGGACAAAGGATCTTCGTTAGCTTGGTCAACGTCAGAAATACTAATGAGTCTGGTACTCATTATTATAATGCAGATGTCTACATCCGTACGGATACTCCTTTTAAACTAGGTGCTGGACAATTTTATTTGAATTACAACAGAGCTGCCTTTGGAGAGAAAATTGTAGAAAATAATAACGTTCAGTATTTACGACCTACTGGAAGTATTTTAGCTCAAACCAATGGCTTTCCTACATACACAAATTTTGTAATAAATGATAACTTTAATGCTAGTCTTAGTAGGTTTGCTGTAGCATATAGGCAAGGTGTGAGTGCAGGAACAATGACTGCAAATAATGTAACCACAGTTCCTAGACATTTGTGTAGCATAAAAATGAAATATGCAGATGTAAGCCAAGCACCATCTGTAACCTTTGCACTTAGAAGTGCGGAAGGTGTAAGTTTTACGAACCAATTCTATACAGCTTGTGGACCAAATTCAGGTCAAGGATTTTCAGCTTGCGATACCCATCCAGGTACACAAATAACAAATGCTACCTTTAATAGTAAAGGAGCAACTCCTGACCCAGATAGAGTTACTTGGTTTGGATCTTCAGGTACTGATTGGAAAACTTCAGGCAATTGGCGAAGTACTGGTACGACGCCTGGTGCTGGTGCACCCACCACTACTAGTAATGTATACATACTTAAATCGCAGAATAACCCACGACTTGATGCTGATAGATCTATTAATGTAAGAAGTCTTACTGTTGATCCGGAAGCTAATATGATCGTTACAAAGACGGGCTCTATTCAGTTAACAGGGAACATGGATAATAGTGGAACCATTACACTTCAATCTGACAACGCCAGTAGTTCGGTATTGTTGGTTAAAGGTACATCCACAGGAACTGTAACTTATGAACGAGGTGGTTTTAAAGCACCGAACAATGGTGTGTTAGAATGGTCCATAGTTTCCCCACCGGTAGCAGGTCAAACAATCAGTAGTTTTGTAAATACAGCTTCTAATATGATCGCAAAG
>JANQMD010000058.1 GCA_028280265.1 Flavobacteriaceae bacterium
AAGGAGATTAAAACAGATTCTGTTTTGGCTTTCGTTACCAAAAAGAAAATTCTGATCGATAACGAGGAAGTGACTTCCACTAAAGTGAAATTTACTAGAGTAGTGATTCAAAAATTTAATTAACTACCGATCCTTCACTCGATACACAAACTTATGACCGCTCCAATTTTCGTCTATGGCTGCTACTTTCACATCGACTAAACCATTATCTAGCCCATACTTCATCACAAAAAACTTATCGATTTCACTGGAAATTTTTGCACTCTTTTTGGGCCAGCTAATCCAGAGTTGACCTGTTTTTTTTAAGCTGGGTTTCGCTATTGAAAAAGCATCAGACAGTTCTTGTTCTGTAGTTGCAAAAATATGAATGAAGTCAACAGTCTCTTTTCCTTGCCTTCCCTCTGAAATAATAACTCCACTGGGAAATTCGTGAAAAAAATCTGTGTAGCTCTTTGGTGAATTATGGATTTGAATCAAAAAATTTTCTTTGATCCCCAGCTTTTTTGACAAAGGAGTTTTCGAATATCCTGCTGTACTCATTTTTTTACATATTGATAAATTGCAAGTGTAAGAAAATCAATAGCTTGTTCTAAGTTTGTATCGGAAACTGGCAATGCAAAACCTTTCCAACCTTCAGAATAATATTTTCCTTGATCTAAGGATGTTGACTCTGAAAGAATGATCGATTCATGCTCTTTGTAACCACTCACATAAAAATAAAAATCATCAATCATACTATCAGGAATCGCCATTCCTAATCCAATTCCTATTTCATCAGTGGCCATAAAAAAAGCTCCAGAATCGAAATGATGCGGCCATACTCTCACCTTAGCATCGATGTTTAAATTTTCTAAGGTTGTTTCTATCGCTTGCTGAGCAAAATTCCTTTTTTTAATAAATTGATCAATCTCCTCATCTAAGGGTTTCGAGAGTTTTTCATCGCTATTTAGTTTCTTGTAAGGGAGTTCGTAATCAAGTTTGTATTCGTATAGCTTGTTTAACTTCGCCTGAAGAGTCGTTCCACGAATCCATGTTATGATTTGAAAATGAGTTTTCCCATTGAGAAAAAGTTGTTCTCGATATCCATCATCATTTTTTAGTATGAGTGAGAATGTTTTATAATCTAATGATAAAGTACAAGAATGATCATTCAACAGATGTGTATACAATGATCCATCCTTCCAACCTAGATTGGTATGGCTATCGTCTTCTTTTTTATCTAAAAAACTGATCGCTACCGTAGCTAAATATTGGGCAGCTATATGAAATGTTTCTACCATTTATGAAATAACTCCTGTGTATTTAATTCCTGTTAATCGATGCATATTATGATTGAATTTCACAATCATTGAGACGAGAAAACTCACTAAGGGATGTGCAAATCTTTTGTTCTCTAACTCGGATATTCTGGCAATGTCAATGGTTTTTTTCATGTGATTTTTAAAGTTGATTGAGTCAATTAAGTTAGCAGATTTTTTTTTAATTAACTAATTGAGGTTTATTTGTTTTTTGTATAGAAAAAAGAGGCGAAAATCACCTCTTTTTATCTCTACTTCATTTATAAGCTTCCCCCAAAGCTTATGTTCTATTTCCCTGTAATTTTTTTCCAGTTCTTATCTGCTGCCTTTTTCAATTCCTCGGCTCCTTCCTTGTTCCATAATAATAAGGTATTAGTTCTACCTTTGTTATAAAACAAATACAATTTTCCATCTCTGATTTCAAAGGTTTCAGGATTGATAGACACCTTGCTCCCCTTTACTCCCATGGCATAAGCGCAATATCCTCCATATTGAGGAATGTATTTTTTAGGGTTTTCTTGAAATTTTTTAAGGTTTTCTTTAGATGAGAAATAAAACTTTACTCCATCATATTGGGTAGAAATCTTTTTGTTTCCTTGTTTGGCTTCGTTATTAAAATAAGAAACCATATCGTATCCTTTGGCGACAGCTCCTTTTTTTACAAAGTAATTTTTTTGTGCAAATGAGCTAAAAGACAGCCCTATGAAAAGAAGAAAAACAATTTTTCGCATCTGATTAATTTTTTAATTTCTCAGATGTAGTCGTAGTTTTTTCTATTGATTACAAAATTTATGACAAGTCATAGATAAAAGTTGGAAAACAATCCCAAAGCAATTAACTATGGTCCTTTCTCTTTTTACTTTTCTTCTTTCTCTTCATTTTTAAACCACCATTAAATTACAACCTCGGATATCAGAATGGTCAAAGCGCCCTAAAACTTCAAAGCAACTATCAGGTAATACTTTTCCAAGGTCTTGTGTAGCAATAAAAGAACAAGAGTTGTAGTTAGCCAGATCAATAATATTAATTCCTCCTGTTCTGTCCTTGTCTAAAATTGTGAGTGCATCCTCAGTATCACGGGCTAACACTTTCATCCAAGGAGGACATTGAAAAATCCCATTCCCGTTGGAATAAGCCTGACTTAATAATTCTGTCATTCCATATTCTGAATGAATTTTAGCAACTCCAAAACCCTTTTGTAAAATTTCATGAAGTTCTATTCTTGTCATTTCTTTTCGCCTGCCTTTCATTCCTCCAGTCTCCATGACAATGGTGTGGTTGAGTTGAAATTGTGCTTTTTCTATCAAGTCCAAAAGAGCAAATGTGACTCCTATCAACAAAACTTTTTCCCTTTTTGTCTCTAATTCTTTGAGCTCTTTTACAAGATCATCTAGGTTGTTTAAGTAAAAGCCACTGGATGGTTTTTTAGATTTAGAAATAAAATCTTGAGCCATATATACCAATGAAGAGCCTTTTCTCTCTAGGTAATTTGGAAGCAACGCCAAGACAGTGTATTCTTCAATATTTCCATAAAAGTGCTCAAAACCTTTTAGATAACTTTCTTTGTACCAGCCAACATCCGTAACAAAGTGCTTGCTAGTGATACTTCCTGTAGTTCCAGAACTGCTAAAAATCTCCTGAGCTTCACCTTTGGAAGATACGACTTGATGAGATTTAAAAAATTGAATAGGTAAAAAAGGAATCTCTTCAATTCTCTGAACATCGCTCGGATGTACGTACAACAAATCACAAAAAGAGCGGTATACAGTATTGTTCTCAAACTGATGCCTGAAAACGCCTAAAGTAGCTCGATGAAATACTTCTTCTGATTGAATTGAAAAAATCTGATTTTTCATTGAGGCAAAAATAATGGTATTTGACGCAACCTTCTTCTCTTTTCTGTATCTATTGAATACAAAGTCAAAAAAATGAAGAGATTGTTGTTATTCATATCGTTGATTACTTACCTAGCTTGTGAAGAATCTAATTTGCCAGAAGCAGGTTGTAAAGCGAACAACCCAATTCAAGATTTGGCATGGTTGGCAGAAATAAAGAGCAATTTAGAAAAGCTAGCTTCTCCAGCAAAAAAATACATTCATCAATACACCTACAATAAAGAAACTGTGTTTTTTGTAGAATTCTGCTTCCAGTGTCCCGACGCTCAATCTTACGTATACAATTGTACAGGAAAAGAGATTTGTCGATTTGGAGGAATCTCTGGAGAAAATACTTGTCCAGATTTTGCAGAAAAAGCAAGAGACACCATTATTCTGTGGGAAAAATAATATGAAAAGACCAAAATCAATTATAAAATATTAAAACACAGCACCATGAAAAAAATTTATCCGTTACTCATTGCTTCAATGATTTTCTTTTTTGCCTGTAAAGAATCAAATATTCCTCAAGATTTTGCCCTTTGCAATGGCGAAAAGCTACTCATAAATGAGAAAAAATACGACTCCATTACCACCAAAAATTACTCAATACAAAGTGTATCTCTAGATGGTAGTTGTATCACAATAATGATTTCTTCTAGCGGTTGTGATGGGAATAGTTGGAAAGCTTCACTTTTCGCCTCAGAACAGGAATCTTTCTCTATCCCTCCACAACGCTCAGCTAGATTGTATTTAAAAAATTCTGAAGCTTGTGCCGCTCAGTTTACAAAAAACTTCAGCTTTCGGTTAGATACTCTAAAATCATTTTCTACTCCTTACATTATAAATCTAGAGGGTTGGTCTCAGCCCATCTCTATAAAATAACTTTACCATGAAAAAATTATATTTCGTACTATTCGTTTTTATTTTGGCCGCTTGTCAGGAAAATAATGAATCTGGAATCTTTACTGATGGACAATTAATTGGAATCTGGGGAAACTCAACCTATACGGGTGATCAAATTGCATTTAAGAGAATCGCTTCCTTGCCTGATAAAGATTATGCTATACAATTTCTAGCCAATAATGTATTTATTGAACGGTCCTCTGGTTTTTGTGGGACGCCTCCCTTAACTTTTTACAGTCAGGAAGGAAATTGGAAAAGGGAACAAAACATTATTTCTGTAACTGGTCCTAATTCTTACCCTAATTATTCTTGGGAAATTATTTCTTTAAACGAAAACGAGCTTACTGTACAAAGAGTATTGACTGAACAAGAAAAAGACCATAGAGCTCTTATGAATTTATATCAAGAAATTTACAATTTGTCCAAAAGTGTAGCATGTAAAGATGCTAACGATTGGTCTTTTACAGCCTATGGTTCAAAAGCCTGTGGTGGACCACAAGGATATATCCCTTTTTCTAAGCAAATAGATACTATAGGTTTTAAACAAAAGGTAAAGCACTATAGCAATGAAGAGCATAAATTTAATATAAAATGGAATATTGTCTCCACGTGTGATATTGCACCTAGGCCAAAAGGAATATCCTGTATAGATAGCATTCCAAATTTAAATTATTAGTGTAATTTTAGAGAAACAAGATCAAAAAATCTGCCTAGAAAAGATCATACAGGAATGTCAGCAGAACAATCGTTCTGCACAATCGAAAATTTACCAGTTGTTTTCTGGAAAGCTTTTCGGTTTGTGCTTGAAATACGCTAAAAATTACCCCGATGCTGAAGATGTTTTACAAGATAGCTTTGTGACTATTTTCGAAAAAATACATCAGTATAAGTATCAAGGCTCTTTTGAAGGTTGGGCAAAACGAATTGCAATCAACACCGCTTTAAAAAGATATCGATCACAATCGAAGTTACAGATAGTTAAGGAAATAGAAACTTCTGAGGAAGTCACATTAGAAGTAGATGAAGTCATTGAAACCGATTTTCTATTAAATAGTATTCAAGAGCTCCCCGACAAATATAGACTAGTGTTTAATCTCTATGCTATGGATCATTTTTCCCATAAAGAGATTTCTGAAATGTTGAATATTTCGGTTGGCACATCAAAATCAAATCTATCGAGAGCTCGATTGATTTTAAAAGAAAAAATAATCGCTCACCGAAAGCAACAAGAAAAAGCCTAATATGGAAGACAATAGAAACATAGATCAACTTTTTCGTGAAAGACTTGGGGATTTTGAAAAAAAGCCTAATCCAGAACTATGGTCACAAATTGAGGGCAGGTTAGACAACAATAAAAAACGTCCATTTGCCTATTGGTGGCTGTATAGTGGTGTTGCGGTCGTCATTATTGGGTTTTTATTGGTCCCTACTTTGTTTGAAAACCCTAAAAAGCCTATTCAAAAAATCGAGCAAAATATAACGACTGCTCCAACAGAGGATAAATTAAAACAAAAAGATACCATTACTGTTTTCGAAAAACAACCCAATGTAGTTAATGAAGCAAAAGAAAATACTCGTATTGCCATTCAAAAGAAGCCTATTCAAAAAATTGAAAAGCCTGAATTGAATATTCATGAAAAAGAAGAACAAAATCTAAGAACTCCTAGTTCCAGAATCGCTCTTTCTTCTATTTTAATTCAAAAATCCAATTCCTTATCCTATGAGGATGCCATCGTTGAAACCCCTTTGCAAAAGAAAAAAGAGAAATCTTTGGTGAATTTGTTTGATGTTGTAAATGATAAAGATTCTTTAACAGATCCTACAGAAAACACTAAAAAATGGGCCATTCAACCTACTTATGCTTTCACTAGCTCGCAATCATTTAATGATGCTTCTCCTATTGATAGATTATTACAAAGCAATCCAAAAAGCGGTAGTAACGCTTCTGCTTTTGGAATTAGTTTGACTTATAAAATTGGTAAAAAATGGGCAATCAGATCTGGAATACACACACATCAAGCAAAGTTTTCCACTAGAAATGTAAATGTTGTTTCTGGAGTTACTTCCAGTGGTTTAACAGGTGTTACAAATACCAATAATAGTTTATTAGTATCTGATCAGCTATTTGTTGCAGATTCTACAACAGTATCTACTTTGTTGAATTTAAATACTTCAACAATGTTGGTAAGCAATAATGCTGTCATAGAACATCAGTATAACTATATTGAAGTACCAGTAGAGTTTCGTTATGATATCTTTAATAAAACAGAATATTCTCTAGGCGTTATTTCAGGAATTAGTGCTTTATTCCTAAATAAAAACATGATTCAATTACTCCTCACAGATTCATCTTATCTCCTCGGAGAATCCAATAATTTGAATTCTTTAAACTTTAGTAGTAACTTAGGAATCGACTTTAATTATGCAATTCTTGAAAATGTCTATCTAAATGTTAATCCCATGTTTAAGTTACATCTAAATACATTTTCGAGAGATAGCAATGGTTTTCGTCCCTATTTTTGGGGAGTTTATTCAGGTATCAAATATCAATTTTAAAAAATATTCCATGAAAAAAATTCTATTCATTCTCTCTGCATTCCTTTTTTTATCATGTAGCTCTAATGACATACGACAGCAGTTAACACGTATAAAGGTTGATGAAGCGACCATTCCTTCTGTATTAACTCTAGGTGAGACAACAAATATTACCATTAAGTATACACTAGTCAATGATTGTATTTCTTTCTTGGATCTTTTCTATGAACAGCAAGGCAACAGTCGAGTAATTGCGGTTATTGCTCTTAAAGATGTTGCTTCTAGTTGTGCTCAGGTCATTACGCAAAGAGAGTTCACTTTTCCTCTCACAGTTACTCAAAAAGATGACTATATTTTTAAACTCTGGAAAGGGAAAGATAGTAATGGTCTCAATATTTTTGAAGAAGTTAAAGTCCCAGTAAATTAAATTGTATGTTATGAGATCTACAGTACTTTTCAGCCTGATTCTATTTTTGCTTTTCTCATGTCAGACCAATCAAAATGAAGGTATTATTGAAGAATTTACAATCGCTTCTCGTACACAAAAGTGTCAAGGGTACTTCACGGATCAAAGTTGTTTGATGATCAAATCACAACAAAATTCTGAAAATTGGGAGTTCTTTTATGAGACCATTAAAGGTTTTCACTATGAGCAAGGTTATGAGTATAAAATTAAAGTACTTAGGCAATACATTCCTGAAAATTTGAATATTGCAGATAGTTCTTTGTATGAATACACGCTCCTAGAAATTATTTCCAAAACATTCAAAGATTCTCAAGGGTTTTAAAGCATTCTTGTATTTGTGTTAAAGTCGTCAACAAGTCAACTTTATTTGTACTTTTGCCAGACAATTTAAACGCAACAAAAAATGACAGATTTCGGGATTCAAGAAGCTCTACAACAATTAGGAGTTAAAGAACTCAACGAAGGTTCTTCTACAGGGAATCAATGGTTTTCTAATGGTGAAATTATTGAAAGTTATTCTCCAGTAGACGGGAAGCTAATTGGTAAGGTAAAAACAACGACAGATAAAGATTATGAATCTGTAATGACCGCTGCAACCAGCGCTTTTAAAACATGGAGAACCATGCCTGCTCCTCAGCGAGGAGAGATCGTTCGTCAGTTTGGAGAAAAACTTCGTGAACTAAAAGAGCCTTTAGGAAAGCTTGTTTCTTATGAAATGGGAAAAAGCTACCAAGAAGGTTTGGGAGAAGTGCAAGAAATGATCGATATCTGTGATTTTGCTGTTGGTTTGTCTCGTCAGTTACATGGGTTGACGATGCATTCTGAAAGACCTGGTCACAGAATGTATGAGCAATACCATCCACTAGGTGTTGTTGGAATTATTTCTGCTTTTAATTTCCCTGTCGCTGTTTGGTCTTGGAATACTGCTTTGGCTTGGATTTGTGGTGATGTATGTGTATGGAAGCCTAGTGAAAAAACTCCTCTGTGTGGTGTTGCTTGTCAGAATATCATTGCAGAAGTACTTAAAGAAAACAATTTACCAGAAGGTATTTCTTGCTTAATTCAAGGTGATTATAAAGTTGGTGAAATGATGACCATTGACAAAAGAGTGCCTTTGGTTTCTGCTACAGGATCTACTCGTATGGGTAAAATTGTTGCGAAGACAGTCGGTGAACGTTTAGGAAAATCCTTACTTGAATTAGGAGGGAACAATGCCATTATTGTCACTCCTGATGCCGATATTAAAATGACTGTTATTGGAGCTGTTTTTGGAGCAGTGGGAACTGCTGGTCAACGTTGTACATCGACCAGAAGGCTCATTATTCACGATTCCATCTACGATAAAGTAAAAGATGCGATTGTAAAAGCATATAAACAATTACGTATTGGAAACCCTTTGGATGAAAACAATCACGTAGGTCCATTAATCGATACAGATGCTGTGGACATGTACAAAGCTGCTTTGGAAAAAGTAGTTGCTGAAGGAGGAAATATTGTTGTAGAAGGTGGTGTATTGTCTGGAGAAGGCTATGAAAGTGGTTGTTATGTTAAACCTGCAATTGCAGAAGCTGGAAACTACTACGAGATTGTACAGCATGAAACATTTGCTCCTGTTTTATACCTATTAAAATATTCAGGAGAGGTAGAAAATGCCATCGAACTTCAAAACGGAGTCGCTCAAGGATTGTCTTCTGCCATTATGACCAACAACCTTCGAGAAGCGGAACGTTTCTTGTCACACGCTGGTTCCGATTGTGGAATTGCCAATGTAAACATAGGAACTTCTGGTGCTGAGATTGGTGGGGCTTTCGGAGGAGAAAAAGAAACGGGTGGCGGACGTGAGTCTGGATCCGATGCTTGGAAAGTATACATGAGACGTCAGACCAATACCATTAATTATACGACTGACTTACCGTTAGCACAAGGAATTAAATTTGATTTATAAAAAATCATTTCTACGATATAAAAACCGCTTCCTAGGAAGCGGTTTTTTTGTCTACAGACCTCAACTGTATAACGAAATGAAAAAGAAACAAAATTTCCCTATTTTTATGGACCATCAAATAGCCTCTTTGAATGAAATACATTAAACTTCTCATTTCATTGGTACTCACCTTTGGAATTTTTTACGCTTTGAACACAAAAATGGGAGCCATCCCTCCTTTGGGGAAATTTCTAAATCCTCATTCTGGCGTCTGGCAAAACGAAACAAATGAATCCACCAGTGGAGAAATTATCATTCCTGGATTAAAAGAAAAAGTCACTGTCCATTACGATGAACAAATGATCCCACACGTCTTTGCCCAAAATGAGCACGATTTGTACAAAGCTCAGGGCTATTTGACAGCAAAGCATCGTTTGTGGCAATTAGAATTTCAAACCTATGCTGCAGCAGGACGTTTGTCTGAAATCTTTGGTAAAGGAGCTTTAAATTACGATCGAACGGAACGAAGGCGAGGCATGGGCTACGGAGCAGATCAAGGTATTGCTTACATGAAAAAACACGATCCAGAAACATTTCGTTTGGTTCAGGATTATGCAGATGGAGTGAATGCATATATCAACCAATTAAACCCTGAAGATTATCCCGTAGAATACAAACTTTTAGATTATGAACCAGAAGCATGGTCACCCAAAAAAACAGCTTTGTTATTAATGTATATGACCAAAATGCTAGCAGCAAGAGATAAAGATTTGGAATACACCAATGTGTTACGTTTGGTTGGAAAAGAAAATTTTGACTTGCTGTTTCCTGATTTTTTTGATATCACAGATCCTGTAATTCCAAAAGAAACGGATTGGAGTTTTATCGATGTTCCTCAGACTGAGTTACCTCAAAACTATGCTGTTCTTGATACAATAACCGAAACGATTGAAAAACCAAATCCAGATAACGGAAGTAATAATTGGGCTGTCTCTGGAGCGAAGTCTGCTACTGGAAATCCCATCTTAGCAAATGACCCTCACTTAGGCCTCAATTTACCTTCCATTTGGTTTGTAATGCAATTGAGTACCCCTCAACACAATGCTTTTGGAGCTACCATTCCTGGCGCGTTGGCTATTGTTTCTGGTTTTAACCAACACATTGCTTGGGGAGAAACCAATGCTACTCGAGATGTTACTGATTGGTATAAAATTGAATTTAATCAGGATCGATCAAAATACAAATATGATGGTGCTTGGAAAGATGTATCTGTTCGAGTTGAAGAGATCAAAATAAAGGGGCAAAAAGCATTCTTAGATTCTGTGCTTTACACGCATCATGGTCCTGTGGTGTATGAGAAAAACTTTAAATCTGAGAATGAACGAGCTGGTTATGCCATGAGATGGATCGGTCACGATGGTGGTAACCACCAAAAGACATTTATTGCGCTTAACAAAGCCAAAAATTATGATGAATACGTAAGTGCTTTGCAGCATTGGAATGCACCAGCACAAAACTTTGTCTTTGCCTCAACGGAAGGAGACATTGCATTGTGGATTCAAGGAAAATTTGCCAACAAATGGGAAGGTCAAGGAAAGTTTTTAATGGACGGTAGCAATCCAGCAAACGATTGGCAGTCTTTCATTCCTCAAAAATTTAATGCACATACCAAAAACCCAGAACGCGGTTTTGTAAGTTCTGCGAATCAGCATCCTGTAGATGAAAATTACCCCTATTACGTGTTTAACGATGGGTATGAAACTTATCGCAATCGAGTGATTAACGACTACTTCAATTCCAAAGAGAAGTTTAGTGTAGAGGACTTCAAGGCCTTGCACAACAACAACTACAATTTGAAAGCTTCAGAATTGGTGCCCTATATGATGGCTACGATGGATGCTTCAAATCTTACCAATGAAGAAAAAATCGTTTACGATGAAATGAAAGCTTGGAAGTTTAACAACGATATCGATGAAGTTGGGCCTAGCATCTGGAGACAGTGGTATGGAAGGCTGTACAACATGCTTTGGGATGAATTTGACAACGATAGCATAGCTCTGGCAGCTCCTTACACCTATCAAACCATTCATCTTTTAAAAACGCAAGGCGATCACAAGTTTATGGATATTGTGAAAACAAAAGATACCACAGAAACCGCCAAGGATTTGTTTTTGCTTTCTTTCAAAAAAGCAGCAGAGCGTCTGGCAGAAATCAAAGAAGAAAAAGGTGATTACAAATGGGCAAATTATAAAGGTACCTATGCTGGACACTTGTTACAGGCCTTGCCTGCTTTTTCGCGATTTGATATCCCCATCGGTGGAGACCGTAATATTGTAAATGCCACATCGGAAAATCACGGACCGTCTTGGCGAATGATTGTAGAAATGACCTCTCCTCCTACGGCGTTGGGAATATACCCTGGAGGTCAATCTGGAAATCCAGGAAGTAAATACTACGACAATTTTATCGATGATTGGGCTGCTGGAAAATATCACAGTCTTCTGTTCTTACAATCCGATAAAACAACGGATCAGATCATTGGGACACAAACTTTAACACCTGGAAAAAATGAGTAGAAATATTAAAAACTTTATCGTAACTATTGTATTATCTGCCCTGTTATCATTGGTTCTCCCTTGGTGGTCTATCATGATCGGAACACTCTTAAGCGCTTTGTTCATTCCTTTGAAAAAAGCAGCTGTCTTTTTTATTCCTTTTTTAGCGATCCTCTTGTTTTGGGGAGTTTATTGCTTTATGCTCAGCAATGCGAATGACTTTGTTTTAGCAAAAAAAATATCAACGTTGTTAAAGATTGGTGGCGATCCATATCTATTGATTTTGGCAACGGGAGTCATTGGCGGATTGGCATCTGGCGTAAGTGCCATTCTAGGAAAACTGATTGGGGCATTGATTAGGAATCAATAGTCATATTCAACAAGAGATTTAATTCGGTATGTTGAATGAAGAATCCAACGCAATTAGAGCGCTATAAAAAGCTACTTTCTTTTATTGATGCACATTTTAAAGAAGACATCAATATTAAAAAAGTAGAAGAGGTTTGTCATTATTCCTACAGAAATATCAACAGGATTTTTGAAGCACTTCACCATGAGACTATTGGAAAATACATAAAACGTCTTCGGTTAGAGAAAGCTGCTCAGTACTTAAAATATTCTGAAATGGAAGTTTCTGATATTGCTCATGAAGTGGGTTTTGAAGACCGAACTTCTTTTAGCAAAGCATTTAAAAACAAGTACAAAAATTCTCCTTCTGCATTTCGAAAAAACAGCGAATCGGATTGGGAAGATATGCAAGAATCTTTGCTCAAGAAAGACGGAGTAAAACGCGAAAAACTCTCTTTTGAAATTGAGTATTTGCCTGATTTTAAAACTTTATTTATCGAATATCGAGGGCCTTATGATGATCGCAAATCAATTGATGAAACTTGGGAGAAATTAATGTCTTACGCAACAAACAAAGATCTTATTTCCGATACTTCTATTTTAATGACCGAAATTGTTGACGATGAAGAAATCAGCGATCATATTCGTTCTCGCTATTATTTCTCTCTGGTATTAGAGCAGCCACTTACTTTTAAACCTGAGGGGCTCTTCAGAACCAAATCACACCAGCGCCAGAAATATGTAAAGTTTACCTTCAAAGGTTCCGACAAAGAGAATGCTGATTTCTATAGACAGATTTATACTTTTTGGATGCAAGATGTGGGTCTAGAAATGGTAGACCTTCCTACTCTGGAATTCTATCCAAACTATGAAGAAGGCATCCCTGAAAAGGAAGTCATTACTGAAATCTACATTCCTGTAAAATAGATTGTCCAAAAAGGACACATGGTCTATTTCTTCTATTTCTAATTTTGCTTTGTATACATTTTAAAGCATAAAAAACATGGAAGAATTGATTCAAAAGATGGAAAACGATATCGGCTTGGTGGTCCTTATCATTCTAACGTTTTCAATAGGCTTAGCGATTGTTGAGTTTTTTTACGAGCTCTACAAAAAGAAAATTACCAAATGGCGATTAGGAGAAATGTGGGCTAGCTTATCTGTCTACATTGTTGCTCAACTCACGGAAAAGCTCAGTGTTGTTGGGTTTACAACCGCTTTCTATTTTCTTGCCAAATACATCCCTTGGGAAGTTCCGATTAACATATGGACAACCTTGCTTTGTATTTTATTGATCGATTTTCTTTATTATTGGGAACACCGTATAGAGCATCAGGTAAGAGTTTTGTGGAGCTATCATAGCATTCATCACAGCTCTCCAATATACAATTACACCACGGCTCTTCGAGTTTCTTTTATCGATTCGTTTATCACTTGGATCTTCTATCTTCCTGCCATTTTAATTGGTTTTCATCCTTATGTAGTGCTCATTGCTGTTATTTTTGTGTTGTCCTATCAGTTTTGGCTTCACACAGAGATCATTGGCAAACTGGGGTGGTATGAAAAAATTTTTATGACTCCGTCTCAACATCGAGTACATCATGGATCTGATAAAATTTACCTCGACAAAAACTATGGAGCTGTCCTATCGATCTGGGATCGAATGTTCGGTACTTTTCAAGAGGAGTTACACACCCCAAATTATGGTTTAACCAAACCGATCAACACCATCAATCCAATCAAAGTGCACTTTATAGAATATGTCAACATCTTTAAAGATTTGAGAAGAGCAAAAAATTTGAAAGACGCTTGGGGGTATTTGACACAACCTCCCGGTTGGGAGCCAAAAAAGTAACGGATCATGCAAATCAAATCCATTCTTAAACAACACAAAGTAAGGTTGGGCTTTACTTTTTTCTTATTGTTAATAGAAGCCGCTACAGGATTATTGTTTCCTTTATTTATTGGTTACGCTATTGATGGTGTTATTCACGAGCGTTTTGCTGGTGTCATTCAATTGGAAGTTTTGAGCTTGATTGCTTTGGTTATTGGTGTTGGAAGAAGAGTGCTCGATTCCCGTTTTTATGCCAAGATCTACCTAGAAATAGGTTCAAAAATGGTTGCTCAAATGGAGGGTGATCTTTCTTCCAAAAAAACAGCAAGATTACAAATGATCCGTGAATTTGTTGAGTTTCTAGAAAATTCACTCCCACAGCTGATCAATAGCATCATTGGACTCTTAGGAGTCATTGTGATCATTGCCTCTTTAAATCTGACTGTTTTTTATGGAAGTCTCCTTGTAACGCTTGTTATTTTTTTGATCTTTTGGGCAACGAGTGGTCTAACTACAAAATTCAATAAAGCTTCTAATGACGAGTGGGAAAAACAAGTAGACATTGTTGCTAAAAACGATGAACAACAATTGCGTGTTCATTTAAAGGAGATGATGAGATGGAATATCAAACTCTCCGACCTAGAAGCCTTAAATTTTTCTATTTCCTGGATGGCTCTGTTTCTCTTTTTAGTTATTTCTATTGTTGTTGCAGTTGGAGATGGAATTACAGCATACGGCGCTCTTTTTGCCTTGGTCATGTATGTATTTCAGTACATGGAAAGTGTCATTGATCTTCCTTTCTTTTATCAAAATTGGTTGCGCCTTCGAGAGATCAAAGAACGGCTGACTAAGCTGTAAAAATACTTTGTATATTTTCTAAAAACTGCTTCAATAGCAATCGTTTTTTTATACTTTTGATCTGTTACGAAAAACCATGACCAGAGTATTCCTATGAAAAAAAATACTTTTTTAATTTTACTAGCCATCCTTGTGTTGGTAAACTTAACAGGTTTATTTTCCGATATTTTTTATCCTGATTCAGCGCTGTATGCTGCCATTTCCGAAGGCTTGGTTTCTTCTGGCGACTATTGGAATTTATATGTGAATGGTGTTGACTGGTTAGACAAGCCTCATTTTCCTTTTTGGGTTTGTGCTTTGTTTATCAAAGTTTTTGGGCCAAACGTTTTTGCCTATAAAATCCCTTCTATTTTATTCTTTTTTATAGGGCTTTTCTACACTTACAAGCTCGCCAAAAAAATATACAATGTACAAGTAGCTTACATCGCAACGCTTATTTTAGGTTCATCACTTCATATTGTACTCTCCAATAACGATGTAAAAGCAGAGTCCATTCTACTTGGGTTGGTCATGGCTGCCATGTATTATTTGTACGAGCTAAAGCTTCATTTTTCGATTAAAAATATTGTCCTTGCCGCACTTTTCAGTGCTGCAGCTGTAATGACAAAAGGAATTTTTGTGTTGATCATTTTTTATTCGGCACTCTTTCTAGACATGGTTGTGCATAAAAAGTACCGCGAAATTTTTCATCTGAGATGGATTCTAGCGCTTGTGCTTACCTTTTTATTTATTGCTCCAGAAATTTACGCGCTCTATGTGCAATTTGATTTGCATCCAGAAAAAGAGGTTTTTGGCAAAAACAATGTTTCGGGGATCCAGTTCTTTTTATGGGATAGCCAATTTGGAAGATTCTTTAGCACGGGGCCTATTAAGAAAGTTTCTGGAGATCCATTTTTCTTTTTGACTACCATGCTTTGGGCTTTTGCTCCATGGGCTTTTGTGGGGCTCTATAGCCTTTTCTTGAGTATAAAAAAACTTATTAAAAAATCTTACTCCCAAGAGTATATTACCTTTTTTGGATTTTCTGTGATGTTTCTTGTGTTCTCTTTGTCCAATTTTCAATTGAATCACTACATCAATATTCTTTATCCATTTTTAGCCATTCTTATTGCAAACGTCCTTGTAAATCATTCAGAGAAGCTGGCTCAAAAGGTTCTAAAAATTTCCGTCAATACCTACACAGTCGTTTTTGTCATTTTCATTGCTGCCTTGGAATACTTGTTTAGAACAGGCCGTCCTTTTGTCGCTGTTGTTTCTCTCTTGCCCATTGTCATCTTATTTGTCTATGTGAACTTTAAAAAGCCTCCGTTTCAACAGAAGTTTTTGGTGCTCGGAATTGTAACTACACTGTTATCTTTTATTTTCTTCAATCTGGCTTTTTATCCTAAGTTGTTAGGTTATTTGTCAGGAACCAAAATGGCTGAATATACCAAAACTCACTACCCAGATCATGCAATCTATACCAACTTCGACAATTGGTTGTTGGATTTTTATACAGAAAGACCTATTCTCTATATCAAAACAGTTGACGAACTCAAACAAGAAGTGCACTCAAAAAATATTGTCGTCACTTGTGATGAAGATTTTCTGACCGAATTAAAAGAAAGCAACATTCAATATAAGGTCATAGAGGTCTTTGATAATTATCGAATTACAAGGCTTAATCTAACGTTTGTAAATCATAAAACAAGAGCAGAAAAATTGGCAAAGCACTATCTGGTCGAAATACAGAAGTTCTAAGAATACTTTACTTTTCGTAGCACTCTCATCGCTTCTTTGTACTTTACATAGGTGGTTTTATCTTCAATATTTTTAATGTAGTCTTTGGCCTTTCTTAGTTGATCTCCTGCGTCGGAATACCCTTGTAGAGAACACAAAAGGTAATTTGTTGGCAATCGTAATACATCTTCATGTTCTAGGACAGATAATGAAACTCCTTTTTCAATTTTTGAAATAATGTGATTGTTGTTCTGATAGATATGTTGAATTACCGTCTCATCAAATTGTGGCGCTTTGAACAAAAACTCAGTGACAATATTGTGTTTTCCATTGTCTTTAAAATTGATGATGGTCTTTTCTAAAGGGTACCTTTTCTCTTTTTTATCAATGCCCAGTAAAATGTATTCTGTGATAATAAAAGCATTCTTATTGTAGTCTATCTGAACGTCATCCAATGCAGAGAAGAAGAGTCGAACTTGCTCGTTGATCAACTCAATATCAACACGGCTGAAGAATTCTTCACCATTGATCATCTTTTTTTCCCCTGCCCAGCACAAAACAAACTGTTCGTTAAACACTTTGTACTGTGGATTGTATTCTGGCTTGTGATTGTTGAAAAAATCAAATACGCCGTCCAGGGTTAGCTCAATATTGTTCCTTGCATTCTTTTCAACGGATTCAACAATAGGCTTGTTCGTATTGCGAAGTTCAAAGTTTTTAGATGCTGGGATGGAGTTACTTCCCCTGCGGTAAAAAATCGTTCCCCTTCTGTATTTCCATGCGTGTTTTAAAAGCGATGTAAGCTCATTGTTGGGATGTATGGTAACCAATCCCACAACTTTGTGTCTTGGCAACCTTGGAAATGCTACGTTCTCGTATTCAATCTTTGGAGGATTGTTTAAATATGCGTTCACCAAATTTTGAATCTTGCTATCATCATAAAAATCTACCCCAACAATTTTATTCTCCTCGTCCTCTATCCCAACAACGATATACGAGTTGCTTTCTGGGTTGGAATTGGAAAGTGCACACACGTGCTTTAAAAATTTTGCTTTACCTTCTTTGGAACCTAGAGATAACTTTAACTTTTTGTCATAAAAACTATTCTCGCCTGAATGGCTTAGTAAGTTTTTAATCAAAAGTCGTTTGTTAATCACTTGTATTCAATTACGAATTATAAATTGAGCAACTCGATTTCTCTACTTAGATTTTCTCTGGCTGTTACTTCAAATAAAGATTGGTATTTCTCTGTAAAATATAGAGTTTCCCTTTCCAAAAAGCTATGTAATACTTTTTTTCTACCTGGTTTGTAAAGAATATCTGGGTAGATTTTGTATTCCCTTCTAATCTGTTGTATGTACTTTTCATATACAACCCAAGGCTTTCCCAATATAGATAAGTCGAAGTCTAGTAAATATGAATTGTCTAAGTTTGTCCTATCCAGAACTTGATGCTTCTTTGTAGAAAGAATAAAGTTGTAAACCTTTTGTCTCTTATCCGTATCAAAAGATAGTTTTGTAAGTACTTCTAGTGCAAATTTTGCACTTTCTTCTTCATTATTTTTCTTTGTTGATTTATAAATGATATCATGAAACCAAATAGAGAAATCAATAAGATCTTTATCATTCAAATCCTTTTCAAATTCATTTGACTGATTTATCATCGACCAAATGTGATTCAAATTATGATAGTGTCTGTTTTTAGCTGAATGCTGTTTTAAAACTTTCTCCCAGACAAATTGCAGATACTGTTCATCAGAAGAATATTTTCTTCCCAATTGCATCCAGCTTGTGTGAGCGTTTTCAATCATTGTTTATTGAACATTGAGAATTCATTACTGATAATTGATTATGGTACTTTGTGGCCCTGGCTAGCAACTAACAGTGCGAACCAATCTTCCAATTCTAGTTGAATCTCTGTCGATTTTACCGCATTTTCAATTCTCTTTTTGTTGGTAGTTCCAATGACTGGATGTATTCCCGAAGGATGCCTTAAAATCCATGCCAATAGCAACTGATCATCACTTGCGTTGTATTTCTCAGAAAGCTCTTTTAGTGTGTCTTTAATTCTCTGACTTGCTTCATTCTGCTCTCGAAACACGCTCCCTAATGGGCTCCAACACATTGGTGTAATTCCATTTACAGTCATGTGGTCTAAGGATCCATTGTGCATTGCTGAATGTTGCGTGAGTGAGAACTCTATTTGGTTTGCCGCTATTTTCGTTTGACTGTTGATCAAGTCTGTTTGGGAAGGCGTAAAGTTAGATACTCCAAAATCTAAAATTTTTCCATCGTCTTTTAGTTGATGAACAGCAGCCGAAATCTCATCGGGTTGCATTAATGGGCTGGGCCTATGTAAGAGTAGTAAATCTAGGTAGTCTGTTTGTAAATCTGATAGTGATTTTTCAACACTCCAGACAATATACTCTTTTGAGTAATCATAATGTTTGATTCGATTTTCTCTAGAATTTCCTACATACTGAATTCCACATTTAGAGATCAATTGAATACTTTCTCGTTCTACACCACTTTGAGCAAATGCTTTTCCAAATCTAGCTTCTGTAGTATAATCTCCGTAAATATCGGCATGATCAAATGTGGTGATTCCTGCTTCTAATGTCAAGTGAAGCTGAGCAATCATTTCCTCTGTTGAAAATTCTTTGCCCCAATGCCCCCACGACATGCAGCCTGCTATAATCCTTGAATATGTACTCATCCTAGATTGTTTCTTTATTAATAATTGTAGCGGTTGCTTGTGCTGTTGGGAAAACCACTAGGTCTTCTATATTTACATGGTAAGGTCTAGAAATTACAAAGTGAATAATGTCTGCAATATCTTCTGCTTGCAATGCCTTGTACCCTTGGTATACTTTTTTAGCTCTTTCTTTGTCTCCTTTGAATCGAACATCGGAAAACTCTGTTTCTACCAATCCCGGATGAATCCCGCTAACACGAATGTTGTATTGATTTAAATCGATTCGCATTCCTTTATTAAGCGCATTCACAGCATATTTTGAGGCGCAATACACGTTTCCTCCAGGATACACTTCTTTCCCTGCTGTGGAGCCGATATTTACAATAAAGCCACTGTTCTCTTCAATCATTTTTGGAAGAACAGCTTTCGAAACGTAGAGAAGCCCTTTTACATTGATATCCATCATAGCATCCCAATCGTCTAGACTACCATTTTGAATTGAATCTAAGCCGTGGGCGTTTCCAGCATTGTTGATTAAAATATCTATTTTTTGGAAGGATGCTGGAAGTGATTGGATTGCGTGAAAGACCTTTTCTTTATCTCGCACATCAAATTGTAATGTGATCACATCTGTCAATTTTCCTAAAGATTCTTCTAGTTCTTTTAATCGGTCTTCCCTTCTTCCACAAAGGATGAGTCGGTATTCTTTTTTTGCCAATAACTCTGCTGTTGCTTTTCCAATTCCTGAGGTAGCTCCCGTGATGAGTGCAGTTGAATTCATCTCTATCTATTTTGATTTAAAGATAGCCGATATTTTATCATCAAAAGATTAAATAAATGAAAAATATAAAGCCTTTTACATTCATTTTTGTCTTGACATCGTGATAAAAAAGTTGATCAAAATCTCTTGGGGTTCTAAATAAGGTTCCTTTTATAAAGTGGAACTCTGTTAAAAACAAGAATGTATCTTTCTCTCAAATAATTTGCTCTAAGGAATCTATGGTGCCTCCCAAGTTTAGGTTTTCATAGAATCGCTCTTTTTAAGTCATCACAACAACTCCAAAAAATAGAAAACAATCAAAAGTTAACCTGTGAAGTGCGCCATATATGAGTTAAAAAAATCGACTACCTCACTATTTACTTGATTTCAAATGTGCCTTTCACTTCTCCTAGTTTTACTGTATATTTTCCTTTTGGTAGATAGTAAACTCCATTTCCTGCAGCTTTAATAGATGCATCTTTAAATTTACCCATGTATGCTTTTCTTCCTTTCTTAGAGAAAGAAAGATCAAAAGAAGCTTCATTATATCCCTGATCTGCATTTACCATCACGGAATTGACTTTAATATCTTTCAAATAAACATCAATAGTTACCTTTTTATTCTTTTTTGAGTAGAAAGGAATCATCATTTTTGGAGTGAAAGCTTTGGACCAACTACTTCTGGCATTTCCCCAATTTCCTCTTTTGCGCGTATTGTTCATGGCAAAAATATGTGCATCCTTGGCAACCATTTCCTTAGTCATTTTCTGTAAAGGAGCAATATTAGCTTTGTACATACTTCTTCCATGCGTTCCCAAAATCAAATGTTTCGCCTTGGGTTGAACCACCAAATCGTGCACAGCTACGTTGGGTAATCCTTTGTGAAATGGCGACCAACTACTTCCTTGATCAAAAGAAACATAGGCTCCATTATCAGTTCCCACATATAAAACATCGGCATTAGAAGGGTCTTCTCTAATCACGTTTACTGGAGAAGTAGGTATGTTGCTGGAAATATTAGACCATGTTTTTCCATAATCATCAGACATATACACATACGGGGTAAAATCGTCCCAACGATACCCGTTCAAAGTTACATACACACGTTCTTTTTTATGTTTAGAAGCAATGACTCTGCTCACCCAAAGGTCCTTTGGAAAAGAGTTAGAAATACGCTCCCATGAGCCTCCTCCATTTTTAGAGACATGTACATATCCATCATCAGAGCCTACATATAACAATCCGAATTGGAATGGAGATTCAGAGATAGTCGTCAATGTTCCATAAGCAACATTTCCTTTTTTCCCTCCAGTGGTTAAATCACCCGAAATAGTTTCCCATGTATCTCCTTGGTTCAAACTTCTATGTAGTTTGTTTCCTCCTAGGTACAGAATATCTTGATTGTGTCTTGATAAATGGATTGGTGTTTGCCAGTTGAATCGATATGGATTTTCTCCTAGAGTATGCCTTGGTTGGATGTATTTGTTTTTGCCAGACTCTCGGTCAATTCTGAAATAATTTCCAAACTGATATCCTGTAAACACAATGTTTGGATTGCGATCATCTACCTGAACTTGCATTCCGTCTCCTCCCATAATGGATTTGTATGGGTTTTGTCCTGAGCTATGCCATCTTTTGTTCATTCGGGCATTGTTTGGTGCCACCCAAACACCATTGTCTTGCAAGCCCCCATAAACATTATACACTTTTTGATTATCAGCATAAATAGCATAAAACTGACCCACAGAAGGCATGTTTAACTTGGTCCAGTTTTCACCATCGTCGTAAGAAACGTTCAAGCCTCCGTCATTTCCATTAATTAGATGACCTTGACGCTTTGGGTTTACCCACAATGCTTGATGATCTGAATGCACATTCTCTCTACTGATAGAAGTAAACGTTTTTCCACCATCTTTCGATTTTAAAATAGGAACTCCTAGTACATAAATTCCATTTTTGTCTTGTGGATCTACTCGAATTTCACCAAAGTAGTACCCATAAGAATAGTACAATCCAGCAATATGACCTTTGTGTGTTTTCTTCCAAGACTTTCCACCATTGGTTGTTAGGAAAACCTCCGCTCCTTCAACTGGAGTGTCAAACAATAAGGCATTTGCGTTTTCTAAGTATTTCGCTAAGTCAATAGGTTTTACCGAACCTGCTCTCACCATTTGCTTTACATTTTCAGCTCTGTATTTTTCCTGAAATCCGTTTCTTTTTAGGTAGGTATTTAATTTTTTGTCAGTCAAAGCCAAGAAAGCTTCTGTAGACATGGTTTTAAAATCATCTTTCGTCAAAGCGTCCGAGGTTTTTTTAGCTCCTGCTTTTTTCTTTTTTCTAAACTGACTGTCATGTAGCACATATACTGTATTTTCATCATAAACAGCCAAACCGATTCTTCCTACTCCATCTCCATTTCTAAAACCATTCTTATTGGAGATGTTTTTCCAGGTATTTCCTCCGTCTGTGCTTTTGTAGATTGCTGAATTTTTTCCGTCGCCATCAAAGTTCCAAGCTTTACGCTCACGTTCCCATGATGCTGCATACAACGTATTAAAGTTATTAGGCACGGGAACCACATCAATGATTCCTGTATCATTGTTTATAAAAAGTGTTTTGTTCCATGTCTTTCCTCCATCGGTTGTTTTAAAAATTCCTCTTTCAGCGTTTGGAGAGTACAAGTGCCCAATGACACCAATCACTACTTCATTTGTGTTCTTTGGGTTGATGACAATTCTACTCACGTGATGAGAATCTGACAAGCCCATGTGTTGCCATGTTTTCCCTTTATCAGTAGATTTTAAGATTCCAATTCCAGCATAAGAAGATCGAGAAGAGTTCTTCTCTCCTGTTCCTACCCAGATCGTTCCACTTGCCCAATCTACTGCTATATCACCAACATTTTGTGTGGGACTGTTGTCCATTACAGGTGTAAACGTGGTTCCGTTGTTATTTGTGTACCACAGACCTCCAGAGGCATATCCCACATAAAATTCAGTTGGATCATTTGGATTTACATCTACGTCTGCGACACGCCCACTCATGATATTGGGACCGATGTTGGTAAACGGTAGGTTTTTTACAATTGATTTTTGGGTAAGGCTTTCTTTGTCTTGTAATGCTTTCTTAACGGTCGCTGATTTAGTTGCTGGTTGCTGTGCCATTGCTGTAACAACAAAAAAGCACATGCAAAATTGAAGTAACGATTTCATTTGATTTAGAAGTTTGATTTTGAACGCATGAATTTAGTACTTTTTCTTCTCTTTTAAGTGATTGGAAAAAACTTTAGCATTTTAGTTGTTAAAAACAACGAAAATATATTTACAAATTCAAAATATTCTTTTCACTTTGAAACTTTCTAACTTTAGTCTTTGTCTCTTTGATTATTAAATTATTGGATTAACAGATTGTTAGATAAAAGCAAGCTTAGATTCTCACGTCGCTTTCCATTCAGAAAACTCCTCAGAATGACACTAATCTATCAAGGGGTAATTAGCAATCTTTGAAGCTTGTAACTTTCAATTTCAGACTTTTGACTTTTGGCTTTTGACTTTTGACTTTGCAACTAATTAAGAGTAATATCAACCATTTATTCTCTCAAAAAACTCTTTTCTGTAGGTATTTCCTATAGGCAGTTGATTATTTCCAATCCACACAGCATCATTTTCCACCTTGTCAATTTTCTTGATGGATATGATGTAAGATTTATGGATTTGAATGAAATCAAAATCAGGAAGTATTTCATTGAAATGTTTCAACGTGTTGTAGGTGATAATTTGTTCGCTGTCTACCTGAACAGCCA
Source organism: Flavobacteriaceae bacterium (assembly GCA_028280265.1). Lineage (GTDB taxonomy): Bacteria > Bacteroidota > Bacteroidia > Flavobacteriales > Flavobacteriaceae > Polaribacter. Next base: position 23,574 of record JANQMD010000058.1, read on the forward strand.
CGTAATTTTTCAATCCTTGGAGAAAGAGAATGTCTTCTAAAAATACTTTGGTAAACTTATTTTTTCCATCTGTTTTAAAGAAAAGGTAATCAACTTCTTGTTGTGTTGGTTTTCCTTTGGCTTCTTTAGGCAAAGCTTTTTTTACTGCTTTGTAGAATCGTTCAAACTCAATGGGTTTTAAAAGATAATCAATGGCAGAAACATTGTAACTCTCTAGTGCAAATTCGGGATAGGCGGTGGTGAAGATTACATGAACACTTTCACTAATCAATTTTGAAAGCTGAATTCCCGTAATGCCTGGCATTTGTATGTCTAAAAAAACAATATCGATCTTCGTTTTCTCAATAAAACTCAGTGCTTCAAGAGGTTTTGTAAATGTATTTTCAAGAGAGAGGAACGATACTTTTTCGACATACTTTTCTAACAACCGAATCGCTGGTGGTTCGTCATCTACAATAATACAAGTCAGCATTTTATTCATAGTGGCATGGTTAAATAAGTATGAAAAAATCCATCTTCAGTATGGTATTCCAATTGGTATTTTTCTTTGAATAGAATATCCAATCTATTCTTAATATTTTTGGTGCCTATCCCTTTGTCCATATATTTTTCAGAAGCATTTATTTTATTTTCGGTTTTGATTTTAATGCTCTGCTCTTGAATATCGATACTAATTTTTGCAGGATTTTCAGCACTATCGATCACCCCATGCTTGCAGACATTTTCTACAAAGTGAATTAAAATCAATGATGGTATCTTTTGATCTTTAACAGATCCTGCAATTTCTAAATCTACATGAAAACCATCTTCGTACCTCTTTTTATAAAAGTATAAGTAATCTTTCACAAAATCGAGTTCTTTTTCCAAAGGCATAAAGTTCTCTTTGGCTTCATAGGTGACATAACGGAGTAGCTGAGATAATTTTAAAATTCCTTTTGCCGTTTCCGGATGCTTGTCATACAAATCTGAGTAAAATCCATTCAAGGTATTGAACAAAAAATGAGGTCCTATCTGAGATTGCAACATTGCCATTTGCGCTTCCTGTTGTTCCAACTTTAATTCATTCACCAGTTGCGTATTTTCCTTGTATCGGAAAAACAAAAAGACCAAGCTGCTGAATAAGCAAGGGCGAACACTGTAAGTAATGCTATCTGCCAAGTAAATTAGCACAATATTCTCTTGTTCTAAATTGTAGTTGTGTGCTCCAAAGAAATGCAAAGCCACAATTTCCTCAAAAAAGAACCGAACGGCGGCAAAACTCAGAGCCATCACAAAAAATGATAAAATATATTGCGGAATGGTATTTAGCTTTAAATATCTTGGAGCAAACACCAAATAATTGAGCCCATACACTGTAAAATAAGCAATGTTAAAAGTGAGAAAGAATAAGATTCCTCCAAGATTAATTTGACTTAATCGATCTGAAGAACTGAAAAGTACATCTAAAGAAAGATTCCATGTTTCTCCAATCAGGAGAAAAATGAAGCCAAAAATAATGTTGTATTTAAGTTCTTTGTTCAAAAGTTATCGATTTGCTTTATCTATAAAACAAAGCTAACAACTTCCTTTCATTTTTTATTCTCTATAGGACAAACCTCAGCTTTTTCAAAACAAACCTCGCTTTTGATGCGATGAATGAATTGGTTGAGTGATTCTTTCTCTTCATCCCTTTATCTAATGGATTTGTTTGATTGGGCTCTTTGAAAACAAATACATGAAATACTATTGTGATCAATAACTCACAAAACACAAACTCATGAAACGAATTTTATTTTTAGCTTTTTTAGCGACTAGTGTGGCAAATTATGCCCAAACACTAACCAAAGAAAGTATTGAAAAATATACTTCTTCTTTTACTGTAGAGAACAATCAAATCAAAGGAAGTGGTAAGAAAGTCATCAAAAAGATGATCAACTCAGCACAATTCATTACCTATGGTGAAACACATGGGTCGAAGCAAGTTTCTATTCTCACAAAAGCTTTTATGCCCTTATTAAAAAAAGGTGGTTTTAAACATTTTGCCATTGAGGTAGGTCCAAATTCGGGGAAAAAACTCACGGAATTATCTAACGAAACAAGCAAAACTGTTACCAATCTAAACAAATTTAATAGTGCATACACCGTCTCAAAAGAGGGGCAAACTGCTGTTCCCATTCCTTTCTTTGATGCCATAAGTGATGCTGAGTTTCTTCAAGAAGCCAGAAAAAATGGAATGCAACTTTGGGGGATTGACCAAGAGTTTTATTTCTCGAGCTTCTTCTTGTTCGACGAAATGATGAAAACAATAAAAAACGACTCCAATTACAAACAAATCCTCCAAAAAAAGGGAGCTGCTATGCAAATTATGTACAAGCATTTTTTGGATGAGTTTGCAAAAAAAAATGAAGGTGCCTATGCATTGATTCGAAAGGAAAAAGCAGTGATTAATTTTTTCAATTCTTTCTCAAAAGAAAACACAATTGCACAGACTATTATCAATGATTTAAAAATAAGTTGGGACATCTACATTCGATGGAGAGACGACTCTCATGTAGATAGAATTAGCTATATGAGAAATAATTTCTTAAAACATTACAATCAGGCATTGAAAACAGAAAGGCAACCGAAAGTATTTACAAAAATTGGAAGTTTACACGCCTCAAAGATTTTATCGAATGGTGCTTTTGATATTGGACATTTGACTCAAGAACTCGCTGAAAAAAACAATACTGAAAGTGTCACCATTAATACCTGGGTTCCTTTTCATCAAACAAAAGACGGTCTCGAAAATAACTTTGAAAAATATAAAAGAAGCTACAGGCGCTATTCTTTGTTTACTCATTTGGCAGATAAAAATCAATGGGTCATTGTAAATCTAAAGCAAATAAGAAACGATATTTCAAAAGGGAAAACTACTCTGCCAACCCATGGAGATTACCATAAATTAAAGAAATTGATCTCTGGATACGATTATTTATTCATCGCTCCAACTGATGTAGACACAACTCCCAATAGAAGTTAATCCAATTTACAAATCCTTTTTTTCAAAAAATAGGATAAGAACTCTCATTTTGAGAGTTCTTTTTTTTGTCCATCTTTGAAAAGTACTAACAAGCAAACTCATGGAACCTAGTAAATCTACATTTTCATCCTTTTTAAGAAATATTATTAACGATGATGCGTTAGAAAATCACATTCCTGAAATCTTGAACTCTTTTTCTTTTCTTGAGTTACACAAAAACCAATTTCTGGTTGAAAAAGGGAAAGTTTGTCAATATTTCTGCTTTATAGAATCTGGAGTTTTACAGCATTCCATTGATGTTTTTGATGAAGAAAAAACTACTTATTTGGCATTGAAAAATTCTTGTACAGCTGCCTTAAAAAGTTTCCTTCAAAAAACTCCTTCCAGAAAAAACATAAAATAGTGCCTTTTGGCTGCTTTTTAAATTTCTTGTTTTCTCTATTTTTGAAGAAATCAAAATCGTTAAATCAAAAATCATGAAGTACCACGCTATCGACAAGTCGCTTTTTGTAAAAAACAGAAAGAATTTTGCTGCTCAGATGAAACCAAACAGTCTGGCTGTATTCAACTCTAATGATATCTATCCGATTAGTGCCGATAGCACCATGCCTTTTGAACAACATCGGGATATTTTTTACCTCAGCGGTGTGGATCAAGAAGAAAGTATGCTAGTTATCTTTCCCGATTGTCCGAAAGAGAAACATCGTGAGATTCTCTTTCTAAAAGAAACCAACGAGCATATTGCTATTTGGGAAGGAGAAAAATTAACCAAAGAAGCTGCTTTTAACACCTCGGGAATAAAAACAGTTTATTGGCTGCAAGATTTAGAAAAAGTGATGTTTGAATTGATGACACAGTGCGATACGGTTTACATCAATACCAACGAACATTACAGAGCCAATGTAGAAACAGAAACACGAGAAGATCGATTTACAAAATGGCTCAAAAACAAATATCCTGCGCACTCAGTAGCAAAAAGTAATCCTATTTTGCAACGCTTACGTTCCGTAAAAGATCCTATTGAGTTGGATTTAATGCAACATGCTTGTGACATTACCAAAAAAGGCTTCTTGCGAATTTTAAACTTTATCAAACCAGGTGTTTGGGAATATGAAATTGAAGCAGAGTTATTGCATGAATTTGTGAGAAATCGTTCCAAAGGTTTTGCTTATACACCCATCATTGCTTCAGGAAATAACGCCAATGTACTACACTATATTGAGAACAACCAACAATGTAAAGATGGTGATTTGATTTTATTTGATATTGCTGCGGAATATGCCAATTACAAAAGTGATCTCTCCAGAACCGTACCTGTATCTGGACGTTTCACGAAGCGACAAAAAGAGGTGTACAATGCAGTGAATCGCGTAAAAAAAGAGGCAACAAAACTACTGGTTCCTGGTGCTGATTGGACGCAATATCATGTCGAAGTTGGAAAATTGATGACTTCCGAATTGTTAGGTTTGGGGTTGCTAGACAAGGCAGATGTACAAAATGAAAATCCAGATTGGCCTGCTTACAAGAAGTATTTTATGCACGGGACATCACATCATATTGGGTTAGACACTCATGATTATGGATTGCTTCACGAACCCATGCAAGCAAACATGGTTTTCACCGTAGAGCCTGGAATCTACATTCCAGAAGAAGGATTTGGCATTCGTTTAGAAGACGATGTTGTCATTCAAGAATCTGGAGAGCCTTTTAACCTGATGGGGTCCATTCCCATTGAGGCAGATGAGATTGAAGAAATTATGAACAAAGTATAGTCTTGGTTTTGGCTGTTTTTTTCTAACTTGTAATCATGAAAAAAACAACCATACTATTTTCACTTTGTTCTTTCCTCTTTTTTAACTGTAAGAAAGAACAATCAGCAACAGCGAGCACAAACTTATCTAATAGTAAAATCGTTGATTTGTCGCATTCCTATTCTCCTGAAACAGTCTATTGGGTAACCGCCAAAGAGTTTGCCATAGATACTGTTTTTCAAGGAAAGACAGACAAAGGATATTATTATTCTGCTTTTAATTTTGAAACAGCCGAACATGGAGGAACACATATCGATGCCCCGATTCACTTTGCAGAAGGAGCTCAAACTGTTGATCAGATTCCTCTTGAAAAACTTGTTGGATCAGCCATTAAAATTGACGTTTCTAAAAATGCACTAAACAATCCCGATTACCTCATTACCATCGATGATTTAAAAGCTTGGGAACAAAAACATGGAAAACCAATTCCAGAAAAAAGCATTGTGTTACTAGAAACTGGATTTGAAACCTATTATCCGAATCGAGTAAAATATATGGGTACCGATGAGCGTGGAGAACAAGCAGTAGAACTACTGCATTTCCCAGGGCTTTCTCCAGAAGCGGCAACTTGGTTGGTGGAAAACAGAAGCATCAGTGCAATTGGCATTGATACACCTAGTATTGATTATGGACAATCTCAATATTTTAAAACACATGTAGAATTGATGACTCATAACATTCCTGCTTTTGAAAACTTAACCAATTTAAACCAACTTCCTGAAAAGGACTTTAACATTATCGCGTTGCCTATGAAGATTAAGGGGGGAAGCGGCGCTCCTCTAAGAATTATTGCTTTGTTATCAGAATAGTAGACACTTTGGAAGATGTTTAAGTTTCTTTCTTTTTAAATCTAACAACTTGTGGCAAAGGAGAACATAATGTTTTGTTCACCAATTTCCTTCTCATTAAGGCTTTATCTTTGAAATGTCTAGAAACACTCTGAACTATATCAGTGTAGTTGTCTATTCCATCTTTTTTTTGATAGTAGTAGATTTTTATTGATCGACAATTTTCATGTTCAAAAATTGTATTTAGAAGAACTCTATCTGAAAGACCACAGGAATGTCCAAGAATATAAACTTGAAATTTTTCAGAATCAATGTACTCTAATAATTCATTATACTTTTGATTATCTAAATATTGAAAAGATTTAAAGTTCTTTAAGTATTCATTGTCTCCAATATTTTCAATTTCTTCATAATCTTTATCAATTTCGTCACCAAACCCAAAATTAATCTTGTTACTTTTTAACCTTAAAACACCATGAATGTAATTTTCAAAACAGACTTGATTTCCAATTTCTCGATTTATAAAATATTTATAATGAGAAGTGGTTTGGGTATAGTTAAACGAAACTAAAAGAGATTTAAAATACTTTAAATTTGCATTTTCTGTATCCAGAAATGTTTTCTTGTAATTACTGATTTCATATTTATCATCATAAAAAGAAAACTCCTTTGAGAGATTTTTTAATTTTTCTGACAAATAACTTTCCTTCATTGATAGAGATATCGGTTTTAAAATTTCAAAAACTTTACTCCAATCCTCTCTATTATCTATAGAATTGAATATATATTTATTATCAACTTTGTTAACTAAATAGTCTTCTAATAATTTTTTGATAGTATCGAACTCTGAGTTTAACTTAAAAACTCTACTTTTTTTTGAATTAAAGTTTACATCAGAGCTTAGATGAGTATAGTTTATCTTTACAATTTCCTTCAGGCTTCTGTAATATTCATTTTCTATATCTACCCATTTTTGAAATGAAATTTTTTTGTTTAATCTTTTAAAAAATTCGTTTTTAAATTCGAATATGATATATCCAAACTTATCTTTTCTTAATATTAAATTTTCTTCTTCGATTCGATATATGAAATTCTTCGAATAATCAACTATATTATTCCAAAAGTCATCAAAATTCTTAGGTATTTTAGAAAAGTTTAAAAGGTCCTCATATCCTTCCTTTATATAAACAAGTTTCTTGATCGAAGAATCTTTGTAGTTTAAATGAAAATTATTCCAAAAATCATTAATAAAGTCATTATAAGAAGTTGGTAGTCCATGAGCCAGATCAAACCCATTACCAATAAGTATTAATTTATTCATTTACTTTTTCTTTTCGCTTTCAAACAAATATACCATAAAAAAACCCACACTTTTCAGTGTGGGCTACGAATCTAAATGTAACATTGCATCATTCAACCACCAACGTGTATTGAGGGGTAGGGTTGAGGGGGCAGAAATATACGTACTCTCCTTTTTTCAATGTTACTTTCTTAGAAGTAGATTTTGAATTGTTAGCAACAGGTTTTGTCACATAGGCATTTTTGATGTGCTTTTTCACATCTGACTTTGGTGCCAATACAAATCCTACATTGTGACCAACACTGTTGTTCGCAATTTCAAAGATGTACGTTCCTTCAGATAGGGTGATTTTCTTTTGAGTGAATTCTCCAGGTGTTTGTTCCAAAGCTACTGTCTTCACTTTTTGTGCGTTTGCTGTAAATGTAAACCCTACAAACAATACGATTACTGCAATAAATTTTTTCATTTTATTTTGGATTTTATAATAATTTACTTGTTATTCCGAGCCGAGGCGAGAAATCTCATTTTAAATAAGAGTCACTTCAACTTTCCTCTGTATGACATTTATACGGTTTCTAATTCTAATGGTTGTGCTACAGGAAAGTCAACTGGTATTTGTGTAGTACTGTGAATATAATTAGAGATCGTTTTGTCTCCTACCAAAGAGATGATATCGATCACACTTCCTTTGGTGTATCCAACTTCTAATAAGTTTTCCAACACAGCTGCATCCGTTCTACCTCTGTTTTCCGTTACATTTCTAGCAAATTTTGCCAAAGCATCTAACTTGTTATCGAAAGAAGCTCTTCCCGCTCTTAATTCTAAAATTTGTTCATCGGTAAATCCGTTCATTTTTCCGATGGCCGTGTGAGCAGACAAACAATAAATACATTCGTTTACTTGGCTAACAGCTAAGTTTACCACTTCTTTTTCTTTTGCTGATAAGGATGTTTTTGCGTTTGCAAAGTTTAAGTAATTTTCTAATGCTGTATCGCTATTTGCATAGGTCGCATATAGATTAGGAACGAATCCTAAAGCTTTCTGTAGGTTGTCGAAAATTGCTTGATTTTTTGGAGATACTTGCTCTCTTGTAGGTACATTAAATGTGCTCATAATTTCTAAATATTTTAATGGATTATTTTTCAGTTTTGCATTCAAATCTTAGAATGACTTCTTTTTTACTTTTTGAAATGCCTTCAAAAAGCCTTTCTTTTAATTACACCACAAAGATGCGACGACAAGCAGATTTGAAAAATGGACAAAAGTTCCTAGTGATTGGACAAACCAGTGATTGAATGCAATGATCAGTGAAAAGTGATCAATTTCAGAATGCTGTTTCGTAAGATTTGGTAATTAACGCGAGTTCGACGTAAAAAGATAGGATCTAAAACACTATTTTAATTTTGATTGTCACTCCTGCGAAGGCAGGAGTCTAGTAAAATATAGGTGCTTAGATTCCTGCTTTCGCAGGAATGACATTGATTTTCATCCATAAAAACAGATAAACACTTGAAATTCAGTTAGCATTATATTGAAACTCTCATTAATTATTAGCCATGGCAATATGTACTTTGTAACTTTACATTAATTTTTAAGCAGTTTCTTGAATTGCAAAGGTGAACTTTGCGTAGCTTTTGTAAAGAAACGAGTAAAGTAAGCAGGATCATTAAATCCTAAATCGAAAGCAATTTCTTTGACTGAAAAATCAGTGTACACCAACTTTCTTTTGGCTTCTAAAATGATTCTATTTTTGATAAAGTCACTGGGCTTTTGTGCTCGGATTTTTTGGAAGTGTTTTGTCAATGATTTGGGAGAGACTCCCAAGCGTTCAGCATATTCAGTAACAGAATGCAATTTGGTAAAGTTGAATTCTACCAATGTGCTAAAATCTTTGAACAGTTTTGAGTTGATATCATCCTTTAATTGATATTTGTTCTTCTGCACTCGTACGGAATGAATAATGAACTGCTTTAAATAAGATTGCAACATATCGTATTGAGCTGCCTCTTCTTGGTGAAACTCATCGATGATTTCCGATAGAATAAAATCTAACTTTTTGCTTTCTTTTTCTTCTAATTCGATATAGGGTGTTTCATAAATATTATTGAACAACACACCATTACAGGAAATCTCTTTGTCATGCGTTTGAATGCAATAAAAGTCTCGCACAAAAGACAATCGATACGCTTCTTTGATTTCCTCAGATTCTACGGTAAAAACTTGTCCTGGAGAGAGAAAAAACAACACATTACCATCAAAGGTATATTCATCAAAATCGATGTGATAAGTTCCTCTGCCCTGTTTGATCCAAAAAATAGTATATGAATCTATTTTCTCAGGATGATTGACCACGCAAGCTTTTTCAAAATCAACAACGCTTAATGAAAACGTATCTTGATAGGAATAGGTTGCAATGTCTTGAATGGCCATAGAAATGATTTTTTCTTTGGTCGAAGTTTTCCTCTTTCATTACAAGTTAGACTGAGGTTGACTTCAAAAATTGAAGGGTATTTGTATTGAAGTCATCAGGCTTTTCAACATTTACAACATGGCCACAATTCTCGATAATGTGCAAGGTGGATTTTACATGTTTTTCTACAATTCGTTTGATTGAAGGTAAAAATAAGTGATCTTCACTTCCCATGACATACAAGGTTGGAATTTCAATGTCTTTTGCTCTAAAAAAACGCAATAGGGGATTGATTTCAGCCGTTAATTTAAACCATCGAATGAACTCTTTTTGATACAATTTCTTCGCTTCATTGGCAAATAAAACTCGGGACTCTTTATGGTTCTTTTTTGGCATAATTATGAATGCAAAGAGTTTGTACAGGTACATGTATGGGACTACAGATTTGAATATATTTCCCAATCGCATCAGTACCTGAGAACGGAAATTAAGTTTTAAAATCGCTCCTCCCATCACCATACTTTTTACCAATTCAGGTCTTTTTTCAGCCAAATTTCGTATCAAAATAGTCCCTAAAGAAATACCGATAAAATGAGATTGTTGAATTTTTAAATGGTCCAATACTTCAATAATATCATCTGTTATCGCATCAAAAGTATATTTTGTGCTGAATGTGTCTTTTAGAGAAGGTTTGCTATTCCCGTGTCCGCGTAGATCCAATACCAGTACATTGTACTCTGCTTTAAACGCCCTGATTTGTCGAAACCAAATAGAGCTACTTCCTCCTGCTCCATGTACGAAGCTTACCCATTCGGTCGTATTCTCATTTTTGTATATATAGTGGTTTAACATATAAGGGTTCTAATCAACAAAGATACGGCTATTTTACTCGGTCAATTTTTCTTTTCCCTTTGTAGTCTGATATGTATTCATCAATAGAAAAGTGAGGGACGCAGGAATGACCCACCCTAAACTTTGTGAGGAAAGCGGAATCCATGGCGTAATGTTTTCTAATAGATGTCCCATTTTTATGGCTCCTAGAAAATCTGGAATACTAAAGATAAAAGTAACGATCACAACACTTCTAAAAATGAGTGTTGAAGCCCATTTCTCTGAGAGAACGTTTAACAGAATTAACACTATGGTAATAGGGTATACAAACATTAAAATGGGCACTGCAATAACGATGATACCATGAAAATCCATTTGACCTACTAAAATTCCCGCTAAAGATCCTATAGCTGCTGTAATTACATACGCTTTTCGAGAGTTGTTAAACAGTCCTTTAAAATAATCTGCTGTTCCTGTTACAATTCCTACTGCCGTCGTAAAGCAAGCCAATGCCACCAATACGCTTAAAAAAGTGGTTCCAATATTACCTAAAGCAGCTGTGCTAATTCCTCTTAAAAGATTGGCTCTTTGCATATCATTACTCAGGCTGCCATCGACAAATATTTCTGAACCGTAAAATGCTCCTACGGCAATCAATCCTGCATAAATGACCATCAATCCAACTCCAGCCATATATCCTGACTTGCGAATCAGTTTCTTTTTGTCTGATGTAGAAGAAATTCCTTTTAGGTTGAGTGATATGATAACCACACCTCCAATTAAAACCGCTCCAATCGCATCAAAAGTCTGATACCCTTCCAAAACTCCCGTTACTAATGGTATTTTAAATGAGGATGGATTCATTCCAAAATTGGTAGAGAACAAACCGATACAGATTACAGATAAAACAATAACCACAATCAAAGGCGTCAAAAACTTCCCAATGAGATTGATAATTTTCGATCGATTCAATACAAAAACAAACACCAAACCAAAATAAATAGTACTGGTTAACAACGAACTGCTTTCAAAAAATGGAAAAATAGCTATTTCGTGTGTTGCCGATGCTGTTCTTGGAGAGGGAATCGCTATAGAAATTATGTAGATAATGATACAGTAGATGGAACTAAACAGAGGAGAAACTTTCTTCCCAAAATCATACATGGTTCCTTGTAATTTCGCATGAGCCAAAATTCCAAGAATGGGAATGACTACTCCTGTCACTATAAATCCTATGGCAACCCTAATCCATCCATTTCCAGCTTGATATCCTAGCAAAGGAGGAATCAACAAATTTCCTGCCCCAAAAAAGAGGGAAAAGAGCGCAAATCCTAAAATCCAAGTTTCTTTTGTTTTGTTCATTTTGTATTGAAGAATGATTTTTACTTATTGCTTCTGCGAGGTTATCTTTGCCGAAGATAAACGAATTTAATGATTTTAGAATACAAAGGAATTCCGATTTTTTACGAAGACCATGGAAAAGGATCTGCGGTTGTTCTGTTGCACGGGTTTTTAGAAAACTCAACCATGTGGAAAGAGATCGTTCCCGAACTCTCCAAAACTCACAGGGTAATTACCATTGACCTTCTAGGTCACGGAAAAACGGAATGCTTGGGGTATATCCATTCTATGGAAACCATGGCAGAGGCAGTTTATGCTGTACTTCGTTCTTTAAATTTGCGTAGAATCATTCTCATAGGACATTCTATGGGTGGATATGTAGCCCTGGCGTTGACGGAAAAACATCCCGAAATGATCAAAGGACTTTGTTTAATGAATTCCACCTCTCTTGCCGATGATGAAGAACGTAAAAAACTCAGAGCTCGCGCTAACAAAATGGCACAAAACAATTTTAACAACATAGTTCGTATGTCTTTTACCAATTTGTTTGGAGAGGGAAGTAAGATAAGACACAAGGTCGAAATGGAGAATGCATTAAAAGAAGCATTAAATACTCCCGTTCAGGGATACATTGCTTGCCAAGAAGGAATGAGAATTCGAAAAAACAGACGAAAAATTTTAAAAGATGGGGCCTTTAAAAAGCTAATTGTCATCGGTAAAAAAGATCCTGTTTTAAACTTCGAACAATCTTTAAAAGAGGCTGAGGAAGCTCATTCTGAAACTGCTGTTTTTAATGATGGCCATATGAGTCATATTGAAAACAAAGATGAATTAATATTTGCTTTGACTCAGTTTGTAAGAAAGTGCTAAACAGTGAACAATTATCAATGAACAGTGATCAGTTGTTGGTTGTTGGTTGTTGGTTGTTGGTTGTTGGTTGTTGGTTGTTGGTTGTTGGTTGTTGGTTGTTGGTTGTTGG
>JANQMD010000063.1 GCA_028280265.1 Flavobacteriaceae bacterium
GATAATTGATAATTGATAATTGATAATTGATAATTGATAATTGATAATTGATAATTGATAATTGATAATTGATAATTGATAATTGATAATTGATCACTGATTATTCCCCACAGCTTTGTTTTAGAACTTGCTCAGCTCGATCCTTACCCCAAGAGGGAGCAAATTCTGTGGTTACATTCTCTTTTTTAGCCAACTCTAGAGCTCTTTTAATATCCTTACAATAAGGGTCTGTTGGTTGACCAAAATATTTTGCAGAACCCATATCCCATTCTGCTTTCTGTAAAATCACCCTAGGATTGTTAGGAGCAAGCTTTAGTGCTTTACCCAGAATTTCAGAATTTTTCATCGAGAGAGACATTCCATATTTCTGACCATCAAATGCAATGTAGGCAGTATTGTGTAGGGCTTGAATAATCATAACTTCTGGATTGTTAGGTTTGATAGATAATGCAATTCCTAAAAACTCTTCTGCCTTTTCTAATTTAGCTTTTAGCTTTGCTTCGTCTTTCACGCCAAAAGCAGATAAAACATTAATGTACCCTACGTAATACGCTGGAATCCAGTTATCTTTTTCAGCTTGTGAAATTCTTTCAAATAGATTGGCAGCTTCCATGTCTTTTCCTTTGGACCATAGGTCAAAAGCTTTCATCATTCCTTTTTCATATTGTGTCTGAGACGTTGCATTTAAAGCAAATAATATCCCGATGAATAAAAATAATTTTTTCATAATAGTTTGATTTTTAAGTTTTGTGTTTTTTAAGTGACTGTTTGGTATTTGTTTTTTATAAGATAATAAGCAACTAGAATGTTTGGAACCCAGCATAGCCAGGCAACAATTCGATAGGCCGGTAGAAAACCATCTAATGCCATGGTTAAAAGAGGCAACCATATTCTTAATGTAACGGCAGCAAAACAAGCTGCATAACTGTAAATCATCATTTTCTGATGAGTAAGAATATCTTTTTTACGAATGGAAGTATACCCCTTTAATGTTGTGTATAGCCAAGTAACTGCCAAGCTAATAAAGCCTACTTTGGGAATCCATCCACCAGTTGCATGATATCCGATGTATAGACCAGAGATGCCGCTTAAGAGAACAGAGATCATGTAGATTTTTCCGATGTTTCTGTGCAACTGAATTTTAGTTCTTTGAATTTTTTTATTGAACTGTACCCATCCAACTAACAAGGCAAGTCCTCCAAGTGTTATATGAGTGTAAAATGAAGCATTCCATAGCAAATCTGTAAGTAATTCTTCAGGTTTTGAATTGAGCAATCCAAACTTTCCATCTAGTATGAAGTAGATGATGGGATACAATCCAATACCAATAGCAAAAATCGCTAACAATATGTATGGAACTTTTTTCATATTACTTAATTTTTACAGAAATACTGGTATTTGCACTAATGTCAAACTTCACTTTATTAAAATCTGGAGGACCAAAAAGACCTTTTTTACCGTTAGAAAAAGCATAAGGTTCTTTAGGAACACCAAAGCCATTCTTGTCTAACTTTGTATTATCATTTATATCATGAAATAAAGAAAATGCATAGGAACCTTTTTCAAGACCTTCTATAATGATGGTTGCTTTTCCATTTTTCACCGCAGCCTTGGAGCCTTTGTATGCTTTGTTCATATAATTAGCCTCGGAATCATACAGTGCTAAAAAGATAGTTCCTCTATCATACTTGGTGACTTTTATGTTAACCGTTAAGGTAAATGTATTTTCTTGTGCAATGCTATGGAAAATTACATTGGTTAAAAATAAAAAGGTAATTACGAATGTTCTCATGATTTATATTGACTATTCAAATATCAGATGTTTTTTTCTTCTTTACACATGAACCATACCGAAATGTCGTATTTCTCTTCTGAACTGTCACTTCGAGTGATTTTAAACTTGTTTAAACTTGTATCGAGAAGTCTTACAATTGTTCTCGATACAAAATTGTTATACAATTTCACTCGAACTGACATTTTATAGGTTGTCCAATTGATTGGATGTTTTGTCATCGCTAATGGTCCAGAAAAATCCAATAAAGAAAAACTGATCTGCATTTGGTACAATTGCCTGTCTATTAAAGACGCCATTTATGTCGGGTTGGTTAGCGTAATTGTATCCAAAAACATTCTTCGTGCCTAAAACGTTGTTTACTGAGAAGTATAAAATCTTTTGCTGATCGATTAAATAAGCACAATTTAAGCTAATGGAATTGTAACTTTTTGTCTCTCTGTTTAAAAACCCAGGTCGATTTGGATCTGTATATGCTCTACCAGAGGCAAAACTGTAACTAAATCCAATCTGACTTTTCCAATCTTCAATCCAATGTTTCGATACAATAGATAAATTGTGTGAACTTGCAAAGTTTGGTGTTGCTACAGTTGGGAAATTTCTGTAATCTCTCTCAGTATCTAAGTAAGAATAGGAAATCCAGTAGTCGGTATTTTTAAGTGATTTATTATCTCTCCAAAATACATCAACTCCCTTTGCAAAACCAGATCCATTATTGTTGAAGTTACTTGTAGGACCTACAAAATCAGTATCAAACTTTACCAAATCGTTATAGTCTTTATAGTAGGCTTCCACTCTAAAAATTTGTTTCTGAGTTACATATTGATAATTGGCGATCCAATGTGTAGTATTTTCAGCAACAAAATTATTGCTGAATTTTAAAAACTCATTTTTTGGATTCTGATAAAACTGCCCATATGCCATGGAGAATTGAGAATTTTGCCCTGATTTATAAGCGATAGAAGCTCTAGGAGATACTGTAGTTTGATTCAATAGCTCTGAATGTTCCAGACGAACCCCAACTTTAGAGGCCAAGTCCTTTGAGAAAAAAATATCTGCTTCTGTAAAGATTCCTGAAATATTATTCTGAAAATCGTAATCAAAAGTACCTATTGTATTGCCTACAAAACGCTCATCAAAATCTGTCATGAAGTATTCTGCGCCAAAGTTTAGCTTAAATCGATTGCTGTAGCGTTTTCTCAATTTCACTTTTACATGTCCAGAGTTATCATTGTCTTTTACAAGATCATTTTCAATTTTTACATTTGTATTGTCATTTGCGATTGAAAAGCCAGTCTGTAAGGTCCAATCGTTTCCTAAGAAACCAGTGTAAGATCCATTCAAATACAAGTTTCTATTCTGCAATCCAAATCGAAGTCCGTTGGCAAAATTGATGTCTTCTTGAACCAAATCAAAATCAGAATAACTAAAAGCACCGTATAACTTCAACAAACCATCTCCTTTCAACTTATGTCTGTAAACCATTTCTCCGCCCGCAGACTGAAATGGTTTATTCCATGTGTTTCTATCAGGATACAACTCTAAATAAGGAGCTAGATTAATGTATGAAGTATTGATGCTAAAAGATCCTTTTTCCCATTTCTGGGTATTACCAACACCCCCACCAACAGTCATTACAGCAATGTCTGTCTTTTCTTGCACCGGCTCATCGATGGTATTTAAAAGTAGTACACTGGATAAAGCTTGACCATACTCAGCAGAATACCCTCCCGTAGAAAATGAGATTCCTTTGAATAAGAATGGTGAAAAACGTCCTCTGGTAGGGATGTTATTTGCCGTAGGTGTAAAAGGAGCAAAAACGCGAATACCATCAATAAATATCTGTGTTTCTTCGGCATCTCCACCGCGAACAAACAGACGTCCGTCTTCTGCAACTGTTGCTGTTCCAGGTAAGGTTTGTAATGCACCTACAAAATCTCCTAAGGCACTAGCGGTTGTTACAACATCGAGAGGTTTTAGAGCTGTTACCTTTGCATTATCTCCTGCCTCAAACGTACCAGCATTGATAACAACTGCATCCAAGGTGTTTACATCTTCCCGAAGTTTAATAACTAATTTCTTGAAAGCAGCAACATCAGCTGTTAATCGATACTCTTCAAAAGAAATGAAAGAAACTACTAATGTGTGGACTCCCTTTTCAGTAGTCTCGAAAGAAAATTCTCCTTTTTCATTGGTAGAGGCACCATCGTAAGTACCATCTATATATACATTGGCTTCTAAAACGGGAACCCCATCATTATCGAATACCTTTCCTGAAACTGTTGTTTGTCCTATCAGATGAAGGCTATAAAGTAAGACTAAAAATGTAATTGCTTTTCTCATTATTTGCTTTTTGATAGTACAAATGTGAACAGATCTCGTAAGCCCTACTAAAAAGAATCACCGAGTTGTAAAAAAGAAATGACGAATTGTAAAAGGTGACTGAGCGTAGTCGAAGTCACCCTAGAATTATTGAACAGGGATACAGAGGTCTACGATACACTTACCCTCAGGATGATCTTCAGGATTGTTGTAATAGATTTCAAAAGGATCTTGATCTGCTTTTTTATAGCCGTTTTCGCTCATCCAAACAAAGTTAGATTCCCAAGCAGTTTGGAATTCATAAGGAGCTATCTCTAGTCTAGAAATAGCACACTTAGTAGGCTCAATAGTTCTCAATCCAACTTCTCCGTCTACGTTAACAGCCTGATTTAAAACCATACAGGCACTCATGCGCAAATGATTTGGATCTGTAATTTTCGGACTGTCGTGATAGATGGTTAACATTCTCAAATTTTCTTGAGACATCAATCCTTTAGGAGTGGCCCATCGAATAAGCTGATGATAGACATTTCCAATATGGTCCATTTTTCCAACATGACTTATGTATGCAAGATGGAGTCTTTCGGTAATTTTCACTTCTGTTGTAGCATTCATTTGTATCCAATTTAAAGATTTTTGAATGCTGCTAATGTATTGCTCAAAAGTGATTTGGATTTGACCTTTCTTGCTTTCCGTTTTGCAAATCTTGCTAAACTTTTCAGTACTCGATTTTTTAAAATCATTTGGGGATAAACCATAAAACTTACGAAAAGCTCTGGAGAAAACAGGTAAGCTAGAAAACCCAACCCAATCTGAAACTTCAGTTATAGATACTTCTTTTTTATGAATCAAAAAGCTAGCTGCTTTTTCAATACGCTTTCTCGTAATAAATTCATTCGGGGTTTCTCCTAAAACAAGAGAGAACAAGCGATGAAAATGATAAGGAGAAAAATGCGCTTTTTTAGCAATTTCTTCGAGTAAAAGCTTCTTCTCTAGATGTTCTTCTATATATTGAATAGCCTTGTTAATTCTTGCTATGTTTTCTTTTGCTATTTGAGAAGAAGTCATAAAACTATTGATCGTTGTTTCTAAATGAGTATTTGTTCTTGTTTTTAAAAGGTCGAATAATTAATCGAGTTTCTCTGTCAAAACGAATGTAGTTATATACCCAATTCATAAAAACAACTGCCTTATTCCTGAACCCGATAAGAGAAAACAAGTGTACAAACATCCAAACAAACCAAGCAAAAAATCCTTGAAATTTCCAGTTGGGTAAATCAACTACAGCTTTATTTCTACCAATGGTCGCCATGGAACCTTTATCATTATAAACAAAGGCTTTTTGTTTTTTACCATGAAGCAAAGCCAAAATATTTTTTGCTGCCAATTTACCCTGTTGAATCGCTGGTTGCGCCATCATAGGATGCCCTCTTTCATAATCTTTTGTTTGCATTAAAGCAACATCTCCAATGGCGTATATATTATCATAACCAACTACTTGATTGAATTCATTTACTTTAAATCTGCAAGCCCTTTCTATGGTGCATTCTGGTTGTAATCCATCAATAGTATCACCTTGGACCCCAGCAGCCCATATCACAGTAGAAGCTTCAAAAGTTTCTTCAGAATTGGTAGTTACATATTTACCGTCATAGTCCGTTACATGAATATTCTTCCAAACATTCACTCCTAATTTAACCAGAAAATGCTCTGCTTTTTCCGATGATTTGGAGCTCATAGCATCCAATAACTTATCTGCTCCTTGAATCAAATTGATTTGCATTTGACGAATATCTAAATCGGGATAATCCTTCGGTAAAATCCCTTTTTTCATTTCTGCTAGAGCACCGGCCAATTCAACCCCAGTAGGGCCTCCACCAACAATGACAAAATTCATGAGTGCTTTTCTTTCCTCTAAATCATTGGTAAGTAGGGCTTCTTCAAAATTTTCAATAATCAAACTTCGAATGTTCAACGATTGTGGAACAGATTTCATTTCCATGACATGTCTTTCTATATTTTTATTACCAAAGAAATTTGTTTTAGAGCCAGTAGCTATGATTAAATAATCATATTCTAGGTTGCCAATAGAGGTCTCAATCATATTCTTTTCAGGGAGCACCTTATTAACATCTGCAAGCCTGAAGAAATAGTTCTCTAAGTTGTTAATTGTTTTCCTAAGCGGAAAAGCAATACTGTCTGGTTCTAAGCCCCCAGTGGCAACTTGATAAAGTAAAGGTTGAAATGTATGATAGTTGTGTTTGTCGATTAAAACAACTTGTAGCTCTTTTTTTCGTAACCCTTTTACGGCTGCTAGACCTGCAAATCCACCGCCGATGACAACGACACGTGGAAAACTGGTTTGTGGTATGTTCATGTTTACTAAAAGTAGTAATACAAATTTACAAAAAAGAACAAGTCCTGAGAACTCTCAGGACCTATTCCTACAGATGAAGATTTGGGGACAATTTAAGGGAACAATTATTGTGTAGTCTTTGAGAAAACAATTATTATGTATTTTGCCATAAAATTCTAATTTTTTTAAAAAAGATATATGGGTACTAACTCATAGATTTTAGGCAATAAAAAAACCTCGGGGATTCCCGAGGTTTTTTGGTTATTTAGAAATATGTTTTATTTCACTTCTTCAAAATCTACATCTTCAACATTATCACCTTCGTTGGTATTTCCAGCTTCAGGCTGACCTTGTTGTGCCCCAGCTCCTGCTTGCGCTTCTTGCTGTGCTTTGTATATTTCTTCAGAGGCAACTTTCCAAGCTTCATTAATCTTTTCCATTGCAGCATCAATCTGAGCAATGTCTTTAGATTCATGTGCTTTCTTCAGCTCTTCTAAAGCGGCTTCAATAGGCTCTTTCTTATCGGCAGATAATTTATCTCCAAACTCTTTTAGTTGTTTTTCAGTTTGGAAAATCATTCCATCTGCACCATTAATCTTATCAGCAGTTTCTTTCGCCGCTTTGTCAGCATCAGCATTTGCTTCTGCCTCTGCTTTCATCTTTTCGATTTCCTCTTCTGACAGTCCTGAAGATGCTTCAATACGGATTTCGTGAGATTTATTAGTTCCTTTGTCCAAAGCAGATACTTTGATAATACCGTTGGCATCAATATCAAAAGTTACTTCGATTTGAGGAATACCTCTTCCTGCTGGTGGAATTCCATCTAAGTGGAAACGACCAATCGTTTTGTTATCTGCAGCCATGGCTCTTTCACCTTGTAGAACGTGAATTTCTACAGAAGGCTGATTATCTACAGCTGTTGAGAATACTTGCGATTTTTTTGTAGGAATGGTTGTATTTGCCTCAATCAATTTTGTGAAAACATTCCCCATAGTTTCAATTCCTAGAGATAAAGGAGTTACGTCTAATAAAAGAACATCTTTTACATCACCTGTTAATACACCACCTTGAATAGCAGCACCTAGAGAAACTACTTCATCTGGATTTACTCCTTTACTTGGTGCTTTACCAAAGAATTTTTCAACCGCTTCTTGAATTGCAGGAATACGAGTAGATCCTCCTACTAAGATAATTTCATCGATGTCAGAAGTTGATAAATCAGCACTTTTTAAAGCTGTTTTACATGGCTCTATAGTTCTCTTTACCAAGTCATCGATTAATTGCTCAAATTTCGCTCTGCTTAAAGTTCTTACCAAGTGCTTAGGCCCACTAGCAGTAGCCGTAATATATGGTAAGTTCACTTCAGTAGAAGTGGTGCTAGATAATTCTATCTTCGCTTTTTCAGCAGCTTCTTTTAGACGTTGTAAAGCCATTGGATCTTGTTTTAAATCCATGTTCTCTTCGGCTTTGAACTCATCGGCCAACCAATCAATAATTTTTTGATCTACATCGTCACCTCCTAAGTGTGTATCTCCATCGGTAGCCAATACCTCAAATACACCATCTCCTAATTCCAAGATCGAAACATCATGTGTTCCTCCACCGAAATCAAATACAACAATTTTCTTATCGTCGTTAGATTTGTCTAAACCATAAGCTAAAGCAGCAGCAGTAGGTTCGTTAATAATTCTACTTACTTTTAATCCAGCGATCTCCCCAGCTTCTTTTGTTGCTTGTCTTTGCGCATCATTAAAATAAGCAGGCACGGTAACAACTGCTTCAGAAACAGACTGGCCTAAGTAATCTTCAGCAGTCTTTTTCATTTTTTGCAATACCATAGCAGAAATCTCTTGTGGCGTGTATAAACGTCCATCTATATCTACTCTTGGTGTGTTGTTATCTCCTTTTACAACTTTATAAGGAACTCTATCAGCTTCTTTTTGAGATTCAGAGTATTTGTTCCCCATAAAACGTTTGATCGAATAAATTGTTTTTGTTGGATTGGTTACTGCCTGACGCTTAGCAGGGTCACCTACTTTTCGTTCACCACCTTCAACAAAAGCAACAATAGAAGGAGTGGTTCTTTTTCCTTCTGCGTTAGGAATTACCACAGGCTCATTACCTTCCATTACAGAAACACATGAGTTGGTTGTTCCTAAATCAATTCCTATAATCTTACTCATAATCGTTATTTATATTTTTAAAACGTTGTTCAAAATTTTTACTGCTTACCTATTGTCAATTTGTATGCCATTGGTTTTTTATCTAAAGATTGTCAGGATTTTAAATATGTGTTTGGCTTTAAATGACAGATTGGCAGAGTTGAAAGAGAAAAGTTGAAAAGTCTAAAGCTTAGTATAGCAATGTGTCAACGTATTAAAAAATGAATAAAGTCAAAGAATCTCTGATTTAGATATAAAATTGATTCTAATATGTAAGTATATTTATAATGTCTCATAAAAACATATTAGGTGAAGGCATTAAATCATTTGATATATGATCACATTGGTACATTATATCGCTATATTTGGTACGACAAATAACTTCAAATTAAAAGGAATGAGTAAGTTCGACGAAAAAATAAGCTTTTACAAAGAGGTCATGAACAATATGGGGATTGTTTATGAAGACGAACTATTCGATAAGATTACCAGAGGCTTAGGGCCATCTATTTTTAAACGTGATGCAGCTTCTGTATCTACTTCAGACCCTAAAGAATTAGAAACGGTAAAAAACAACTTTCTATTAAAAAAGTTAGGCCTTGATGATGGAGAATATCTAGATGATGCTATTGATGTGGTTGCTGATAAAATGGGCAAGACCAATCGGGTAAAATACAGAGCGATATTTTATTACTTACTTGTAAAAGAACTCAGACAGGAATCAAAAATTTAAATAGATGTCTCAGTTTATCAGTGTTTTTGATATGCTAAAAATAGGAGTGGGGCCATCCAGTTCACATACTTTAGGACCTTGGAGAGCAGCTCAATCTTTTATTCATAAATCAAAATCACAACGGCTTTTTGAGAGGATTGATGAACTCAAGATAGATTTATATGGGTCACTTTCTCTGACAGGGAAAGGACATGCAACAGATATTGCTGTGCTTTTAGGGTTGAGTGGAGAAGATCCAGAAACAATTGAGGTCAGTAGTATTGACACTATTGTAAATAGAATCGAAGCAACAGCATCTATTCAACTTAATGGTACTCGAGAGGTTTCTTTTTTGAAAGAAAATTTAACTTTTAATAGAGAATTTCTCCCTTTTCATGCAAACGGCATGACGTTCCGAGGGTTTTGTAATGAAAAAGAGATCATTACAGAAACCTATTATTCTATTGGTGGAGGTTTTGTTGTGCAAGAAGAACAAGAGCAGAAAACAGATGCCCTAGAGAAAAAGAATTTTCCATTTCCGATTGAAAAGGCAAAACAATTGGAAGATTATTGTGAGCAAACCAAATTGGCGATTTCAGAGATTGTTTTGAAAAATGAATTAGAGCTTCGTTCTGAAAGTGAAATTGATCTAGAGTTAAAGAAGATATGGGAAACCATGTTGGAGTGTGCTTACATAGGATGTCATACCGAAGGAAAGCTCCCTGGTGGTTTGAATGTAAAAAGACGTGCTTTCGATACACACAAAAAACTTATCAAAGATTCTGTTTATCACAATCAAAAAGATTGGATCAAGGCCATTAGAAGTACAGAAGTAAAATTTCGGGAAATTCTCAAGTGGGTAAGCTGTTTTGCATTGGCTGTAAATGAAGTCAACGCCTCTTTAGGAAGAGTAGTTACTGCTCCTACGAATGGAAGTGCTGGGGTAATTCCAGCGGTATTGATGTATTATTTGGTGATTGAAAATCATCAAGCAGATTTTGAACACATCAAAAAGTTTTTGTTGGTGGCAGGTGAAATAGGAAGCATCTTTAAGAAGAATGCCACCATTTCTGCGGCGATGGGTGGATGTCAGGCTGAAATAGGTGTGTCCTCAGCCATGGCGGCGGGAGCATTGACTGAATTGTTAGGTGGAACACCGTCTCAAGTTTTAACAGCAGCAGAGATTGCGATGGAACATCACTTAGGACTCACCTGTGATCCTATTGGAGGTTTGGTTCAGGTTCCTTGCATTGAGAGAAATTCTATGGGAGCTATCAAAGCGATTAATGCAGCTGAGTTGGCATTAGAAACCAATCCAGAAGACTCTTTGGTACCTTTGGATTCTGTGATAGATACAATGTGGGAAACCGCCAAAGACATGAACAAAAATTACAAAGAAACTTCCGAAGGAGGTTTGGCAGTGACTGTAGGTTTAGCGGATTGTTAGTCAGAACAGTCACAAAAAATCCCATTTGTAGTCTATATGTATGTAATCAATCTTCTGATATGAAATACCTCAAACTTTTTCTTTTCACATTATTAATCGTTTCATGTTCTAAGGAAAGCCGAGAAGAGGTGGAGAAAAATAATAAATTTTCAGTCGAATTAGACGAGCTAAAAGATCTCTTTCAAATTCCAGGACTGGCAATTTCCATATCCAAAGGAGAAGAGATTATCTATGAAGACTATAAAGGATATGCAGATATAGAGAACAAAGTAGCATTGAATGCTGAGCATTTATTTCCAATTGCTTCTTTGACCAAAATATTTTCTGGAGTATTAGTAATGAAGCTTGTTGAAGAAGGAAAGCTATCACTGGAAGAGCCTGTAAAAAAATACTTCCCAAATTCAAAAATTGATGAAACTGTTTTAATCAAACATATATTATCTCACACATCTCAGGGAGAAGAAGTAGGCAAACACTTTTATTACAGTTCGCGATTTGGCGCTTTGACGAAGATCATTGAAGAATCTTCAGGAAAATCATTTCAAGCCTATATGAAGGAGGCTGTTTTGAAACCTTTGAAATTAAAGAATACATTTTTATTAAAGGATTCTAGTCAAGTAACTTCTAAAATGGCTAAACCATATCTTTTAGATGATGGAGTTCAAAAGGGATTTGTAGACTATGGATATTCTACATCTGCTGGTTTAGTATCTAACTTGCAAGATTTACAAACTTTTAATAGAGCATTAGATCTAAATACATTGATTTCCGAAAAATCGAAGAATTTGATGTACACTCCAAAAGATAATTTGCCTTATGGGTATGGAATTTTTAGCCAAGATATTCAAGGGGTAAAAGTAATTTGGGGTTACGGGCAATACGACTGTTATTCAAGCCTGTTTTTGAAAGTTCCTGAGCAAGATTTGACATTCATCGTACTAGCAAATAATAACTTAATGAGTGACCCAGCTCGTTTGATTTATGGCGATGTTTCAGACTCTATGTTTGCCTTGAGTTTTTTAAAGAATTATGCCTTTGACAAAATGCGTCGTGAATCTTTGGAATTTCAAAGAATGGAAATGTTAGCACAATCACTTTCCGAATCTTTTATGGCTAGATTCGATACAGTACATATGAACCGTAGCAAAGAATTGCTAGAGTTTGTTTTTGAAAAGCATCCAGATTATCTCGAGTATGCCGATATCAGTTTGCAGCACAATTTGACCTTTTTAAAAGATGTAGCATTTTACAGAGGGTTAGGAGAATTCAACCACTTTGATACTCAGATTGAAAAAATTGGAGCCAATTTGTTAAAAGACGACCCTTTGAATCCTTATTTGAATATTTACTTTGGCAATTATTTTGCAAGGAAAGGAGATAACAAGGCAGCAAAAATATTCTTTGAGCAAATTGTCAAAGCAAAGAACTTCTCTCCAAATTGGTACACAAATGAAGCAAAGAATGGGTTGAATGCATTAGGTGAATAATCTTTTGTCTAAAAAATAAGAAAGAACAACACCGAGAGTATAAGCAAACAAATCCCAGAGATCAAAAGTCGCTCCCAAAACGACTTGTGCCAACTTGTATTTTTTCAGCCCCAAGATTTCTACCAATCCAAAGTATTGAGAAAATTCAATCAAAAAGGAAAAAAAAAGAACCGTAATTGCTACATATATACCTTTTCCAGAGTAGAAAATCCGAACAAATGAAAATAGCAGAATAACAACTAGAAAATCTCCAAAAACTGTTCTGACAAATGAATCTTTGAAGAACAAAGCAATGATCACCTCTATAACAAAAAGGAGAATTGTTATAAAAGCATATTGTTTATTCATTTACTATCTGATGAAAACAAGTTCTGTATCCGTAGACATGGCTTCGCTGTATCCGTACCCTTCAGTATTGAATCCTTTTAATTCTTCTAGTGTGTTTACATTGTTATCTAAAATATAACGAACCATTAAACCGCGCGCTTTTTTCGCAAAGGTCATGATTGTTTTGTACTGACCATTTTTTAGTTCCTTAAAGACAGGTGTAATCATAGGAACTTTTAACGCTTTTGTAGGTACTGCCTTAAAATATTCTGCACTGGCAAGATTTACGAACAACTCTCCATCTTCCATTTCTTCGTTCAAAGCTCCTGCAAGTGAGTGATCCCAGAATTTATACAAATTATCTCTTCTCCCTACTTTTAATCGAGTACCCATTTCCAAACGATAAGGTTGAATGAGATCCAAAGGCTTCAATAAACCATACAAACCAGATAAAATTCTTAATCGATCTTGTAACAGAGGAAGTTTTTCTTCTGGTAAAGTGGTGACATCCAGACCACGATATACTTCTCCGGTAAAGGCAAATACAGCTTGTTTTGCATTCTCTAGATCGAAAGGAGGTTGCCAATTCTGATTGCGATTGTAATTCAAATCTGCCAAAGCAGGCGAGATACTCATCAAATCACCTAACTTTTTTCTCGAAAGTGTTTTCAATTTCTTATTCAGCTTTCCTGATTGCTCTAAAAATGCTGGCTGAGTATGTAAACTGGTAGTTGCTTTACTTTCAAAATCTAAAGATTTTGCTGGTGAAATGATAATTTTCATCTGTATGAATAATTTGAACGTAAAAATAACCATCGTAGAAAGAATTTTCAAGTTTTTTAGGAGTGAAAAAATCAATACAAGTATTCGAAAAAGTTATATTCGTAATTGATATCCTAAAAATTAAGGCTCAATCATGCAGATTCCAAAGAGAATATTAATCTTTATTATCATAGCTCAGTTCTTCTGTACCTCATTGTGGTTTGCTGGAAATGGCGTGATGAATAATCTCATGGTCGATTTTCAGTTGAACGAAGATGCACTGAGTTACTTGACTTCTGTAGTACAGTTTGGATTTATCTCAGGAACTCTTGTGTTTGCCTTTTTTAGCATAGCCGATCGCTTTTCTCCATCCAAAGTATTTTTTGTGAGTGCTGTGCTCGGAGCAGCTTTGAATCTTGGAATTATCTGGGAGGAAAATACAATTTATACCTTACTTATTTTTCGCTTCTTAACAGGCTTCTTTTTAGCAGGAATTTATCCAGTAGGAATGAAAATTGCGGCGGATTACTATGACAAAAGCTTGGGGAAATCTCTCGGGTTTTTAGTCGGAGCTTTGGTTTTAGGGACAGCGCTTCCACATTTGTTAAAAAATATAACGTCTGAATTTCCATGGAAATATGTATTAATTTCAACATCAGTCTTGGCTTTTGTAGGAGGAATAATGATCTATTTATTCGTTCCAGATGGACCCTACAGAAAATCAAGTCAGAAATTTGATGTCAAAGTTTTTTCTAAGGTCTTTCAGAATCAAAAACTCCGATCTGCTGCTTTTGGTTATTTTGGACACATGTGGGAGTTGTATGCCTTTTGGACTTTTGTTCCTCTCATTTTAAACTCATACATGGAAACACATAATGATGTGAACTTTGACGTATCATTGCTTTCATTTAGCATCATTGGAATAGGTTTTTTCTCTTGCGCGTTGGGAGGAATACTCTCATTAAAAATAGGAGTCAAAAAAGTAGCAAGAAATTCGTTGTTACTTTCAGGGTGCTGCTGTCTAGCATTTCCTCTTATTTTTATGATGAATTCCGAAATTCTTTTCCTTGGCTTTCTTCTCTTCTGGGGAATGGTAGTCATTGCCGATTCACCAATGTTTTCGACTCTAGTTGCTAGGAGTGCTGACCCCAAAATGAAGGGGACTGCTCTGACTCTTGTGAATTGTATCGGGTTTGGAATTACCATCATAAGTATACAATTACTCAGTTCTCTTTTGGTCAATTTTCATGCTGTATACATATATATGATTCTGGCATTAGGGCCATTGTTTGGACTAATTTCATTGAGAAAATAGATTTTTCTAAAATATTCTACAAAAGTAAAAGTCCTATGTTCTTTCCATCTTTTACCAGCATTCTGCTTACTTGTTTTTCAGAGATTGTATCAGTAGGTCTCAAATTTGATCAAAATTAGCTTCTTTATAAAACTGTCTATGTGTTAGCAAATATTTTTGATAGAAGAAAAAATAAATTTCACCCCTGACATGATCTGTCTTTAGAGAAAATACTTTTGTTACAAGTTTAATTTTTAAAGACAATCAACATGAAAAATGCAGTGAACTGGTTCGAAATACCAGTAACTAACTACGAAAGAGCGAAAAAGTTTTACAATTCGATTTTAGGAATTGAGATTCAAGACTATCACATGCCTGAAAAGAACATGAAGTATGGAATGTTCCCTCACGATGAAAAGAATGAAGGTGTTGGAGGAGGCTTAATGGAAATGGAAGGTTGCAACCCTTCTATGGATGGCTCTACAGTCTACTTAAATGGAGGTGACGATTTGAGTCAAGTTCTCTCAAAAGTAGAAGGAGCTGGTGGTCAGGTTTTAATGCCTAAGATGGAAATTGGTGAAAATGGCTTTATTGCACAGTTTTCCGATACTGAAGGCAATAGAGTTGCACTACACTCGATGAACTAATCGATTAAATTTAGGATTTGCTTATACGTCAACCTTGTCATTCGTCAGTTAACAAACACTAGATTATTAACAAATTAAAGGAAATATTTAGACTTTCATATCATCACATTTAACTGGTTAGATAGTCTCAATGATATCTTTTAAAATACTTATCAAGCAAATCCTATCTTTGTTTTATGTCTCAGCTATCCAGACTTATCTCCATATTAACCTTGTTAAAATCGAAACGAATTTTAACAAGCACCGAATTAGCCGATAGGTACGAGGTAAGTGTACGTACAATTTATAGAGATATTAGAAAATTAGAAGAGGCAGGAATTCCTGTTATTTCCATAGAAGGAAAGGGATATAGCCTCATGGATGGTTATTTTGTTACTCCTGTTCAGTTTACAGAAAAGCAGGCAAACGCATTAATCACAGCGCAACATTTGGTAAGTCAGACTCAGGACGAATCTTTTGTGCATGATTTTAACGAAGCGCTCATAAAAATTAAATCTGTTTTTCGAAGCTCTATTCAAGAGAAGAGCGAATTGCTCAATGATAAGATTGTTGTATTGGATAGTTATTGGTCCGATATAGAACCCATTCAGAGCAATGCGCTGTCTGATATTCAACTTGCAATTACCAATTTCAATTTCATTGAAATCAACTACCAAAAGGTACATACCAATGAAGCCTCTTTTAGAAAAATTGAACCTTATGCAATGTATTCCATACAAAATAAGTGGATTTTAATTGCTTGGTGTCATCTAAGAAATGACTATCGAGCATTTCGTATTGATAAGATACAGCAATATAAGATTCTTACTGAAACCTTTGAAGATCGTAAATTCAATTTACAAGATTACTTCTCCGAATATTCGCATTAAAATAAACAATCAAACTACTTGAAAGTTTTTGAGGTCTAAAAAAATGTATACCTTAGAAACCAAATACCAACGCGTTGCATAGCGAAGCGAAGCTACTAAAAAGACTACAAAACTCTAGAAAAAGGGACCGTGCCTTTTCAGAACTCCTTGATCTGTACCAAGAGAGAATTTACTGGCATATCCGAAAAATTGTGCATACACACGAAAATGCGAATGATGTACTGCAAAATACATTTGTAAGAGTATATAGGAACATAGAAAAGTTCGAGGGCAAAAGTTCTTTAATGACTTGGATGTTTCGAATTGCCTACAATGAATCAATCCGATTTCTGGAAAAGGAGAAGAAAAGAGTGCATCAATCCATGGAAGATGTCTCTACCTACCAACTTGGTAAATTAATGGAATCTGAGTATTTCGATGGAGATGAATTGCATGCAAAACTACTAAGAATTATAGAGGGGTTAACTGAGAAGCAAAGACGCGTTTTTCAGATGAAATATTTTGACGATTTGAGTTTTCGAGAAATTTCTGAGATTTTGGGGGTGAGTGAAAATACTTTAAAATCAGGGTATTACAGTGCTGTGAAAATAATTGAGAAAAAAATTTTAGAAAAAACAAACTAATGCAAACTTTCGGGGTCTAATATATTATTACAATGAAAAGTAGTCATAAAAATACAGAAGAAAAAAAAAGAGTAGAAAGCTTTATTGACGGGTTAAAATTAAATTCGTCAACTTCAACTTCAACTTCAACTTCGATTTCGACTTCAACTTCGACTTCAAGCTCAAATACTCACAAAGAATATTTAGGGATGGATATTCCTGAAGATTATTTTATGAACTCTAAGCAATCGATTTTAGACATCGTTTCTAGAGAGAAAACCCGCCCGTACCGAACGGAACGTTCGGGCGTGGAAGAAACTCCCGTTTTTTACTTGAGAAGGTCTTTTCAGGTGGCTGCTTCTATCACCTTATTAATAATTTTATCGATTTCATTTTTTCTCAACAAGCCTGTTACTGAAAATATTGAATTAGCTTCTGACGATACTTTAATTGAATCTTTGTTTGTGGAAGACACCAATATGAATCAGTTCTTGGAGGACGTTTTGGTTAGTGAAATTGTAGTAGAGGCTGAAAAATCAGAACAAAATCTAGAAAATGTTTTTATGAATTCTTTGTTTGTAGAAGATTCATTATTAGATAATTACACAAAAGAAAGTGTGATTGACAATATTATTTTGTAACCTATTCCAAACTATTTTAAAAAACTAAGTTCTAAGGAAACATAACGATTATTATAAACTTGTAAAGAATCAATTATGAAAACAACGAATTTAGAAAACAGACTTTTAAAAGGGAGTATTCTCTTCTTAACTATTACGGCTCTTTTAATGACTACGCTACTATTCACCTCTTGCTCAGAAACTTCTGAAGAGGTAATTGGGAGTGAAACAGATTTAATTTCTGCTTTAGACAATGCTACCAATCGTGTAGCCATTGCATTCAATGAATTGCCACCTACAGCTCAAAATGAATTAAAAGAAAACTTTGAAAATGATGAGATTATCAGTACAACTCAAGTGCCCAATGTAGGTTTTAGAATTGAAATGGTAACAACAGAAGGTTCATGGACAACAGAAATGAACCAAGCAAACTTTGATACTGCGGGTCGTTTTGTAGCCAATGAGCGTAG
Source organism: Flavobacteriaceae bacterium (assembly GCA_028280265.1). Taxonomy (GTDB): domain Bacteria; phylum Bacteroidota; class Bacteroidia; order Flavobacteriales; family Flavobacteriaceae; genus Polaribacter. The sequence goes on from JANQMD010000063.1 coordinate 17,870, forward strand.
ACCAAGACAAGGTAGAAGAAGAAGTTGCTTCCGCATAGCTTTTCCTTTCTCTGTAACCATGCCAGATGCTTCAGTAATTACATTAGCGAGTAGAAGTGATAAATCACTAATCAGACAATGGTATGCAGACAATCCAAGTGCTACAGCAAAACCAACAATTGTTTTCCCAATAGAAATAGAATATCAAGATGGAACCACAGCAACCATTAACAGTCAAGCTGAACTAGAAACAGCACGTACAGAATGTAAGACAGTTCGTTGCTTTGATTTGGTGTATCCATTTAGTGTAACCATGCCAGATGCTTCAGTAATCACATTGCAAACTAGAGATGATAGATCCTTAATTAAGCAGTGGTATAGAGACAATCCAGGTGTAAATCAAAGACCTACTTTGGTATTCCCTGTAGATATAGAATATCAAGATGGAACTGTGATTACGATCAATAGTCAAGACGAACTTAATGCAGCAAAAAACAATTGTTCGTAATCATAAAATAAGTTTAGTAACTTTGAGAAGTAAAGATTAAAAAAATGGTACATTAAGGTGTGAATCCCTAAACAAGTCTTAATGTACTGTTTTTTCAGAAAAATAAAATGATGAAACGAACATTAACAAATTTTAAAAATAGATTCAGAAAAGAGTTATTTAAAATTTTTAATGTGAGAGCGTAGCGATTACACTCGTTCTCAATTTTATAATTAAATAAAAGTAAATAATTACTAAAATTTAAACGTGTGAAAGTGTCTAAAGTATATTCTTTTATAGCGACTATAATTCTTCTCCTATTTATGAGTATGAACAGTTATGGTCAATCAAAAGATTATGATCTTATTATGAAAGAGCTAACCAAAGAGCAAAGAACTCTATTGCAAAAGGAAAGGGAGATGATTAAAAGCAATAGAGAGGCTTTGAAAAGATCATTGACCAAAGATCAGCTAAGGATACTTGCAGATAGGACGTTGGCAAATGGCGAAAAGCGAATGATGTTGATGAAATCCTTTACCAGAGAACAAAGATCTTTAGTGCAAAGACAAGAGTTGCGATTGAAAGAGACCAGAAATGCCTTTCGAAGAACACTCACAGACAAACAGAGAAAAATACTTAAAAACAGAATAGAAAATTCCAGAAGAGATAGACAAAAGAAACGTGGTAATTAAAAATTTATACCTCAGATTATTATGAATTACTACGGAGAATTGAAAATCAAATGGAATTCAATTAAGTTGCTATTATTTACAATAGCAACTTCTTTCGTTTCTTATGGACAGGAGACCAACGACAGCGATGCATTGGACAGCTTGTTGGATGAGCTTTTCTTTAGCGATAAAGAGTTTGTTGATGATCTCCTTAACTCAATCAATCAATACGATTTACTTTACACAAGTATATCATTGAATTCCAATACTTTTTTTGCTGGTAGAGATTCAGGAACCGACCAGATCAATATGATTCCACAAGTTTCTTATTACAGTTCTTCAGGATTTAATGCTACAATTTCATCGATATATTTTTCAAAACAAAACCCAAATTGGGATTTTGTAGGCACAACATTGGGTTATGCGAATACAATTGGTGTGAAAAAAAATGTCCACTACAATGTTAGTTATTCCAGATTCTTTTACAGTGATGGTTGGAGTGCATTCAATAACTCGCTAGATGCACTTTTAGGAATTCGAAATTCAAAAAGAACTTTCGGAGGAATTTTATCAGGGTCCTATTTGTTTGGAACGGATCAATCTGTCCAAATATCTGCTAGAGTGTATGGGAATTTTGCTTTGTCACGTGGGTTGAATTATGCACTAAAATTTCGACCTCAAATCAATTTTTTAGTGGCCAGACAAGCCAGCACATTTATCTTACCCACCAGACCGGGTCAGCCTCCTAGAATTGTTACCATTGAAGAATTTGGATTGCTCAACTCACAATTAAGCATTCCTATTTCTTTAACAACCAGTTCTTGGGATATTGAATTTGGGTGGAATATCAACTTGCCGAGACCCATTCAGAGCGAAGGCACTCTCAACTCTACAAACTTTTTTAGTTTATCTGTTGGATATCTTTTTGATTTAAGGAAATAATGTGTCAATTTGAAAATTTGATAATGTATCAATTGCTACATTATTGAATTGCTAAACTGCTATATCATTCTTTCGAATTTAACGTATAGCCTCTCCATTTATCCAAACAAAATTCAATATCCTCTGGAAGAGGAGAGTCAAACTGTAAGAATTCACCTGTCGTAGGGTGCGTAAATCCTAATGTCTTAGCATGCAAAGCCTGTCGAGGGAGTACCTTGAAACAGTTTTCAACAAACTGTTTGTATTTGGTAAAAGTGGTGCCTTTCAAAATCTGATCTCCACCATAGCGCTCGTCGTTGAATAAAGTATGACCAATATGTTTAAAATGTGCTCTAATTTGGTGTGTACGACCCGTTTCTAATTTACATTGAACCAACGTCACATAAGTCAATCGTTCAATCACTTTGAAATGTGTAATGGCAGGTTTTCCATATTCGCCATCAGGAAAAACATCCATTTGCAATCGATTCTTGAAACTACGTCCAATATGCCCTTCTATGGTGCCAGAATCTTCCTGTATGTTTCCCCAAACCAAAGCGTAATAAAGCCTTTCTGTGGTTCTGTCAAAGAATTGTTTCGATAAATGAGTCATCGCAAACTCCGTCTTTGCGACCACCAACAAACCGCTGGTGTCTTTGTCTATTCTGTGAACCAATCCAGGACGCTCATTGCTGTTTTTGGGAAGATTTTCTATATGATGAATGAGACCATTCACCAGTGTGCCAGAATAATTTCCATGACCAGGGTGCACAACCATTCCAGGGGGTTTGTTAACCACAATCACATCATCATCTTCATGAACAATATCTAAAGGAATGTCTTCTGCAACCAATAAATTTTCATGTGGTGGATGTGCCAACACTACCCGAACCACATCTTTTGGTTTTACTTTATGGTTGGACTTAACTGGTTGGTCGTTTACCAGAATATTTCCAGCTTTTGCAGCTTGCTGAATCTTATTTCTCGTAGCGTTTTCAATAAAATTCATTAAAAACTTATCAACCCTTAATGGCACTTGTCCATCACTAGCAGTAAAACGATAATGTTCGTGTAGTTCTTCTCCTTCTATGGCTTCATCTATCATAGGAAAACTATTTGGGTTTGCCATCGCCTAAAATCAAATCAATAATCGAATTTTTAGGCAGTTTTTGACCTGGTTTTAGCTTTTTGTTTTCATGCTCCAAGCCTCTTACCACATCTTTCCCGATATCTGGTATGTAAGAAAATTCTCCAATCTTAAAACCAATAGACTGAAGTTGTGACATGGCTTGCCTTTTTGTTCTACCATTCAAATCTGGAATGGTAATGTTTCTGTATTTAGAAGGGTTGAGTGTTAAGTATATTTTTCGTTTCTCCTTTACAAAATCACCAGCTTCAGGCAATTGCTCAATCACAGATTTTCCTGGGTAATTGGGATTAAAACTTGCTGAGTCAATAACTATATATTCTAGGTTTAACTCATTTAACTTTTGCTCAACATCTGCGAGAGACATCTTTGTTAAATCAGGAACTTTAATTTTTTGATCATGATTTGTTGTAAATCCGAGCCACCATTGCAATAAAAAAACAAATAAAAAAATACCTGCGATTGCAATTCCAATCTGAATAAAAAATACTTTGCTTTTTATAAAACGAAATAAGCTCATCTTTTGAGTTTAAGATTGTGACAAATGTAATGCAAAAAAATAGCATTGCGTATATTGACAATTCCTTTTATGGATCAACGAAATTTTAAGTAAGTTTCTTCTATGGAAGACTAAATTTTTTATAAAAAAGAGGTGCAATTTAGTTTTACATCTGGAATTGCTATGTTGATCCACACAATTTTCTCAACTACTAAACTGACATGAATTGACAGAGTTTTGTCAAAGAGTACAACAGCCTACAGCAGGTAAATATGACTGTTTTTTTAAAAGGAGAATTTTACGCACAGGTACATGGCTTTAAATTCAAATATTTGGTAGATATAATCCCATCTTACTAAAATCAAACTATTATGAAAAACAAGCAACGTACGTTTAATGACACCAGTAGTGTACAGAGTGGATGGTTACCACCATTTGGACATGAAAGCTTGAAAATTTACTATGAAATTATTCTGGAAGTTGATATTGAACCTGAGCATAAATGGGTGAAACCTATTCAAGAGCTCTACCAATGGATTAAGAGCAATGAAGTTGTTGATGATCTTTTTAATACCGCTTTTAGAGAGAATAAAAACATCAAGGATGAGTATCATCATGTACAAGGAGTTCCTGTTCCAAGAATTAAAGATACAGAACACTTAATGAGTGCATTTAACAAAGTCATGAAGCGTGCGCCTTACTTTATCAACGATGCTCTGGTAGGATTGCCATTTTCGGCAATTGTAGTGGCGATAGATCCTACATTGAGTGGAAGAACCATTTTTGGACTGCCTGAGTTCAATAAGAAAATGTCTAAAGTGCTCAACCACTGGAATAAGTTTCTAGCTACTAAAAAATCAAACACTGGATTTAGTGTAGATGGAGAGCAGTGGCTTTCAGAAACCGCTAAAAAGCAGTACGAATTTGATTTATGGAGTCGAAATGAGAAATTACCTTATTGGGATTCTTGGAATGATTTCTTTACAAGAGAGTTCAAAGACATAGACAAGCAAAGACCGATAGCCGGTCCTGATACGAATAAAATAGTCATCAGTCCCAATGATGGGTCTCTATTTAGATGGAGAAGCAATGTTGCTAAAAATGATGTCTTTTGGTTCAAGGACATGAAATATTCGATCAAAGATATTTTAAGTACTTCCGTGGAGAAAGATCAAAAAGTATTGGATCATCATAAGATCGTAGATATTTTCGAAGGAGGCTATGTATTTCAAACCTATTTAAATCCTTACAATTATCACAAATGGCAAGTTCCTGTAAATGGAAAAGTCTTGTTTGATCCTATTGTAGTTCCAGGAGCCTTCTTTAATAAGTTAGTCATTCCAGATTTTTCAGGTGCCACTACAGCATCTTTGCCGTATTTATCACAAGTGAATGCTAGGGGGTTGATCGTTTTTAAAACAGAAGATTACGGTCATGTATGTTGTATTCCACTTGGAATGAGTGAAGTATCAACAGTGAAGTTTGATAGCAAGATGAAGAAAGGAAAGCAAGTTTCCAAAGGAGACCCTATGGGAATGTTTGAGTATGGAGGTTCCTCATTTGTAACAATCTATGAAAAGCTACCAGATCAAATGTTAATCTTCAAGAATGAGAGGGGAGAGCTATATCCTCAAAATCCACCACCAGCACAGAGTAGTGCGGGAACAGGATCATTTCCCACAGAAGTGAGAGGTCAAGTAGGAGAGTGGGTTCCGATTATAGATGTATTACTCGATATGCAAGATCACATACCAGACGCATTTTAACAATGCTCATGTTGGATGCATTCATGCCAATTCACCTCGGTGAGGCTTGAGTGCATCTCTATAAACGGTCATGTCTTTTTCGTTTACAATGATATAAGCATACGCTAACATAGGATTTACTTCTTTTGTGCCTGCCTCATGATAAGTTAGATCTTCCATAGCAGCAAATTCTTTTAAATGGATGGTGTGATGTTTGGCGGTTTCTAAGGCTTCTGGACCTCTAAAATCCCATATCAACTTAATTTTTCTCATAATGCAAAAATACCCAATCCAGAAGGAAATGGGTATTTTCAAGGAACTAAAAAAACTCCTACCGTTTTTTTTGGGGGACAGTCCAATCGTAATTAATCTTTCTCTTCAAGTATTTTTTTAAAGGTTCTAAACCAATCTTAGCTCTCCTTTGATCTACATATTCCGGATCTTTTATCGTGAAGGGAACTAGTTCTCTTTTGCTGTTGTAATGGAACTGCATGCCATAGATTTGTGGCTTTCCTGTGTTGACTAAAATTCGATCTTGAATTTTTGCATATTCCATACAACTTCCTTGTTTTTTCAAACAGGCTTCTTTTATTCTAGGTAAGTATTTGATTCGAATTTCTTCTTTTTCATGATGGTTGATCACAAGCAACGGTCCATCGGAAGCAAGTTTACCAACAGAGCTATAAGTAGGCCAACCATATTTTGCTATTAGCCGCTCCATATTAGCAAAGTTACCTTGGGTTATTTTTCGTTTCATTTCGCTCAATGGATAATACCAATGTGGGGCTTTTGCATTTTTCATATAGTAACGTTTCGCCATATCTATTTGGTAGTCCAACGCTTGATCTCTCATAATCAATCGCAACAATAGTTTTGCATATTCAGGCTTTTTTAGTGGTGAATTGACCTGCTGATATTTTTTAATTTGTTGTTCTTCAATCGACTCCCATCTTTGATCGTCTGTTAAAGAAATAAGGTCGTTGTCTGCTAAAGCCCAGAGAGAATTATCCTGTTTTAATGCAATACTCAAATAATGAAAAGAACTGTCTTTTTGATACATCAATGCATATGCACAAGCCAAATTGTATGTCGCATTTTTGGCTTTTGATGCATCAGTCATTTCTGTTTTGTAAGCAATCACAGCTTTTTCTAAATCACCTTGGTTTCTGAATTGATCACCCTTGCTTTGTGCGTTTACAGTCAAAGAAGCAAGCATTAAAAAGATATAGATTCTTATACGCATCATGATTTTTTCTTTTTAAATAGATGAGTATTTCCTTCAAAAACTACAGATAGTGTTTCATTGGTTGGGGAAAAAGTGAATGAGATTCCCATAGCATCATACTTGAAAACATGCTTCTTTTCAGCGATTAACTTGAATAGTGGTTGGCCAGTTGCTTGAGCAAACAAAACATTTCCTTTCTTGGTGATGGCTACTTCAACAGGAAAGGTCTTGCTAGTGTAAGTACCTAAATACACATCAAGGTCTTTTGAAGATAACTCATAAGTTGACTTTGATTGTAAACTTGGATCATTTTCAAAGTAGATGTCAAGAATAGAGATCACCAGAGGAAGCATAGAAGAACTCGCTCCATTTAATGTAATTGCCAGTGTAACATCCCGTTCAGGTATGTGCAAGGCAAATGATGAAAAACCATCTATCCCACCATCATGATCATAGACTTTCAATCCTTTGTAGTTCATACTAGAAATACCCAAACCCATGCTTGTAGATACGTCGGTCATTTTTTTCAAGGAGGATTCAGAAAATAATTTTGCGTGAAATAAATGAGCGTAAAATAGCGCAACATCTTCTGTGCTAGCAACAATTCCTCCAGCTCCCATCGGAGCGCTTAAATGAGTCTCTCGAGAGATGCTATTCCATTGGTTATTTTCGAAATAATAAGGGAGAGATTCGTTTCTTCTTGGGTTGATCGATTTCCCAAAGTGAGTTCTCTTCAAACGCAAGGGTTTTGTGATTCTTTTCTTAATAATGGATGAGAATTTGGTTTTGTCAATATCTTCTGCGATGTATGAAAGCAGAATAAAATTCGTGTTCGAATAGGACGTTTTTTGCTTGGGCTCAAAATCGACAGGATGTTTCTCAAATCGATTCAACATCTGTTTCCGCGATTGTTTTTTGGTAATCCAATCTCTTAAGTTTTTATCGTTGGTAATGTTGAATAAACCACTCTGATGCCTTAAGAGATCTTCAATAGTAATCTTATTTGCATTGGGGATATTGGGAAAGAAATCACCCAAATGTGTTTCCAAGGATAATTTACCTTCTTCTACCATTTGCAAAATGATGGTAGCTGTGTAAGTTTTGGTAATAGATCCTATTCGGTATTTTGTCTCTCCATCAGCTTTTTTCTTATTTTGTTGATTGGCATAACCGAAAGATTTTTGATACACAGGTTGATTGTTTTTCAATATTGAAATCCGACCCATAGCTTGATTGTTGGATTCCAAATTGTTGAAATGCTGATCTAGTTTTTTCGAGTTGAAGTTTTGTGCATAGCTCACAATAGCGCATAGCAATCCTATGGACAAAAGTGTTACTTTTTTCATGATGTTGTAATAAAGATTAATGTGAGTTCCTAGAATGGTCTTATCCTAGTGTAAAGTGTTATTGAAAGCCTATTTTTTCTTCAATGTAAGAATAATGATACCAAGTCTTGCAGCTGCAAAAATGAATATTCCGAATGTAGGAGCCAACAATCCAATCTTAAGACCATCTGCTAAAACACCGCTAGAAACATCAGAGGTCATAGAAATAGAATCAAAGGCAGAGATCAAACCAATGAACAGCCCTAGGAATCCCCATACCAAAGAAAACAGACTAATGTGTTTAATGAGTTCTGTAATTTTTCCTGTTGCATCACCTTTTAAGAGAACGAGAATAATTAGAGCTATACACACAATAAGCAACACTAAGTTGGTGTACATAAAAAGAGGACCTCCCTCATTCAGTAGATTTGATACTAAAAATGTCATAATAGTTTAATTTTAAATGAATTTGATTCAAATCTAAATGATAGTCCTTCTTAAAAATTTTATAAGCGATGATGTACAGTTTCTTAATCAAAAAAAACAATTTTACAACGATGTATTGCAAATTAACTAAAATTGGTAATCCGTCCTCATGTATTAGGAATTTATCGCAAAAAGTATGGACTTTCTCTAAAATATGAGATATTGCAACCTTATGAAGAGGTATAAAAATATACTAAGCTCTTTTTCCATAGTTCTTGCGAATCTATTCTTTTGGATAGCAGTATATTTTTTCTACACCTATTTCTTAGGTTATGGTAGTTCAAATACAGAATATGTAAATCGCTTTTCCGCCTATTTAATGCCAGTTACAATACTGCTGAGTTATTTTGTAATTTTTGTATTGATTCGTGATTATTTGCGAAAACGGAAGTACAAGCTTTTTATCTTATACGGAATCTATACATTGATTATTTCTTTTTCTGGAATTATCATTTCTATCTTTTATGGACTTGTTTTTTCATCCTATCTCAAAGAATTAAATACGGAAGCACTTACAAAATCAATTACATTGATTGTGATGGGCGTTTATTTTGTCGTGATAGTAGCCGTTTTCCTGAGCCTTTTGGTTTTTAGTTATTTATCAAGTATGAAGAGTGAAGATTTAAAAAATAGATTCTTACATGCCCAGTTACAACTGAAAGAACAGGAGTTGAAGTTTTTAAAAATGCAAATCCACCCGCATTTTTTGTTCAACTCTTTAAATACAATTTATGGTTTTGCGTTGCAGAAAAGAGAAGAAGCTCCCGAGATGATTTTGAAATTATCGAACCTACTAGATTATATTTTATATCAGATTCAAAAGCCAACGGTTTTTCTCGAAGACGAATGGAATCACTTAGAAGATTATATAGCCTTGGAAAAAATGAGGTTTCATGATACATTAGCAGTAACCATAGAAAAAGAGATCGATCAGCCAGAAGTGTTAATGGCTCCTATGTTATTGATTCCTTTTGTTGAAAATAGTTTCAAACACGGCTCCATTATTGATGGATTTTTAACCATAGCGCTATCTTTGAAAGTTAAAAATGATGAGTTGATTTTTTACATAGAAAATTCAACAAATAATTCTGAAAAAGAGAATGCTGGAATAGGGTTGGAGAATATCAAAAGAAGATTAGAAATGTTGTATCCTAATGCTTATGAAATGAGTATCTCAGAGCCTAAAAATAAATTCATAGTAAACGTAAGGATTCAGACAAATAAATTGAAAAATTTAAAAAAAGAGAATGAAGGTTAGATGTGTTATTGTAGATGATGAACCTGTCGCTAGAGAGATTTTGGCTTCGTATATTGACAAGGTCAATGATGTTGAACTGGTCACTTCTTGTAAAAACGGTGTAGAAGCGCTGTCAGTTTTACACAAAGAAAGCATTGATCTCATCTTTTTAGACATCAATATGCCAGAGATCACAGGGCTTACATTGGCGAAATCCATCCACCCATCTACCCGAGTGATTTTTACCACAGCATACAGAGAATATGCTTTGGATGGATTCGATCTACAGGCCATCGATTATCTTCTAAAGCCGATTTCTTTTGACCGTTTCTTAAAAGCCATTCAAAAGTATTTCGATATGTATGGTTCAAAGCTTCCTGAAAAAGAATTCCCTGTGGAAAAGGAAATGACAGACGGAATTTTTGTGCGATCAGATCGTAAGATGATAAAAGTTCGTTTTCAAGATATTTATCATATAGAAAGTTTGAGTGATTATATCAAAATCTTTACCCACGATCAGGTGATCATCACCAGAGAGACAATAAGCAATATAGAATCAAAGTTGCCAAGAAATGAGTTTCTTCGCACCCATAGGTCATATATTGTATCTCTGGCAAGAATCGTATCGTACACAAATGAATTTGTAGAAGTAGGCCAGAAAGCAATACCCATCAGTAGGTCATACAAAGAAAATGTCTTGAGTAGATTGCAAAATTGATCTCGATAAAACAGCTATCTTTGCCCTAAAATAATATTCTTGGATACAAAGCAATTTATCCCCAAAGAACTTTCTAATTCAATAGAAAAAGCCTCTTTCACTTGGCAAACCCCTAGCAACATAGCACTTGTGAAATATTGGGGAAAGTCAGATCCTCAAATTCCTAAAAACGCTTCAATTAGCTTTACACTTTCTAACTGTTACACGAAAACGAGTATTGATTTTGTGAGAAAGCAAGTAAGCAATCAAGCATGCAATTTTGAATTGTATTTTGAAGGTAAGAAAAAGGAAGATTTTAAGCCAAAGATTGAAAAATTCTTTGAGAGAATTCTAATGTATTGCCCATACCTTTTGGATTATGAAATGGAGATTCATTCAGAGAATTCGTTTCCGCACAGTAGTGGAATAGCCTCTTCTGCCAGTGGAATGAGTGCTATTGCAATGTGTCTTTTAAGTTTAGAATGTGCATTGAGCAAGGTTGAAATGAGTGACGCATTTATAAAAAGGAAAGCCTCTTTTCTAGCGAGACTAGGATCTGGTAGTGCCAGTAGAAGTATCGAAGGTCCTCTAGTAGTATGGGGTGCGCATGCCGAGATTCCTGAAAGTTCTGATGTATTCGGAACGAAATTTCCATTTCAAGTACACTCAATTTTTGAAGATTATCAGGATACTATTTTGCTAGTAGATAAGGGAGAGAAACAAGTGAGTAGTACTATTGGTCATAATTTAATGCACAATCATCCTTTTGCAGCGCAGAGGTTCACACAAGCCAATGAAAATTTGAGTAAAATTTCTCAATACCTCCAAAAAGGAGATATCAATTCTTTCATAAAGTTGGTGGAGAGTGAGGCACTGAGCTTGCATGCGATGATGCTAACGAGTGACCCTTATTTTATTTTGATGAAGCCAAATACATTGGAAATCATTAATGCGATTTGGCACTACAGAAAGGTTACAGGCAGTAAAGCTTGTTTTACGCTAGACGCAGGGGCAAACGTTCATCTGTTGTATCCACTTTCTGAGAAAAATGAGGTGCTTCAATTTATTGATAATGAGTTGTCTATGTTCTGTCAGAAAAATCAGTATATTTGTGATCATGTAGGTTTAGGAGCCGTAGAAAAATAGTATTTTGAAGTTTAAGAAATTACATATAAAGTCTCTAGTTACCATTTTGTTTTTACTTATGGTTGTTCAATTTTCTTATGGTCAAAACAAAGTATGGCTAGATGAAAAACACAATGAGACCACTGCAGAATTAGGAGTGTATTACAGACCGTCACCTAAGAAGAAAAAATCCAATTACCTAATTGTAGATTACTACAAGAATGGGAAGAAATATAGAGAAGGAAAGGCTTTGTCTTCGAGAGTCAATAGTGAAGACTTCAAAGGAATTGTGACCTACTACTACAAAAATGGGAACATATCTAAAAAAGAAAAGTACAAGAGAGGAAAGCTGAATGGATTGTTTCAAGAGTACTACATCACAGGTGAGTTAAAAATTGATGGGAGTTACAATGATGGAATGAAACAAGGAGTTTGGAAATTCTACTACAAAACAGGAAAAATTAAAACCAAAGGGAAATACAGAGATGGAGAAAAGGTAGGTATCTGGAAAACTTACTATAAAAATGTCTATTATCCTGATGATGAATAATTTTATTGTACCTTTGTACTATAAGAAAACTCCATGAAAGGACCCCTCTTTTACGCTAAAATCTTACTCTTTGGAGAGTATGGAATTATCAAAGATTCCAAAGGCTTAGCCATCCCGTACAATTCTTACAAAGGAGCTCTCAAGTCCGTATCTAATCTTACAGGAGAAGCTAAAAAATCAAATGACAACCTTAAAAGGTTTCATCATTATTTGGAACAAATTGATTCAGATGTGGTTTCTTTTGATTTGCAAAAGTTCAAAGAAGATATTGAAAGTGGGATGTATTTTGACTCCTCGATCCCGCAAGGTTATGGAGTAGGAAGCTCAGGAGCTTTGGTTGCGTCTGTTTATGACAGATATGCAAATGATAAAATTACGATTTTAGAAAACTTAACAAGAGATAAACTGTTGACGTTAAAAGAGATCTTTTCTTTAATGGAATCTTTTTTTCACGGAAAGAGTTCTGGATTGGATCCTTTAAATAGTTACTTAAGCCTTCCTATATTGATCAATTCTAAAACCAACATAGAACCCGCAGGGATCCCGTCACAAAAAGAAGGAAGCGGAGCAGTGTTTTTATTGGATTCTGAACAAGTTGGGGAAACAGAACCCATGGTGAATATCTTCATGAATAAAATGAAGAATGAAGGTTTCAGAAAAATGCTCAGTGAAGAGTTTGTCTCATACACAGACGCTTGTATCGATGACTTTTTGCATGGAAATATAACCTCTTTGTTCAAAAATGTAAAAGGACTTTCTAAAGTCGTACTTGCAAACTTCAAGCCTATGATTCCCTCTGCATTTCATAAAGTTTGGGAGAAAGGCATACAAACAAATGAATATTACCTCAAATTATGTGGATCTGGTGGAGGAGGCTATATTCTAGGCTTTACTAAAGATTACGAGAAAGCAAAGGAATCTTTGAAAGATTACAAACTCGAAGTAGTTTATAGGTTTTAGAAGTTTCTATAAAAATGGAGAATACCCGAAAAGTTTCTTTGTTTTATAAGCTCTTCAGTTTACTGTCGGTTGTTAGAGGTTACAACATTCTTGTTCTTGTTCTTGCTCAATATTTAGCATCTATTTTCATTTTTTCACGTCAAAAATCTGTGAAGCATGTAGTGCTCGATTTGCACTTATTATTCATTGTATTGGCGACTATCTGTGTTGTTGCAGCGGGTTATATCATCAATAATTTTTACGATAAAAAAGCAGACAAAATAAACAGACCTTTAAAGTCTAACTTAGATGATTATGTTCGTCAGCAGACAAAACTTTCTATTTACTTTGTGTTAAACTTCTTGGGAGTTTGTATTGCCTTTCTGGTTTCTTGGCGTGCAGCACTGTTCTTTGCAGTATATATTTTTGGGATCTGGTTCTACTCACACAAGTTAAAAAGATATCCTTTAACTGGATTGATCTCTGCTACTGTGTTAACCCTATTGCCTTTTTTTGCAGTCTTTGTTTACTATAAAAACTTTTCGAAAATCATCTTTGTGCATGCTATTTTTCTCTTCTTAGTCATCATGGTACGTGAACTGATAAAAGATTTAGAAAATATGCGTGGTGCGGTAGTAAGCAATTACAAAACATTTCCAATTGCTTATGGGGAAAAAACCGCCAAGTTGACATCTGTCTTTCTCATACTACTTTCGCTAATTCCAGTTGTATTCCTATTAGACTACCCTGCGATCACCTATATGAAGTATTATTTTTACGTAACAATGGTTTCACTAATCATTGTGGCAGTTGTGTTACTGCAATCGAATCAGAAAAGGCATTATACCATTCTGCACAATACATTAAAAATTCTATTGCTCTTAGGGGTGTTGAGCCTTGTTTTTATCGATACAAGTCTTTTGATTGAAAAAGTGATTGACAAACTCAATTAAAATCAAATAATTAGCACTACTTTTGCAAAAATTTTTAAAATGAACTCACGTAAAAACTCGTCGAGAGGACGACAAGCAAGCAAAGGCAACTCTCCTCAACGTAAAAAACAAACTCAAAAAGACTTCAAGAAGCATTCTTCTTCTCCAAAGAAAGTAGAATCAGATGGAATTCGGTTGAATAAATTTATTTCCAATTCAGGAATTTGCTCAAGAAGAGAGGCAGATACCTACATAGAACACGGAAGTGTAACAGTCAACGGGAAGCTCGTTACCGAAATGGGATACAAAGTAAAACCAGGTGATGAGGTACGTTTTGATGGGACATTGATTTCTCCTGAAAAGAAAAGATATATTCTATTAAACAAGCCGAAAAACTATATCACTACTATGGATGATGATCGTGGTAGAAAGACCGTAATGGACTTGGTAGAGGGAGCTACAAAAGAGAGAATTTATCCTGTAGGTAGGTTGGATAGAATGACTACTGGATTGCTATTGTTTACCAATGACGGAGAGTTGGCTAAAAAGTTAACTCACCCTAAGCATAATGTAAGAAAATTATATCACGCTTCATTAGATAGAAAATTAGATTTAAGTGATTTGGAAAAGCTAAGGGGAGATGTAATTATTGAAGGGAGAAAAGTATTCATTGATGCTGTATCTTACGTAGAAGGTCAAGCTAGATCAGAAGTGGGAATAGAAATTCATTCTGGAAGAAATAGGATTGTACGTAAAATATTCGAGCATGTAGGATATAAAGTTGTGAAGCTGGATAGAGTTATTTTTGCAGGTATGACTAAGAAAAATTTACCTAGAGGAAGATGGAGAGAACTAACTACACAGGAAGTAATCAATCTACAAATGCTATAAGTAGACGAGTAGCGTCTTTTTTACTTGTAAACAGCATAGTATAAGGAATCAGTTTTAAAAGTTGTGTGTATCTTTTAAACTGATTCTGTGAAAAAGAAACATAACATTTAGTCTTGATCCCTGATGTCCATCTTTTATGATTCGTAATTTGATATTCTGAATTCGACAATCAAAAATTTACAAAAACCAACAGAAAACAGAGCAACTGACCTTGATTCGTATAAGTACTAGTACGAAGAATTACGATATGCGCCTTAGAAACTAACACTTGTTAACAGTTTAGTTATTATTTAACTTAATGGTAATCAGTGTTTTAAAAATAAAAATGTTAATACTGAATTAAGATTAGTATTACTACGTACTTTAAAAACATGAGTCGTGAACTACATTTGTAGTAATATTATACAACTCCCTAAAGCGTATAAGATTTGCCCACTAATCAAACAAGAGTAATCCTTAACAAACTAAAAATGGAAAACAAGGGTAAATTTAAATTAAGTGTTCTAGTTCTAATTCTTATTTTGAACCTTAATGTAAACTCACAGATATTAGGTAAGTCGTTACACAAATATGATACTTACAAGACCGATCAAAAAATTACATATTCCTTTGAAAATGCCAAAATAAGTTCTGAAGGAGATGACTATTTTTACGAAGTCGATATTTATGTAAAATCAAACGTCGAGTTTAAAATGGGAATTGGTCAATTCTATTTTGATTACAACTCGTTAGCTTTTGGAGAGAACATTCAAAAAACAGAAAACCTAACAGTAAGTTTTCCTGATGGTTCAATATTAGGTGAAAGAGTAGCAAATGTTTTAGATGTTTACAAACCTGTAATTAATGATGCTACGAATTCAAAATTGAGCATCGCATGGATTCAAAATGTAGGAGAACAAAGCATTTCTTTAAATACAAACGAAAAGCCAACATTGTTAGCTCATATTAAAATAAAATATGAAAATATAGCTGAATCATCAGATGTTACTTTCGATACAAGAGACTCTTTTACAAAATTAACACACACGGCCTCTTCTACTACTATGAGTGGAGATGGAGTGCAATTAACGAATGATTCTTATGATTCCTTTGGAGCTATAATTATAAACAACTGGTTAAACAACAACTTATCTACATCGAGAAAAAGATGAGAGATTCTAAAACGTAAGAAAAGGCTAGATTTTTAAAATCTAGCCTTTTTTATTTTCACTAAATATTTAACTTGTACTAATAAAGTAATTTTATAGTAAGTGAGTAGCTCTGATAAAAAATATCAAGTTTTAATTGTTGACGATCATCCTTTGATAGTAGAATCCTATCAAAGAGCTTTTTCATTTGTAGAGAAAGCACAAAACTCAATGAGTTTTGATATTGAAGTCCAAACGCTTATGTCTACGTATCCAACAATTCTCAGACGAGCCTCCCTCAAAACTTACAAGGTTACACACAGGCAGTAACTAAGCAGAAAGTTACTGAACTACTAGATAAGTTATGCTATCAATACAAATATGACAAGCGAAACCGATTGATTGAGAAAAGGATTCCAGGAAAAGGATGGGAATATATTATTTATGATAAATTAGGTAGACCTGCGTTGACGCAAGATGCCATTCAAAGAACTCAAAACAAATGGCTCTTTACCAAGTATGATGTCCTTGGAAGAGTAGCTTATACAGGAATCTATACACATTCAAGTGCATTGAATCAAAAACAAATGCAGAATTATTTTGATGCTGCTCCTACTAATTCACAGCCAGCACCGCTTACCTATGAAAATAAATTATCTTCTGAGTTTGGAAGCTCTTATGTGAGTCATTACTACACTACAGTGATGTTTCCTTTCAATAATATTGAGATACTCACTGTAAATTATTACGATGATTACACTTTTAATAGAGCAGGTGCGAACACTTCTATAACTTCTTATGGTGTTAATTCCTTAGCTAAACCCTATGGACTTCTTACAGGAAGCAAAGTAAAAGTTTTAGGTACTAACAATTGGATAACTACAGTAACGTATTATGATGACAAAGCGCGTCCTATCTATGTGTATTCTAAAAATGACTATTTACAAACCACAGATATTGTAGAGAGTAAACTGGACTTTACAGGAAAAGCTGTAGAGACCAAATCGACTCACAAGAAAACAGGAAAATCGGATATTGTTGTTGTAGATAAGTATACTTACGATCATGCCGCAAGATTACTTACTCAAAAACAAACGATTAATGGTAGTGCTGAAGAACTCATTGTAAAGAATCATTATGATGATTTAGGACAACTCATCAAAAAAGATGTAGGAGATAGAGAAGCGACTCCTCTTCAACAAATAGATTATAGCTATAACGTAAGAGGTTGGTTAAAGAAAATCAACGACCCTTTTATTGGACTCGGATCGGATTTATTCTCTATGGAATTGCATTACAACGATAGTTATGGAACCAAATTATACAATGGAAACATATCCATGACACACTCTAAGACAGCCAATGACAATGCGAATCGTAGGTATATGTATAATTACGATGATTTGAATCGAATTACCAGTGCCAGCTATTACACTTTTGGGGAAAGTTCTAGATACAGCTTAGGTAGTGTTTCTTACGATAAAAATGGAAATATTTTAAACCTCCAAAGAAACGGAGCTATTGTAAGCAATCCTGATAAAAGTAGGTCTGGTGATTTTGGAAATATGGACAACTTGAGTTATACCTATGATGGGAATCAACTATTAAAAGTAGGCGACACTGGAAATAAGAGTTATGGCTTTAAAGATGGAGCCAATATAGATAATGACTATACATACGATGCCAATGGGAATATGATTACTGATAAGAATATCACCAATATCACGTATAATCACATGAATCTACCCACCAGAGTTAGTGTGACTAATGGGGTCTCTGTATATCATTTGGACTATGTTTATGATGCCACTGGAGTGAAGCAAGCTAAAATCAATAGAAAATTTTCTCATACGCCTACTACAGAATATGCAGGGAATTTTATCTATGAAAAAGTCTCTAGCAGAGGAGGTGGATCTACAACACTTCAATTTTTTAACACATCAGAGGGTTATGCAACACCTAATAGTTCAGGAGGATTTGATTATATTTATCAGTATAAAGACCATATAGGTAACGTGAGACTTAGCTATACAGAAAACCCCAACGCTCAAACCACTCAGACTGTGTTTAGTAACAGTTTTGAGAATATGGCTGATTGGGACAAAACCGAAAATACTTTTGGCTGGGCACTTAGTGCTTTGGATAGCAGCAAGAAAAAAACAGGTGCTTATTCGGGAAGAATTGATGATAATTACCCTACTCATTGGGGAACCTATGTGAATTGTGATATTTGGACACCGATTAACAATGTCACAGATACCTATTATACATTCTCTGCATGGGTCTTTGTAGAAGATATTCCTAATAACGATGCAAGAGTGTTCTTAATGACTCGTAGAGCAGGCGAAACAGGGTATCCTACAGGAACTTACGATGTACATACTACCAAAAGAGGAGAATGGGAGTATATAGAAAGATCGGTAAAAGTGCCTGCAGATGTAAGAGAATTGAACTTTCGAATAGACAACAACAAAGAAGGAACGGTTTGGTTTGATGATGTAAAAATTGTGAAAGGAAATACAGCCAGAACTTTAATTGTAGAAGAGTCAAACTACTACCCTTTTGGACTTCGCCATCGTGGATATAACAATGTAGTGAGTCCTAATGGAAATTCAATCGCTCAGAAGTGGAAGTTCCAAGGACAAGAGTTAGAAGAAGAATTGGGAAAAAACACTTATGCTTATCAATGGAGAGATTATGATCCTGCTATAGGTAGGTTTAATAAGATTGATCGATTTGCTGAAAAGTATTATCAAGAAAGTCCATACCATTTTACTAAAAATAATCCTTTGATTTTTACTGAGATTAAAGGAGATAGTATCGCTGCTGGAAGTCAAGCAGAGTGGAATAAACAAAAACAAGCTGTGGTTGCAAAAAGAGATAATCTTCAATCAAAGATAGATGGTTTTAATGAAAAAGCAGTTAAAAAAGGATGGAGTGCAGCTAAGCTTAAGAGAAAAATAGGTAATTTATCTGAAAGAGTTGCGGGTTTAAATGAAAACCTAAAGACATTAGGAAAGTTAGAATCTAGCTCACAAGTTTACAGCCTCAATTCTGGTGCATCTATTAATGATACCTCTTACGATCCATCTTCTGGAAATATTGTTATAAGCTATAAAGGAACAGCTCTTTTTGTCCACGAGACAACTCATGCAGGGCAGTTTGAAAGTGGTGATCTTGCGTTTGATAGAAACACGGGTAATCCTTATGGGCAAGATATCTTTGATGAGATAGCTGGCTATAAAGCCCAATATTCCTATAACCCTTCCACGGTAGGAGGTATTAGTTCAGCTAGCAGTATAACAGCTTCTTGGGTACAAGGAATTACCAAACCAAATGGAGATCAACCATACAAGTTAGGAGGTAGCTCAAATACAGGAATAGCTCCAGTTAATATAAATTCTAATAGAGCAGATTTAATTAGAGCTTATCCACATGCAAGGAATGCTTTATCTACTCTGCCAGCAAATAAGCCATTGAAATCATTAATTCCAACGATATACTATAAAAAATAAAATTATGAGAGCAATTATATATAGCACATTTATTATACTATTATCTTCTTGTGCCTCTTTAAAACAAGAGAAAATAGATATGAGCGGTAGCTTTTATGGAACTTCTCAAGGGTTACATAAAGGGTCGTATGATCAATATTTTTTAAAATTGAAAAGAGATAGTACTTTTGTTTATGAGTATAAAATACATATGTCTAGACCGAAATGTGAAGGCAGATGGAAATTTGTAAATTCTAATTCAATAGAATTGAAGTGTAATAAAGCAGAAAATGTTACAGATATGTTATCAGGAGGTTACATGAACCAGAGAGAATATATTATAAAAATTCTTAGTAAAAAGAAATTACTATTAAATAATGTAAAGTTGAAAAGAAAAAAATAGCTAATCATTTTAATATAAGCTTATACAAAAGGCTTAAAGAATTTTAAATTTTAGATATGGAAAAGTTATTTATTTTATTCATTTTTATCGTAACAGGATGTCAGGTAGAAGACAAACCCAAAGGTTTTTCTGAGGAGTTTATTAAACAGGTTAATTCATTACTGAGAGTCATTAGTAAAGAAAAATGGGATAATGAAGAAATAGAAAAGTTAAAAGTCAATTATAATAAGCTTTTATTTAGCTATAAAGATTTAAT
>JANQMD010000055.1 GCA_028280265.1 Flavobacteriaceae bacterium
AGTTACTGAAATACAATGAAATGAATTGATTGAAAATAAAGAAAAAGGATTGCAGCTAGATTTCCTGCCTGCCGCAGGCTGGTTTGTCACTTTTTCATCATGGAAAAAGTGGAAAGAAAAAGAAACACAACAATTAGTCTTGATCTATTTAGTCTTCTGCCAATATACCATTTGATTACCCAATGTCGTTTACTTAGCAATAAGCTGATCCAGTAAATTTCTAATCTTACTACTATTCCAATCAGCAGCTCCTTTTTTATCGACAACTATGTTCCCTGTTTTATCTATAATAAAGGTAGCGGGTATTGAAGAACTCGTTATTTCTTTCGGAGGATAGTTCACAGGGTTGTATGTTGGAAAATCGTATTCATTTTTATCATAAAACTTTTTAACGATTTCCCAACTTTCTTGTGTTACAAAATAAAAGTCGACCTTTTCTTTATAATCTTCATACACTTGTTTCATACTTGGCATTTCCGCAATGCAAGGTGGACACCATGTAGCCCAAAAACTAATAAAGATTACTTTATCGTCCCTATCATTAAAATTGACAGAAGATCTGTTTAATCCTTTTAAAGAAAAACCTTGCAATTGAGTTTTCTTTGCAGATGTTGTTTGAATACTTGGGCTAAAACTAAATAAACGAATAAAATATACCTTCGTTGGAGGGTAAATAAAAAGTGCAATTAACACTACAAATAAAATATTGTAAGTGTTTTTTTTTAGAAATTTCTTCAAAAAAGTCAAAATTAAGTTACTTCCAGAGTCGAAAAACGCTGGGAAAACTTTCAAAAGTAAAATAATTGACTCATTTTTTTAAGAGTCTTTAAGAAATTAACCTTTCTATTTTTCCCAAAAGATGTTAAAACGCGTTAAGTTTTTATTAAACTCAAAAAATCCTGAAACATTAATACATTCTCAGAGTCTTTTAAGTGTACGTTTAACCTTAATAACTCATTATGAAAAATTTAAAAACAATCATCGCAATCGTAGCATTAAGTTTTGCTACCGTATCAGTTTCAGCAACAGAAACAGAACCAACAACAGCTAAAAAGAATGCATTTCGTAGTCAAATCGTATCTTTATTAGGAAATGACATTTCATCACTATCAAACGGTAGCACAGATATTAAAGCAAGCATCAAAGTGATGTTAAATAACAACAACGAATTGATCGTTATTTCAACTAGAACTAAAAGCAATTCTTTAGACTTATATGTAAAGAGTAGACTAAATTATAAAAAAGTGGATGTAACTGGACTTAAAAAAGGGGAAGTTTATACCATTCCATTAACTATAAAGAGATCATAGTTCCCTCACCCTATTTGATATATAAACCGAGCCTTGTAGCTCGGTTTTTTTGTTTTGCCTTAATAAGTGAAAGGTGCAATATTAAGTTGCACCTCTCGAAGTCTAGATAAATTAAAAAATAATCAACCAACTTTTTTCTATCTAGTTACTGTTCCAGTTGGGAGGGTTCCTAAATTTCTCTCGAATAAATGTTTTGCTGGTGCTGTAGCTGTTCCCGATATTGCCCATAAAGGTTTCATCGCAAACGGTGCTGGTGAATCATCTGGAACGGGTTCTACAGAAATGACAACTCTTCTTCTTCTGACATCTAGAGGAAAGGTTTCTCCGTTAGGGGGATTGTTGAAAAAATCTTCCCCTGGTATTGGTGGCCCTGCGTTATTTTGTGTACCGCTGAAAGGATTTCCACTATCTCTTGTGCCAAAAGATGTAAAAGTGCCCGTAGAAATAGGTCCGTTATTTCCAACTACCCATCCTTCGTATGCCCATCCAGCAGGAAGTGTTGGTAAGGTAAAATCTGCTGTAGGAGGCATTCCTGGTACACCAAACCATACTCCATAGGCATCATTTCCATTGTTCGTTCCGGTTTCATCGGTTGGAGTTCTTAAAAAGAAAGAACCGCCAACATTGCTAAAGTTTCCTACTATTTCTGTAGTTACACTTGCCGAATTTCCAGAAAAAGTTCCTCTTAATACTTTGGTATCTGCTGGTCCTGCATCTGGATCTACTGCAGGTTCTATGGAAAGAACAAATGCTGTTGCCCTAGATAAATTTTCAGAGTCTACTGTAAAGCTTTGTGGGAAAGTAACACTCTTAAATTTTCCAGTTGAAATTGGGCTTCCGTTTACAATAATCCAGCCTTCATAGTCATAATTAGAGCCTAAAGCTTCCAATCCACTTAGGTTTAATGTTAATTCGGCTGTACTGGGTCCATTGTTATTATCATTACAGGCTACAAAAAGTGACGCAACCAATAACAATCCTAAAATTTTTCTCATTTAAATTCAATTTTAATATTATACGAGTCAAAATTAGGAAGGTTGTAAATCTTAAAATGTAAGCTAGCTTACACTTAGCAAATTTTTATTTAAAAATCTGATTTCTTTTCTATTAAAACTAATCTCATTCGCCTCTTTAAGCTCATTCATAACAGAATTTAGTGTAGGTCTAGAAGTACCTATAAGGCTGGCAATATCTTTTTGTGTATATGGGTGAACGATGACTTTATCACCAGTCTTTTCGCAATCATAACCGTAATCCTCGCATAGTTCGTTTAGAAATTCTAGCAATCTTGTTTTCACATCTTTGAAAAGTAGTAGTTGTAATCTTCTTTCTAGTTTTTTCATTCGTAAACCTATGAATTTATAGATTTTAAAACTTACAGATACATTATCTCTCATCAAAGTGTACATGGTATCCTTAGACACTTTACATATAGAAGTATTATTATCGATGGATTGAGCAAATTCATTTCTTTTTTCAATTCCAAGAATAGCTTTTTCTCCAAAAATCTCTCCTTTGGTTAAAATCGCTTTGATAATCTCATCTCCTTCTTCAGTGTAATAGCCTATTTTTACTTTACCCGAATCAATCAGGTAGATTTTATTGGCCTGATCTTCTTCAAAGTAGATATAGTCACTCTTTCTATAGGAATCTAAATCATGATCTTTTTTATAAGCAGGATATTTATGAGGACAAAGTATTTTAAAGAGATTCACTTCATCAAAATACCAAATAGAAGAATTCATACGTAAGTCGGTTTGTTTTTTGGTCTTTCTTCTTTCCAAACCCTTACAATGAAGCATAAAAAAACTCCTAATTACTTAGGAGTTTTATGAGTTAAAATTTATCAATAATTAAGCATTTTGCTTTTTGATCAAATTTAAAGCTGAACCTTCATTAAACCATTCTATTTGTCCAGCATTGTATGTATGGTTTGCCAATATGACATCTTTAGAGCCATCAGCATGTACAACTTCTATTGTAAGTGGCTTACCTGGGGCAAACTCATTCAAATCTAAGAAGTTAAACGTATCATCTTCCTGAATCAAATCATAATCTGATTCATTAGCAAATGTGAGTCCTAACATTCCCTGCTTTTTAAGGTTTGTTTCGTGAATTCTTGCAAATGATTTTACTAAAACAGCAACAACACCAAGATGTCTAGGCTCCATAGCTGCATGCTCACGTGAAGAACCTTCTCCATAGTTGTGATCTCCAACAACAATAGAAGGAATTCCTTCAGCTTTATAAGCTCTCTGTGTTTTTGGAACTGCATCGTACTCACCTGTTAACTGGCTTTTTACAAAGTTTGTCTGCATGTTAAATGCGTTCACAGCACCAATCAAACAGTTGTTCGAAATATTATCTAAGTGACCTCTATATCTCAACCATGGTCCTGCCATAGAAATGTGATCTGTGGTACATTTTCCATGAGCTTTAATTAACAACTTAGCCCCTTTAATTTCGTTACCAATTGGTTGGAAAGGAGTTAATAATTCTAAACGCTCAGAGTTAGGGTCTACATTGATCTGTACTCCACTACCATCTTCTTCAGGAGCTAAATAGCCATTATCTTTTACTTCAAAACCTTTTGGTGGTAATTCCCATCCTGTTGGCTCGTCTAGCATTACTTCTTCTCCATCTTTATTGATTAAGCTATCTGTTAATGGATTGAAATCTAAACGACCAGCAATTGCAATAGCAGCTACAAGTTCTGGTGATGCAACGAATGCGTGCGTATTTGGATTCCCGTCAGCTCTTTTTGCGAAGTTTCTGTTGAAAGAATGTACGATACTATTTTTAGGCGCATTCTTTGGGTCTTCATAACGAGCCCACTGACCGATACATGGCCCACACGCATTGGTAAAGATTTTAGCATCTAATTTTTCGAAAATATTTAATATCCCGTCTCTTTCTGCTGTATATCTTACTTGCTCAGAACCTGGGTTAATTCCAAACTCTGCTTTTGTTTCCAAACCTTTGTCTAAAGCTTGCTGTGCAATAGAAGAAGCTCTAGATAAGTCTTCGTAAGAAGAGTTGGTACAAGATCCTATCAATCCCCACTCTACTTTTAAAGGCCACTCATTTTCAGTTGCCTTTTTGGTCATTTCAGAACCTGCTGTAGTAGATAAATCTGGTGTAAAAGGTCCATTTAATAAAGGTCCTAACTCCGAAAGGTTAATTTCAATTACTTGATCGAAATATTGCTCTGGATTTGCATAAACTTCTGGGTCAGCCGTTAAGTATTCTTTTACTTCATTAGCTGCATCAGCTACATCAGAACGATCTGTTGCTCTTAGATAACGCTCCATCGTTTCATCATATCCAAATGTTGAAGTAGTCGCTCCAATTTCAGCACCCATGTTACAGATGGTACCTTTACCTGTACAAGACATTGCACTAGCTCCTGGACCAAAATATTCTACAATCGCTCCTGTTCCACCTTTTACAGTAAGAATCTCAGCTACTTTTAAAATCACATCTTTAGGGGCAGTCCATCCAGAAAGTTTTCCAGTTAGTTTTACTCCTATCAACTTTGGAAATTTTAATTCCCATGGCATTCCTGCCATCACATCTACAGCATCAGCACCTCCTACACCAATGGCAACCATTCCCAATCCTCCTGCATTTACCGTATGAGAATCCGTTCCAATCATCATTCCTCCAGGAAATGCATAATTTTCTAATACTACTTGGTGAATAATCCCTGCTCCTGGCTTCCAAAAACCAATTCCATATTTATTAGATACAGACTCTAAAAAGTTAAATACTTCGTTACTTGTATTCAACGCTGACTGCAAATCCTTATCGGCTCCAACTTTTGCTTGTATTAAATGATCGCAATGTACAGTAGTAGGAACAGCAACTTTACTTTTACCAGCTTGCATAAACTGTAATAATGCCATTTGAGCAGTAGCATCTTGACATGCTACTCTGTCTGGAGCAAAGTCTACATAATCTTTCCCCCTTTCAAATGCTTTGGAAGGCACTCCTTCCCATAGGTGAGCATATAATATTTTCTCTGCTAGTGTAAGTGGTTTTCCGGTAAGCTCTTTCGCAGCATCAACTCTTTCTGCTATTTTACTGTAAACCTCCTTAATCATTGCTATATCAAAAGCCATATGATGTTTTATTTAAGGTTAATTTTAAAGTATTGCAAAAGTACTGCTTTTTGACGTATTTTAAAAAATAAACATCAAACTAAGCTAATTAATAAATTATTATTTTAAAATGAGTTACTTTTTAAATATTTGACAATGAAAAATTTATTTTCAGCTATTTTTTTAAGAATATGATAAAAAAAGCAGGTCAATAAGCCGGATTCTGTTCTCTATTTAAAGAGTCTTATCATTTATCTCGCTCTAAAATTACTTTTAGAGTCTATCTGCCTACCCCTTAGAATCGGGCGAGTTACCCTCGATCTCTAATATACGTGACATTGCACCGTATAGAGTTTACCTGATTTCACTACAGCCGAACTGTACTTGCTTTCTGTTGCACTTGTCCTCAGCTTACGCTGGACGGGCGTTACCCGCTATACTACTCTGTGGTGTCCGGACTTTCCTCCACGCCATGGCGTGGCGATAAGATAGACCTGCTTTCGGTTGTCAAAAGTACAATCTTTTATTCATAAAAAAACCCACTCAAGATTGAGTGGGAAAAATTGCTATGAAAAAGAAAAAGTGTTGTTGTTTCCAACAACGTTTCAAATGTAATATTTAATTTTTAAAACAAAAAACTTTTTAACCAAAAATTAAATTAATGTTAGGAGAACATATCTTTCACTTTTTCAAAAAATGATTTATCTGATTTCTTAGGAGATGGTGAGAAATTATCGTCTTCCTTCATCTTCTCGAAGAATTGTCTTTGCTCTTTAGTCAGCTCTTGAGGCGTCCAGACATTAATGTGTATCAAAAAATCTCCATTACCATAACGCTCTATACTTGGCAGTCCTTTTCCCTTTAGACGAAGAATTTTTCCAGATTGCGTTCCTCCATCAATTTTTATTTTCACTTTTCCTGAAACGGTTTCAACTTCCTTACTAGTACCTAAGACAGCATCGGACAGACTAATGTATAAATCATAATGAACATTGGTTCCTTCTCTTTTCAGTGTTTCGTGAGGAATTTCTTCAATTAGAACCAATAAATCTCCAGAGATTGAGTTTTTACCAGGAGCTTCATTTCCTTTTCCACCCACTTTTAGTTGTACTCCTTCTGTAACCCCAGCAGGGATTTGAATAGAAACGGTTTCCTCTTTTACTATCAGTCCTTGAGAATCTGAGCCATTTGGCTTGCTAGAAATCACTTCACCTGTACCCTGACAAGTTCCACAAGTAGTAGCCGTTTGCATCCTTCCTAAAATAGTATTGGTTACACGCATCTGCTGACCCGTTCCATTACAAGTAGAACAGGTTTTGTATGAAACTCCATCTGCTTGTACTTTACGACGGACCTTTACTTTCTTTTCAACCCCTTTGGCAATTTCTTCTAAGGTAAGTTTTACTCGAATACGAAGATTGCTTCCTTTCACCCTGGCCTGACCTCTTCCTCCTCCGCCAAAGCCGCCGAAGCCGCCCCCAAATGCACCTCCAAAAATGTCTCCAAACTGACTAAAAATATCTTCCATATTCATTCCGCCTCCACCAAAGCCACCTTGTCCGCCTTCAAAAGCAGCATGTCCATACTGATCGTAACGAGCTTTTTTGTTCTCATCACTCAATATTTCATATGCCTCGGCAGCCTGTTTGAACTTTTCTTCGGCTTGTTTATCATCGGGGTTCTTATCTGGATGATATTTGATAGCCATCTTACGGTAGGCCTTTTTAATTTCTGCCGCAGATGCCGATCTTGTTACTCCTAATACTTCGTAGTAATCTTGTTTTGCCATAGTTTTCAATTGTCAATGATCATTGATCACCGTTCATTGTATAATTGTTAATTGTTACTGTCCTATTACGACTTTAGGGTAACGAATAATTTTATCTCCTAACTTATACCCTTTTTCAACTGCATCGATAATCTTTCCTTTTAATTTGTCTGAAGGAGCTGGAATTTGTGTGATAGCTTCATGAATTTCAGCATCAAAAGCATCTCCTTGCTTCACTTTTATCTCAGACAATCCTTTGGACTGCAATGTACTTTTTAGCTTGTCACTGATCAATTGCATTCCTTTTAACAACTCTTTGTCTTTAGCCTTTTTGATTTCTGCCAAACCTCTATCAAAATCGTCCATAATTGGCAGTAAAGCTGTCATTACTTCTTGACTTGCTGTCTTGAATAGTTCTATTCTTTCTTTAGTCGTTCGTTTTTTATAGTTTTCAAACTCTGCAAATAATCTTAAATATTTGTCTTTTTCTATCTGTACAAGCTCCTCTGTAGTTGGTTCCTCTTTTGCAACCTCCTGATTGTCTTCTACCTGAGCTTCTTTTTCGTTGTTTTGAATTTCTTCTTCCTGTATCTTTTCTTCTTTACTCATTTTTAGTAATGATTAAAATGTTTACATTTTATTGTCAAGAATTTTGCCAATAAAAAAATAGTGCCAACTTGACACTATTTCATCATAAAATAGACAAACACAGATTTTAATATCGATGCCATTTCAAAAATGGTGGAGTTAATGACAAGCTTTTGTTCTTCTTTTTAAGAGAATCCCATGACTCTGTGATGTACTACTTTATCTTCGTTAATAAAGGTCATAGACATTTCTGAAATATCTAAGTTTTTTACTTTCTGATCTAGAAAACAATTAAGTGTGTCTACCAGAATGTCATCAAATCTTATATAGCTATTATTTTTACCCGAGGATGCAAATAAGGAAATACTTGCGAATAGGCAGATGATATATTTTATGCTCTTGGAGGTTCGTTTAGACAAAACTATTTTGCTTTTATGTCTAGGACTACACTAGAACCAAAAATGTTATTTAGATTAATGAAAAAATAAAGAATTTATAATTATATAACAATCATTTATCTATTTTTACGCATTATTAATAAAATTTCAGAATGAAAATTTATGCTACTTTATTGATAACATACATTGGTTTTTTTCTGACTTATGCATTGAATAAATATCTGACTACCCATCTCAACTTAGATGGATTAGGAGATTTTAAGGTAGGCTTGAGTGTTGCTAGTATACTTGCCATTATCATTAACTTTGGCGGAAATGGATCCCTTAAACGTTTTATTCCCAAATATTTTAGCAATAAAGATTTTGCTTCCATCGCTGGTTTAATACGATTTTATTTTCGCAAAATACTTCAGCTATCCCTGATTTTGTTGGTTCTTTATATTATTGCATATTTTGTTATAAAATTTGTCGGCAATGCCGAATTAGAACACGAAGCAATGGAGGCAGTACTACTGACACCACTGATTGCTTTAAGTATGTTAATTGTATCGGGACTTCAGGCACGATATAGACCTATACAGTCCATTTTGTCTCACCGAGTTTTAGAACCCTTAATATTCCTATTTCTTTGTTATTGTTGGCTTCACTTTTGGCATCCACCAAACATTAATGAAATTATTATTTTATTTACTATAACTACAGTATCCATTCTGCTGATACAATCGTATTTTTTCAATAAAACTTTGCCTTTTAACTTACTAAAAGTAAAACCATTATTTCATGTTAGCGAATGGAAAAAGGTGGGTTTTCCACTACTATACTCTACTGTTGCCAATACTTTTCTAGTAAAAATTGATACGCTGGCTCTGGAGGTTATACATCCTGATGAAAAAGCTGTTGGAATATTTACTTTGTTGATATTTATAGTATCACTTATTAAGTTAAATTATAGCTCCATTCTAAGTGTTATCACGCCAGGGATAGCCGTATCTGAAGATAGAGTAACTTGGCAAAAAATTTATAATAAAGGTTTCTTATCTATGCTAACTGTCAATCTGATTGCTAGTTCGATACTTATCATTTTTGCTAATGATATACTTCTGAACTTTGGTGAAGAAATGCTACCCTATAAAAACTGGTTGATCATCCTACTTTCAGCTGAAGTTATAAATAGAGCATTAGAGGTGTCATCTGCGTTTTTAAGATTTACAGGACATCAAAAACAGGCTAAAGATAATAGCAATCTTGTCATGGTATTAAATTTAGTATCATGTCCTATTTTAGTATTTTTTTACGGAATGCCTGGAGCAATGGTCTCTCTGATTATTACCCGATTTGTAAGAGCTTTTAATTACTCGCGCCTAATGAAAAAACATGTTGGTATCAAACCTTTAATTATATACTAAGAAAACATTTTGCTTTTTAAAGTATACTTATCTTGTGTAGCTTTTATTGATTTAACTTGAATTTTTCATTCTAAAAACGTGCATAAAACGTTCCTTAAAATGCTGAAAAATAACGAATATCGTCTATCTAAAATCATCAATAACAAACACAACTATTGATCTTGATCCAGAAATTAACTGTAGATTAAAAACTCTGTTATTTTTAGAGCTTGCAACTGGTTCAGGATGACAATTTCAAAGGAAACTCAAGGTCTATGGTTATTGCTACGAAAAATTCTTTTTGAATTAATTTTCCAGTCGCTCAATTTTAGCACCAATCGATCGCAAACGGTGTTCTATGTCTTCATAGCCACGATCTATTTGCTCAATGTTATTGATGACACTTGTTCCTTTGGCTGAGAGAGCTGCAATTAACAAAGAGATTCCCGCTCGGATATCTGGTGAGGTCATTTTTGTAGCTTTCAATTGAGATTGACGGTTATGCCCAATGACAGTTGCTCTGTGAGGGTCGCATAAGATAACCTTTGCTCCCATGTCAATTAATTTGTCTACAAAGAAGAGTCGACTTTCAAACATTTTTTGGTGAATCAAAACAGTTCCTTTTGCTTGTGTAGCCACGACTAAGACAATACTTAATAAATCGGGTGTAAATCCTGGCCACGGAGCGTCGGCCACCGTAAGAACGGATCCGTCTATATATGTTTGAATTTCATAAGAGTCTTGTTCTGGAATGTAAATGTCATCACCTCTTTTCTCGAGTTGGATTCCTAACTTTCTAAAAACATTTGGGATTTGACCTAAATCTTTCCAACTCACATCTTCAATGGTCAATTCAGATTGAGTCATAGCAGCCATTCCAATCCAACTTCCAATTTCAATCATGTCTGGCAAAACTCTGTGGGAACAACCTCCTAGTGAATCAACTCCTTCTATTATGAGTAAGTTCGAACCTACTCCACTAATTTTAGCACCCATGCTATTCAACATTTTAGACAACTGTTGAATGTAGGGTTCACAGGCAGCATTGTAAATGGTTGTTTTTCCTTTTGCCAAAACAGCAGCCATGATAATATTTGCTGTTCCAGTCACAGAGGCTTCATCTAGAAGCATGTCAGTCCCTGTAAGTCCTTCTTCGGCTTCTACTCCATAGAAATACTCTTCTCTATTGTATCTAAATTTTGCTCCTAATCGAATAAATCCTTCGAAATGTGTATCCAATCGTCTCCTCCCTATCTTATCTCCTCCTGGTCTAGGAATATACCCTTTCCCAAAACGAGCTAATAAAGGTCCCACAATCATGATAGAGCCTCGCAAAGAACTACCATCTCTTTTAAATTCTACAGATTCTAAATATTGTAAGTTAATTTCATCTGCTTGAAATGTATAGCTATTGGGAGAGTGCTTTTCAATTTTCACCCCTAATTCTCCTAAAATGAATATCAATTTATTGACATCGATAATATTTGGAATATTATCTATCCTAACTTTTTCAGGAGTAAGCAATACAGCACATAAAATTTGTAATGCTTCATTTTTAGCCCCTTGTGGTTTTATGGAACCTCTTAATTTATGTCCGCCTTCAATCTTAAAAGAAGCCATTTATCTTTTTCTATTTTTATTTTTTCCTCCTTTGTTACCTTGACTCTTTCTTGATCTTAGTAAGTCTTTTGCATCTGATAAAGATTCTTCTGAATTTCTTAAATCAAACTTACCATCAGAGAGTTCATAAAGGTGTTCAAAAATAACAGCATCTTCTACCGTATCTTTATTCCAGCTCAAGAAGCATTTCTTCATATGATTTGCGATGGTAAAAACCAATGCATCTTTCATTTCTCCATCATCCCATGTCAATGCTGTATCGATCATAATCTGGATATTATTTCCATAAAATCGATACTTAGAAGCAGATTTGGGATAATTTAAACGATCTGGCTTCCCTTGTAATTCTTCTTTTGAAGGTTTTTCATAAGGTCCATCGACATCCAATTGAAAGTTTGACATGATATGAAGCTGATCCCATAATTTATGCTTAAAATCTGGAACATCTCTTAAATGCGGTTGTAGGTTTCCCATGACATCGATAATAGCCTGTGCCATTTTATTTCTCTCCTCCTTGGTTTCTAAACCCACACAATGGTCAACTAATTTTTGAATATGCCTTCCATATTCTGGGATGATTAATAAAGTTCTTTCTGAGTTGTATTCTAAATCAAATGTCATGTATCTATCTTATGGTGTTTTGTAATGCTTTGCAAAATACATATTATTTGGTACGAAAAATCGAATTACCCAATAATTTTGAGCTTAGCAAATTGTAGTAATAATTTTTTCTTTCCTACGGTTCCAAATTGGATTTCTGCCTTCTTATTGGCTCCAGTTCCTTCAAGAGCAATTACCTCTCCTTTACCAAATCTATTATGTTCAACAATATTTCCTATTGTGATTTTATCATCAAACAGATTTGTATTTGAGTTGTTTGTTTTTGCAACTCTCTTTAAATTTTTAGAGACGCTTGTAATATTTTTTTTAAACTCTTGCCGCTCTTGTCTTTTCCTCTGAATGGGTTTTTGAAATCGTATTTTTTTAGGGGCATCTCCAAAAATGTCTTGATCAACAAATCTATTTACCGAAGGCTCTACTCTTTTGGGTGTTAAATATTCTAAAAATTGCTCATCTATCTCTTCCAAAAATCTACTAGGTTCTCCATCAGTGAGTTTTCCCCAACGGTACCGAGTTTGCGCATACGTTAAATAGGCTTGCTTTTCAGCACGAGTTAATGCGACATAAAACAGTCTTCTTTCCTCTTCTAATTCAGCACGTGTATTCATACTCATTGCTGATGGAAACAAGTTTTCTTCTAATCCAACAATGTAGACATAAGGGAATTCTAACCCTTTTGCTAGGTGAATGGTCATTAGAGAAACTCTAGGTTTGTCATCTTTTTTATCAGAATCAAAATCTGTAGCCAGTGCAACATCTTCTAAAAATGCTGTCAAAGAAGCATCTTCTCCAGTTTCTATTCGATCAGTGATAAAATCTTTAACCCCATTGAGTAATTCTTGTATGTTCTCCACCTTACTAACGGCTTCAGGAGTCCCATCTTTTTCCAAATCTTTGATTAGCTGTGTCTGTTTGACTACCAAATCTGCAATATCAAACGCATTTTTTGTCTGAGCTTCAATTTGAAAGCGCAGAATCATGTTCAGGAAATTTTGAAGTTTGGCCACTGTTCCTGAATTGATTTTTAAATCAATTTTGTCGAGGTTTTGGATAATTTCAAAGATGGATTTCTTATAGTGATTGGCAGCAATGGTTAATTTATCAATTGTGGTTGCTCCAATTCCTCTTGCTGGATAATTGATAATTCTCTTTAAAGCTTCTTCATCATTCGGATTGATCAACATACGGAGGTACGACAATAAATCTTTGATTTCTTTCCGTTGATAAAATGAGATGCCACCATAAATCTTATACGGAATATCCTTTTTACGGAGCGCATCTTCCATCGCTCTCGACTGCGCATTGGTCCTGTACAAAATGGCAAACTGATCACTCTTTAGTTGGTGGTTCATTTTGTTATCAAAGATAGATTGTGCAACATACCTACCTTCTTCTCCATCAGAAATGGTACGCATTACTTTGATTCGTTCACCAGAATCATTTTGTGTCCAAACCTGTTTGTCTAGCTTTGTCTTGTTTTTCTCAATGACTGAATTGGCAGCATTGACAATGTTTTTCGTAGATCGATAATTCTGTTCGAGCTTGAAAGTCTTTACATCCGGATAGTCTTTCTGAAAACTCAAAATATTTTGAATGTTCGCTCCACGAAAGGCATAAATACTTTGTGAATCATCCCCCACGACACAAATATTTTGAAAACGATCTGCCAGAGCTCTCACAATTAAATACTGAGAGTGGTTAGTATCTTGATACTCATCTACCAGAATATATCGGAAACGATCTTGATATTTAGCCAACACATCTGGATGTCTTGCCAACAATTCGTTGGTGCGTAAAAGTAAATCGTCAAAATCCATTGCTCCGGATTTGAAGCAACGGTCTACATATTCTTTATAGATATCACCAATCTTTGGGCGACTCGCCATTAAATCAGCCTCTTGAAGATCTGAATTATTGAAGTAGGCTCTTACCGTAATCAAGCTATTTTTAAAAGAAGATATCCTACTTAAAACCTGTTTGGGTTTGTAGCGATCTTTATCCAATCCCATTTCCTTGATAATAGCGGTAATCAAACGAACAGAATCTTGCGTATCGTAAATAGTAAAGTTAGACGGATAGCCTAATTTATCGGCTTCTGCTCTTAGGATTCTGGCAAAAACGGAATGGAAAGTTCCCATCCATAAATTTTTAGCTTCACTTGGACCAACTACGGCTGCAATACGATCTTTCATTTCACGGGCAGCTTTGTTGGTAAAAGTCAATGACAATATGTTAAAAGCATCTACTCCCTCTTGCATTAAATGGGCAATACGATAGGTAAGAACTCTTGTCTTTCCTGACCCTGCTCCAGCGATGATGATCATAGGTCCATCTTTCTGTAAAACTGCTGCTTTTTGAGGTGGGTTTAAGGTGTCTAAATAGTGAGCCAAAGGGAATTTATTTAAAGATCAAAAATACCATTAGGAATGCATAGGAACAAGTAAAGTTATTGACAATTTTTAGTGAGTAAATAACAATTCTCTGATACTAGCAATCTCATTTGAGTAGATCAGTAAAAATACTCTGTAAAGAAAACTATTTTACTTCGCTAGGGTATTAAAATATCAAAACACACTGTCTTCCCTGTAACTTTTTATTTTTATTCTAATGAAAAGTTATTCTTCATTACAACCTGTAGCTATTAATTTTTAAATATTTATAATTATATTGGCTAAGTGCTTTTATTACAGAGCACAAAGTTTAATTAATCATTTTAAAAATTTAGCCATGAAAAAGACTTTCTATTTCTTTTGCTTTATTCTATTTACTATTACTTGTGGGGCTCAGACCTTATATCAATTCCCTGTTAATCCATTACAAGATTCAAGTACAGATTTTCAAAATTTAATTAACTCTATTAACTCCAGTGGAGAAAAAGCTACAATTGAGTTTATCAATGAAACTATTTTAAACAGTAATCATACTGTCAACAGCAATGTTCATTTGAAATTTAGAAAAGGTGGACTTATAAAAGGTTCAGGTGTATTAACAATTAATACTTCTATTCAGGCAGGTCATTTTCAAATATTTGATATCAACAAAATAATTAACGGGAAAATTCAAACACCTTATTTATATCCTCAATGGTATGGGGCTGTTGCTGATGATTCAAATCCTGATGATGTAGCTATCAACAAAACAATAGAATTAGCAAACAGAACTGCACAATACAGAACTATATTTTTTCCTTCAGGAAATTACTTGCTATCTGCACCTATTATTCTAAAACAATTTTCGGGTATAAAAGGAGAAAATTTAAGGGGTACTGTCTTAAAAACTACGGGTTCATTCACAGGTAGCTCTATGATTACAAATGATGATGGAGCTTATTATAACAATATTGAAAATTTCCTTTTAGAAAATGATTATGTACTTCCGAATATGGTCATGATTGATGTACACCAACAATGGGAAGGGTCGTATATTAAAAATATACATTTATCAATTCAAGAAAACTCTGGAGTTAAAGCTCAGGTAAAAGGGGGTATATGGCATACGAAAAAAGACCCTAACAGAACTCAATCAGGAGGTGGGCAATACGCCGTTGAAAATATTAATGCATTCTATGGTTTAGGTTTATGTAAAGAAGAATTTGTGAAGTTAGAAAACGATGGTGGTTTATACTTAAGGAAATGGAACATTAACTCTAAGCACATGACTAATCAAAGAAACGGTGCATTAGTCTCTCTAAAAGTAACAGGGTTAGTTCTAGACGCAAGCGACTTTCACCTTGAAGTAAGTCCAGCTTATAACACTCCTTCAATTATAATGAAAGGAGGAGCTGTGTCAATTATAAGTTTGACCAATTCTGATATCGTTCCTTATTTGAATAAAAATGGAAGTCAAAATGTGATTGGCTTTACTAATGATGAACTAGTAGGTATTGAGATTGATATACATGAAGATGAAGGAAATACTGCTGAATGGAATATAGAAAATGTTACTTTAAAGTCAGGTACAGGTGGTAATTGGTATGTTGATTATAAAATACCTGTTAGGCTAAAAACTTTTAGTGGTGATACAATGAATCCAGTCAAGGTGAAAGACTTTCTAAACTTTCCCGATACCGATAATAAAAATCCGACTATTATACGGAAATTTACCAAGAATGAAATTTCTATGAATCGTCATGTGGTGGATCCTCATTTTCAAAATACCATTGGTATTAAGGAAGGTATCATTAATCAGCAAACTATAGGGACATTAGGTATAAATGCAACTGCGCAAATTTTTACTCCTCACTTAATGTCAGATTATACAAACGGGAAAAATAGAGAGGATAAAATTGAAAATTATACCTTAAGTTCAGGTAATAATTATCAAGCTAAAGGATACATGGTTTTTATCTCTGCAATGGATACTTGGGGCGTTCCTAAAGGAGGCCTATTTCAAGTTTTAACTACCTACTATGAAGGGACATTAAGGCATAGCATTAGTCCACAAGAAATCAATGGCGTGAGGTTAGAAATTGACTCTAGTAATAAGCTTAATGTGAAGAATACCTCTCCGAGAAGTTTTTCAAGAACGAATGTAATGATTTTAGGAACTGGTACAGAAAAGCAATAGCTTTAATTAAGATTTCGATTTAAAAAGGAGTTAAAAATAATTAACTCCTTTTTTTAGTCCAATGAAATTATATTCCTCTTAAATAAAGGCACAGACAAGAGTGTCATTAACAATCCCATTCCTATGAGAATTCCCATTTTGGGTAAGATATCTACTACGGTTAATTGTCTCCAGAAAATATCAAAAAAGCCTTCTATACCCCAGTAATTCACGCTAAAAACAGCTACTTTTTTTATAAAATCTGGCATCATATAAATCGGAATCATACTGCCTCCTATGGCAGACATTAATATGATAATGATACTGCTCATCCCCTGTAATTGTTGACGTGTTTTTACTACTGAGACTAAGAAAATACCAAAACTAGACACGGCAAATGAGATACAAAGAATCAACAATGCCAGTGTCAATGTATCCATAAAAATAGGCAGTCCAAATGCCAACCAAGCAAAAACAAACATTCCCGCTAATTGCAGTACTGAGATAATCATGGCAGTACTCATTTTACCAAAAAGAATATGTAAAGGCTTGATGGGCGAACTTAAAAGTCTCTTTAGTGTACCCGCTTCTTTTTCATCTAACAAGCTACCACCAATAGCGGCAATACTAAATAGTAACATCATAATAGCAGTTCCTGATACCGCTTGCACCAATCCTGGATTCGGTTTGTTATCGGTTAATTTGATTACTGGAGTAGTTTTTACTTGTAAATTTGAATTTACTTGCGTTTTCCCAAATGCTCTTTGCATACTTTCCTGAACTACAGAGAGCAACATTCTTGTTTGGATTTCTCTCGCTGCATCAAACTGGAGTTCTACAGGAATCGGAGAACCATTCATGACAGCTTCTTGAAACCCTTTATTGAATAACAAGACGCCTACATTCTTTCCTTTTTTGACTTTATCTAATGCTTTTTCCTCTGTCATTTGCTTCAGGTTCATCATAGGTAACGAATGAACTTTATGAATGAAATTAATGGAAGCCTGACTACTGTCTTTATCAACTACCAACAGAGTTGTGGGTTTGGGAACTCTTTTCTTTCTTCCAACACCTCCAAATGAAAAAGCAAATAGTGTAATTAAAATGATCGGTAATAAAAATGTGAGTAGAATTCCTTTTCTATCTGAAAAATATAGCTTTAAATCCTTAAGAAGTATTGTTTTAATCATCTTATAATATTTTCTAGTTAGTCTCTTAGTTGCTTTCCTGTTAGATGAAGAAAAATCATTTCTAGATTGACTTTTCTTAATTGTATGTCTTTGATTTTAACAGATAAAGAATTGCAGGTTGAAATAATAACGGGCAGTTCTTTTACACCAGCATGAATATGCACCGTATTAGAATCTTTTGACATTTGAGTAGAAATAGCGCTTTTTAAATTTTCAAACTGACTGTTAGTGAATGTTTCAAACTCTATTTGGACTTCCTCAGTATTGGGAACCAATTCTTGTAGTTGGTTTTTAGTCCCTTGTGCTATGATTTCTCCATTATCTACAATTGCGATACGGTCACACAAACGCTCTACTTCTTCCATGTAATGAGTTGTATATACAATGGTCATCCCTTGCTTGTTTAGAGATTCAATGATTTCGAAAATTAGATTTCTACTTTGTGGATCAATTCCTACCGTAGGCTCATCTAAAAGCAGAACTTTTGGATTGTGCAGCAGGGCCGCTGCGATGTTTATTCTTCTTTTCATTCCCCCTGAATAGGTTTTTACAAGGTCTTTTCTTCTTTCATATAGCCCAATGAGTTTAAGAGTTTCGTCTATTTTCTTTTTCAAATCAGCAACTACAATTCCGTATAGTTTTCCCCAAAAAAGAAGGTTCTCATAAGCTGATAGCTCTTCGTAGAGAGAAATTTCCTGTGGAACTACCCCAATAAGGGTTTTAAATTTTCTAGCATTACCATTCAATTTTATTCCGTCAATTGAAATGATTCCCTTATCACATTTCAGCATTGAACTTAGCATACTAAGCGTGGTCGATTTCCCAGCTCCATTGGGTCCTAGTAATCCAAAAATCTCACCTTCATTAATTTCAAAACTGATGTTCTTTACTGCTTGTACAGTTCCATAAGACTTCGAAAGGTTGGCAACTTGTATCATAATTTTTATTTGATAGGTCAAAAATCTAGGTTCGAGTGCTTTTTTGAAAAATGTTCAGGATGAGTTGTAAGATTATCAGGACGAACTGTAAACCATTTCTTTTCTTTGATTAAATGATTATAAAAGAATATTTTTGAATGATGGAAGACAAAATACTAGAAGGACTTGCTTATGCCATTCCTGCATTGGTTACTGGAGGGGTTGCCTATTTTATTTTTAGTGGATTTCTAAAACAAGATAGCAGAGAGAAAAAACTAGAAATGTTAGCGAACAAGAAAAAAGAAGGGTTACCGATTAAGTTACAAGCATACGAACGAATGCTACTGTTCTGTGAGCGTATAAACCCAGTTAAATTATTACTTCGCGTAAAGCCCATTGGCGATAGAAAAGAGGATTATATACAGCTTTTGATCGCAAATATTGAGCAAGAGTTTGAACACAATTTAGTCCAGCAACTCTATATCTCGGATGAATGCTGGAATGTTGTCATCGCATCGAAAACTGCTGTGATTAATACGCTAAAGCAAATCGTAGACTCCTCTGGGTCTGCAAGTGATTTTAGAGAAAACGTTCTATTAGAATATTCTAAAAAGCTACCTCAAACCGATACTGCCGTTGCTTTTTTGAAAAATGACGTAAAAAAACTTCTCTAATGTTTTTAACACAAAAAAACGCTGGTTTTTTCAAACTCAGCGTTTTCGCATTTAATATTCGGGGGAATATATATTAGAATTGCAAACGCATTCCTAACTGAAAATTTCTACCTCTGGTTGAAAAACCAAAGATTTCTTGGTAATCTTCGTTCAATATATTTGTGATGTTTCCGTAAACATCAACTTGTTTTGACAAAGAATGTTTTACTCCAAAATCCAACAATGAATAGGATGCTAATTGCACTGCTAGTGGATTGGAAAAATTTCTAAAATCTGTATCATCACGATCACTTACATACTGATAATCCAAAGAAAAGTTTGTTTTTTCCGATAATATGTAGGTAAAGTTTGCATTAAATTTATTTTTGGGGATACGTATTGCTACTACATCATTTTTTGTATATGAATAGTTCGCATTCACAGCAAACTCTTTGGTAAATTGATAAGAAGTATTTATTTCAACTCCATTGATAGTTGTATCTCCACCATTTGTCATTCGAAAAGTTGTTGAATC
Organism: Flavobacteriaceae bacterium; assembly: GCA_028280265.1. Taxonomy (GTDB): domain Bacteria; phylum Bacteroidota; class Bacteroidia; order Flavobacteriales; family Flavobacteriaceae; genus Polaribacter. Next base: position 19,631 of record JANQMD010000055.1, read on the forward strand.
GAATACAATAATATTTTTCACATCTCTGTTAAAATACACAGCATTCACTAAAAAATCCCCAAGCTTATACTCGGCTCCAAATTCATAAGATGAGCTTTCTTGAGGTTTTAAGTCTGGATTTCCCCATGTAGCAAACAATTCCTGAATGGAAGGAGCTACAAAAGCAGTACTATAAGAACCAAAGAAACGTGCGTAACCATTTTCATTTGTAAATCTGTACGATGGGTTTAGATTATACACAAAGTGGTTTCCATAAATACTGTGATTGTTTAAACGAACTCCTGCATTCGCATTAAATCCGCTACCTGAAATAAACACAATGTTTGCATAAGGATCTGTAATTGTTGTCTCTGGTTTCTGACTGTATTGAGTTTCTGTAAGCTGTGTTTGTCCGAAAGGAATAGAGAACGTTTGAATTTTATTCTTTTGTAGGTTTACTCCTACAATTAATTTCACCTTTTTAAAATTATGCTTTACAAAAGCATCTACCATTGTATTATCTCCATTACTTTTTCCTGGAAAAGAGGTATTTGTTCTATCTATGTCGAATTTTGTATATCCAAAATTTACCTTCACAGAACCACTTGCATACCTATACTCTGGAGAGAAACTGAACCTGTAATTAGATTCTCTAGCTTGGTTGTTTCCGTCTGCAAAAGAACCTGCATCATAACTGTTATTAAAGTTATTTACAGAATAGGTAGCCGTTGTGGAAAAACTATCTGAAAAATCATAGCCCAACCTCAAGTCAAAGTTGTTTCTTCGAAAAGGATCATCATTAAAATTATTTGTTCCTGCCATATCTTTTGCAGCAGAAAAACCATCGGATTCAAATAAAGAAAACGAGGCTAGGTAATTCAATTTTTTAATAGTCCCATTAGTTCCTAGGTCAACTTGTTTTACAGTCCCTTTATTACTTTTAGTAGCTGTTTTATTAGAACCTAAAGAAGTTCCAAAATAAGAGTTAGAAACTCCAGATTTCGCTTTTTTCATACGAATATCGATAACTGCAGTTGCTGCACCTGATCCATATAAAGTACTAGAAGCTCCTTTGCTTATTTCTATGGATTCTACTTGTTCAAGATTAAGCAATCTTAAATCAAAATTATTCTGTAGAGGGTTTACTACTTGCAGCCCATCAATCAGAATTACTACTTCATTGCTACGTCCTCCTCTAACGAAATATCCCAAAGTTTGTCCAAAAACACTTGTGTTTCCATTAATTTCGATACCAGCAATACGGTTGATTAAATCTACAACGGTTTTCCCTTTGTTTTGTTCAATAGTTTTGGAAGTAATTTTGTGAACAATTTTTCCAGAATTCTCTTTTTTAATTTTAAATCGTGAATCAATCACAATTTCGTCTAACTCCTCTACTCTTTCTTTTTCGTTGTCATCCTTTTCTTGCCCATTTACAATATTAAAGGCAGAGAAAAATGCCAAAGCACCAATGATTATACATTGTTTTTTCATTTTGAATGATTTAGTTTTAACAAATAAATCAGGTAAAATTTTTGTACAAAATATTTAGATTAGTACACAAACCTTTATCCCGAAAGTTTTTACTCATGATTTATGGCAGGTCTCCTGACTTGTTTTAAACTATTGAACCTTCCCAACATTATGTCAGTGGTATTTGTAGTAATAGTCTCTCTTTTAAAAAGAGATGCCGAAATAAGTTCGGCATAAACTTACAGTTGCGGGAACAGTCTTGGATTTGCACCAAATTCCCTTTTAATTCACAAACAACGAAATTGATTGCGAAACCAAAAATCAGCACAAATTTATAGTATTATTATGTAATACAAAGCTTATTTATAAAAAAGATTATATAACCAATTTTAAATCTGCATAGTTAACAAACTTGTGCTCTAAGTTTGTAGGAGTCGGATAGTACTCTGAGTGAATGATTTTGGCTAAAACTTCAATTCCATTTACCAGTGTACTTGCAGATGGCTGTGTAAACATATCGAAATCAGCTATATAAACCTGATCATTTTTTACAGCTTGAAGTGTTTCCCACTCTGGTTTTTCTTCTAAAAACTTCATATCATCTAAAGTCCTTTTAACATTATACCCGCATGGAGCAATAATTAAAACCTCTGGATTGTACATCACAATTTTTTCCCATGGAATTACAATACTATCACCTGAAGGATGTGACATCATATCGATACCACCTGCATACGATATTTGGTGAGGTATCCAATGTCCACAATTGAATAACGGATCAATCCATTCTAATAAAAGAGTGCTTTTTGGCAGTAGTTGATGTTTTCTTTGCACATCTATCACTCGATCAATTCTCTTTTTTAATTTACTGACATAAGTAACTCCTATTTCTTCTTTTTTCATTGCTCTTGCAATCGTAATTGCTGTTTCAAAAACATCTTCTAAAGATTGCGGGGTTAGTGCAATTAATTCAGGCATTTTTTCAAGCTTTGATACTGCGGCGGCCGTACATTCCGTATCGATTTGACACACTTCACAAACATCCTGTGTGAAAATAATATCAGGTGCAATGTTTTGTAGTTTCTCTTCTTCTACATAGTATAAGCTTTCCCCCGTTTTCTTACTATTAGAAAACAATTCGTCTATTTCTTTACTTGTATAATTTTTACCTTCTAGCAAACATCGTACAACTGGGGTTTTCTCTTTTAGAGCCTGAGTTGGACATTCAAAAGTGATTCCTTCTAAAGAATCTTGCAATCCCATGTCATAAATCATTTGTGTAACAGCTGGTAAAAAAGAAGAAACAATCATATCGTAAATTTTAAATGCTAAAATACTTTGTTTTACTAATATTCTTTTCATTTCTCTAAAATCTTTTATCATCTTTGTTGTGATTTATAATCATTCCTATGATCTATTATATTACAGGGGGAGAACGTTCAGGAAAAAGTTCTTATGCCCAAAAGCTGGCAGAAGAGTTGTCTGATTCTCCTTACTATCTGGCTACTTCCAGAATTTGGGATGAAGATTTTAAAGAGCGTGTAAAAAGACATGTTTCAGATAGAGATGAAAGCTGGATTACTATTGAAGAGGAAAAAAACATCAGTTCTGTAATACCCAGTAAGAGTGTTATCGTTATTGATTGTGTTACGTTATGGCTAACCAATCTTTTTGTAGATACCAAATACAATGTTCAACAATCGCTGGAGTTTGCTAAAAAAGAAGTCGAAAAACTTTTAGCTATAGATGCAACTATCATTATCATTTCTAATGAAATAGGCATGGGGGTGCATTCATCATCAGAATCTGGAAGAAAGTTTACTGAACTACAGGGATGGACCAATCAATTTATTGCTAAAAAATCTGAGAAAGCTGTATTGATGGTTTCTGGATTGCCAATCACATTAAAATAAAATATATCCTATGAATCATAGTCCAATTACCCCAATTTCTTTATCAATAGAAGAATCGCTACAAAAGAAAATAGATTTCAAAACCAAACCACTTGGAGCTCTAGGAACTCTGGAAGGACTTGCATTACAAATAGGTAAAATTCAAAATACAACAGAGCCTATAATTACAAAACCATCAATTGTTGTTTTTGCAGGGGATCACGGGATTGTAAATTCTCGTCAGGTAAGTCCATATCCTCAAGAAGTAACCCAACAAATGGTTTTGAATTTTTTAAATGGAGGTGCAGCTATTAATGTGTTTTGTAAGCAACATCAAATTGATTTGCTAATTGTAGATGCTGGTGTAAATGCTAGTTTTGAAGAACACCCTAAATTGATCAATGCTAAAATAGCTATGGGGACTCAGGATTATTCTAAGCAAAAAGCAATGACTATTGAACAGTGTTATTCTGCAATTTCTCAAGGCAGGAAACAAATTCAAAAGCTTCATAATCAAGGAACTAATTGCATAGGATTTGGTGAAATGGGGATAGGAAATACTTCTGCTGCTACCCTACTCATGAGCTATTTTACACAAACAGCTATCGAAGATTGTGTTGGTAAAGGTACAGGGCTTACAGAAGAAGGTGTTTTACAAAAAGCTGTTATTTTAAAAAATGTCTACGAATTACATCAAGAAAATATTCAATCTCCTATAGATGCAATTTCATCTTTTGGTGGTTATGAGATAGCAATGATATGTGGAGCGATTTTAGAAGCCGCTTCTCTTAAAATGATCATTTTAGTTGACGGTTTTATTGTAACTTCTGCTCTTCTTGCTGCTCATGCCATCGATAATAACGTTCTTGACTACTGTATTTTTAGCCATACTTCTGGAGAAAGAGGACATCAAAAAATGTTATCCTTTTTGAATGTTACTCCGATCTTGAATTTAGGCATGCGCTTGGGAGAAGGAACTGGATGTGCTGTTGCCTTTCCTATTGTAGCCTCAGCAATTCACTTTTTAAATGAAATGGCAACTTTTGAAAGTGCCAATGTAAGTGAAGCATAGCTTATGAAAGGACAGATTCGTTATTTTTTAACAGCTATTTTCTTTTTCACAAGAATTCCTTGTCCAAAATGGATTGATCATTCTTCTGAAGCTTTGAACAAAAGCAATCGATATTTTTCCTTAGTTGGAATTGTAGTTGGTAGTTTTTCCGCTCTTGTATATTATTTTACAAGTTTTTTATTCTCTTCTGAAATCGCAATATTACTCAGTATGGTTTCTTCTGTGTGGATTACTGGTGCATTTCATGAAGATGGCTTTGCTGATGTCTGTGACGGTTTTGGTGGTGGGTGGACTAAAGAGAAAATTCTCACCATCATGAAAGATTCCACTTTAGGAACATTTGGAGTCACAGGATTGGTCTTTATTTTTTTAATTAAATTTCTGTTATTAAATGAATTGAATTACTCAATCTATACAATTATTTTTATTATTATTTCTGGACATAGTTTGAGTCGTTTTATAGCAACGATCCTTTTGTATACCCACCCTTATGTAAGAGATATTGATAGCTCTAAAATTAAGCCCACTTCTACCCAAATGAGTACTAAAGCTCTTATCATTTCTGGATTTTTCGGAATACTTCCCTTACTCTTTTTTGAGAGTTATTGGATCTTTCTGGCAGTTATTCCTATGTTCCTTTCTTATATTTATATGGGACATTTTTTCAAAAAATGGATTGGTGGGCAAACTGGTGATTGTGCAGGAGCTTTGCAACAAGTATCTGAGATTGTATTTTACCTATCAGCAGTAGTTATATGGAAATTCTTTTAATCCGACATACAACACCAAAAGTGCATAAAGGAATTTGTTATGGGCAAACTAATCTTGATTTAAAAGAAACATATCCACAAGAACTGAAAAAAATTCAAAAAGCATTATCTACTGAAAGCTTTTTTAGGGTTTACAGTAGCCCTTTAAAACGTTGTGCTATTCTCGCGAAAGATTTAAGTAATCATGTGGTTTATGATGATCGATTACAAGAACTTAACTTTGGAGATTGGGAAATGCAGCCCTGGGATCAAATAAATTCTGACGAATTGAATCTTTGGATGGAGGATTTTGTAAATGAACAGGTTCCTAATGGTGAGTCATATCTACAATTAAGTGAAAGAGCCATCTCATTTGTAAAAGAGTTAAAAAATAATGGTATTGAAAAAGCTATTTTGATAACGCATGCAGGATTTATCAGAAGCCTGGTGGCCTATACCAATAAAACGCATTTGAAAGACTCTTTTGATTTAAAGTTAGCCTACGGAGATCATATTTATATTACTTTATAATTATTAAAATGAAAAATAAAACACCTTATTTTCTCGCACTTCTTTTACTCATCTTATCATGTAAAAAAGAAAAAGTCAAAAAAAATATTCCTAGCGAAACTACTGCTGCATCAGTAATTAAATATGCCAAAGGCTTTGATATCGTCATGGAAAATGGAGAAAAAAAACTCATCATTAAATCACCTTATAAAGATGCTGAAAAACAATTCGTTTATACTTTAAGTAATAAGGTCGATTTAACCAAGAATGCAATTAAAGTTCCAGCCCAAAGAATTGTAGTTACTAGCACCACTCATGTTCCTATGGTTGAATTACTAGGAGCAGAAAAAAGAATCAAAGGGTACCCGAATACTAAATTTGTCTCGTCTAAAAGGACCCGAAAATTAATCGATAGTGGGGAAATTAAAGAGTTGGGAAGTGAACAAGACATAAACATGGAAATGCTCATTTCTGTAAATCCTGATCTCGTAGTTGGATTTGCCGTGAATTCGGACCACAAAATGCACAATTCCTTGCAAAAGATTGGAATTCCAATTATATACAACGGTGCTTGGTTAGAGCAAACTCCCCTAGGGAGAGCTGAATGGATTAAGTTCTTTGGTGTTTTATTAGGATTAGAAAAAAAAGCAGATAGTGTTTTTCAAAAAATTGAAAGTGAGTACTTAAAATCACTCAAGCTTACAGAAAAAATTGAGAAAAAGCCATCTGTCATTTCTGGCAGCCTCTATAAAGACATCTGGTATGTTCCTGCAGGAGAAAGCTTTGTAGCTACTTACTTCAAAGAAGCTAAATACAATTATATTTGGAAAGGCACAAAAGGAACTGGAAGCTTGCCTTTGAGTTTAGAAACTGTTTTGGACAAAGGAAAAGAGGCTGATTATTGGATTGGTACAGGGTTATTTGAAACTAAAGAACAATTAAAAAGTGCTAATAAAAACTATGTCAATTTTGCACCGTACCAAAAAAATTCTATCTACACAATGGCTACAAAAAAAGGAGCAACTGGTGGACTGATTTATTTTGAGTTATCTCCTGTGAGGCCAGATTTGGTTTTAAAGGATATGATTAAAATAGCGAACCCAGATTTGTTACCAGACTATAAACTGACATTTTTCGAAAAAATGAAATAACTGAATGAAGGTTGAGAGTATCACATAAAAAAATAAACCTTAGCTAAATTCTAAGGTTTATTTGGATACTTTGATTAGGAAGATTGGGGAGACATATAGATGGTACAAAACTAAGGGTTTTTACAGCTCAAAAAGAGTTTCAAAAGGGTAGTTTTAGGGTAGTTTTAGGGTAGTATTTAATAAAAAAGCCTTATTTTGTTGTGTTTTCTGCAATTGTGTATACTTCCTTTCGACTTTTTATTTCTAACTTTTCATAGATATTCTTGATATGAAACTTCACTGTATTGATAGAAACATTTAACTCATTCGCAATCTCTTTGTTCGTTTTCAAAAGAGCAAGGAGATTAAAGATTTCTCTTTCTCTAGAACTTAAGGTTTCTATTTTATCTCTTGGAGAAGTTCTAGAAATTGTTTCTGTAGAAAACCTGATAATTTCATTTCTCATGTAAATATTTTCTTCTTTTAAGGTGTTCATCCTATACAATACTGCTACAGACAGTATAATCATCTCTAAAAAAGCGCCAATTTTAATATTGGTAGAATTTATATCTATAAACGATATTCCTAAAAATTTTAAAATGTAAAAGTCAATAGCAGAAAACAAGAAAATTACATACGCAAAAGTTAAAATTTTTGTGTAAACATTTTTATGAAACAGCAATATGGACGAAAACCAAAAAATGAATAATAGAGAAAACAATAATATATTCACCGTGAGTATGTAGTAAAAATTTTCATCCACTATAAAAAGAATTCCAAAAATAATCAGGCTAAAAATTAAAGCATAACTTATTGTTTTAATTTTTGGATAATGGATATCTAAGAGCAAGTAATTATATGCAAACTTGTAAGAAAAAAAAGCTAAAAAAATATAATTTAAAACTATTACCATAGTAATAGCACTCTCATTAATATTGAAAAAATTTAACATTCCGTCCATTGTAAATACTGCTAGCGTTATATTAAACAACAGCATTGAGTAATGAAAAAATGTATCATCTTTAAATACGAAATAGTAGCATAGGTTGTAAATTATTATTAAAAGTGCAAAGCCATAATAAAAACCATTGAATATCAATTGTTCTTTATCTCTTGATGTTAATATCTCTTCAGTATCAAATTCAATCGGTATATATGCATTAAATCTAGATTTCACTTTAATATATGTATCGTGATTTCTCAAAAAACTATAACTGAGGTACCTTTCATTTGGTAGTTTGTCTATTCTTTTAAAGTTTTGATAGACCTCAGCTTGGTTTATACGATCGTAAATAATTTTAAAAATGTATTTTGAATCGGTATCGTGAGATGGAACTTTAAACCAATAGGTTTGATCAGCATATTTTTCTAAAACTTGTGACGTTAATAGTGTAAAATTCTTTTCAAGAATATCTTCGTACGTTAAATCATTACTCGCATCTTTGAAATAAAAAACATCTGACTGAGAAAGAATGGAACCTGTAAAAAACAGGGATATTAAGAGCATTTTAAACTTCATTTTGCCAATTTTTCCATTCTGTTTGCCTTCATAAATAAATACAACGGAAAGGTAAAAGCTACAGCTACTAAAAAGGTGAGAGGAATTAAAATCCACCAGGCTTTCACTTTGTTTTTAATGGCATCAGGAATATACCATACAAAAAACGTCAACACAACAACAGTTAAATCAGCCCCTAAAGACTTGCCTGCTAAGTTTGATTGTGCCAATTCAAAAAAATGAAAAAATGATGCTACTTCATACTCCATAAAGTAATGGATATTATAATACCACGTGTAGCATAATCCTAGGATGGCTAGGAAAAGGAAAATATATTTACGTTTCATGTAAGGAGAGAGTTAATGAGTAAATAATTTTATGTATGTTAAATTTTATGAGATCAAATTCAAAATTTTAGTTTAATAATCTAAATCAGAAAAGCGTTATCTGTCCATCGTCATCGGCTTTTAAATCACCCTTATCTTTCTCTTCTGATGTTGTTTTGTTTTCTTTCTTTTCAACTGATGCTTCAGTTTGTTGGGCCAATACTTCCTCATCTACCACTTCTACTTCTTCAATAGGTGCTTCCTCTGGCTCTTCATAGGGAAGTGAGTCTAATAGGTTTACTTGTCTTATTTTATCTGTAGTCAACTGATTTCCTTGTGCTTTAATCCCTTTGACTGCTATAAACTCTTCAAAATTTACTTGACGATTATCAATGGATCTCTTGGAGAAGACTACTTCTGCAATAGGTCTATAGTCTGTAGCAATAATCTCCAGTTGTGAATTGGGATGATCAGATATAAATAGTTCTTCTTTGTCGGGGTTCTCAATCAAAAAACGCTTGACAAAATACCTTTCCTTTTCTCCATCAAAATAGATGGCTGAAATCGGTTTTTTAGGATTCCATTTCTCTAACACAATCATATCCTCCTCAAAATGCATTTGCAAATCGGGAGTAACGGCTTTAATTTTCCCAGATTGAGTGGCTATGAGTAATTTATCTTCAGCTCTAAACTCTCCGAGTAATTCTCCTCTATCATCAACATTTAACCGTTGTACCGCATCATCGAACCAAATTTTTCTGGGTTTTAAGGTAGAAACTCCAGCAGATTTGAATTCTACCTTTCTAATGGCAAATTTAGTAATTGTGTTTCCTCTAACACCACGACCTTTTACCGCCAAATCGGAGAAATCAATATCCCATTTTAGCTTTTTAATGCTTCCTACAGCTCTCAATAAAATGGTTACCACTTCTGCTTCTCCATTAGGATTAGCAGTAAAGTAATGCACTACAGAACCCTTGCTTCCGTTGGTTAAATCGTATTCCTTATCTCTTGTAATTCCAGTGACTGTAAAGCGTTTCATATAACTTGGACCACTTCTACCATCACGATACATCATATTGTATACTGTACGCTTGTCTTTTTTCTTAAAAACAGCTACGTGAATAATGTCTTTTCCAACAAAAGTTTTCGACGCAACTTTGGTAACCATCATCTTGCCATCTTTTCTAAAGATAATCACATTGTCAATATCGGCACAATCGGTCACATATTCGTCTTTACGCAAAGAGGTTCCTACAAATCCTTCTTCTCGATTTACATAGAGCTTTGTATTTCGAATCACTACTTTAGTGGCAACAATATCATCGAAAATTCTTATTTCTGTCTTGCGCTCTTTTCCTTTGCCATACTTCGATTTCAGCTCTTTAAAATAGTCTATCGCATATTCAATCAAGTTGGCTAAGTGATGCTTTACCTGTTCAATTTTTTCTTCAAGACTTTCAATAAACTGTTTAGCCTTGTCAATGTCAAATTTTGATATTTTCTTGATGCGAATTTCAGTCAGACGAATAATATCCTCTTCGGTTACGGCTCGTTTTAAATGCTTGATATGAGGCTTTAGCCCTTCATCAATTGCTGCAATTACTCCTTCCCAGGTCTCTTCTTCTTCGATATCGCGATAAATACGGTTTTCTATGAAAATCCTCTCTAAAGATGCAAAATGCCACTGTTCCTCTAGTTCATTCAATTGAATCTCTAATTCACGCTTCAACAGTTCAACTGTATAATCTGTTGAGGATTTGAGCATTTCAGAAACCCCAATAAATTTTGGTTTATGATCTTCAATGATACAACACAAAGGAGAGATGGAACTTTCACAGGCTGTAAAAGCATACAGAGCATCAATGGTTTTGTCTGGAGAAATGTTTGGTGGCAGATGCACTAATATTTCAACATTTGCAGCTGTATTGTCTTCAATCCGCTTTATTTTGATTTTCCCTTTATCGTTTGCTTTTAGTATGCTATCTATGAGACTGGAGGTGGTAGTTCCATAAGGAATTTCCGTAATGACCAATGTTTTCTTATCTAACTGAGAAATTTTAGCTCTTACACGAACCTTCCCTCCTCTTTTTCCATCATTGTAATTGCTAAAGTCTGCAATTCCTCCTGTAAGAAAATCGGGAACTATTTTAAAACTTCTGCCTTTTAAATATTTGACAGAGGCATCTATGAGTTCGTTAAAGTTATGAGGTAGAATTTTTGTAGACAATCCTACTGCAATTCCTTCTGCACCTTGCGCTAAGAGCAACGGGAATTTTACAGGCAAATGAACAGGTTCTTTTTTACGTCCATCATAAGAGGCTTGCCATTCTGTTGTTTTTGGATTAAAGATAACATCCAAAGCAAATTTCGATAGACGTGCTTCAATATAACGTGAGGCTGCAGCTCGATCTCCTGTGAGAATGTTCCCCCAGTTTCCTTGCATGTCTATTAACAATTCCTTTTGTCCCATTTGTACCATGGCATCAGCAATAGAGGCATCCCCGTGAGGGTGGTACTGCATTGTATGACCTACAATATTAGCAACTTTGTTATAACGACCATCATCCAAATCTTTCATGGAATGCATGATTCGTCTTTGCACAGGTTTAAAACCGTCATTAATGGCTGGAACCGCTCTTTCTAGAATAACATAAGAAGCATAATCCAAAAACCACTCCTTGTACATTCCAGTAACTTTGGTAATGGTTTCGGTAGCTTCTGTATTTTCCGATTGACTTAACTCTTCGTCAAACTCTTCTTGTTCGTTTATTTCTTCACTCATATTTTAAACGCTATACGTCTAAATGTTATTGATTACTTTTTTTGTTTGATAACTGCATTGCAATGATCATACATATTGCTGTTATAATACCAAAAAATGCTGATCGATTTGCTTTACTTATTAAATTATCCCAATCTATCTCTAATAACCAAACGATAAGCATTACAGCAAAAAATATTGATATTCCATTTCTTACTTTACTCGTCATTACTTACTTAAAATTTACTCGATTGGTTGTTGTTTCTATTATTCTACTATCGTCCAAAAAAGTCCGAATGATAAACTCAGCTTGATTGGGTAAATTATTGGTGTTCTTAAAATCTATTAAAATTCCATCATGGACATTTGGATTGTTCTCTCGTATGTAATCTGCTATGGTCTTTTGACTTCCTTCTATCACCAAGTCATTAGTGATTTCTGTTTCAATACCGTTGTTAGCCAGATCACGCACAAAAATCGCAATGCTTTGTATCTTATTCTTATATACGACTGTTACATCCTCACAATCGATAGATGCATAAATTGATTGTATACCTACTTTACTGATTTCGTTCAATATAGACCCTATTTTACTTTCCGTTCCAGTAAACAAAACTTCTAAGAGCAAATCTTCTTTGTTGATTGAAGTTTGACCATCGACTTCAACAAAGTGAATTCCATTCAGTATTAAATTTCTTGAAGTCACACCAGTTACTGTATACTCAAGAGTATGGTTAGGACAACAGGATGTGGCAAACTGCAACCCAAATAATACAATAAATACAGTAGTAATTTTCTTCTTCATTTATTCTTCAACTACGTCGAGTTCTACTTTTAAGTTTTCAATGATAAACTTTTGTCTGTCTGGGGTATTTTTCCCCATGTAGAATTGTAACATTTGGTCTATAGACATCTCTTTGTCTAGCATTACAGGATCCAAACGAATATCGTCACCGATAAAATGCACAAACTCATTAGGAGATATTTCTCCCAGCCCCTTAAATCGTGTAATCTCTGGCTTTCCTCTTAATTTACCTATAGCTGACTGCTTTTCTTCTTCCGAATAACAGTAAATCGTTTCTTTTTTGTTTCGAACTCTAAACAAAGGCGTTTCTAGAATATAGAGATGCCCTTCTTTAATCACTTCTGGGAAGAATTGTAAGAAAAAGGTAATCAATAACAATCGAATGTGCATCCCATCCACATCGGCATCTGTTGCGATAACAATGTTATTGTAACGCAGATCTTCCAGTCCATCCTCAATGTTCAAGGCTGCTTGCAAAAGATTGAATTCTTCATTTTCATACACAATCTTTTTTGAGAGTCCGTATGAATTCAAAGGCTTCCCTTTTAAGCTAAAGACTGCCTGTGTATTTACATTTCTGGACTTTGTAATGGATCCTGATGCAGAATCACCCTCTGTGATAAAAAGCGTGGTGTCTAAGTACCCTTCTTTTTTAGTATCTCCAAAATGAACACGACAATCGCGTAATTTTTTGTTGTGTAAACTTGCTTTTTTAGCCCGTTCCCTTGCCAGCTTCCGAATTCCAGAGAGTTCCTTTCGTTCCTTCTCTGCCTGTAAGATTTTCTTTTGTAGCTTTTCTGCAGTTTCGGTATTCTTGTGTAAGAAATTGTCTAAATGAGTCTTTACAAAATCATTGATGTAAGTTCTCACGGTAGGAAGTCCACCTCCCATTTCTGTGGACCCTAATTTTGTTTTTGTCTGACTTTCAAAAACAGGTTCCATGACTTTGATAGAAACAGCAGAGATAATAGATTTCCTCACATCGGAGGCCTCAAAGTTTTTTCCATAAAACTCACGCACTGTTTTTACAATGGATTCTCTAAATGCTGCTTGGTGAGTTCCTCCTTGTGTGGTATGTTGTCCGTTCACAAAGGAATGATATTCCTCCGAATATTGAGTTTTGCTATGCGTAATAGCAACCTCAATGTCATTTCCCTTTAAATGGATAATTGGATACAACATATCTTCAATATTATTATTGTCTTCCAACAAGTCTTTCAGTCCATTTTCAGAGACATATTTTTCTCCATTGAAAATGATGGTCAAACCAGGATTCAGGTACACGTAATTCTTTAACATACGTACCACGTACTCTGGTCGGAATTTATAGTTTTTGAAAATTGAGTCGTCAGGAACAAAAGAAACTTTGGTTCCTTTTCTTCTGGAAGTCTCATCCAATTGCTCTTGGTTGATGAGATTTCCCTGTTCAAACTCAGCCGAGGCAGATTTTCCATCTCTATTGGATTCAACTCGAAAGTAGGTTGAGAGCGCATTTACAGCCTTAGTTCCTACTCCGTTCAATCCAACTGACTTTTTAAAAGCACGTGTATCGTACTTTCCTCCTGTGTTCATTTTAGAAACAACATCAACTACTTTTCCGAGAGGAATTCCTCTTCCATAGTCCCTTACAGTCACTTTATTTCCTTGAATGGAAATTTCTATGGTCTTACCAGCGCCCATCACAAATTCATCGATAGAATTGTCCAGTACTTCTTTCAAAAGAATATAAATACCATCATCTCCAGAAGATCCATCGCCCAATTTACCAATGTACATACCAGGTCTCATTCTGATATGTTCTTTCCAATCGAGAGACCGTATATTATCTTCCGTATACTTCGTTTCTTGCGCCATAAAATAGAACTGCTGTTTGACTCCTTGCTAAAATAGGGTTTCTACACATAAATCAAAATGACAGTGGATATTAGTTATTAACAGAATTATTCTGTTTTTGTTGATTGAAATTGATTAAGAAATCTCTAGTGAGATTATAATTTTTAATTGAAAAATAACAATCTGTTATATTTTTAAACATTTCGGAATTCGTATGAGATTATAGCTATTTTCGTTGATGAAATAAAGTATATGGAATATCAAGATTTATTAGAGCTGACCAAGAAATACGACAGTCCTCTTTATGTCTATTACACGGATACTATTGAGTATCAATACAGAAGAATTACTGAAGCATTCTCCGATGTAAATAAACTACAAATTAATTACGCTGTAAAAGCGTTGTCAAATATTAATATTTTAAAGTTTTTTAAGAAGTTAGATTCTGGACTAGACACCGTTTCTATCCAAGAAGTAAGATTAGGTTTGGAGGCTGGATTTGATCCAAAAAAAATTATATATACCCCTAACGGAGTTTCTCTAGAAGAGATTGAAGAAGTAGCTACGAAAGGAGTACAAATCAATATTGATAATTTGTCCATTCTTGAATTGTTTGGACAAAAGCATCCAGACATTCCTGTTTGCATTCGGATCAATCCTCATATCATGGCTGGAGGAAATAGTAAAATTTCTGTAGGTCATATTGATTCAAAATTCGGTATCTCTATTCATCAGGTTCCACATATTTTAAGAGTGGTGGAAAATACAGGAATGACCATCAATGGCATTCACATGCACACAGGATCTGACATTTTAGACATTGACACTTTTGTAAGAGCTTCTGAGATTTTATTTGACGTTGCAAAGCAATTTAAAAACATAGATTTTATCGATTTTGGAAGTGGTTTTAAGGTTCCTTATAAGGATGATGATATCTCCACTGATATTGAACAGCTGGGTGTACAGTTAAGTGAGCGATTTAATCAATTCTGTCAGGAATATGGTAAAGAGATCACACTAATGTTTGAACCCGGTAAGTTTTTAGTTTCAGCTGCAGGTTATTTCTTGGCTAGGGTGAATGTAGTAAAACAAACCACCTCAACCGTTTTTGCAGGTATTGATAGCGGATTTAACCACTTGATTCGTCCTATGATGTACGATTCGTATCATAAGATTACAAATATTTCAAATCCAGAAGGTAGAGATCGTTATTACTCTGTGGTCGGTTACATCTGTGAAACAGACACTTTTGGATCCAATCGTAGAATTTCTGAAATTTCTGAAGGAGATATTTTATGTTTCCATAATGCGGGTGCTTATTGTTTTTCAATGGCCTCTAATTACAACTCTCGCTACAGACCTGCTGAAGTAATGATTTATAAACAAGAAGATTTTTTAATTCGAAAACGCGAAACTTTTGATGACATTCTAAATAACCAACAAGTATTCGAATTTTAAAAGGGAGAGCAGCGAAAGCTGCTCTTTTTCTTTCTTGAAACTATTGTGGTATCTATAATTTTAGTGAATAATTTGTTGTAGACTCTTTTAAATATTTTATTATTTTTCGCTATCTAAATTTACTTCATGAAAGTTTGTATCGCCGAGAAACCAAGTGTTGCCAGAGAGATCGCTAACATTTTAGGAGCCAATACAAAACGTGATGGATATTACGAAGGAAACGGTTATGCAGTCACTTATACATTTGGGCATTTGTGTACACTCTTAGAGCCCAAAGATTACAAACCACACTGGAAAAGATGGGATTTGAACAACCTACCTATGCTACCAGAAAAGTTTTCTACAAAGGTGACTGATGACAAAGGAATTCAAAAACAGTTTAAAATAGTCAGAAGTTTATTTGAAAAAGCAGAACTCATCATCAATTGCGGGGATGCTGGTCAAGAAGGAGAGCTGATTCAAAGATGGGTCATTAATCAATCTAATTATAGAGGAGAAGTCAAACGTCTATGGATTTCCTCTCTTACAGAAGAAGCGATTAAAGAAGGGTTTGAAAACTTACATTCTTCAGAAAAATACGATCATTTATACTACGCTGGGTATTCCAGAGCTATTGGTGATTGGTTGTTAGGATTAAATGCCACTCGATTGTACACTGTAAAATTCGGAGGCTACAAACAAGTGCTGTCTATTGGTAGGGTGCAGACTCCTACACTGGCTATGTTAGTAAATCGTTATAAGGAGATTGAAAACTTTAAGCCTCAACCCTACTGGGAATTACAAACTACTTATAGAGATACAGTATTTCATTATGAAGAAGGTCGTTTTACAAAAAAAGAAGATGGTGAAGCACTTTCTGAAAAGATCAAAGCATCTCCTTTTCAGATCACTTCAGTAAACAAGAAAAAAGGAAAGGATTACGCCCCTAAGTTATTTGACTTAACCAGTTTACAGGTGTATTGTAACAATAAATTTGGATTCTCGGCAGATGAGACTTTAAAGGTTGTTCAGAAACTATACGAAATGAAAGTTGTAACCTATCCAAGAGTAGATACCACTTTCCTACCTAATGATTTGTATCCTAAAGTTGCTGAAATTTTAAGGCGTCTTACAAGATATAAAGAACTTACTCAACCTCTAATGGACAGTAAAATTAGAAAGTCCAAAAGGGTTTTTGATGATAAAAAAGTAACGGATCACCATGCCATCATCCCAACGGGCATAGAGGCTAACCTACAATACAATCATCAACAAGTATATGATATTATTACCAGACGTTTTATTGCTGTATTCTATGAAGATAGCGACATTTCTAATACCTCTGTTCAGGGAAAAGTAGTTGACATTCCATTTAAAGCAACAGGAAAAGAAATTTTAACGCAAGGATGGCGAGTTGTTTTTCAATCCGATGATAACACTTCGAAAAAGTCTTCTTCACAACAAGCTGTCTTACCTACTTTTGCTGAAGGCGAAAAAGGAGAACATCAACCTTCTTTCTTGGAAAAAGAAACCAAACCGCCAAGAAATTATACTGAGGCCAGCTTATTACGCTCTATGGAGACCGCAGGCAAACAAGTTGATGATGATGAAATGCGTGAATTGATGAAAGAAAATGGTATTGGGCGTCCTTCTACACGAGCCAGTATTATTGAGACACTTTTTAAAAGGAAATACATTGAACGCAAAAAGAAGTTGGTACTTCCTACGCAGACTGGAATTCAGTTAATTGATCTGATTGATAATGAATTATTGAAATCAGCAGAATTGACTGGAAGATGGGAAAAACGATTGAAAGAAATTGAACGCGGAGAGTTCAATGCAGGAACATTCATCAACAATATGAAAAAGATGGTTGATGATTTGGTGTATGAAGTTCGATCCAGTAAGAAGAAAGCAACCATTTCGAACCTGCCTTATCAGCAGAAAGGCGCAGTTGAGAAGTCGCAAAAAAAGAAAATCAAAAAACAAGTTGCAGGTAAAAGCTGTCCAAAATGCACAAATGGGAAACTTTTAAAAGGGAAATCGGCTTATGGCTGTTCTGAGTATAACAAAAGTTGTGATTTTAAAATTCCTTTTAAAATTCACTCTAAAAAGATTTCCGAAAATCAAATTATACGATTGCTAGAAAAGGGTGCTACAACCAATTTAAAAGGCTTTAAAACGGATACTGAAACTGTTGAAGGATTGTTACGTTTTGAGGAAGGTTTCAATATCAAATTGGAACCCAAAAAGACTGAGATCACTTCATCGCTTCAAAATTCTGATACTGCTCGTAATAACCAGGAAAAAATTCCATGCCCAAAATGTAAAAAGGGAACGATTCTTAAGGGGAAAGAAGCCTATGGTTGTTCAAATTATAGACAAGGATGCGATTTTACTTTTTCTTTCAAAAAGATTAAAGAAATAGCAAACGGAAAGTCGCTAACAAAAGAGCTTGTACTTCAAATCATTAGTACATAAACAGCAAGGTTTATACTCATAATACCCAAGCTTTTAAAAACCAATTTCACATCTTAGTTTTGGCATATTTTTTGGTCTAGATATTACAAATTAAAACCCTTTTAATGATGCCTAAATTATCTAAAATTTTACTCGCTTTTTTTATTGCTTTTGCATCTCTATCAACTTATGGTCAAACCGTAAAAGAATACAAATCTTTTTCTCTAAATATCGATGAACTGCCAGAATATGTGGTTATCTTTTCAGAAACAACTGGACGTATAATGGGAAATATTGTTACTCAAATTGATTCAAAAAAATCTCCAGACAAATCCGCTCTAGATAAATTGGATGATATTTTAACAAATAAAAAGAAGCTTAGAGTCAGAAATCAAACTGATCTACTAAATATTATGTTAGGTTTCGGCTATGAGTATGTAAATGCTTTCAGTGCTGGTCAAAGCGATATGTCTAAAATAGTATTTCGAAAAAAAGTAAAGTATCGTACATCAGAATAGACAATAAAAAGGGGTGTCTATAAAGAGGATAAAAAACGTTATTCTGAATTTATTTCAGAATAACAAAATAGTTGGTTTTCAATAAAAGTTAGAATCCATAACTAGTACAGATTGATGAAAACCAGACCTTTTAGACTGCTCCTGTTTTACTCTTTATCTAAATCGGGTAATAAAAATTCATCTAAAACACTGGGCTTAGCCATCATCTTTTCAATTTCATCTGACTTTCTAGGTGCTTCTGCAGATAGATTCACTGGGCCTTTTTCAGTAATTAAAATATCATCTTCTATGCGAATCGCGATTCCCCACCATTTCTTATCACAAGGGCTTCCTTCTGGAATATAAATCCCTGGTTCAACCGTAATCACGGAATTGGCTTTTAATGCTCCGTATGTACCTGGATCATGAACATCTAATCCAAGGTAATGAGAAACTCCATGAGGTAAATAATTATGTTTTTCATCCACCGATTTAATAATTCCTAATGCAAATAATCCTTTGTTAATTTCTACTTTAGAAGCTGCATTTGGTGCATTAAATTTTGCTCCAACGATACTGGCCTTAATTCCAGCTTCTTGCGCTTTGTATACAACATCATAAACTGCTTTCTGTTCTGGTGTAAATTTCCCACTAGCTGGAATAGTTCTCGTCACATCTGCTGTATACCCTCGATATTCCGCACCTAAATCCATTAATACTAAATCATGCCCTACTTCAGTTTTGTTGTTTTCAATATAATGTAAAATACAGCCATTATTTCCAGCTCCCACAATGGATGGATACCCCTCATATTCAGCACCATACTTTTTGTACACAAATTCATGAATTCCTTGTACCTCTGTCTCTGACATGTGAGGCTTCATAGCTTTCATCACCTCAATTTGCCCAACAGCTGAGATTCGAATTGCCTTGGTTAACAATTTCAACTCCTCTTTTGTTTTTATTTCCCTCATTGCGCCTATTTGTGATGGGAAAAACTCAATATCTACATTGGTTTTTGGCTGCATCGCCAATGCAATTTTTTGCTGCATATCTTTCGCAAGCTTTTCATCAGCTGCATTGATATAACCTTGAATAATTTTATCCTTCTTTAATTCTTCGTACTGATCTTGATATTGTTTAATGATTCCAACTACATTGGCTCTACTCTCAATCGGAGTTTCCTTAATCTGTCTATAGAAATATTTTTTTACATTCGACAGGTAACTTTCTGGGTTGTATCCAGATTTTTTCTTGAAAGAAACTACCAAATCAAAAATATCTGCACTTCCTCCAGAGTTTCTATAATCATCTTTGAATTTGCCATCGATAAATACTTTATCAAACTTTTTGAAATCTATTTTGGATTTAATGAATTCGATTCCATTTTCAGCTATAGTAAAACCTAATTTTGTCTCAGCTCCCTCTTTCCCTAGCCTTCTTCCATTCCACATTTCGGCTCTAGGATTTCTCTCTTGCACATATAAAATTTCATTGTAGCTGTTTCCGTTTTCATTTTTTTGGTCTTCTGCAAACAAAACCAAAACAGCATTGGGCTCCCTGTAACCTGTTAGATAATAGAAATTAGGATCTTGATGGTAAACATAATCTACATCATTTGCTCTATTTCTAACTGGATTCGCAAACACAACTGCTACTGAATTCTTAGGCATTTTAGAACGAAGCAAATCTCTTCTTTGCTTGTGAAAATCTTTAGAAAGATAGTCTTTTGGGGTTCCCTCCTGCGAACTTAAGCTAGCAGTAAAAAAGAGAAGACATAAAAATGAAAAGAAGTTTTTCATGGGTATATTTTAAGTAGAATTCAAATCTACTGTTTATTCTCTCTTTGCTAAAAAAAATTAACACAATTTTTGCTTTCGAAAACGATATCGTATTCTAGAGATTTTCAATACATTTGCGTACTGAAAAACAAATCAAAATCAGATGAAAAATACAGCTTTAACTCATGTTCATGAGGCTTTGGGAGCAAAAATGGTTCCTTTTGCAGGCTACAACATGCCTGTTCAATATGAAGGAGTAAACGCAGAACATCAAACAATTCGTGAAGGTGTGGGGGTTTTCGATGTTAGTCACATGGGCGAGTTTTTAGTGGAAGGTGAAAATGCACTCACACTTGTACAAAAAGTGACTTCAAATGACGCTTCAAAATTAGCTATTGGAGATGCTCAGTACTCTTGTTTTCCAAATGACAATAATGGAATTGTAGATGATTTGATTTGTTATCGAGTTAAAGAAAACACTTATTTGTTAGTGGTCAATGCCTCTAACATTGAAAAAGACTGGAATTGGGTAAACAAACATAACGAAGAAATTGGTGCTGAGCTAAAGAATATCTCAGATCAATATTCTTTATTAGCCATTCAAGGACCTAAAGCGATTGAAGCAATGCAGTCATTGACATCAGTTGATTTGGCTGAAATCCCTTTTTACAAATTCAAAGTAGCAGATTTTGCAGGTGTTGAGCATGCCATTATATCTGCCACTGGATATACAGGATCGGGAGGTTTCGAAATCTACGTGAAGAATGAAGAGGTAGAAAGTGTTTGGAATAAGGTTTTTGAAGCTGGGGCTGATTGGGGTATTAAACCCATCGGTTTAGCAGCCCGTGATACACTACGTCTAGAAATGGGATACTGTTTGTATGGTAATGATATTGACGATACAACTTCTCCTATTGAAGCTGGATTGGGGTGGATTACCAAGTTCACAAAAGACTTTATAAATTCCGAAAATTTAAAAGCTCAGAAAGAAAATGGGATCTCCCGAAGATTGGTCGCTTTTGAAATGACGGAAAGAGGTATTCCCAGACAAGGATATGAAATTGTGGATGGAGAAGGAAATGTTATTGGCAATGTAACTTCTGGTACTATGAGTCCTTCTTTAGGAAAAGGAATTGGTTTAGGCTATGTTACTAAAGAGAATAGCAAAAGAGACTCTGAAATCTTTATTCAAATTCGTAAAAAACAAATACCCGCGAAGGTTGTAAAATTACCTTTCTATAAAGGCTAGAAAGAAAATCATAACTCAATAAAAAAGCCGCTTTGCAAGAAAGCGGCTTTTTGTTGAATGTATTTAATATGTACTAGACATTAAATCTAAAATGCATCACATCTCCATCTTGTACAATGTAGTCCTTCCCTTCCACTCTCATTTTTCCGGCTTCTTTCACTTTTGATTCAGATCCATAAGATTCATAGTCATTATAACTAATTGTTTCAGCGCGTATGAAACCTTTTTCAAAATCTGTGTGAATCACACCTGCTGCTTGTGGTGCAGTGGCTCCAACTGGGATCGTCCAAGCTCTTACTTCCTTCACTCCAGCAGTAAAATAGGTTTGTAAATTCAACAATTTGTATGCAGAGCGAATTAAGCGAGAAACTCCTGCTTCTTCCAATCCTAAATCATCCAAAAACAATTGGCGCTCTTCATAGTCTTCTAACTCAGCAATATCAGCTTCTGTTGCTACTGCTAAAACAATAGTCTCTGCTCCTTCGTCTTTTACAGCTTCTATAACTGCGTCTACATGCGAATTCCCAGAAACTGCAGAACTCTCATCGACATTACAAACGTATAGTACTGGCTTAGCTGTAATAAATTGCAATGGTTTTACAAATTCATCTTCTTTTTCTGTGAAGTCTATAGCCCTTACTGAAATGCCTCCTAAAAGAGTTTCTTCCACTTTTAAAAGCACTTCTAACTCAGCTTGCGCCTCTTTCTGTCCTGTTTTTGCAGTTCTTTTTACACGCTCTAAACGCTTTTGAACAGTTTCCAAATCTTTCAATTGCAGCTCAATATCGATGGTCTCTTTATCACGAATAGGGTCTACAGAGCCATCTACATGGACAATGTTTTCATTTTCAAAACAGCGTAAAACATGCAAGATTGCATCCGTTTCTCGAATGTTTGCTAAGAACTGATTTCCCAAACCTTCTCCTTTACTTGCTCCCTTGACCAAACCAGCAATGTCTACAATCTCAACAGTAGCAGGCACAACTTTTTCTGGAGCTACTAACTCTTCTAATTTTTCCAATCTAAGATCTGGAACATTTACTACTCCTAAGTTTGGTTCGATGGTACAAAATGGAAAATTTGCACTTTGTGCTTTCGCATTCGATAAACAGTTAAACAGTGTTGATTTTCCTACGTTGGGTAATCCTACAATTCCAGCTTTCATCTAAGGTTGTTTTTTTAAGGCCTGCCTGCCGCTAGGCAGGTGCAAATATAATCTTTAAATGCGATTTTGTAAACTTTGTTAAATATGTATTTACGACTAAGTAGTCCCTCGTATTTATACGGATAACACCTATTCACCAACTTAAACTAACCAACTGATTGTGAGTAATATAATCTTATAGAAAATATCAATAAATAGAAAAAACACCATCTCTTTCGTTTTCTATTTCTATTAATTAAAATTGTTTTATACTTTAGAAGTAGTAAAAAACAAACCAGCATTCGTCTGATTTTTCTCCCTAATTGTCGAAAATGTTCATCCAAAAGCAATATGCGAATCATCTTAAACCAAAAAACATGAAAAAATTTCTACAAGCTTTCTTTTATTTATTTTGTGGAATTATCTATTCTCAAATCACTGTAGAAGGAACAATTCTCGATTCAGAAAAAAAACCATTACCTGGAGCTGACATCATTGAAAAAGGAACCAATAATGGAACAGTTTCTAAGTTAGACGGAACTTTTACAATTACTGTAAGCTCTAACGAATCCATTTTAGTTGCAAGCTTTATTGGATATCAAAGCAAAGAGGTAAAAGTTGGGAGTTCAAAGAATCTAGTTATAGAATTACAAGAATCACTGACCTTAGACGAAGTGGTTTTGGTAGGATCGAGAACTCCAGCCAGAAGTAACACCTCTACTCCATTACCCGTAGATGTTTTGTCTTCAAAAGATCTGACTTCAGTTGGTCAGATAAGTTTTGAACAGGCATTACAATATCAAGTACCCTCCTTTAATGTTGTGAATGTACCTGTATCTGATGCCTCTTCATTATTAGATCCTTATGAAATAAGGAACTTAGGTCCAAGTAGGACTTTAATACTAATCAATGGAAAACGAAAAAACCTGAGCGCTCTCGTATACACATACAGCTTAGCAGGAAGGGGAGAAACTGGAGCCGATATTTCAGCGATCCCTATTGACGCAATTAAAAGAGTGGAAATTTTGAGAGATGGTGCCTCGGCTCACTATGGTTCTGACGCAATTGCTGGAGTTATCAATATTATATTAAAAGACAGCCCCAGAAAAGGAAATGCTATTTACCGAGGAGGAGTTACTTCTCAAGGAGATGGAACACAATATAGTTTTGTTGTAAACAATGGAGAAAGTATTGGAAAGGATAAGGGCTTTTTCAATTATACCATAGACTTATCAAAATCAAATCGCGCCAACAGACCTGGAACTGTAGACGCTTTAGGTGAAGCTACTGACTTTGGTGCCAACATAGCTGACGTTCAGGAGTTTTTAAGTCGTAGACCCGATGCTGGAAATGTAAACGGAACACCAGATATAACGGCTGCAAAGTTTTTGATCAATGCTGGATATAACTTAAACGAAAAAGGAAAGTTGTATATGAATGCTGCTTATGTGTATAAAGAAGCAAACAGTTTTGCCAACTACAGAACTCCTTATTGGAGAACGCTGGCCCAATATCCTTATCTATCAAGTTTTTTTCCAGCACCTGGAAAGCCAAATAATTATGACGGCTACATTCCAAGTTTTGATGGAGTACTAAATGATTATCATGCGACCGTTGGTTTTAAAACAGAAAAAAACGGTTGGACATTGGACACTAGCTTTACCACAGGTGGAAATGCTCAAAATTACACTGTAAGAAATTCACATAATGGGAACTCGGTATTTTCTGCGTCAACTTGGATTGATACGAATAACAACGGTATTGTAGATGCTGGTGAACTCACTCAAGGAGAACAGCTCTACCGAGAAAATAGCCCTATCAATTTTGATGTAGGTGGTTTTAAGTTTAACCACAGTGTAGGGAATGTAGATGTTTCTAAGATTATTTCAGACAAACTTAGTATCGCTTTTGGTAGTGAGTTTCGCTCTGAAAATTTTGAAATTGTTGCTGGTGAACTTGCCTCATATGATGGAGGTGGTTCTGATTCTTATGCAGGAAGTAGACCTGAGAATTCAAAAAGATACAACCGTCACAATCTTGGAGGATATCTTGAACTTGATTACGATGTAACCAAAAACTTCTTAATAAGTGCCACAGCACGCGCAGAAACATATTCTGATTTCGGAAATACTTTTGTTTGGAAACTAAGTTCAAGATATATCATCAATGATAATATTACATTAAGAGGCTCAGCCTCTACAGGATTCCGAGCTCCAACATTGCACCAAATTTACTCTCAAAAATTACAGTATACATTCGTTCCTGGTCAAGGGATACAAATTGCAGGTCTCATCAACAATGTTTCTCCAGATGCTAAAATCTTAGGAATTCCTCAGCTGAAAGCAGAAAAATCTAATAATTTTACTCTTGGCCTTGGCGCTAAGATTAATAAAGATTTTCAACTCACTTTAGATTATTACAATATCAAAATAAAAGACCGAGTGATTTTAGGAAGTGATATCTCTGGAACACAAGCTGGCAATACACAACTGGATGCTTTTTTAAATTCGCGAAGCTTAAGAGGAATTTCTTTTTTTATCAATGGCTTGGATACACAAACATCAGGAGTTGATTTTGTTCTCAATTATAAGAGAATTCCTTTTAACGACGGCACACTTTCTTTTAACCTATCTGGAAACTATACTATAGAAAATAAACAAGTTGGAGCTACCAAAAACCCAAATATTATATCTAACGCTGGGCAATCAGTGGTGAATAAAGCTATTTCATCCGCCCTATTTACCTCTAGACCAAGAACAAAAATAGTTTTTGGAAGTACATTCAATAAAAGCAAGTTGAGTACTTCTATAAATAATACATACTTTGGAAAATCAGTTTTTAGTCAACTAGGACTCAACCAAAACTTGCGAACTGAATTTATACCTAAAATCTTAACGGATGTTCATGTAAACTACAAATTAACAGATAAAACATCCATTTCTTTAAGTGTAAATAATATATTTAATGTAGTGCCTGAGTGGAATTTTAAGGCAGAAAACTCAGCGGGGCAAGCAATTTTAAATGATCCAGCGCAAGTAAAAACACAATCTAATTTAATTACTTTCAATCAACGTTATTCTAGAACTACTTATGACGCTTTCCATTTCAGTCAATTAGGAACTATTCTAAACTTTTCATTGAACTATCAATTGTAAGAGAGATTCTTACCATTAAATTAAAAGAGCCTGCATATTTCGAAATATGCAGGCTCTTATAAAATATACTTTCGACAACCAATTTAATCATGCATAAAGCGTTGTTTCGCTAATAACTCTTCTTCCGTTTCTACATTATCTTCATCAGGTACGCAACAGTCAACAGGACAAACTGCAGCACACTGAGGCTCTTCATGAAACCCTTTACATTCGGTACATTTATCTACCACAATGTAATAAATTTCATCAGAAACAGGCTCCTGCTCTTCATCTGCATTTACCTCATTTCCATTCGGTAGGACTACATTTCCTGATAAATCCGTACCATCAGAATACTTCCAATCATCAGCACCTTCATATATAGCAGTATTTGGGCATTCTGGTTCACATGCTCCACAATTTATACACTCATCTGTAATAATTATTGCCATCTCTGTTCTCTTTTGTTTTGTGTAACTTTGCAACGCAAAAATACAGCCTAAAAAAGTAGTAACCAAAAGAAATGAGTAGTATTCAAAATAGAATAAAAACTTTTGCAGAACTAGGTAAGTTCCTCAGTCAGTTTTCTAGGGAGAAAATTCAGCAAAAAAAGGATGTTCAGTTTAATGATATTTTTTTCGATGGGTTCCAACATCAAATAAAGATAGCTGAAGAGAGCAACAACTGGTTTACAAGAGATAACATCTTGTTTTCCATAGAGAATTGGGCAGATGCGCTACAATCAAAGCATCTAGAAAAATGGATTTCTGAAGAAGATTTCAACGATCAAGCGGACAAACTCGTGGCTATTATCATGGCGGGTAATATTCCTCTCGTTGGATTTCATGATTTTTTATCCGTGCTGGTATCTGGACATTCTGTGTTAGTTAAACAATCTTCTAATGACAATCACTTACTTCCCTTTTTATCGAAATATCTGGAATACATTGATCCATATTTCAAAGGAAAAATTTCATTTACAGAGGAAAAATTAGAAGGGTTCGATGCTGTTATTGCGACTGGAAGTAACAATACAGCTCGTTATTTTGAATATTATTTTAAGGATAAACCAAATATCATCCGAAAAAACAGAAACTCCGTTGCTGTTATACAAGGAAATGAATCGGAACAAGATTTTGAATCTTTAGGGGAAGATGTGTTTCGTTATTTTGGACTAGGATGTAGAAGTGTTTCTAAGTTATTCGTACCAAAAGATTTTAATTTTGATCTTTTTTTTCAAGGTGTGTACAAGCAACAAAATATTATAAACAATGCGAAATATGCCAATAACTATGATTATAACAAAGCAGTATATCTGATGAGTGAATTTGATATTCTTGAAAACGGGTTTCTTATGATTAAAGAAGACGAGAGTTATGCATCTCCTATTGCAACTCTTTTTTACGAATACTATGATAGTCTAGAAAATTTAAAAATTAAACTATATCAAGATGCTGAAAATATTCAGTGTATTGTGGCAAATAATTTCATTGAAAATGAAGTCAAATTTGGGCAAACTCAATTCCCAAGTCTTTGGGATTATGCAGACGGTGTAAATACCTTGAACTTTTTATCCAAAATTTGATATAAAATTCACTTTAGGATCATCAAATTTTTAAGAAATTTGTTCCTTATTTAAACAATGCAACAGCAAATGAAAAAACATAATTTTAGTGCAGGTCCATGTATCTTACCAGAAGAAGTACTAAACAAAGCTTCCGAAGCCGTAGTAAACTTTAACGATGACGATCTTTCCTTAATCGAAATTTCACATAGAAGTAAACCTTTTGTGAATGTAATGGAGAATGCAAGAGCATTGGTTTTAGAACTCTTAGACTTAGAAAACAAAGGATATTCTGTGTTGTTTTTACAAGGTGGCGCGAGTACACAGTTTTTAATGACTGCTTACAATCTTTTGAATAAGAAAGCGGCTTATCTAAATACAGGTACTTGGAGCACGAAGGCAATAAAAGAAGCGAAGTTATTTGGAGAATTGGTAGAAGTGGCATCTTCAAAAGATCAAAATTTCACTTATATACCTAAGAATTTTGAGATTCCTACTGATGCAGATTATTTTCACTGTACTAGTAACAATACCATTTTTGGGACTCAAATGAAGGAGTTTCCTAATACGGATGTTCCCATGGTTTGTGATATGAGCTCAGACATTTTCTCTAGAAAACTAGATTTCTCAAAATTTGATTTGATCTATGCTGGGGCACAAAAGAACATGGGACCAGCTGGTACCACTGTTGTTATTATAAAAGAAGATCTTTTGGGAAAAGTAGATCGAGTGATTCCATCCATGCTTGATTATCAAGTTCATCTAGGGAAAGATAGTATGTTTAATACTCCAGCTGTTTTCCCTGTATATGTATCCATGCTCACTTTGGAATGGCTAAAAAATTTAGGGGGAATTGATTTTATTGAAAAAGTAAATGAGAAAAAATCTGCTTTACTTTACAATGAAATTGACAGAAACCCGCTATTTGAAGGTGTCGTAGCTGTTGAAGATAGAAGTCACATGAACGCTACGTTCACACTAAAAAACGATGCATTAAAAGATACTTTTGATGCTATGTGGAAAGAAGCTAGGATCAACGGTTTAAACGGACACAGAAGTGTTGGAGGTTATAGGGCAAGTATGTACAATGCTCTACCGCTATATAGTGTCCAAACACTGGTAGATGTGATGCAAGAATTGGAACGAAAAGCATAGACTGTCATTCCGAACAAGGTGAAGGAATCTCTTTCATAAGATTGCTTCGTCACTTTATTCCTCGCAATGACAAAATTAGATTATAAATGAAAATATTAGCAAACGACGGAATCTCCCAGAGTGGAATAGCCGCACTAGAGAAAGAAGGTTTTGAAGTAATTACTACCAAAGTAGCGCAAGAACAGCTTGAAAATTACATTAATGAACATCAAATCGATGCCATATTAGTTCGTAGTGCTACTCAAGTACGGCAAGAATTGATTGATGCTTGTCCAAGTTTAAAATTAGTAGGAAGAGGCGGAGTTGGAATGGATAACATCGATGTTGAATATGCAATTGATCAAGGGTTGCATGTCATCAATACACCTGCAGCTTCATCTAGTTCAGTTGCTGAATTGGTTTTTGCTCATTTATTTGGAATGGTTCGTTTTTTGCACCAATCCAATAGAGAAATGCCTTTGGAAGGAGATTCTCGTTTCAAGGAGCTCAAAAAAGCCTATGGAGCTGGTACAGAATTGCGTGGAAAAACCATTGGTATTATAGGTTTTGGACGTATTGGTCAGGAAGTAGCCAAAATTGCTTTGGGTCTTGGCATGAAGGTAATTGCCAACGATGCTTATAGTGAAGGAGCACCCATCACAATTAATTTCTTCAATGGCCAAAGTATTACAATTTCCATCGAAACTTCTGATATGGACACATTACTCAAAGAAAGTGACTTTATCACGTTACACGTTCCTTCTCAAGAAGAGTACATTATTGGAGAAAAAGAGATTGAAGGGATGAAAGAAGGAGTAGGTATTGTAAATGCTGCTCGTGGTGGAGTTATTGATGAAATTGCTTTGGTAAATGCCATTAAAAATAAAAAAGTAAAGTTTGCTGGGTTAGATGTATTTGAAAATGAGCCAAAACCAGAAGTTCAATTGTTAATGAATCCTGAACTATCTTTAACACCACATATTGGTGCCGCTACGTTGGAAGCACAAGATAGAATTGGTACTGAATTGGCTTCTCAAATTACCAAGTTGCTCAAATAATTTATGGCAATTGTAAAACCGTTTCGGGGTGTAAGACCCAGTAGAGATAAAGTTGCATTGGTTTCTTCAAAATCATACGAAGCTTATACCTCTGCTGAACTTGCAGCTAAGTTAGATTTTAATCCATTTACATTTCTACATATCATTAATCCAGGATACAAATTTCACAAGGAAATTTCTGGGGAAGAAAGATACCAACTGGTACACAATCGATACGAAGAGTTTAAAGAGAATGAAATTTTTATAAAAGATCATCTGCGATCTTTTTATATCTATGAAAGCTCAGAATTTTATAACAGTTTTTGTGGTATTATATCGGCAACTTCCGTGGATGATTATAAAAATGGAATTATTAAAAAGCACGAAGGAACATTACACAAACGAGAAGTTCTCTTTGAAACTTACCTGAAATCAACAGGATTCAATGCAGAGCCTGTATTGCTAACCTACAAGGATGATGTAGATTTTAATCGGTTTATTGAAGAGATAAAATCAGATAGGCCTGAGTATGAATTCTCTACTACAGATAAAAAATTACATCGCTTATGGTTGGTTCAAGATGAGAAGCGAATTGAAAAAATCGTCTCATTCTTTGAGGGTGTGAAAGATTTTTATATCGCTGATGGTCATCATAGGAGTGCTTCTTCTACTCTACTTTCTGAGGGTTTAAAATCTGAAAATCCTAATCATACTGGAAATGAAGATTACAATTACTTCATGAGCTATCTGATTCCTGAATCCAATCTGAAAATAAGAGAATTCAATAGACTGGTCAAAGATTTGAACGGTCTAAGTGTAGATGAGTTTCTCATTCGATTGGACACTTATTTTAGAATAGAAAATAGAGGTTCCAATTTATACAGACCTAAACAAAAGCATCATTTTAGCATGTATTTGAATGGTGAATTCTATTCTCTTTACCTTCGAAAA
The DNA here is from genome assembly GCA_028280265.1 of Flavobacteriaceae bacterium. Lineage (GTDB taxonomy): Bacteria > Bacteroidota > Bacteroidia > Flavobacteriales > Flavobacteriaceae > Polaribacter. The sequence goes on from JANQMD010000055.1 coordinate 50,050, forward strand.
AACAAATATCAGTTTGATGATTCGTTGAGTCGATTGGATACTGAAATTTTGTTTAGAACTGTATTAAAACCTATTTTAGGTATCGAAGACCTAAACAACAATAGTAGAATCGGTTATTCCAATAATAAATTGGATATTTTGTCTATTAAAACAAATGTAGATAATGGCAAATATCAGGTTGGTTTTGGAATGGTCCCTATCACTATTAATGAAATGAAGGAAATTGCCGATGCCGAATTGAAAATGCCTCCAAAGACAAGCTATATAGAACCCAAGTTAAGAAGTGGGTTGATTATGTACGAATTTTAGTTATGGATTATATCAAACAAAATTTAGAAAGAATAAAAGCCAATCTGCCTGAACAGGTTACTTTGGTTGCTGTATCAAAAACCAAGCCCATAGCCGATATCAAAGAAGCCTATGATGGTGGTCAGAGAGTTTTTGGCGAAAATAAAATTCAAGAAATGGTCTCGAAGTACGATGCTTTACCAAAAGATATTGAATGGCATATGATTGGGCATTTGCAGAGGAATAAGGTGAAATATATGGCGCACTTTGTACATCTAATTCATGGTGTTGATAGTCTAAAAACATTAAAAGAAATAGACAAACAGGCTAAAAAACATGGTAGAATCATTCACTGTTTGCTTCAAGCAAGAATTGCGAAAGAAGAGACTAAGTTTGGATTGCCTTTTGATGAGATCAGAGACATTTTATCTTCAGAAGAATATAAAACCCTGTCCAATATATCGGTTATAGGTCTTATGGGAATGGCTACTTTTACGAATGATTCAAGCATTATAGATGGTGAGTTTGCCTCTTTAAAGCAGTTATTTGAAGAGCTAAAAATTCACAATTCCACATTCAAGACACTATCTATGGGTATGAGTGGAGATTATAACATTGCTATTAAAAATGGGAGTACTATGATTCGCGTCGGAAGTTCTATATTTGGAGTAAGAAACTACATAACTTAGAGAAAAAAAATTTGTACGCTGTTTTAGATATAGAAACAACTGGTGGTAAATACAATGAAGAAGGAATTACCGAGATTGCTATTTACAGATTTGATGGTGACATGGTCACAGATCAATTCATAAGTTTAGTCAATCCAGAAAAACCCATTCAAGAATTTGTAGTTAAGCTTACTGGCATCAACAATAAAATGTTACGTAACGCTCCAAAGTTTTTCGAAGTAGCAAAGCGAGTTATTGAAATCACAAAGGATTGTACTCTTATTGCTCACAATGCTGAATTTGATTCTAGAATCTTAGCTACAGAATTTAAACGTCTTGGTTTTAACTATGAAATGAATTCAATCTGCACAGTTGAGCTAAGCAGAAAACTAATTCCTGATGAAGAATCGTACAGTTTAGGAAAACTATGTAAGTCACTTGGAATCCCTATGAGTAATCGTCATAGAGCCTCTGGTGATGCTTTGGCTACTGTTCAGCTTTTTAAATTACTTCTTGAAAAAGATAAGGATAAGGAGATTATAGAACAGACTATCAAATATTTTGATAATCGGACAGTCAAACAAAAAATCAATTCTATTGTAGAAAATCTTCCAGAAAAATCTGGAGTCCTTTATGTTCATGATAAAGATGGTAAAGTCATCTACATTGGTCGAGGAAGAAACATAAAAACTGAGGTTAATAAATTGTTTGCAAAAGAATCTAAAAGGGTTTTTAAAATTCAGGAAAGAGTTCAAAAAATTACATACAATCTAACAGGCAACGAATTATTGACAAGATTACGTTACAATTTAGATCTCGATACCTTGCAACCAAAATACAACTTTGGCAAAAAAAGAAAAAAGGGGGTTGATGATTTTGCCCATGATGACTTTATTATTCAACATAAAGGAAGAGAAGTAGGAGAAAATGCTATTGTTTTAATTGAAGAAAACGAAGTAATTGGCTACGGTTTTACCAACCTTGCCTTTCAAGAAGCTGATTTAGAAATTTTAAAATCAATTCTCAACCCTGTAGATAATAAACCTCTTGCCAAAATAATTGTTAAAAATTATCTCAAGAATAATTCTGTTACTAAAATCATCCGTTTTTAATTCAGAAATACTTTTCATAGATTGCGTATCTAAAATTATTACTATGAAAAAATATATACTTACGCTTTTAGCAGTCTGTTTCTCATTTTCTTCTTTTTCTCAAAAAAAGAAAGTATTAAAACTAGGACAGACAACTCGACCAGAACTAGAAATGTCAATTTACCCAAAAGATTCTACAGCAAATGCTGTGGTATTATTTGAAGAGGCTTTCTGTTATGTTGATGAGAAAAGGAATTACAAGTTTACAACAGATCATTACTATAGAATAAAAATTCTTACCAAAGAAGGCAAAGAAAAAGCCAACATATCTGTTGATTTGTATAAAAAAGAAGAGATTTTAGACATTAAAGCCTTCACCTACAATATAGAAAATGGAGCTATCACGAAGATTCCACTCACTAAAAAGGATATTTTCACTAAAAAAGTATCTGATAAATACAGAACCGTTAGTTTTACTTTACCCAACATTAAAAAAGGATCTGTGATAGAATACAGCTATTCTATTACTTCTCCATACAATTCAATAGACAGCTGGTATTACCAATCAGATATACCAAAAATAGAAAGTTCTTTTTCCACACTATTATTAGCAAATTGGAGGTATAAAAAAAGAATGACAGGCTATTTAAAACTCAGTACAGCAGAAAATAAAATCAAGAAAAATTGTATGTATGTGGATGGCGCTGGACAAGGAGATTGCATTTCTTCTACCTTCATTATGAAAGATATTCCAACTTTTGAGGATGAAGATTATATGACTTCAAAAGAAAACTTTATTTCTAAGGTTTCATACGATTTAGAATCTTTTACAAACATACGTGGGAGGACAAAGAAATATACAACGGATTGGAAAAAAGCTGAATTGACGTTAAAACGGAAATTCTTAAATAACCAGTCGGAAAAAAAATCTTTTTTTAGGAGAAATTTACCAGAAAATGTCAATACCATATCGTTACCTCTTGAGAGAGCAAAGAAAATTTTCTCTTTTATCCAAGGACACTATACATGGAATCGAAAAAATTGGTATTCGAGTGAAATCAATATCAAAAGAGCCTTTAAAGAAAAGTCTGGTGGTATAGATGACATTAATATTTCGCTCTACAATGCGTTTAAATCATCTGGTATTGATGCCAATCTTGTCCTTGTTTCTACGAGAAGAAATGGAATTCCAACCAAGTTGTATCCAGTCATCACACAGTTTAATTATATTCTTGTAAAAGCAACGATAGAAGGAAAAGAATACTTCCTAGATGCAAGTGACAAAAATTATAGTTTTGGATTTGTTCCTTTCAAATGCCTCAATGGAGAAGCAAGGGTATTGGATTTTGACAAAGGTGGTTATTGGCAAAAAATAAAAAGCGGACAAAAATCGCAAATCTCTTATCGTTTGAATGCCAAGTTAAATCAAGAGAATCAATTTGAGATTGATTTACATGTAAAAAGAAGTGGATATTATGCCTACAATCTTAGAAATGAGCTTGACAAGATCAGTCAAGACCAGTACATTGAAGAACTTGAGGAGGGTGATTTACAAGATGCAGAGGTAGAAGATTTCAATTTCGAAAATTTGGATAAACTAGATGATAATGTAATTCAAAAGATGAAAATTTTAATTGATACTGAAATCGACAGTGGCAATGAAATTCTTTTCAACCCTATATTATTCATAAAAACAGTAAAAAATCCTTTTCAATCCAAAGACCGTCTTTTCCCTATTGATTATGGCTACAAGAGAAAGTATACTTATAAATACTCGTTTCAAATTCCTGAAGGATTTGAACTAAAAAATCTACCTGAGAATAATGCCAAAAAGCTTCCTGCTGGAGATGCTTTCTATATTTACAGAGTATGGCAAAAGGGAGATAAACTAAATGTTTATATAAAATTCCAAACTTCTAAAAGTGTTATAAGTGGTACTCAGTATTTTTATTTGAAAGAGTTGTATAAATCTATGATACAAAGTGAAAAAAGCATGATCAAATTGGTTAAAAAATAAATTTGTAATCATATAATGATCTACATAAAAAAATAAATACGGCAAATGCCGTATTTATTTTTTTTATATTTAATCAGATTTTTGGAAAACAACTTTTAACTCTCCTATCATGAAAAGATTTGTATTTCTATTAATCTGCCTCCTAATTACTATTCTGTCATTTGGTCAAGATGACGAATACGGAACTGGTTTGGACTTTAGCCAAGAGAAGTACGAATCGGTACCGATGTCTGCCCCTATCTTAACAAGAAGCTACACAAATTTACCCAAGCGTTTTAGTTTAAAGCCTTATGCTCCTACTCCTGGTGATCAAGGCAGGCAACCCTCTTGTGTTGGCTGGGCCAGTGGCTACGGAGCAAGAACCATTGCTTATGCCGTTAAAAATAACTGGAAATTCAATAAGGTAAAGATCAATCAAAACGCTTTTTCTCCTTCATTCATTTATAATCAAATTAAGTCATACGGTGATAATAATTGCACACGAGGATCTTTTATCGCCGATGCTATGAAGTTGATGAATACCTCGGGCATTTTGAAAAAGAGAGAATTCGCTTACAATCCTAATAGCTGTACCTCTAAGCCCAATAGTTTTGGACTACAAAAAGCGAGAAATAATAAGATTATCACTTTTGAGAGGTTAGCAAGGTGGGACAACCCGTATAACTTGGTTGGAAAAGTAAAAAAGGCAATTGCCAACAAAAATCCAGTTGTAGTTGGAATGTTCAAGTATGGTAAACTAGGTGGACTTGGCGAATTGTGGTCACCTCCTACTGTACCTTCAGGTGGTGGACATGCTATGGTTGTGGTGGGTTATGACGATACAAAACATGGAGGAGCTTTTGAAATTATGAACTCATGGGGTACTCGATTTAGAAATGGTGGTTTTTTCTGGGTACGATACAACGACTTTAAAAAGTACATTAAAACCGCTTATGTGCTGGTCGACAATGCCAACTCTATTCCCAATAAAATTGACAATAACACCAATGTTACCAATAAATACAAGTATAACAAGCTGTCTGGTGAAATTGCTTTGCGATTAAGTAGTGGCAGAGACATGGTTCCTAACCTTTCGAGTGAAGCAAAAAGAAATTTTAATATTGTAAAAGCAGGTAATAGCAAACGAATAAAAGCTACGTATACAATTAACAAAGCTTATTCTTCTGGAACTCAGTTTAGAATTTACTTAAAAAGCAAACAAAGAGGATATGTGTATTTAATTGGTTATGGAGGGTCCGACAAATCTGTTAACAAATTATATCCATTCGATAATTTTAGTCCTTTCTTTAACTACTCCAACAGTGAGATTGCCATTCCAAACGAGGAGTACTTCATAGAATTTGACAGCAAGCCTGGACAAGATATCCTTTGTGTATTGTTTAGCAAACAGAGATTGGACATCAATAATATTGTCAACAAAGCTCGATATAGCGGCGGCGATTTTGTTGCCAATATTAAAAAGGATTTACAGACTAAAATGTTTAAAGGAAGTGAACTCACATTTAGCAATAACAAGATTGCTTTCAGTGCTTCAAGCAGTAATTCTGCCTCTAAAGTAGTACCTATTTTTATTTCAATGAACCATCAATAATAGATCATGAAACGATACCTCTCTCTATTTATCCTTTTCAGCTATACATTTATAAACAGTTCTTTTTCTCAAAATTACCTATATCAAGAAGAGTTCAACAGTCAAGGGGCATGGACAAAAGGAAATAATGAACTCCGAGAACTCTACGTCTCTAATGGAAAATATTATTTCGAGCATAAAAAAACACAAGGTTCTAGGGATGTCACCACAAGAACATTCTACATAAACTTTTCCAAAGATTTTGAAATAGAAACATCTATCCAGAAAATTTCAGGAGTACAAGACTATGGGGTTTCATTTTTATACGATTATAAGGATAGCGATAATTATACGGAGTTTGGTTATACTGCTACGGGATATTACCGTGTTGCAAGGTCTGCGAATGGATCATATAGCAGCATCAAAAGTTGGGCAACAACCTCTTACCTCAAAAAAGGGAACTACGCAACAAATAAACTTAAAATCAAAAAGTCTGGAAATCGAATTACTTATTACATCAATGGTTCTTATGTATATGGAATGGACTTTAAAAAGTTCAAAGGAAGTAAAATAGGATTCCGTTTGTATAGAAACCAGAAAGTAGCAATAGATTACATTCGAGTAAAATATATAAGTGGTTCAAATACAAATACAGTCACCAACACCACTTCTAAAACGATTCTCTTTGATGGGTTTAACAATAATAACAATAAATGGTCCCAAAGTAATACTTCGAGTGTAAGGCTCGCTGTAGAAGGAGGAGATTACCTTATAGATCATAAAAGAGATAAAGGAGGTTGGTCTTCTACCATTAAAAAATACATCAACTCTTCCCATAACTTTAGAATTACTGCTCAAATAAAGAAAAACAGTGGAATTCAAGACAATGGATTTGGAGTTACCTTTGGTAAAAAAGATAACGACAACCAAAACCACTTTTTAATTTCTGGTGATGGTGCTTATAAAATTGTTCAGTACAAGAATGCTACCCGTAAATACATCAAAGATTGGACGTCCTCGACTCACATTAAAAAAGGAAATGGACAATACAATTATTTAAAAGTTCAAAAAGTTGGATCTGCCTATAAGTTTTACATCAATAGCAAGCTTGTACACACAAGTTACTCTATAAAATTATATGGAGATCGAGTTGGGTTTTCCGTATTTGACAAGCAGTCTATTAAGGTAGGGTACTTAAGTATGATGTATGAAGATGGAGGCACTAATACCAATACAAACATCGCCAATACCAATTCTCATGTAAGTAGAGAAACCATCATTTTTGATGGTTATACCGATAATAGAAACGATTGGTCTATTTCAAAGAACGAGAAAGTAGATTTAGATATTCGAAATGGCAACTACTACTTCGATCACAAAAGAGCTCGTGGAGGGTGGTCTTCTACCATGGTGAAATACATAGATACTTCTAGAGATTTTAAAATTCTTGCTGATATAAAAAAAGAGAGCGGAATCCTTAATAACGGATACGGTATCACCTTTGGCAGAAAAGATTCTAACAATCAGAACCTCTTCTATGTCAATGGGAATGGCTCCTACTCCATCAATAAAATGAAGGATGGAAAAGACAATTTCAAGAGAGAGTGGGCCTCTTCCAGTGCTATTAGAAAAGGAAATGGTGGATATAACATACTAAAAGTAGTAAAAGTTGGAAGTAAATTAGAATACTACATCAACAATACAAAGGTATACACAGATTACAATCCTGAATTCTTTGGAGATCGCTTGGGATATATTCTATATGACAAGCAAAAAATATCCATTGCATATCTGAGTGTAGGATACTTAGATAAGAAAAAATCTGTTGTGAGAAACAATGACAATACAACGGATAATATTAGCAATTACACATACAGCAATGCTGGATTTCATTTCAGTGATCAATTCACCAACAATACAAATGGCTGGTATACCGGTAGTGATGAGAAAAGAGATTTTAGTATTAAAAACGGAAAGTATTATTTAAAACACAAACGCAACCAAAAAGGTTGGTCAGCATATCAAGAGCAACCTATTGATACCAATCGTGACTTTGAAATTGAAACAAAAATTGATAAAATTAGCGGTATAAACAACTATGGGTATGGTCTCATTTTTGGAAAAAAAGGAGATAGCGACTTTCGCTTTTATATTTCATCCAATGGTTATTACAAAGTTGCCAGAATGGTCAACAATAATGAGCAGGTCATTAAAAAATGGACCACAACAAGCTATGTAAATACTGGTAATAAAAAGTCGAATGTTCTTAAGGTTAAAAAAGAAAAAGATTATTATAAGTTCTATATCAATGGAAATTATGTCTATCAAACCGATTTCGAAAATTTCTACGGCAATGACCTCGGTTTTGTTGTGTATAATAATCAAGAAGTGGCAGTCGATTACGTTCGAGTGAAATATTTGAGCTCTAACACTAGTGTTGTTGCTAAAAATAAAGTGTTGAGACTTCCTCTAAATGAGAGTTTCTCTTCCAACATCAATAATTGGTCGAATGATAATTTGAGCAACTATACCTCAGATGTATCTGGCGGAAAACTCAACATTCACAGGAAAAAAGAGGGCGGTATTTTCATCAGCAAAGATGTCGATATAGATACCAATAAAGATTTCATCATCGAAACCTCTATTAGTCGTCAAAAGACAGGAGCATCTGGTTTGTATGGTTTTACTTTTGGCCGTAAAAATTCAAGCAACGAATTTACGTTCCTGATTAGCACCAATGGAAGCTATATGTTCAGAAAGTTTGATCACAACAAATACAATAAAATCATCCCCTTTACTTCCAACAGCGCAGTAAAAACAGGCATTGGTCAAGCCAATAAGATTAAAATTGTAAAGTCTGGGAGCCTGCTTCGTTTTTATATCAACGGGCAGTATATGAATGAAGCTCCTTTTGAGAATTTCTTTGGCAATAAGCTAGGGTTTACTGCTTATCATGAGCAGAAAATTTCTGTTGATTACTTAAATATCAAATACCAAACTAGTAGTTACAACAATCCGCCTATTGTCGTAATTACAGAGCCTGATGTAGATTTAAAACGTGGATTTAAAATTGTGAAGACCAAGAAAATAAGAGTAAGCGGAAAGGCCGCTGATAAAGATGGAATTTATGAAGTCCTTATCAATGGCGTTGATGCTACGGTAAACGAAGATGGGACTTTCTATGCAAATGTTCCTCTGAAAATTGGTAGCAATGAACTCATTGTGAAAGCTACTGATATCAAACAAGCCTCTTCTACCAAGACTTTTAGAATCAAAAGAAAATCACCTGATGTAGATAAAACAGACGTTGTAGTTACGAAGGTAGATAAGAAGTTGGATGTTGGTTTCGGTAAGTATTATGCGCTTTTAATTGGAGTCAGTGATTACAATGATGCCAGTAATGTCCCAGATCTAGAAGGGCTGCCTACTAAAGATGCGAAAGACTTGAAAGATGTTCTAGTGGAACAATACAGTTTTGAGGAAGAAAATATCGTCTTGCTAAACAACAGTCCTACCGAGAATCAAATATTGCGCGAATTTGTAAAATTGAAGAAAAAAATAACCAATAAAGACAATGTATTGATCTTTTATGCAGGTCATGGTATTTATGACGAAGCTACGGAAACCGGTAGTTGGCTACCATCAGATGCAGATCCAGAATACGGGTTGAACATGATTAGCAATTCAACGATCAAAGATTACATCAAAGGAATCAATTCTAAACACACGCTTCTTATTTCGGATGCTTGCTTTAGTGGTTCTATTTTCAAAACACGTTCTTACAAAGCAGCACCTAAGTCGATTACAAGAAAGTTTGAGTTGCCCAGTAGAAAAGCTATTACAAGTGGTACACTTAAGACAGTTCCCAATAAGAGTGTGTTCTTAAAATACTTGATAAATCGCCTCAAAAACAATCAGGAAGCTTATCTAACCGCTCGAAAAATATTTGATCGGATAGAAGAACCTGTGATGAACAATAGTAAAAACGTTCCTCAATACGGAACCATACAAGAAGTGGGTGACGAAGGGGGTGATTTTATCTTCATCAGAAAAGAATAAAGAATTTTCCTGAAGTGAGCTTCCCTTGTGAAAAATTCTTAGAAATATCTGACTTGTTTCATTTTATCAATAAATCAACATAGAAATTCTATTATTTAGATCCCGAAACAATGCTTCGACACTTCGGTTACTCTCAGCGCAAGCCAGCTCAGCATGACAGTTCGGGGTGACATTTTCAGAGGTAATCAAGGCCTAGCCTTGATGAATTCTTTTCGATTAATTTAAGTATATTGTGTTCAAAATGATTCTTTCTTGAGCACACAGAAAAAACAAACCTCTTTAAAGCATCGCCTTCATGAAATCATTTACGAAGCCGATACGCCTTCTGGGAAACTCTTTGATGTAGTCTTACTCATTGCCATACTAGCGAGTATCTTATTTGTAATGCTAGAAAGTGTTCAAAGCATTAATGATACATATGGCGATTTATTAAATATTGCTGAATGGGTCATTACCATTCTCTTCTCTATTGAATATGTTTTGCGCATCATTTCCATCAACAAACCTTGGAAATACATCTTTAGTTTTTATGGCATCATAGACCTCTTGTCTACCATTCCAAAGTATGTATCACTGATCCTTGTAGGTAGCCATAATTTGGCCGCCTTAAGAGCCTTGAGGTTGTTACGTGTGTTTAGAATCTTGAAATTGGCACGATATATTGGAGAATCTAATCGACTTCTCTTGGCCCTAAGGGCCAGTAGAGCTAAAATTGCGGTCTTTCTATTCTTTGTCTTAATCCTCTGTATCATTTTAGGAACCGTCATGTATATGGTTGAAGGAGCCGAAAATGGGTTTACTAGCATTCCCAGAAGTGTCTATTGGGCTATTGTTACCCTAACAACCGTTGGATATGGTGATATTGCTCCTGGCACACCATTAGGTCAGCTAATTGCAAGTGTGATTATGATTTTGGGTTATGCAATTATTGCCATTCCTACTGGAATAGTAAGTTCAGAAATGGTCAGAGCGAAGATTCATACCAATACCCAAGCTTGTCCAAATTGTTTGAAAGAAAATCATCAAGATGGAGCGGTTTTTTGTTATCATTGCGGTCACGAACTCAATGAATAAATGAAACCTTCTCAAAAGACTTTGATCACGGTTCTTGGCCCTACTGCTATTGGTAAAACTTCGCTTAGTATTGAGTTAGCCAAGCATTATAATACTGAGATTATTTCCTGTGATTCTAGGCAGTTTTATAAAGAAATGCGTATAGGTACAGCCGTCCCAGAACCTCATGAATTGGAAGCCATACCGCACCACTTCATTCAAAACAGAAGTATTTTTGAAGATTACAATGTCGGTGATTTCGAAAAAGACGCTCTGCTACTCCTAGAAGATTTGTTTCAAAAAAATGATGTTGTGATTATGGTCGGTGGAAGTGGTTTGTATGTAGATGCTGTTCTAAGGGGTTTTGATGAGTTTCCTAAGGTGGATCCCGAGATTCGTAAAAACTTACAAGTGCAACTTGAAAAAGAAGGTATAGAGTCACTTCAGCAACAATTGAAAACGTTAGATATCGATACCTATCAAAGTATCGCTCTAGACAACCCTCAACGTTTGACAAGAGCTCTAGAAATCTGTATTGGAAGTGGTCAGCCCTATTCTAGTTTTAAAAACAAGGCAAAAAAGAGGCGAAATTTTCAATCGATTAAAGTCGGTTTGAAGGGTGAACGCCAGAAGATTTATGATCGTATTAATCTCCGCGTTGACATGATGGTGAAAGAAGGATTGATTGGAGAAGCAAAAAAATTGTATCCTCATAAAAATCTCAATGCATTACAGACTGTAGGTTACAGAGAACTCTTTTCCTTTTTCAATGGAGACATCACAGAAGATTTTGCTATTGAAGAAATTAAGAAGAATACCCGAAGGTTTGCCAAAAGACAATTGACCTGGTTTCGAAAAGATGAAACCATCCTTTGGTTCGATTTTAAGACGACTCCTCAAACCATCATCGAATCCATTAAAGAAAAACTTTAACTGTTTTTAAGACGATTATATTTTCGAGAGTCGTTCCCTTTTTTATCTTTGCGCAAAATATTAATTATATGAAGTTTAGAATATTAGTAGCTATTTTCTGTTTCGTGGGTGTTTTAGGAAATAGTCAAACAAAAGTAGGATCGGTTGACTCAGAACTTATCATTGGTTTGATGCCCGAAACCAAGCAAATGATGAAAAGATTAGGAGATTATGCAAAAAAATTGGATTCTTCCTATCAAGTGAAGTTACTAGACTATCAAAGCAAACTAGATGCCTACCAAAAATTGGGCGATGTTTCCGACAACTATAAAAAGCTAAAAGCAGACGAGATCAATGAAATGAATCAGGGATTGCAACAAAGCAAACAAAATGGGAATCAATTAATTCAATTGAAGAGAAATGAATTGATGAGACCTTTGTATAAGAAATTGACCGATGTAATTGCTGAAATATCGAAAGCTGAGGGCTACACACAAATTCTAACCACTTCAGGAAATGAATTTGCTTATATCGATCCTAAATTTGATATCACTCAAAAAGTCATGGATAAATTGGGAGTTAAAATTCCCGAGGAAGACAAAAAATAATCAAACAAAAAAGAGAGCTTAATGGCTCTCTTTTTTGTTACAAATCTTTGGTATAGTAGTTATAATCTTTGATTACTCGGTCTATAAATTCTATATCGCTATTTTCTTCAGGCTTAATTTGAGTTACCTCAGCTATTTTAGTTCGTAGTTTAATCAATTTCTTGTAATCTCTTTTTGCTTTAGCTACCGTAAAAGTATCTTTAATGATTCTCATATCGTTATCTGTTAATTTGATAACATTCGGATACTTTGGAACATAATTCTCTTCTAACTCCTCCTCTATTGTTTTAGAAAATCGAGCATTGTCTTTTAAATCTACTACAATGGTATTAGCAATGAGATCTCCTACCCTTTGATTCTTTTTAGAAGTAGCTACACAGATAATTCCTACTAATTTTCCAACAAGAAATAACATACCTAACAATGTTTCATTCGATATATCCATCGCCGTGGCATATACGACCAAAAGAAAAAACAAGTTAAAATCTACAATCCTCAAGAACCAGCGAATGGTCAAGTCTAACTTAGAAGGCACATACCCATCCAGAGTAATTACTCTAATATTTAACAATTTTTTACCAATAGTCTGCCCTTTCATTAAGATTTCTGTGTACAAAGAGTATAAAATCACAGGAGACAATCCTAAAAATGACAAACTCATGAAAGACCAGTCATCTAGGTAAGAGCCAGATATCATGGGCTCTATTAATTTAACATATATAAAATAGAAATACGCAATTTTTAAAACGTTATCAATAACAAATGCAAATATTCTTTGCATTTCGCTAGCCAATTTAAAATCTATAGAAACATTTTGAGTCGTATTTATTTGGAGTGTCTGCATACTTTTATTTATTTTAGCTACGTATGAGAGAGATCGCTTTTATAAAGCAAAATAAAAAAAAATGGCTAGAGTTTGAGAAAATTATCTCAGAGAATCTAAAAAAAGATCCCGACGAAATTGCCGACCTGCATATCAAGATTATGAATGACTTGGCGTATGCCCAATCTTTTTATCCAAAAAGTAGAGTTGTTCCTTATCTTAACAAACTCGCAAAAAGTAGTTATTCAAAGGTGTATGATGTAAAAAGAAAGGACAAAAACCTAGTCTTTGATTTCTTTTTAGAAAAAGTGCCTCTTATATGTTACAAAAACCGCAAGTATATATACATCGCATTTATTGTCTTTTTTGTTTTCTTTTTTATAGGCCTGGTGTCCACTTTTAATGATGAAACATTTGCAAGGAAAGTATTAGGAGACTCCTATGTAAACGCTACCTTAGAAAACATTGAAAACGGAGATACTTTGGCTGTATACAAAGGTGGTAGTCATTGGGGCAGCTTTTTAGGTATTTTTTTTAATAATCTTCGTGTTGGTTTCCAAATGTTTATTTCTGGTCTTTTTGTTGGTTTTGGAACAGGTCTGTACATAACATACAACTCTATAATGGTCGCAGTATTTCAGGCTTTCTTTTATCAACAAAACACCTTGTGGGATAGTGTAAAAGGAATTTGGATCCATGGAACTTATGAAATCTTTGGGATGATTATTGAATCTGCTGCTGGCTATATGATCGGAGCTAGTATTTTATTTCCAGGGACACTCAAAAGGTTTGAATCTTTTAAGATTGGGTTTAGAAATGCTTTTTATATTTTTATAAGTACCATTCCATTTACATTGGTTGCTGCTTTTTTAGAAGGTTATGTGACAAGATATTACAATACCATGCCTACATTCTTATGCTATGCGATTATTTTGTTTTGTTTCGTCACCATTTTCTATTACTACCTCGTTTTTCCATTCAAAGTAGCTAAAAAGCATGCCATATTATGAAAAGATTGAGTCACATATTGCTATCTCTTTTTATTTGCTATAGTGCTATAGCTCAAACAAGTTATGAGTTTGAAAATTTAGGAAGTGAAACAAATGCCAATGCAAACTATCAACTCAAAGATAGTTTGTACAATAAAAACAAAGAATACACTGTAAAACGATCTATTGATGAAGTTTTAAAAGATAAATATACAGGTAAGCAATACGAGTATAAAGACGATTTAAAAGAAGAAAAAGAAGAAGTTCAACAAGTACACTCTAGTAGTTCAGGCATTGCCTTAGGGAAAGGGTTCTCTTTTTTTATGTCGGTAATTTTTCCAACTCTTTTGGTCGTTGTTGTTGTCCTGATTGTTCTTAAATATTTGATGAATATCAATTTGATTTCATGGAAAAGAATTCCTAAAATCAAAGCCACAGTTTCGAAAAAAGAGAATGTAGAAGAAAATTTTGACGAAAGCGACTTTGAAGCTTTATTGAAGGAAGCGATTAAAAATCAGAATTATCGTTTAGCAATTCGTTATTACTATCTCACCCTCTTAAAAAAACTGAATCATAAAAAACTCATAGAGTATCATAAAGACAAAACCAATTCCGATTATCTTTTTGAGATTGAAGATCAAAAAATCCGATCAGAATTCTCTTATCTTTCATACGTGTATACCTATATATGGTATGGAGAATTTCAAATTAATAGGGAGAAGTTTCAGAGTATTCAGGTGAAGTATCAATCATTTTTAAAGAGATAAAGTAAGATGATTAACTATATCAAATACATATTACTTGCTTTAATCTTCATCAGTCTAACTAACTGTAAAAAAACAGATTGGAGAGAGAATTATAACGAAAAAAAGAAAACTCCCTTCGGTACTTATATTCTTTTTCAAGAATCAGAAAAACTGTTCGATTATTATTCTAACATATTAATTGACCAGAATATTTATGATTTTATCTCTGACGAAGAGAATGAAGCCTATGGTACATTCAATTACATCTGTATAAAGAATTCAGCCTATAAAATTGATACAACAGGAATACAAAGAATTCTATCCAATGTTTATCAAGGTAGCACTGCTTTCTTTTCTCTTAATTACTATAGCTCAACATTAGAAGATGCACTGCAAATTAAGGTTCAGAATTTAGACTCTACCTCATACAAACCTTCTCAATTGAAGAAGTTATTTGGTACTTTGCATTTGAACAACGACGATTTTTCTGATAAATCATATCATTTTGATAGAAACCTCAGGAGAAATTATTTTTCCAATTACAACAAGAAGAATACCATTGTTTTAGGTACACAAAAGATTAACAACAAAGAGCAACCTATCTTTTTAAAGATTTATCATGGGAAAGGTTCTATTTATGTTCATACGCAACCAGTAGTTTTTTCTAATTACAATATGTTGAAAGGCAAGCATGAATATGCCACCAATGTTCTCTCATATTTACCAAGCGATGTGAACTATTGGGACCCTCAATTGTATTGGCCAGGTTATAATAACCAAGAGAAAGAATCTTCTTCTATTTTAAGTTTTTTCTGGGAAAATGAATCTTTAAAATGGTTTTTAAACCTGTGCTTTATAGGATTGATACTTTTTATGATTTTCAATGTCAGAAGAAAACAAAGAGCCATTCCCGTTTTAGCAGAATCAAAAAATTCTACATTAGAATTTACCAAAACCATCTCAGCATTTTATCTAAAAAGCAACAACCATAAAGATTTGATTGATAAAAAAATTGCATTCTTTTTTAATAAGGTAAGATCTCAATATCGATTGGATACCCATAAAATTGATGGAAAATTTATTGAAAGACTGGCCCTCAAATCTGGAAATAATTTACAAAGCACAAAATATCTTGTGAATAGTATATTATCTATTCAAAAGAAGTACGAATGTACCGAGGAAGATCTCATGGTACTTAATAAAATGATCAATAACTTTTTGAAACCAAAATAGTATGGAAGAATTAAATGAAAATATTCCACAAGACAAACAAGAAGAACAAATTACTGAAGAATCGGTAGAAAATCTTGAATTTGAAAGTAGAATTGACATGAGTGAGTTGCAAGAGACAATTCACAAAATAAAAAAAGAGCTACAGAAAGTTTTAGTGGGTCAAAATGAAATGATTGATTTACTTATAGTCACACTTTTAGCCGATGGCCATGCTTTGATTGAAGGAGTTCCTGGTGTTGCAAAAACAGTAACTGCCAAATTGCTCTCTAGAACCATGAAAGTAGCTTTTAGTAGGATTCAGTTTACTCCCGATTTAATGCCTTCAGATATTTTAGGAACTTCTGTGTTTAATGCCAAAAAATCTGACTTTGAATTTAAAAAAGGCCCTATTTTTTCTAACATGATTTTAATCGATGAAATCAACCGTGCGCCGGCTAAAACACAGGCAGCTCTTTTTGAAGTAATGGAAGAGAAACAAGTGACTATTGACGGTGTTAGATATGAAATGGAACAACCTTTTTTAGTCGTAGCTACTCAGAACCCAATTGAACAAGAAGGGACTTATCGTTTACCTGAAGCACAGCTAGATCGTTTCCTATTTAAAATAAAAGTAAAATATCCGGATGCTACTGAAGAGTTGGAAATTATTAAGAGAGAACATGAAGTTAAAAGCTCTGAGCAACTTGAAAAAGTGGAGGCCATCATCAATGGCAAGAAAATAGCAGAATACAAAGCGCTTGTTCGAAATGTAAAAGTGGAAGAAAATCTACTGAAATACATCACAGATATTGTAGTAAATACCCGTACCAATTCTTTGCTGTATTTAGGTGCTTCGCCCAGAGCTAGTATTTCAATTTTAAATGCCTCTAAGGTATTTGCTGCTATTGAAGGTAGAGACTTTGTCACTCCAGAAGATGTTAAAAGAGCAGCCATTCCTGTATTGGAACATCGAGTAATCGTAACGCCAGAAAGGGAAATGGAGGGTTTGACTAGCGAAATAATTATCAAGCAAATCATAGAGGGGCAAGAAATTCCCAGATAAGTAAGGCTCTGTATCGTCTGTAGGTATGAAAAATTTATTCAACTCTTTGCATTTAAATAACCGATTTTTTTACGGTTTAACTTTTGTTGCTCTTTGTTTTCTGATTGGTTTTTTTATACCCGTTATTTCGATCATTTCAAAATCTTTACTATTGCTACTCGTTCTATTAACTTTAGTAGATGTATTGGTATTGTTTTTTCAAAAAGAAGGTGTTACGCTAGAGCGTATTTTACCAGAAAAACTCTCGAATGGCGATAAAAATAATGTTCGTATTACAGTTACAAACCATTATAAATTTCCTCTGCATGTGTCACTTTTAGAGGAACTTCCTTTTCAATTTCAAAAAAGGATTTTCGATTTTAATTACCAAATAGCTTCTAAAGCTACTAAGGTTGTTGATTATGAACTAACACCTTATAAAAGAGGAGTGTATCATTTTGGACATGTAAATACTTTTATCAGCTCTCCATTACAATTGGCCACTCGTAAATATGTTTTAGCTAATAAAAAAGAATTGAAATGTTACCCTTCGTTCCTCAAGCTAAAAGATTTTGGAATCAAGGCTTTTACCGATCAATCTAGTATCCATGGGAATAAAAAGGTACGTAGAATTGGGCATTCTTTGGAGTTTGAACAAATAAAAGAGTATGTATCTGGAGATGATATTAGAACCATCAACTGGAAAGCCACAGCCAAGAGAAACCAATTGATGATCAATCAGTATGTAGAGGAGAAATCGCAACCTATTTACTCTGTTATTGACAAAGGGAGATTGATGGAAATGCATTTTGACAGCCTCTCTTTACTAGACTACGCTGTAAATGCAACCCTTTCTCTGAGCTATGCTGCGTTGAGAAAGCAAGACAGAGCTGGGATGTTAACTTTCACGGGGAAAGTAGAAGATTTTATAAATGCCGAACAACGAAACTCTCAGATGAACCTCATCTCAGAAGCCTTGTATAATGTAAAAACAGAATTTACAGAATCTGATTTCGGCGCGCTCTATTCAACGATTAAAAAGAGGATTCCAAATAGAAGTTTACTGATCCTATACACAAACTTTGAGGCAATGGATAGCTTGTATAGGCAATTACCCTATTTAAGAGGAATCGCAAAAAGTCATTTGTTGCTGGTTGTTTTCTTTGAGAATACCGAGCTTAGTAGTTTTTTAAAGAAAGAGCCTCAACATATTCAGGAGGTTTATGACACTATAATTGCTGAAAAATTTGTTTATGAAAAACAGAAAATTGTCAAAGAATTAAAGAAATATGGTATACATTCCTTACTAACAAAACCCAAGAATTTAACAGATAATACAATCAATAAATATCTTGAGTTAAAATCTAGAGGAATGATTTAAATAACCTGAGTTAGATTTAGTAATTAATGAAAGTTAAATTATTACAAAATATTTTACATTAGCCAATGTCATTTCGAACTGTGATTGAGTGAAATCGAAATCAAAAGGAGAAATCTAACAATGTTAAGATGTCTCATCGTTCATCATTCACTCTGTCGACATTGACAATGTCATGAAAATTAAAACCCTCATTTAAAATAATAATGTTATGAATTGGTATGCAAAAGTTTTTAAACAGTATTTGGATTTCTCTGGTCGAGCGAGGAGAAGGGAATTTTGGATGTTCTCACTCTTTCACTACTTAATTGTTATCTTTTTGATAATGATAGATGTGCAATTTGAATTAGAGTCTAATGAAATTGGTCTCTTAACTACTATTTATTTTCTAATTTCATTCCTCCCATTTCTGGCTGTTTCTGTAAGGAGATTGCATGATACTGGAAAAAGTGGATGGTATTTATTGATAGGGCTACTACCATTTGTCGGTGGCTTTATACTATTCATCTTTCTATGCTTTGAAAGCGAATATGGAACTAATAAATGGGGGCAAAACCCACTAGGTAAAGGAAATAGCGATCCGATAGATGAGATTGGTGTAGTGTAAAGTTTCAATATGTGGCTCCTAATAAGTTTAACCAAAAATGTCAACGAATTATCTAACCTATACAGATATCACAGCTCGACCTAACACTTTTTAAATTATACTTAAATCAAAAAAAAAGTATCTACCCTAACGATTGATTACTCCTTTCCTATAGTATCAATAATATCTTCATATTCAGAAGGATATTTTTTCTCTTTAATATCGAAATAAATAAATGTGGTGGAGATAAGTGTGATCATGTAGAGTATAAAATTAATTAACACCCCAAAGCCTAAAAATATGAGATAAATAGGATCTAGAAAAAGATCGCCTATAAGTTGTGGATCTGGATTCAATCCAAAATTTATTTTTGATTCTTGATAAAAACTTGCTGGCAGGTTAAATACAAATCCGATAATCCATGAGATAATCATAACAATTAGTATAACCCCAAAGGTTTCCCACCAATGACCTTTCATAAAATTAAAAGAATCACTAATAGAATCGCCGACACTCATATTATCAAAAATCAGAATACACATAGATACCGATAAAACAACTCCAAAATAGATCCCTGGTAAAAAACAAAAAATAGTTCCTATACCAATGATAATTGAGTTTAAAAAAAGTAAGCCAACATAGGACCAAAATTTACTTTTGGTATCATTACTAACCTCTTCATAATTGATCAATCCTCTGTTTTTTACATAGGATTTTATATAAGACAATGCAGATACTGCAATCTGTGCGTATGCAACTAAGTAGGCTAAAAAGAAAGCAAGTAATGGGACAAATAGGTTTCCAAGATCGAAAGAAAAGTCGGAATAATAATCTGTGTCTGATACATTTCCTATGAAAGTCAAAGCAGACATTGAATAATAGATTGCAGCAGCAATAGCAACAGCAATTGGAATAATAGACACCTTGAGGATTGTTCCTAAAAAGGATTTCCATTCTGTGCCTAAAAACTTGAATGTATCCGAGATTATTGATCCTAAATCTCTCGTTTTTCGGAATTCTATATAGTCTTGTCTATCCATTTCATCGTAATTTTTTGGTTATCTATTTTCTATCGTCTACTGTAATTTGGTGCTTCTTTGGTAATCGCTACATCATGAGGGTGACTTTCGTGAATTCCACTTGCCGTAATTCTCACAAATTTTCCAGTATTCTTTAAAGTTTCTATGTCCTTAGAACCGCAATATCCCATTCCTGCACGTAAGCCTCCAACAAACTGGTGAATACTTTCAAACAATTCTCCTTTGTAAGGAACTCTACCCACAATACCTTCTGGAACCAATTTCTTGATATCATCTTCAACATCTTGGAAATAACGATCTTTTGATCCTTGCTTCATCGCCTCAACAGAACCCATTCCACGGTATGATTTGAATTTCCTTCCTTCGAAAATAATGGTCTCTCCTGGCGATTCTTTCGTCCCTGCTAATAATGAACCCAACATCACACAATCCGCTCCAGCAGCAATGGCCTTAGGAATGTCTCCCGTATATCTGATTCCTCCATCAGCAATGACAGGAACTCCACTGCCTTTGATGGCCGCAGCGACCTCTAAAACCGCTGAAAATTGAGGGAAACCAACACCAGCTACCACCCGAGTCGTACAAATAGATCCAGGACCAATTCCCACTTTTACAGCATCAGCACCTGCCTCTACCAAGTATTTTGCCGCTTCTGGTGTGGCAATATTTCCAACCACTACATCCAACTCAGGAAAAGCTTTTTTCACCTCTTTTAAAACTGTCACCACTCCTTTGGTATGACCATGTGCAGTATCTATAATCACGGCATCTACTCCAGCCTTTACAAGCGCTCCTGCTCTATCTACAGCATCGTGAGTTACCCCTAACGCCGCAGCAACTCTTAAACGTCCAAAGCTATCTTTATTGGCAGTAGGCTTCTGAGTTAATTTGGTAATATCTCTAAAAGTGATGAGTCCAATTAATTTATTGTCTGAATTCACTACAGGCAACTTCTCTATTTTATTCTCTTGCAATATCACTTCTGCATCATTCAAAGAAGTTCCTTCTGCCACTGTGACCAAATTTTCTGAGGTCATTACCTCTTTGATAAAACGCTCGTTGTTCTTTTCAAAACGTAAGTCACGATTTGTTACGATTCCAATAAGTTTGCCATGATTGTCTACAATAGGAATACCCCCAATCTTGTGCTCACGCATGGCATTTTTAGCATCTAAAACGGTCGCCTCTTTTGGAAGCGTAATGGGATCGATGATCATTCCGCTCTCTGCTCTTTTTACTTTTCTCACTTCTTGAGCTTGCTGCTCAATAGTCATGTTCTTATGTAGCACACCTATTCCCCCCTCTCTGGCAATAGCAATTGCCATGGCAGATTCAGTTACCGTATCCATTGCAGCAGATACAATAGGAACGTTGATGGTAATGTTTTTTGTAAACTTCGTTTGGATACTAACTTCTCTTGGAAGTACTTCGGAAAAGGCTGGGACTAGAAGAACATCATCGTATGTTAAACCTTCACCTACAAATTTGGAATCGTGAGCAATCATAATACAATCAACTTAAAAATTAATTGCAAGCAAAAATACATGATTTTTTTCATTTAGAAATTGACTCAAACCGAAATGAAAAAAAATTATGAATTAGCGAAGCGATTCTTGAGGTAAAACTAAATTTTGTATTTTTTTGAAGATTGAATAATTGTTATAGAATTTAGGTAGTAAGTTTAATGTAAAAAGGATAGGCAATACATTCATTTGAATTTAATTGTTACTCCTGCGGACCAGCCAGCAGGAAGGAGTCTAGTAAAATAGAACTATTTAGATTCCTGCCTTGACTTCGATACCCTTCGACTTCGCTCAGGGTCCAGCTCAGTCTGACATGCAAGAATGACATTGACTTTTAATGATTAAAAATTGAAAATCAGTTAGTAATATATCAAACTCATATTAGGTAATTTTATCATACCTACTTTGCCAGGAATACAGACTAAAATTCTTTCCTGATGCAGCTCCATAAAAGAATAACATGCCCAGTGAGCCTTTCAAATAAAATAAGAACAACATGAACAAGTGACCAAAGTTGGCACTCTCATCATATATGACATTTTTGGTCACGATGGTCAGTAAAAAGCTCAGCGCAAAAAGTGATATGCCTAAATTTTCAACATTCTTAATGCTCCAGTATTTGAACTTACGAAACGGATGCAAGTCTGTTCCCCACTTATGTATTAGGTAATAATAGTCATTCCCCATCGGAGCAAATAACAGAGGATCGTCAGCTTTGTCTAGGGTGAATAATTTTGACGGAGCAATGATCTTGAAGCCGTCCAAAACCGTATGATGGTCTTCTTCTAATGCTTTAATTTTGCTGACAACGGACTGTGGATAGGCCCCTTTAAAATAACGAGTGTCTAAAAACCGAAGTCGATAATCAACACAAATCTTTTTAATTTGAGAGATGTGAAAAATAGCATTGGTATCTACTTTATCTATATCGAAGTTATTGATATCTCTATCTATGGGAGATTGGGAAAGTCTTTCTAGAATGGCAATATTACTGGTGTCCAATTCTTTAAAAATGGAATAAACCCATCCAATAACATCTTCTTTTTCTACTGTTTTCTTTCTTTCTCTGATTAATTTTTCTTGAATATTAACGGGAGCAAACATCATCTTCAAATTTTAGCTTCCTAAAAATACAACATAATAAAATAGCATTCAAATGCTTCTATAAATCACCCTTATTTAAAATCTTTCTACATAATAGTCTGATTTTCAGAAATGAGTAAAAATTATTTTTATTTATTCTAAATAAAGTTTGAAATATCAATTTTGAATGATAGATTTGCAGCGAATTTAAACAGTTATTTAAAATTAATCTAAATAAAAATGAGAAAGAGTTTTACTCTCCTAGTCTGTATGTTATCTCTTGGTCTTTCAGCACAAAAAAAAGATCAAAAACAAAAAGCAAGCTTAGATTCTATCCAAAAGCTTGACGAAATCATTTTAAAAACAAATGTGATATTTGGTAATAAGTATGTCGCACAAAATAGAACAGGTTCTGCCTATTTCATCTCACCAAAAGAATTAAAACGATTTGGTTTTATAGATGTGAATAGAGTATTAAAAACGGTTCCTGGTGTGAATATTTACGAAGAAGATGGGTTTGGTCTTCGTCCAAATATTAGTTTACGGGGAACTTCTCCTGAGAGAAGTGCTAAGATTACCTTAATGGAGGATGGCATTTTAATTGCACCTGCTCCTTATAGTGCTTCCTCTGCCTACTACTTCCCTACCATAGCTCGTATGCAAGCTGTAGAAGTGCTAAAAGGTAGTAGTCAGGTTCAGTTTGGGCCTTTTACTACAGGAGGTGCTATTAACATGATTTCCAATCAAATTCCTGAAAGCTTTAGCGGAAACGTAAGAGCTAGTTATGGTAGTTTTAACTCGTCTCAACTGCATGCATTGATTGGAAATAGCCACAAAAACTTTGGATATTCTGTTGAGTTCTTAAACTACGGTTCAGACGGATTTAAAGATTTATTAAATGGTCAAAATACAGGATTCGACAAGAATGATTTGGTTGCAAAGTTTCGAGTTAACTTATTTCCAAATGCCACTGTAAAGCAATCTTTGGAAGCTAAGTTTCAATATTCTGATGAGGAGTCTAACGAGACTTATTTAGGATTGAGCAACGCAGATTTTGCTTTGAATCCATTTGCCAGATATGCTGGTTCAGCAAACGATTTAATGAAAGCGATTCACAGACAAATTGTACTAACGCATACGGTAGATTTCTCTAAAGATTTTAGAATAACGACCAATTTATACAACAACTATTTCGCAAGAAACTGGTACAAAGCAGATTACATTACGTTGAATGGAAATCGTCAGTCTATAGGAACCGTATTTGGAGATCAGGTAGCTTATGTGAATTATATTTCTTTGGTGAAAGGAGATATCAATTCTGATGGGAATGATTTTATGAATTTAAGAGCCAACAATAGAAAATACCGATCAAGAGGCGTACAAACAAAGTTCGACTACCATTGGTATGAAGGAGCTGCTTTCCATGATATCGAAGTTGGTTTACGTTACCACTACGACGAGGAAGATCGTTTTCAGTGGATTGATGATTATGCGATTAATAACAGAGTCTTAACCCTTGCCAATGCAGGAACGCCAGGGTCTAATGCCAATAGAATTAGTAGTGCCAGAGCTTTTGCTGCCTTTGTTACCTACCGATTGAAAGTAAACAATTGGACTTTTACTCCGGGAGTTCGTTATGAGAATATTTCTTTAAAAAGAGAAAACTTTGGAACAAGCGATCCTTCCAGAACAGGTGCTAACTTAGCTGTGAGAGAAAACAATGTAGGCGTTTTCATTCCGGGTGTTGGAGCGAATTACAAATTCAATAACAATGTATCTGTTTTTGGTGGCGTTCACAAAGGATTTTCACCTCCTGGCAATCAACCTGATGAAAAGCCAGAAGAAAGTATCAATTACGAATTGGGAACACGTTTTAATCTCGGTGGCATCCGAGGAGAGTTTATCGGGTTTTACAATGACTATAGCAACTTATTAGGAAGCGATTTAGCAGCCACAGGTGGAACAGGGAGTCTGGATCAGTTCAATGCGGGAGAAGTAACTATTAAAGGGCTTGAAATCCTATTGAACTACGATTTTTCCAATGCAGAAAGTAAATTCAGTATTCCATTTACATTTGGATATACCTATACAGATACTGAATTTCAAAACAGCTTTGGAAGTAACGACGACCTATGGGGAACGGTCACTGCGGGTGACGAATTACCGTACATCTCTAAGTACCAATTCAATGCCACGCTTTCTTTTGAACACGAAAAGTTCGAGATCAACTTGAATGGACGATTCAACGGTCAGTTTAGAACACAAGCAGGTTCAGGAATTATTCCAATCAACGAAAAGGTAGCTTCTAATTTCATCATTGACTTCTCAGGAAAGTACCACATCAACAAGAACATGAGTGTGACTGGAAATGTGATCAATTTATTAGATGAAATCTATGCAGCTTCCAGAGTACCTGCTGGTTTACGTCCAGGACATCCTTTTGGAGCGTATGTAGGTTTGCAATATAGGTTTTAAGATTATAACTTTATTAAATGAACAAAAAAGGAAGCCTTTCAGCTTCCTTTTTTGTTTTTGTCAGAGTAACTAATCTATAGTTCTTTTATGAGTCTTCTAGTTTAGCACAGACCTATATTTTATTGTTTATCTTTCGTTTTATCACTTAAACCAAACCGCCTTTACCACTGTATATTGTTACCCAATGTTTTATTTTATATTCCAATTTATGTATTCGTCAGTATATTTATTTTTAAATCGTTTCATAGAAGCTTGAAACTGACCAATTACCAAAATTGCATCACTATTTGTTGGTAATGTTTCCTCATCTAATAAATCTAAAAAACCGATTGTAGGTTCTTCTCCTAGCAATTCCTTTAATTGAGTCAATACCCTATTTACATTTTTAACTTTAAAAGTATTTAATGGTTCATCAGGTTTCTTCTTAGAAAATTCTTTCATTTCTAAGTAAATGGAACCCAATAATTCACTTAGCATTTTGAATTTTTCTACACTTTCTGCTGTTTGATAATAATATGTCTTTTTAGCCATTACTTTTTAATGTTTTTTGGTGGATATGTTTCTACTATTGTTCCGTTCCATCTCCATATAATTTTTGCTACACCACCACTTATTGTATATTCTATTTTTGAAGAAATATTCTCTTCTCTTAAGCTTTCCATACAATTAATATATTGAGAAAGAACAAGTGTCACGTCACTATTGCTTGGTAAATCATTTTCATCGAATTGTTCAAAATCTTCAAATGGCTTATAGTTTTTACCTAGTATTTTATTAGCTCTTTTTATGACTTGATTTGTCATTTTTAGTTTAAATGTATTAAGCGCATCTGTATAGGACTTCTTTGATAGAGTACTTATCTCTATGTGTAAACCTTCTAGCTGATTGAGAACTTTCTTAAATTCATCTATATTTATTTTCATAGTAACGTTATTTTATGAAGGGCAAGCCCTCGTAAATTCAATGTATTTCTTTTTGATTACCTCTATAGGATTTCTCTGTTTGCTCACAAAAACTTGGGTCATTAATTTTAAATCTGTGTCGTCTAAAATCAAGATGCATCTTCTTTGACCTGACCAAAGGTCTATCGTGTTTTTAAAAACATTTTTTGGAACTCTATTCCTAGTTACAATTATTCCAAATTTCCCAAAATGGTCATTTAAATACCTATTTAATTGAAAGATATGTTCACGACCAACTTCTTTTACATTTTTTAGTTCAAAAACTATTTGTTTAGTACCGTAATCATTGTAAATGTCTTTCAGAAAATCGGTAGATGTATTATTGTAAAAAATTAAGTCCCTGATTAATACTCCTGAATCTGTTCTACTTTGTTCTTGAGCAAAATCTAAATGAGGGTAAAGTAAGGATGCTAATAGTTGACAAACATTATCTTCATACTTTCTGTCTGCATTATCAGTTTTACCTGTTGGTAACTTGGTAATTGTAGAAATTTTTCTTTTTGCAGAAGTTATTGGTATTTGATTAAAAAGAGGATCATTTTTACAATGTTCGCTTTGCTTCTCTTTAATCGCTGTGTATGCTTGAACAATATCGTAATTATGACGATTAAAATTTAATAACTTGACTTTGTCAGGAAATTCTTCTCCATTTTTATGAATGTTATTTACATAATAGCTTTTGAAGTAATCATCTGGATTGATCCAAGGAATGTGCTTTAACCATCTTTTTGGAATGAACAGAATAGGCTCTTTTGTGCTAGGGTTTATTGGTAAATGTGTTTCTTCTTTACCGAATTCTAATTTCTTAGGATTGTAGATGTTCTTTAATGTAACTTTGTCAATTGGAATTCCATATTTTTCAGATTGTTCAATGGTAAAGTCAACTAAGAACGATTGAATAAAATTACAAGAAATATCACTGACCCTATCTCGTGAAAAATTTTCGACCAACAGTTGAAGTTCTTCAAAATGCACAAATCCATTTTTTTGAATTTGTGGAATTGAACTAAACTGATTTAAAATTTTTGCCGATAATTTTTCTCCAATTCTTTTTCCTTTTTTAGTTTTAGAATTTCCAAGACCAACTTCATCACATTCCGATGCACGGATTAATAATTCAATCGCTTCTTTCTTGCTTCCTTTATTGAATAAGTGTCCAATATGATTGAAACTATTTGTAATCAAAAGATGCAATGAATTATCCTGAAGCGAAGGTGATTTCCACATCAAGAAAGGGTCAACATATAGAGGAATATCCTCATCAATGAATGGTATTGCAAAATCGACCTCTTCTTGAGTAATTGGAATATTAAAATAATCATTAAGTCTTGGTCGTATTATGCTCATTTTCAAATATTGGACAACTAGTTATATACCTAACAAAACTCCTACATAAGGGAAACTAAACTCAGATATAAGGAATTATTGTTCCTAAAACAATTACAGAAAGCATACACGAAGTATCTTTCTCTTTTTCATGGTGTTTTACAATTACGCTGGGGACGCAAGTTCCGTTTTATTGGAGGGGCAAAACGGAAACTGAGTTTTAAAGATAGAAAAAAAGGAGAAATGGACAAGAATGAAGGAGAAAAGTCTGAAAGTCAAAAAGTGGAAAGTGGAAAGTTAAAAGGGAGATTTCTCACACCCATTGTATTTCGTTAGGTAACATTGTTCATTTTCTTCAATACCCTGGTAGAAATTTCCACGTTCGTTCCATATATTGTTGGTATTCCTTTCCGTACTCACTTAGTAGCATTTCCTCTTCCACTTTTATCCGCTTCATATAAACAATGAACATCCCTACTCCGAGGATTGCCAATCCAATATAGCTTTGAAACATGATTGCGTCACCCAACATCAATATCCATGCGCCCGTATAACTAGGATGTCTGAATTTTGAATAGAGTCCTTCCGTCATTAAATCTTGTCCTTTCTTGATTTGAAGTGTAGTACTAAATGCTTTGTCTAAACTCTTTATTGCCACAATTCGAAATACAATCCCAAACAAAAGCAGACCTACTCCAAGATATGGAAGCCATTGAACTTTCATTTGTGGAAAGTATGCCCATTCGGTTATTGTTCCTATATGACCAAACAAACTGCATAGTAGTATGAGTAACATCGTTCCTTTATCTGTCTTTTTGTCTCTTGAAGCCTCATCAAATTTCATTTGAGGTTGCGTGTTCAGAAGTAGAACAATTACAATTGCTGAAAGTATGACTTTAGGTTCGTATAGTAGCTCTAACTTTCCTAATAATGGTAGGAAAAAAAGAATTAAAAGATATGCTATGGTTGTGAATACAAGTTTCATTTTATTTCATTTAAATTAACAGCACAAGGCTCACCGGCTTCTTTGAATTTCTCGACCATTCGATTGACGACCAAATTCATTCTTGGTGTCAAATCCTCTAGTACTGCCTGCATCATATAACAAGGTTTAGCACCTTCAACAGGATAAAACTCTATTTCTGGGAAGACTATTTTACAATTAAAGTACCTCTCGTAATACATACAATGTTCAATGCTAGCGTTAAAGAAACAATAGTCTATATTAAAGAATCTACCAAATGCCCATGCATAACAGATTATGTAGTTCATAAGCAATTTATCTCGATGTTCCTCTATTTTCTGTAAGCGGCTAATTTCACTGAATTCTTTGTTCGACTTCTCGAGTTTATGAAAAAAATCGTTTATAATGGTACGTTCATCTTCTTTAACAAACTCAAGGAGCTGTAATTTCTTTCTTGGACCTCTACTCGTACTCAATTGTGTTATGATTTTAGAAACTTCTTTATTTGGACTGAACGAGTTAACTACTCCATTCATCACCCTGCACGAAGCTAACATTACGTTTTCCTCAAATGCGCCAACGTGAAATGAGTCGAAATCATAAACATCCATTTCATGGGAATCGTCCTTAGCAACATTCTTGTCAAAATAGGTAGTGAATTCATTGCGATTTCGATTACGAAAATATTGCTCGAAATCTTCAAATGTATTGATTGGTCTGATGATCATTTAATCTGTTTTCTAATTATTTATCTCGGTTAACGTGCCACAATTTCTTGCCAAACTCAAAGTGTATTTATTTTTACTTTGTTTCAATTCAAACTTAATAGCGTATAAATATCACTCGCTTGAGTACTATGCATATATCAATAAAACAATTACAGAAAGCATACATGAAGTATCTTTCTCTTTTTCATGACACTGTATGATTCTTGGCTACACAGTATGACAACTTAGTGCTAGACTCAGAATGAAAAACAGCGTGAATGCTACGTTTGGGGACGCAACTTCCGTTTATGGGGACAGAACGGAAACTGGATTTCAAAGATAGAGAAAAAGGGGAAATGGACAAGAATGAAAGAGAAAAGGGATTCCATAAGTTCATTTTATTCGGCTAGGAATAAACACTTACTAGGATAGTATGAAAAAATAAGATCGCTTCTGGTCTTTTAGACCTTCGCGATGACAAAAAAAGATGTTATTCCTGACATGAGTAGCTTGAGTTTGACTTAAGAAAATCAATATCAATTTGGATGTTTTTCTGTCAGACTGAGCCTGCCTTGTCGGCAGACAGGCCTGTCGGAGTCCAGAAAAATGTACCTAACTTATCGCCAGCCTGTCGGCTAGGCAGGGCAGACAGGCTCGATGTGGCAATGAGTTACTGACTTTTAAGATAATCAATCACTGCTTTGCGAATATCATAAGCAGATTCTCCTTCTTTGGGTTTGTAGACAGCAATAACTTCTGGATTTTTCTCGTGGAGTATGGGAATGTCTAAGCCTCTCATTAAATAATCACTTAATGCCACTGTATAATTCTTTTTTGGAGCTATTCTTTTACCATCTACAAACCATTCTCCATCTTTAGATTCCACAAGATGTCTCTGTAAATGTGCTCCTGTTCCTGCTGCATTGTTACCATAGTCTAATACCTGCTCCAATAAACTTCCTTTCATTGTGACTTTAAAAACGCTTCCTCCGTAAGGTAGTACTCGAAAAATATCAACACTGTTGATATCACCCACCAATTCATCGTCGATACGAATAGACCCTCCATTGACAAAGGCACATACCACCTCACCTTTGTAAGCATGGTGCATGGATTTTGCGATTAAGGCGCCTAAATTGGTTTGTACAGAACGAATGGGGGTATCTCGCCCGTCTAAAGGTTCATCAGTAGTGTGTACAACTTCAAAAGGGTTCTCCACTACTTTGGAGATTTGTTTGTTTAAGATATCTTGCCATTTGTCAACAATCTTTTTTAATTCTGTATCTTCTTGAATTTCTGAATTGATCTCTTTTAGTTCAGACGTAATGGTTGACTTCCCTGTTTTTTTATCATATTCAATCCGATGAATATAAGCTGTCTTCGCATTTGCATCTGCCTTTTTTATCAATGTATTTCCTACTTTTTCGTCTTTGTAAGTATGCTCATGACCTCCCATAATCAATGGAAGTTCAGGAAGTAGTTTGGCTATCTTTTTATCTTGAACAATTGTCACATGTGTCAAGCCAAAAACAACGTCTGCCTGATCTTTTATGGCATTGTATTCCTTTTGAATTTCTTCATACATATCGGAATATTTCACATAACTCTTAGGATTTGAAGGAATGCAAACGCTTATGAATCCTATCTTGATTTTTGTACCATCCTCATCACTGATTTCTTTGATGTAAGAACCTTTTATGGGTTCTTTTTTACCATCTACCATACGATGAAAAGGTGCAACTTCATTATCTAACTGATTCATGACATTGGCAGAAATCCATTGAAACTCACTCTCATTCATTCGTTTTTGCAAATCTTTGTTACTCAAATCAAATTCGTGATTCCCAAAAGCAACCAACTCAAAATCCATTGCGTTCATCACTTCCACCATCTGTTTTCCTCGAATTCGGTCTCCTTCGTATTTCATGGTACCTAATAAAGAAGGATTTAAAAAGTCACCAGCCATGACCAGCATCGTATTCGGATTCTCTTGTTTCAAATTTTGATGAATCGTTTCTAAGCGAGCCATTCCGCCATACTTCCCTCCTTGTATCGGAGCTATTTCATAGACATCATTTACTTGTAAAAATGTAAATGAAATTTTGTCATCGTCTTTCGAGCAAGACGCAAGGAATACAAAAGAAAAAAGAATGGATAAAAAAGAAATACGTCTCATAAGATTGATTTTACACAAATCTACATTTTGAAACGGAAAGCTGTATAAAAAAATAGTAAAAGCTTATAAAAAAACTTGTAATGCCTGATTGTAAGCACTTTCAAAACTCATCGGTCGGATACCTGTTTCTGCTTTCTGTTCTGTAAAATAAGAAACTAGCTTTTCAGTGGGCATATTCCCAGTCAACTCATCCTTTGCCATCGGGCAGCCGCCATAAC
Organism: Flavobacteriaceae bacterium; assembly: GCA_028280265.1. Lineage (GTDB taxonomy): Bacteria > Bacteroidota > Bacteroidia > Flavobacteriales > Flavobacteriaceae > Polaribacter. The sequence continues at coordinate 81,566 of JANQMD010000055.1, forward strand.
CTTTGATAGCACCATCGAATCTTCGACATCCTGCCTTGTAGGCTGCATCTATTTTTTCATGCCACGTATCGGGTGTTGTGTGCAGGTGAGCTCCAAACTCAATCTCAGGGTATTTTGGAATCAAATTAGAAAACAAATAATCGATTACTTCTGGTGTTGAGCTTCCAATAGTATCTGAAAGTGATAGGATTTTAACTCCCATATGGGATAGTCTTTCCGTCCATTCACCGACAATGTCAACATTCCAAGGATCTCCATAAGGATTTCCAAATCCCATCGATAAATAAGCCACTACCTCCTTGTTACTCCTATTGGCAATTAATAAAATTTCTTGCAAAGTTTCTATGGATTGCGCAATCGTTTTGTGTGTATTACGCATTTGAAAGTTCTCTGAGATAGAGAAAGGATAGCCTAAATAGTCGATTTCTGAAAATTGAGCTGCATCGTTGGCACCGCGAACATTGGCTATGATTGCCAATAATTTACTTTTCGTTTTTGATAAATCTAGCTGTTCTAACACCTCAGCGGTATCTCTCATTTGAGGAATTGCTTTTGGCGACACAAAGCTCCCAAAGTCAATTGTATCAAAGCCAACTCGTAGTAAAGAATTGATGTATTGTGCTTTGGCTTCGGTAGGAATAAAATGGCTTTTGATGCCTTGCATGGCATCCCGAGGACATTCGATTATCTTGACTTGATTCATCGATCAAATATACAACAAAACCGAAACCGATTTCTTAAAAATAAACTCTAAAAACAATGTTAGGAGTCATTCTCAGGCCTAAGTTCGTTTGTTCTATTAGATTGGTATTTCCATTTTCGTCAAAACGGACTCTAAAACCTCTATCAATTTCATTACTTCTATTATAGACATTCACAATTGAGGCACCCAATCTTGCTTTTATTTTATTCTTTGGGTCGAAATAAAAATCGTAAAAAGCACTTACATCTAACTTATGGTAATTACTGAGTCTTTTGTTATTCTGCCCTAAGAAAACCAATTCATTGTTATTTAAAGTCAAAACTTCAGAATAAGGTCTTCCTGTTGCAAATTGCCAACCCAAAGAAAATTGGAACTGATCGTACTTATAAGAATTTGTCCATGAAATGATATGTCTCTGATCGAAATTCCCCGGGAAAGTACCAGACTGTAAACCAGGAAACTCAAAATCGTTTTTACTGTATGTATAGCCTAACCAAGTTCTAAATCGATTCACTTTTTTCTTCAACAAAATATCAACTCCTTGCACTGTACTATTTCCCGAAGCGTATTCTGATGTTACTATTGTTGAATTAAATCCTCTTGTAAATGAAGTAAGTCCTTTTACTTTTTTGTAATATGCCTCTACATCTAACTTCCATCCATTTTTATTGAAAAAGAAGCCAAAAGTAGCCTGTTTATTATTCAATACAGGAATTCCTTGTCCTTTGTCTGTGAGTACCCAAATTGCATTTCCTAAACCTAAATCATTAAAGTCAAAAGAGGTTAATTGACTGATTGCCTGATTTTTGATCTCAATAGACATTTTCAGTTTCAAATGGTTATTCAAATTATAATGACCATACAATCTTGGTTCCAAGAAGAACTCATCAACCCCTGAATACAAGCTTGTTCTTAAGCCTCCTCTCAAATATACCTTTTCAGTCTTGTGCTCAGTTTCGAAATACATATTATGCGTAGCCAATTCTGTTCTTCCTTCTTCAAATACGATAGCTGATCCGTTAAAGTTCAAATTATAATCAACATAATAATCTACAAGTTCATAACCCAATTTAATAGCTAAATTTTCTTTCAATTGATGTTTGGCTTGTAGCTGAATTCCAAGGTCCTTAACAATATTTTTATTAGATGATGTCTCTTCAATATTTCTAGGTCCAAAAAGGGTAAAACGATAATCAGAATTAAATTCAGAATACTTTACAGATGATTTAAAAGCCCATTTTTGATTTGGAATGTAATCCCAAAAAACACTTAACCCCTTATTGTTTATGTTTAATTGATCTCTTGTTCCGTATTGATGAGAATCTATATTCGCATAATTCAAAGAATTTTCTACCAAAAGAGAACTGATACTGATCTTATTGGTTTGATTGGGTTGAAAGATCAATTTTGTATTGATATCCAAAAAATCAAACTGATCGCTCAAAACTGTCAACTTTTCTTCTTGTAATATGCTATTTGTTTCTTCAATCTTGGTGTTTTGAAAAACTTTGTCGCTGAACGAATTAAACGTTGGTAAATCTATGATATCATTAATAGATCTACGAGCGGATAGCAATAGACCTACTTTATCTTTTTTAAGAGGAGTTTTAACAAATATATCTGAATGTAAGAAATTAACGCCGCCTCCACCAGAAACTTCATCAGGTACTTCTACCATTGAATTGATATCAATAACTCCTGCGATTCTATCTCCAAATTCTGATTTGGTACCACTTCTAAAAACATTTACGGATTCTACTACATAAGGATTGAATGGAGATATCATACCAAACAGATGTCCTTGGTGGTAAATTTTAATTCCATCATAAAGGATTAAATTCTGATCTGGAGTTCCGCCCCGTATGTGAAGATTAGAGGCTGATTCAGTAGGACTAGATATGCCTGGTAGTAGTTGTAAACTCTGAAGTATGTCAGGATCTGTAAGCCCAGGTAAAACACCTAGTTTTTTTGGCTTCATGGTGATGGAGCCATCATTTTTATTTTGATCGAACCCCGAAGTCAAATATTCTGTGACCAATACTACTTCGTCTAGAAGATTGTAATTTTTTGGAAGGTTAGTCGGTTTTATAACGATATTTTCTTCATCTAAAAAAACAAAGTCCAAATTTAAATCAAAGGCAATTTCTTTTAAAAAGAACTCTAAATTCGCTTCTTTTTTATAGGTTACAAACCGATCTTTTAACAGCTTACTATTGAAAGCAAAACGAACATTGTAATCCTCTTCTAAGTCACCAATTACTTTTTCAAGAGGGGTGTTGAGATATGAAAAAGACCTTTGTTGTGAAAAAACAAAAGTTGTCATCACTAAGAAAAGTAAAAAAAGTAGTTTGCGCATTAATCCTTTTTAATGACAACGTCGCCATTTGCATTCTTAGTATAGGAAATATCCATTGCTACAAAGACGATTTGCAAGGCTTTTTCTAAGTTGTCATGCTGAAAACTACCTGTAAAATTAGCGTTTTTTAAATATTCTTTTCCAAAAATTTTGAGATTAAATTGCCGTTCTAACTCCTCTACTACTTGAAGAATAGGGACGGTGTCAAAGCTACTCTTGTGTGAAAGCCAATCTGGAGTTTCTGATTCTACTTTATAAGATTGTTCCATTTCACCCGCTATCGAGTATGCCTCTCCCTTTTTAAGGACAATTGAAGGTTTATCTTGAATGCTTACTTCTACACTTCCTTCATAACAGATCACATTGTAAAAGTTATCTCTTGAGCTAACAATGAATTGAGTTCCTAAAACCTTCACAGTCCCTTCATTTGTCTCCACGGTAAAGACATTTCCTTTCTCAACATTGAAAAATGCTTCTCCCAATAAGTTCAAACTTCTTTTCTTCTCCCATCCATACTTTTTAAAACTTACTTCGGAATCAGCATTTAAAGTCACTTTAGAACCATCGGGCAAATCAAATTTCATTTGCTCTGCATATCCTGCAACGTAAGAGGTAGTTGAAAATAAAAAGCTGTAAACAAAGAATATAACAGCAATGGAAGCAGCTGCGGCATAAGACCATAATGGAATGACTCGTCTGCGTTTCTGCTCAACTCGCTTAGGTAATTTCTCTAATGTTTTTTGAAGGTTTTCTTCCACATCGAAAGATGGCATTTCTACAGTTTCCATAGCCTCAACAATCTGAGAATACTTAGAAAAATCATCCGATTTTTCAAAATCTCGAAGTTCTTTTTCTCTCAATTCACCAGCAAGCCAGCGAGCTAAAAAAGTATCATCGTATTGTTGTTTCATATTTTTCTTTAACGTATCTATATTTGAAACAATTTATGTTCAAAATACCCTACCTATATTTTATAGTTTTTAATTTTTTCTCTTAAATGTAGCATTGCCTGATGCATTCTTTTTTCGACAGCTTTCTGTGAAATCCCTAGGATTTCAGCTATCTCTCTGTATTTTTTCTTTTCAATTCGATTGAGTAGAAACACTTCTCTCTGTTTTTCAGAAAGTGAGTTGATGGCATCATTCAGCTCTTGTTGAAACTCTTTTTCTCGTAATACAAATTCTGGAGTCTCTTTGTTGATTGTATCCCTTTTGGTTTGCTGGTATTTTAAAACAACTTTTTGGTGTTCAACCTGGTTGAAAAAATCATTTTTTACCACGGTAAATAAGAACGCTTTTGCTTTTTCAAAAGGCACTTTGGCGCAATTCTTCCATAATTTTACAAAAGCATCTTGCATTAAGTCTTCTGCCTGATCAGAATTACCACACTTAAAAAAAATGAAGTTACGCACGTCTTTTGCATAATCTCGAAAGACTTTTGCATATACCTTCTCTTCACATACAGAATTAAAAGAGTTATTCATGAATGATAGCTATCGGGTAAATTTACTTTTTTCCATATAAAATATAGCATTTCCGATCGTATTTTAATCTAAAAATAGCCAACATGCAATTCCTAAAAAAACAATCACCTGTAACCACTTTAGCCAGACACCAATTTGTTGATTACTTTGAATCTGCTCAGAAACTTTACCGCCTAGAAGTGCAATGGATGAAAAAATAACAAATGAGGTAAGTATAAACAGACCTCCCAATACATAAAACTGTACGACAGTTGATAATGATTCTGAAAATAAAAACCCTGGGAATAACGCAAGAAAAAAGATGGTTACCTTAGGATTCAGTACATTCATTAAAAAGCCTACTTTGAATAATTGAATGGGCGTTTTTTTTTCAATACCATTATTTGTGTTTACCGAAATAGAAGCATCGCTTCGAAATACTTTATATGCTAGGTAAATTAGATACAAAGCCCCTGCTATTTTAATTCCTAAAAATACAGCTGGCACACTGGTAATAATGGTTGATACACCAAAAGCAACCAATGTTGTGTGAATAATACAGCCTGTCATTAAGCCTGCAACTGTAGCCAAACCATACTTTTTACCATGAACCACACTTTGCATTAGAACAAAAATGTTGTCAGGCCCTGGTGATATTGCTAAAATTGCTACTGCCAGCACAAATGATATTAGAATTTCAATATTCAATGAATTGTAAGGAAGTTATGATTATGAGGACGAAAATAAATATTTATCTGACAATAGATGAGGATAAATGCAAAGAATGTTTTCTAACAATGAATCTTAAATAAATGAAAAGAACGACTACTCTTCTCTTATTGCTTACACTTTTCCATCAAACGATTGTACGAAGCCAATCAACGGCTACTTATACTGTTACTTTCAATAGCATTTGGAATGCTAGTGATCATTCAAGTGTCCCTATTGGAGCACATTGGTCTAAATTGGTAGGAGCTACTCATAAAACTCCAAATACATTTCTAGAACTCGGGCAATTGGCTACCACGGGGATTAAAAATGTTGCAGAGTTTGGAAGTAATGCTGTTTTCAACAACGAAGTAAATACCAAAATTTCTAATGGTGAAGCAAATCAGTACATCAATGGTCCCTCACTAGGAATGGGTCCGGGAAATATTATCATCCAAAACTTACAAGTAGATCAGAAATTTCCCTTACTTACTCTGGTATCTATGGTAGCACCGAGTCCCGATTGGATTGTTGCTTTGAATGGCTACAATTTATTGGATGCTATGGGCAATTGGAAAACATCTGTGGTATTAGATGCTTTCGTTTATGATGCAGGAACGGACAGTGGCTCCAATTACAATTCTGGCAATGTGGTTACCAGTCCTTTTGAGCCCATCTCAAAGATCAATTCGTTCCCCATCAATGGTAATAAAATGGGTACGTTTACCATAACTTTACAATCTGTGCTCAGCGTACCATCAGACAACGCATTAGAGACTGTTCACATTTATCCAAATCCAACGGAAGGAATTGTTCATGTTCAAAATATGGACATCAATGAACTCAAAGAAATTCAGGTCTATAATTTATTGGGTAAGATGGTAACTTCGAGAAAAAAAGGTAGTAGTGAATATGATTTTACCGATCTCAATCCTGGAATTTATTTTTTAAAAATCACATCCAAAGACAACAATCATAAGGTACAAAGGCTAATTATTCAATAATGACTTATTGATATTCTTTATCAATCTAGGTCCCTCATAGATGAATCCTGTATAGAGCTGCACTAGGTCGGCACCAGCATCTATTTTTTCCAAAGCGTCCTCAGCCGAATGGATTCCACCTACACCAATAATAGGAAAAGCTTTGTTTGATTTCTCTGACAAAAAACGAATAACTTCGGTAGATCTATGAGTCAATGGTTTTCCGCTCAATCCACCTACTTCTTTCTTATTTTTTGATTGTAATCCTTCTCTAGAAATGGTCGTATTGGTTGCAATAACTCCTGAGATTTTGGTATCGTTGACGATGTCTATAATATCTAGTAATTGCTCGTTGGTTAAATCAGGAGCGATTTTTAAGAGAATTGGCTTCGCTTTGGGCTTTTGCTGATTTAAATCTTGTAGTGTATTTAGCAGGTTGGTTAACGGCTCTTTGTCTTGTAAAGCCCGTAGATTTGGCGTGTTGGGTGAGCTAACATTTACCACAAAATAATCCACATGTTCGTACAATGCCTCAAAACAGATCACATAATCACTGGTAGCTTCTTCATTCGGTGTTACTTTATTTTTACCAATATTTCCCCCAATTAAGACTCCTTTATTCTTCTTAAGTCTTACAATAGCGTCTTCTACTCCACCGTTGTTAAACCCCATTCTATTGATAATTCCAGAATCCTCTTTCAGGCGAAACAGTCTTTTCTTGGGATTCCCTCCCTGAGGTTTTGGTGTTAAGGTTCCTATTTCGATAAAACCAAATCCAAAATTAGACAGTTCATTATACAATTTTGCATCCTTATCGAAACCCGCAGCCAGGCCCACTGGATTCTGAAAAGTCAATCCGAATAGATTTCTTTCTAATCTCTTGTCATTGACATGATAAACTCCTCTAAAAATAGAAGACATCAATGGAATCTTGCATAAAAAACGAATCAGAGAAAATGTAAAATAATGAACCTTCTCAGGATCAAATAAAAATAAGATAGGTCGTATGAGTATTTTGTACATGACTTTACGTCATTCCTGCGAAAGCAGGAATCTTTTTTAATTAAGGTCTAGATTCCTGCTTTCGCAGGAATGACATTTTATCGTAAAACAGCATTCAAATTCTTTTCAAAAGTCTGCTGTAATTTCTGCATAATTTTATCGATTTGCTTATCTGCCAAGGTTTTGGTCTCATCTTGTAACAAAAAGCTTACGGCATAAGACTTTTTCCCTTCTGGAAGATTATTCCCTTCATAAACATCAAACAAATCTACATGCTTTAACAACTTTCTCTCTGATTGAAATGCCAAATTGTATACCTCTTTAAAAGTAACTTGTTGATCGAGCAATAATGCCAAATCTCTTTTAACTGCAGGGAACTTAGGAAGCTCAGTTACTTTTGTGTTCTTTTTACCTACCAAAGATAATATGATTGCCCAATTAAAGTCTGCAAATAAAACTTCTTGTTTAATTCCAAATTCTTTAAGTATGGCTCTTTTAACGACTCCTAAATCTACTAGTTTAGTTTTTCCTAAACTCAAGGTAATTCCCTCTGAAAAAACATCTGATTTTACGGGAGTTGTTTTTAAATTCGAGAAACCTATTCTATTCAAAACCGAAAGAACAATTCCTTTTAAATAAAAGTAATCTGAATTCTGGGTTGCTATCTTCCAACTATCTTGATTCCTTTCCCCAGATACGAAAAAGGTAAGGTGTTTCGATTCTTCATACCCATTATCGTATTTGTGATAGGTTTTTCCGAATTCATAGAATTTTAGAGAAGTGTTTTTTCTATTGATATTGTAAGAAACAGACTCCAAACCACTAAACAAAAGTGATTGACGCATCACTTTTAAATCATTACTCAAAGGGTTGAGCATTTCTACATTGTGCTCAGGCTTTAAATCTTCAGACAGTGAAATGTACTCTTCTTTGGTTAAGGAATTTGCCATTGTTTCGTGGAATCCTAAGGCTGTTAACTGGTCAGAAACAATGTTTTCCACTTTTACTTCCTTGTTAGAATCAAAAGAAATAGACGTGTTTAGTTTATGAGAAAACTTGATATTATTGTATCCATACACTCTTAAGATTTCTTCAATAATGTCGGCCTCTCTTTGCACATCTACTCGATAGGAAGGAATGGTCAATCCAAGTCCACCTTCAGTTTCACTGCTAATCTTAATTTCTAAAGATGCCAATATATTTTTGATCGTTTCTTTATCAATTTCCTGACCAATCAAACGAAATGCATTTTCATAGGACAAAAAGACTTGAAAATCTTCAACTTTTTCTGGATAAAAGTCCATCACATCAGATCCGATCTTTCCTCCCGCATATTGCTCAATTAACAGAGCCGCTCTCTTTAAGGCATATTCAGTAAAATTGATATCAATTCCTCGTTCAAATCGGAAAGAAGCGTCGGTATTTAAACCGTGCCTTTTTGCTGTTTTTCTTACAGCAACAGGGTTAAAATAGGCACTCTCCAAGAAAACAGAAGTCGTTTTTTCAGTCACTCCCGAGCCTATTCCTCCAAAAACTCCTGCAATACAAAGAGGATTGGAATCAGCATCACAGATCATAATATCATCTCTGTGTAATTCTCTTTCTACCTCGTCTAATGTAGTGAACTTGGTTCCTTCGGGTAGCGTTTGAACGATAACTTTATTTCCTCTGATTTTTTGAGCATCAAATGCATGTAAAGGTTGACCTAACTCGTGCATTGTGTAGTTGGTAATATCTACAATATTGTTCTTGGGAGTCAGACCGATGGCTTTTAACCTATTTTGAATCCATTCAGGAGAATCTTTTACCTCAACATCCGTAATTGAAATTCCGCAATATCTGGGAGCTTGCTCTTTCTTGTCTACTTCTACTTCAATGCGTAATGTTCTTTCATCTACATGAAAATCACTTACAGAAGGTGTAATTAATTCCAAGCTTTGCCCATGCTGTATGAGACCAGCTCTCAGATCTCTTGCAACTCCATAGTGACTCATAGCATCGGCTCTGTTAGGCGTCAATCCGATTTCAAAAACCTGATCCGTTTCAATATTAAAAACTTCTGCAGCTGGTGTTCCAACCTTTAAAGACGCATCTAAAACCAAAATACCATCATGATCAGAGCCTAGACCTAACTCGTCCTCAGCACAGATCATTCCGTAACTTTCTTCACCTCTTATTTTTCCTTTTTTAATCTTAAAACCTTCTCCTTTATCATCGTATAACACAGTTCCTATGGTAGCTACAGGGACTTTTTGACCAGCAGCAACATTAGAAGCTCCACAGACAATCTGTACTGGTTCTTCATCACCTAGATTAACAGTAGTTACTTTTAATCTATCTGCATTGGGATGTTGTTTACATGTGAGGACTTCACCAACAACAACTCCTTGTAAACTTCCTTTGATAGATTCTTTAGTTTCTATACCCTCTACCTCTAATCCTAGATCGGTTAACAAATCACCTGTCTTTTCTGCATCCCAATCAACTTGTATGAATTGCTTTAACCAATTGTATGATATCTTCATGAATTTTTACTTGTAGATTCAGCCGCAAATGTAATTATTTTTGTTGATTTTCATCTCCAAATTAAGGTTGTTAATATCTAATTGATAATTAACATTAACTTCATTTTAAACAACTAAAATTTATGTTAGTTTGCCGTCGATTAAAAACTAACTAAAATTACCCTAATGAGAAAATCTCTATTGGCTTTAATGCTGTTATGGTCTATAACAGTTTTAGCCCAAATTCCCAGTTATTACAACGATGTAAATTTAACCCTAACGGGTATGGCTCTTAAAAATGAGTTGGCAAATAAAATAATTGTCACTCATACGACTGACTTAAGGTATTCTCCAAATACCTGGAATGCGATTCGACAAACAGATGCAGATCCTAATAACCCAAGCAATGTGGTATTGATCTACGGGTGGAATAATTCTGACAGCGATATCACCAATGACAGAACACGCGACAATACTTTACAGGATACTGGAAGTGGAGAAGCTTTTGTTTGGAACAGAGAACATGTTTTTTCTAAATCTCTTGCAAGCCCTGTCTTGGTTACCAGTAGTGCTGGAGCTGGTACAGATGTCCATAACTTAAGAGCTGCAGATCGTAGCAGAAACACCTCTAGAAGCAATAGAAGGTTTGCAAATGGTAGCGGAACTGCATCTTACATCACCGCAGAAGGATATTGGTATCCTGGTGATGAATGGAAAGGCGATGTTGCCAGAATGATGATGTACATGTACTTGCGTTACGGAAATCAGACTCTACCTACAGCTGTAGGTGTAGGTACTCCTGTGGCATCTGACAATAACATGATTATGCTCTTCCTACAATGGAATGCAGAGGATCCTGTTTCTAGTCTTGAAATGCAACGTAATCCTGTTTTAGAGGGGTTGCAAGGAAACAGAAATCCTTTTATTGACAACCCTGCATTTGCTACTCAAATTTGGGGAGGTCCACAAGCACAAGATTTATTTGGTCCTACGGGTCCACCTGATACAGAAGCTCCAACCGCACCTACAAACCTAAGTGCTAGTAATACTACAAGTTTTTCTACAACACTCAACTGGACTGCTTCTACAGATAATATAGCAGTTAGCTCTTATGATGTATACAATGGAAGTACAATTGTAGGATCTTCATCTACCACAACGTACAATGTTACGGGATTGTCTCCTAGTACCAATTATACGTTTTCAGTAAGAGCCAAAGATGCAGCTGGAAATCAGTCTACAGCTAGCAATTCTGTATATGTGATCACTCAAGCTTCTTCAGGAGGAACTGCTACTGAATTGTTCATTTCGGAATACATCGAGGGATCTTCCAACAACAAAGCATTAGAGATTGCAAACTTTACTGGTAGTCCCGTTGATCTTTCTGCTTATGATTTAAGAAAAGCCACCAACGGCTCTGGGTCTTTCGGAAGTACCTATCAGCTAACTGGCACTCTGGCTAATGGCACTGTATTTGTCATTGCCAACAGTAGTGCTGTGGCTGCGATTACCAGTGTGGCTAATGTAACCACAGGTTCTGGAATTGTAACATTCAACGGGAATGATGCCATTGCTTTGTATAAAAATGGAACCATGATCGATCTTCTTGGTAATCCTAGTAGCTCTGCTAATTTTGCGCAAAACACCACTTTAAGAAGAAAATCGTCAATAACGAGTCCAAATACAACATACACAACTGCTGAATGGGATTCTTTTGCTACAGATACATTTGGCGGATTAGGAAGTCATTCTGTAGATGGAGGGTCTCAGGGAGATACACAAGCTCCTACTGCTCCTACTTCCCTAGCGGCTAGCAATATTTCTGAAACGTCTCTCAATTTATCATGGAATGCTTCCACAGACAATGTTGCAGTGACTGGGTATGATGTGTATCGCGGAACTGTATTGATCGGATCTGCATCAACAACAGCGTTTAACGTTACAGGTTTAACCGTGGCTACCTCCTATTCATTTACAGTAAGAGCCAAAGATGCTGCGGGTAATGTTTCTGGCAATAGCAATACTGCCAATGCAACAACTGTAGATGTAACGGCTCCTTCCAATCCTACTTCACTGGCAAGCTCTAATATTACAGAAACATCTGTTAATCTTACTTGGTCTGCTTCTTCAGACAATGCTGGCGTAACTGGTTATGATGTTTACCAAGGAGGTTCTTTATTAACATCTACAACGGGGACTACATACAGTGTAACGGGTCTCACAGCTAACACATCTTATTCTTTTACGGTAAGAGCTAAAGATGCTGCGGGCAATACATCTGGAGATAGCAATACTCTAAATGTAACTACAAATGACTCTCTGCCTTCTGGTACGGCGAGTGATTTATTAATATCGGAATATGTAGAAGGATCTTCGAACAACAAGGCATTAGAGATTGCAAACTTTACTGGAAGCCCTGTTGATCTTTCTGCTTATGATTTAAGAAAAGCTACCAATGGTTCTGGCTCTTTTGGAAGTACATATCAGTTGACTGGAACTTTAGCCAATGGTAGTGTATTTGTCATTGCTAACAGTAATGCTGTTGCAGCGATTACCAATGTTGCAGATGTTACTACAGGTTCTGGAATTGTAACATTCAATGGAAATGATGCCATTGCATTGTTTAAAAACAATGTTCTAATTGATGTGATGGGAGTAGCCAGCAGTAGTAATGTTTTTGCTGCTAATACAACACTGAGAAGAAAATCTTCGGTAACGAGCCCAAATACAACATACACAACTGCTGAATGGGATTCTTTTGCCACTGATACTTTCAATGGATTGGGAAGCCATACGTTAAACGGTTCGGCTGATACACAAGCTCCTACGGCTCCAACAGCACTTACTGCATCTACTATTACTGAAACTACAGCCAACCTTTCTTGGTCTGCTTCTACAGACAATGTAGGCGTTACTGGATACGATGTTTATCAAGATGCTTCCTTAGTCGGTTCAACAACTGGAACTACCTATAATGTAACAGGTTTAACGGCTAGTACTAGTTACACCTTTACTGTTAGAGCTAAAGATGCAGCTGGTAATACTTCTGGTGACAGCAATTCAGAAAACATAACAACAAGTAGCCCTCCAACTAGTGGGCCCACTATTCTTTCAGAATCCTATTTTGAAACTGGATGGGATGGCTGGATCGATGGAGGCGGTGATGCTGCTCGCTATTCAGGATCTCGTTCACCAGAAGGGAGTTTTTCCATTCGTTTAAGAGACAATTCTGGAGTTGCCTCGTCTATGACATCTCCTTCTTACGATATTTCTTCATTCAACACTGTAGAAGTACAATTCAGTTTTTATGTGTATAGCATGGAAAATGGTGAAGATTTTTGGTTGCGGTATTTCGATGGATCCTCATGGCAAACTGTTGAAACTTGGGTAAGAGGATCTGGTATAGAAAACAATAACTTTTATTCTGAAACAGTAATTCTCGATGCTACTGCTTATAATTTTGTAAGCAATGCACAGTTTCGATTCCAGAACGATGCTTCTGGAAATGCAGATCATATCTACATAGATGAAGTAATCATTACTGGAAATAACAATGGAGGGAATAGAAATGCTTCAGGAAATAATTTAACCTTATTGAGAAACTACCAAAGTCAACCAGATTTATTCTCGGTATACCCTAACCCAGTTCAAGGAAATATACTGAAGGTTCAACTTCATAATGAAAATGAAGATTTTGTTAACTACAGAATTCTTTCAGTGCTTGGAAGGGTCCTACAGAAAGGTGCTATAAACAATGCTCAAATTGATGTAGAATCATTGAAATCGGGCATCTACTTGTTAGAGATCCAAATGGGTGATGAGAGATTGATGAAGAAGTTCATAAAAAAATAACAACTATCCCAAACTTGTTAAAGAAGAAGCCGCCTCATTAATTAATGAGGCGGTTTTTAGTTTTTAAGCTTTCAAATTCATCTTGCTTTCCTTTTAAAAGAAGTGCTGTTGCTATGCTACTTTTTAACGTAGTATAGGATGAGAACATGCCTCCCATCAGTAAATGTTAGCACGATATTGTTTTCAAATTCAAAATTTAAGTAAAAGCTAACAGCCAAAGAATAGATAAGGTACCCTATCAGAATTTTTTAGCAAGCCTTTTACTCGTTTTTCCTTCCTTTGAGGCAATTTCTACAAAATATACTCCTGGAGTTAGGCTTGGAATGGAAATATGATTGTCTCCAGTTCCAGTAAAGGAAGTTGATAGCACTTCAACACCTAAAGCATTGTACATCGTCATTTGAGCATCCCCTTCTTTTACTCCTTTGATTCTAAGTATGTCATTGCTTGAAAAAAACATTTGTACATCTAAAAGCTCTTCTTCTGCACCGTTACTTAAAACATTGGATCGTGTATGGATATAAAAACGCCCAAACCCGCTGATATCATTATTTAGGTTAATGGTATATTTTTCATTCGTCAGACTCAAGTTAGTCCACTTGTTTAAATCTCTGTCTTCTAAAACTACATTAATACCACTGGGAAAGTTTAAGGCTTCTGCAGAAAAATTAATTTGATTCCCAGATTTCCCCTCCACACCTATAGGAACTACCATAGATTCATAATTACTATTGGGTAGAGATTGAATGGCAAAGTTCTTATTCTCGTGCCCTTGTAGCAATTGAGTATAAAGATCAAATGTGTTTGTAGTAAAGTCTTGCAAATCATACCCAGGATCCAGACCAATCGTAGCATTCACTAAGTATTTAATATCTGTTTTTATTGTAATACCGTTTAGTGTTGCTTTTAATTGTATACTCGGGGTGTTGTTATTGGTTTTACCAAAAGTTTTAATCCCTGCTGGTTGTGTTTCTCTTTTATCTATATTAAAAGTCAAACTGCTCACCGCAGCTCTAGTTTTCACAAAAAAACCTTGTCCTGGTGTTAAAGATCTCTCACTATTAACCAAACCTACAGGTATGTAATCTCCTAGTCCAGAGTTGGCTGAACTATCCCATACATAAACTCCTGTAGCTGCAGGATCAAGCATATTTTTATTATCGTTAATAAAATTTTGTCCACTATTTCCGTTCTTGTTTGACGTAATATAGGCTGTAAATGGGTTTCCTATTGCATTCCAATGGTTTGCTGTAACTGCCTTATTAACATTTGCTGCTCCTATAGTTCCTGTAAAACTTACCGAGCCTGCTGTATTCCTTCCTATCGCATAACCTCTACCAACGTCAAAGGTTTTATTTACCTCAGCTCCTCCTTGAGCTAATTCTGCTACGGTGTAATAAACCCATTTCTGATTCACTGGTCGACTGTCATCATAATAACCTATAGCCCACTTAGTACCGTCTGCACTCTTAGCTATATCATTCGAAGCTGCATTTACAAAATCACTGATCTTTTGACCTGCTACTGGTGAAGAAATAATTGACCAGCGGATTGTTGCATTGTCGGTTAAATTTCCAGGTGCTGTTCCTGTTCTTCCTAACAATCCTCCTCTTTTGTAAGTTACATTAGATGTAGAAGGAGCAATGAGCACACCACTTTCATTAGCATCTGAGTTAATAGTAACACCTCCTCTATTTGAAAAGGCATTGGTTACAGTCACAGAACCACTATTGCCAATACTTAAGCCCGTAGCCCTTGCAAAAACTTCAAACCAAGCAAGGTCTGTGAGAGATAGATTCCCAATATTTACAATACCTGTATAGGCTGCAGCTTCAGTATCTTGTATTTCACCATCGCTGTTCGTATTAATAGAATTATTGGCTGTAAGAGCGGTTTTTAAAGCCGTATTTGTTATGGAAACAGTACAATTTGAGCTATAATTTGTATGATTATCTTTTACCCAATTTGAGCTAGGATTTACCGCAGCGTCTTTTTGAATACAGGCTAAATTCGCATTACCATTTGCTCTCATGACATTCATTCGACGATTGTTGCCAAGGGCAATGTTTAAACTAGTTAGTTGATTAGAATCACATTGAAGAACACTTAAACTACTCAACATAGACACGTCTAAAGTTACAAGTTGATTAGAACTGCATGTTAAACCTGTTAAACTCGTATTGGTGGAAATATCCAATGTAGTGAGCTGATTAGAACTACATGTTAAATTTGTTAGATTTGTATTGGTGGAAATATCCAATGTAGTAAGCTGATTAGAACTACAATTGAGACTTGTTAAACTCGTATTGGAAGAAACATCTAAGGCAGTAAGTTGATTATTATTACAAGTTAAACCTGTTAAATTCGTATTGTTTGATGTATTTAATGAAGTAAGTTGGTTATTACTACAATCTAGACTTGTTAAGCTTGCATGTGCAGAGGTATCTAACGCTGTAAGTTGATTAGAACTACAATTGAAACTTGTTAAACTCGTATTGGAAGAAATATCTAATGTTGCGAGTTGGTTATTGCTACAATCTAGAATTGTTAAACTTGTATTGGTTGATACATTTAATGAAGTGAGTTGGTTGGTATGACAATTTAAATTTGTTAAGCCAGTATTGGTTGAGATATCTAATGCCGTGAGTTGGTTATTATGACAGTCTAAAGTTGTTAAGCTTGTACATCCTGTGGTGTTCAGAGTCGTTAACCGATTACCATAGCAATTTAAACTTGTTAAACTCGTTTTGGAAGAAACATCTAATGAAGTGAGCTGATTCGTATCACACGTTAAAGTTGTTAAATTCGTGTTGGAAGAAACATCCAATGCTGTAAGTTGATTAGAACTACAATTGAGACTTGTTAAATTCGTATTGGAAGACACATTCAATGCAGTGAGTTGATTCTTATGACAAAATAGAGTTGTTAAATTCGTATTGGAAGAGAGATCTATTGTAGAAAGTTGATTACTATTAACTTTTAAAGTTGTTAAACTCGTATTGGAAGAGACATCCAACGCTGTAAGTTGATTATTATTACAAGTTAAACTTGTTAAATTCGTATTGGAAGAAACATCTAATGTAGTAAGTTGATTAAGAGTTAAAGTTAATGTTGTTAAATTTGTATTGGAAGATACGTTTAATGTGGTGAGTTGGTTGAATGAACAATTTAAAGTTGTAATTCCTGTAAAAGCTTCAATACCAGTTAAATTTGAAATGTTTTTAAAGCTAACATTTATTTCTCCCTGAAAAGCTGTGGCTTCTGTAATTTGTATTTCACCATCTCCATTGGTATTGATACTAGAATTGCCTACAAGAGCCGCTTTAAAATTGGCATCGGGTATGTTTACTGTTGTGAATTCTTCACAATTTGCAACCTTATTTACTAGCTTGTCATTATCAGTTTCCTTTGCCAAAAGGAGTGTGGAAGAGAGAAAAAAGAATCCTAAAAGGGAGCTTTTAATGAATTTTAAGCACATTGTCTTCATGTATTACGTAATTACCGTGCTAATATAATGAATCAAAGAGAAATCATACGGGTAGTAGTAACTCATATATTTTAGGGAAGGGTTAAAATTTCAATCAGGGCTTTTTTATGTAAGCTTTTCACCGTTTCTTCGTACTCATTAATTTTAGACATGAGAAAAATTATTTGCTTCCTATTTGTTGTCTCTGCAATTGCTTGTCATAAAAATACCCAAACTACATTATCAAATGGTTATTACAGAATTACTTTGGATGTAAAAGACAACAAACAGATCCCTTTTATTGCCAGAGTAACTTCAGAAAATACGCTTGAGATTTACAATGCTGAAGAAGTCATCCATGTCGATGAAATTCAATACAAAAACGACTCAGTTTACATACAAACACCTGTATTTGAGGGATACATTGCTGCAAAAATTACGAAAGATGGATTTGAAGGTCATTTTATTAAAGAAAGTTTAGATCGCATTGTTCGGGTAAAAGCAGAAAAAGGAAATAATATTCGTTTTGAGATTACAGACAAGTCAACTCCTGCTAGTTTAGAAGGTATTTGGGAAACTGTTTTTAGTCAAAATTCCGAGGAAGACAGATATATTGCTAAAGGAATATTTAAACAAAAAGGGAACCAAGTTACAGGGACTTTTCGAACCACAACGGGCGATTATCGTTATCTGGAAGGAGTTGTAAATGGACATCAATTTCATTTGTCTACGTTTGATGGAGCGCATGCTTTCCTCTTTACGGGTACTCTAACAGACTCCACATTAACAGGGAATTTCTATTCTGGCAATCATTGGAAGGAGCCCTTTGTTGCAAAGCGTAATCCAACTTATGAACTGCCTAGCGCTGAAGGTTTAACTTATTTAAAAGAAGGGTATCATAAATTTTCTTTTTCATTTCCTGATGAGAACGGCAATTCTATCTCATTAGAAGACGAGCAATTCAAAAACAAAGTCACCATTGTCCAAATTATGGGAACTTGGTGTCCAAACTGTTTGGATGAAAGTAAATTCTATACACAATTTTCAAAGGAAAATCCAGCAGTGAAATTTGTATCCTTAGCGTTTGAAGTTGCCAAAACTCCTGAGATTGCTTTTCAAAGAATCAATCGTCTTAAAAAAAGAATTGGAATAAAATATCCTATTCTCTTAGCGCAATATGGTAGCGATAGTAAACTGATTGCTAACGAGAAGTTACCTATGCTAAATCATGTACTCTCTTACCCAACGACTATTTTCGTAGATAAAAAAGGAAATGTCAGAAAAATCCACACAGGATTTAACGGTCCTGCTACGGGCGATTTGTACTTAGAATTTCAGAAAGAATTCAAAAGTTTTGTTAACCTTCTTCTTAAAGAATAGTTAATTCACACATAAAAAAATACGTTTAACAAGACCTTAACAGCAAGGGGAATGTGATGTAAATAAATTGAAAAACAATCAATTAAAATTTACATCATGAAAAAAATCAACCTAACTTACCTTCTGCTATCTTTCTTGTTAATCGTTAGCTTAGAAGCCTTTTCTCAACTCAACTTACCACGCGGAAGTCAAATGGCTTCAATTTCACAAAGAATTGGAATTACCGATGTCTACATTAAATACTCCAGACCTAGTGTAAACAAACGTGAAATATGGGGGAAATTGGTTCCCTATGGTATGAATAATCTAGGATTTGGAACTGCCAAAGAATCTCCATGGAGAGCTGGAGCAAATGAAAACACCGTTATTAAATTCACCACAGATGTAAAAATTGAAGGAAAAGAAATCAAAGCAGGAAAATATGGTTTTCATATTGTTGTAAACAAAGACAACTCTGCAACAATTATACTTAGTAATAATAGCAATGCTTGGGGTAGTTTTTTCTATGAGCCCTCAGAAGATGCTTTGCAAGTAACCATTCAAACCAAGGAAATCCCGCACAAAGAGCAATTGTCCTTTGAGTTCAATGATGTAACAGCAAATTCAGCGGTTGCTTCGCTTAACTGGGGTAAAAAACAATTTCCTTTTAAAATTGAAGTAGATGTTACTGATGTAGTGTTGACCGACATTCGAAAAAAACTACAAAATCAGCCCGGTTTTACCAGACAAACATGGGAACAAGCTGCTAATTTCTCTTTAAATAATGGAGGAGATTTAGAAGAAGCTTTACAGTGGATCAATGGTGCAATCGCTGGGAAATTCTTTAGTCAGCAAACATTTAACAATACCAATATCAAAGCAGGCATTCTCAATAAAATGGGGAAAAGAGATGATGCGATAGCATTGTTAGATGGTTACATGCCAAAAGCCACCATTTTTGAAGTACATCAATACGGGCGTCAACTGATTGGTTTTGGATTAAAAGACAAAGCTTTGGATGTATTTAAAATGAATGCCAAGAAAAACAAAGATCAATGGCCTGTTCATTATGGGCTTGCCAGAGGATACTCTGCGAAAGGAGATTATAAAACTGCACTTAAACATTTGAAAAAAGCTCTTGCAAATGCTCCTAATCAAGCGAGCAAGGGAAGGGTGCAAGCTAACATTGCTAAATTAGAAAAAGAAGAAGATATCAACTAAGGTGTTGGTTATTTGATTTAGTTTACAAAAGGTCTTTTAAAAGACCTTTTGTTTTTTATATGATTTTGTAGTTTTGTTGAAAACATTTCAAATGAAGAACATCTTTTATGCACTCATATTCCTATCTTCATTTATACAAACCTCTTACGCTCAAAAAATGAATCCAGAAGAAGTTGTTCAAGAAAATTTAGATTTCTACAACCAACGTAATATCAACGAATTCATGAAGTCCTTTTCCGAAGGTATTGAGGTTTATAACTTAGGAGAAGTGAAACCAATCATCAAAGGTGCTCCGCAAGTAAGGAAAGTATACAAACAGTTATTTGAAAATTCACCCAAGCTTCATTCTACCATCTTAAAACGCATCGTTATTGGGAATAAAGTCATTGATCATGAAAGTATAACTGGACGAAATGGATCAAAAGAAATTGTAGAACTCACGCTGATATACGAGGTTGAGAACAATAAAATAGTTCGAATTACTGTTATCAGAAAATGAACCAAGTAACCCTAATGGCAAACAATACTTACTGTGACTATACCAAAAATTTGGACGATCAAAATGTTCACAAAATCTACCACGATACTCAATATGGATTTCCTATTGATTCAGATAATGAACTTTTTGGGCGGTTGATTTTAGAAATCAATCAGGCTGGTCTGTCATGGAATACCATTTTAAACAAGCAAGAAAATTTTAGAAAAGCCTATTCTAATTTTGACATTGAAACTGTTGCAAATTATGATGAAACAGAACGGGAAAGACTTTTGAGTGATGCGGGAATCATCCGAAATAAATTAAAAGTGAATGCAGCCATTCACAATGCAGGAGTGATACTTGAGCTACAGAAAGAGTTTGGGTCTTTCCAAAAATGGTTAGATCACCATCATCCCAAAACCAAAGAAGAATGGGTAAAGCTTTTCAAAAAAACATTCAAGTTTACTGGAGGAGAGATTACCAATGAATTTTTAATGAGTTCAGGCTATTTAAAAGGAGCACACTCAGAAAATTGTTATGTCTACAAGGAAATCTTAAAAACAAACCCTAAATGGAATCAAAAATGAAAAACATGAAGAGAAAGATTGCTTTTTTTACTGCTTTAAGTCTTTTTACACTTACTATAAATGCTCAAGAATTAGGTCTACGATTTGGAGATGTTACTGGAGGTAATGTAGCCATTGATGCTGTGTTAGACATGGGAGAGTTTACCAGAGTGCATGCAGATGTTTCTTTTGGAAACGGAGTAGGTGTTGATCTTCTTTGGGATTTCATTTACCAACCTTTGGGAAATGAAGAATTGCACTGGTATGCTGGTTTTGGTGCCTTTACCTTCGTTGGAAGTCCTTTTGCTTTGGGAGCTATAGGAGAAATTGGTTTGGAATATCGATTTAAAGAACTCCCTCTTGTTATAGGAACAGACTGGAGGCCTTTCTTTCGTTTGATTGACAATACAGACTTAGGTTTTAGCACCTTCGGTGTTAATCTAAGATGGCGTTTGTAATTAGACTCTAAAAAATTTAAAATGAGCTCTGTTCTCAATTAAATTTTAAAGATATTTAACTTTAATCCAACGAATACGCTGGCCTTAAGAAGAGCATTTTTGGTGGCTGGGTTTTCTATATCTGATCTTTGTACTATTTGCAACAACGAGGTAAGCTTTAAATAATCTGTAAATGAGTATGACAAGTCAAAATTACTTCCATAACTAGTAAAACTCCTTCCCCAACGTCTAATGATGCCATAATTCAGAGTCATTGTGGCTTCAATATCCTCTGCAAAACCAAAGCTATTGATCGTATATCCTATTTGAATTGGAGAATACCTTACATACTCCCCTCCAGCTAAATCTGCATATTCTATAGATTGTCCTAGAGAATAATATCCAGATTTTCCCTGTTCCAATTGAATAGATCCATTTAGTAAAAAGTTGAGAGTAAACGGTGTATTTCCATGACCGTCTTTCTTCGAGGCCATCTTAGGATCTAGAAAAACATCCACAGAAAAGACCTCTTGTGATGATAAATTACTTACGAAAAAAAGAAGAGATAAAAAGCACAATAGCTTTTTCATAATCTGAATAGAGATGAAGTACTTAAATGTATCTCGATAAAAAGGTAATACTGAATAATTACATCAAAATAATGAATTGGGAAGAGCTTTTAATATTTATGCAAAGTATTTAGTATGATCATTAGTACAATTAGATTTGAGGGAACTTAACACAATATCCTTAAGCGGATTAAAATTTTTAACTGCATAACATATGCACTCATAAGACGGTCGATTAGGTAGATCGAAGTTACAAAAAAAATCAGCTAATATTTGACCAGATTCCCGTTCTTTTTGCTAAAACAGCATAGGTGTTTTTTATGAGTCTATTTTCAGGGAGTGATAACTCTGGATCTTTACTTAATAATTCTATTGCTACATTCCTTGCTTTTTTTAGTATCGATGTATCTTTCACCACATCTGCTATTTTTAAACTTAGCACTCCACTTTGCTGTGTTCCCATAATATTTCCGGGGCCTCTGAGTTTCAAGTCAACTTCTGCGATCTTAAATCCATCCGTAGTCTCTACCATGGTTTGTAATCGTGTCTTAGCTTCTTTAGACAATTTAAAACTCGAAAGTAATACGCAATAACTTTGGTCGGCTCCCCTTCCTACTCTTCCCCGCAATTGGTGTAGTTGACTTAATCCAAAACGTTCTGCGCTTTCTATAACCATAACACTTGCATTGGGTACGTTAACGCCTACCTCAATAACGGTAGTAGCTACCATGATTTGTGTCTCTCCCTTTAAGAAGCGTTGCATTTCATATTCTTTATCTTCAGCTTTCATCTTTCCATGCACAATACTGATTTGATAATTTGGTGACGGAAACTCTCTGGAAATACTCTCGTAACCATCCATCAGATCTTTGTAGTCCATAGCCTCGGATTCTTGTATCAGTGGATACACCACATACACTTGCTTTCCTTTAGCAATTTCTTGCTTCATAAAATTGAACACCGATAATCGATTGCTATCGTATCTATGTACCATTTTTACTTCTTTTCTACCTGGTGGAAGTTCATCAATTACAGAAATATCTAAATCACCATACACACTCATTGCCAAAGTCCTTGGAATAGGAGTTGCTGTCATGACCAAAATATGGGGTGGCAATTCGTTTTTTTGCCACATCTTAGACCTCTGAGCAACTCCAAATCGATGTTGCTCATCAATAATCGCTATTCCTAAATTGTGAAATTGGACTTTGTCTTCTAGCAAAGCATGAGTTCCTATCAATATTTTTAAATCTCCAGACTCTAAATCCTTGTGGATCTGTTTTCTTTTACTTGCTTTTGTTGAGCCTGTTAATAGTTCTAAGGTGATATCCATCTCCTTAAGCAAACTATCCATTGCGTTAAAATGCTGTGTTGCTAATATTTCTGTGGGTGCCATAATGGTAGCTTGAAAACCATTGTCAATGGCCAATAGCATTGATAAAAGTGCCACGATCGTTTTTCCTGAGCCTACATCCCCTTGCAACAAACGATTCATGTGTGCATGGGAGGCTACATCTTTACGAATTTCTTTCAATACTCTCTTTTGAGCATTGGTAAGATCAAATGGCAAATGGTCCTTATAAAACGTATTAAAATTTTTACCCACTTCTTCAAAAACATACCCTTTTATTTTTTGTTTCCGAATCATCTTTTTCTTCAATAACTGCAATTGAATAAAAAATAACTCCTCGAACTTTAATCGGTACTGAGCTTTCGCTAACAGTTCTGGCGAGTTAGGGAAATGAATGTTTAATAAGGCCTGTCTTTTATCGAGTAATTGAAACTGCTCAGTAAAATATTGAGGCAAAGTTTCTTGAATGGACTCAAAAATATGAGTGATCAACTCTTGAACATAACCTCTAAATATTTTATTACTGACCCCTTTGTTGGTTAGTTTTTCTGTTGATGAATATACAGGTTGAAGTTTTGACTGTATTTTACGTTTGTATTCTGACACCAAATCCATCTCAGGATGTACCATAGAAAAAGAGCTCTTAAAAAAATTGAGCTTTCCATAAGCTACATAGGCTGTATTTAATTTGATGTAGTCTTTAATCCATTTGTGGCCTTTGAACCAAATTATTTCCATAGACCCTGTCTCATCTTGAAAAGTGGCCACCAGTCTAGACCCTCTCTTTTGCTGAACAGTTCTTAATGAAGTTATCTTACCAATAATTTGCACATCAGATTCATTATTAACAAGCTCTTTTATTTTGTAGAACTTAGTCCGATCGATATACCTGAAAGGGAAAAAATGAAGCAATCCATTTAGACTATGAATCCCTAACTCAGAAGATATAAGCGAAGCCTTAGCATTGCTAACTCCTTTTAGATAAGTGAGCGGATGATTTAAGTTCATAAAAACATAAGTTTCAAGCGAATTTAAGAATTAAAACGCAAGCATGTAATTTCTAAATATCATACATCTAAAATTAAAAAATCCGTTACCTTTGTGGGCTTAATTTTTTGACAGTGAGACTACACAGGAACTTAGTTTTTACAGTAATAGACAGTATTCATGACATTTTTAATGAAAATGTTTATGCAGATAAGGCGGTTGAAAAAGCTTTAAAAAGAGACAAACGTTGGGGAAGCAGAGATCGCAAATTCGTTGCTGAAACCATTTATGAAATGGTAAGGTGGAAAAGACTTTATGCAACAATTGCAGAGGTAAAAGAGCCTTATAGCAGACCCAACTTGTGGCGTATGTTCTCGGTGTGGTGTGTACTAAAAGGAATACCTCTACCCGATTGGAATCAAATAGAACCAACGCCTTCCAGAAGAATCAAAGGGAGATTTGATGAGCTCTCAAAAATCAGAAAATACCGAGAGTCAATTCCTGATTGGATGGATGAAGCTTGTTTAAATGAATTAAGTGAAGAGCTATGGACGAGTGAACTTGCTGCACTTAACAAACAAGCAGAAGTAATTCTAAGGACAAACACGCTCAACATTTCTAAAGAATTACTGCAAAAGGAACTCAATAAAGAAGATATCGAAACTGAATTCATCAAAGGATACGATAGTGCATTAAAACTTGTTGAAAGAGCCAATGTTTTTAAAACCGAAGCCTTTAAAAAAGGGTATTTTGAAGTTCAGGATGCCTCTTCTCAACTGGTTGCTGAATATTTAGATGTACAACCTGGGATGAAAGTTGTAGATACCTGTGCAGGTGCTGGAGGTAAAACACTTCATTTAGCCTCTCTTATGCAAAATAAAGGGCAGATTATTGCCATGGATATCTATGAAAGTAAATTAAAAAAGCTAAAAATTAGAGCTCGAAGAAACAAAGCTCACAATATAGACACCAAAGTCATCGACTCTACCAAGCCTATAAAAAAATTATATGGCAAAGCAGATAGAGTATTAATTGACGCACCTTGTTCTGGACTTGGAGTTTTGAGAAGAAATCCAGATTCGAAATGGAAACTACAACCAGAGTTCTTAGATGAGATTAGAAATGTACAGCAGAACATTTTGCAACAATATTCAAAAATGGTAAAGCCTGGAGGGAAATTGGTTTATGCAACCTGCTCTATTTTACCCTCTGAAAATCAAGATCAAGTTGATCATTTTTTAACTATAGAAGCAGGAAAAGATTTTACTTTTGTCAAAGACAATAAAGTGTTTTCTCATCAATCAGGGTTTGATGGTTTTTACATGGCGCAATTGGAAAGGAAATGAATGTTCAATGATCAATGAACAATTGTAATTCAGAATTAATATTTCTAATTTCTGGTTGTTAGATGTTGGATTGTTGGATAACTTTAAACTTTTTACTTTCAAACTTTGCAATAAAAATATTTAACTTCTGAGGTTGCAAATCCAAGTAATCATTACTCATCACCTAATATTCAACATAGCTTGTTGATAACTGATTTATAAAATCAAAAAAAAGCTCAAATTCAACATATATGTTACCATCGAAAATTTTAAATTTGTGCTTTCAACACAACAAACAAATTCAGATAGAATGATCCATTTCTTTGGAAACCAAAACAGCAAAGTTTTTGCTGTTCAAGCAACAGAAGAATTCACTACAGAAAGTATTTCAAAACTAACATGGCTTTTTGGCAATCAACAAAAAATAAACGCGGCGTCTCTTGACGCCTTTTTTATTGGACCAAGAGCAGCTATGATTACTCCTTGGAGTACCAATGCGGTAGAAATAGCTCAAAACATGGGCATTACAGGAATTCTTAGAATTGAAGAATTCAAAACTGTATCGGAAGGTTTTTCTGATTACGATCCAATGATTCTACAAAAGTTCAATGGATTAGATCAGGATGTTTATACGATAGACATCCAGCCAGAACCTATTCTCGAAATTGAAGACATCGCTGCTTACAATGTACAGGAAGGTTTGGCTCTAAGCACTGAAGAAGTTCAATATCTGAATGACCTCGCTACCAAAATAGGAAGAAAACTAACGGATTCTGAAGTTTTTGGTTTTTCACAAGTGAACTCCGAGCATTGTAGGCATAAGATTTTCAATGGAACCTTTGTCATAGATGGAAAAGAGAAACCTACTTCTTTGTTTAAAATGATTAAGGAAACATCCAAGCAAAATCCAAATGATATTGTTTCTGCGTATAAAGACAATGTAGCTTTTATCAAAGGTCCACAAGTAGAACAGTTCGCTCCAAAAAGAGCAGATATCCCTGACTATTATCAAACGCAAAACTTCGATTCTGTCATCTCACTAAAAGCAGAAACGCACAATTTCCCAACCACAGTTGAGCCATTTAACGGAGCTGCAACGGGTTCAGGTGGTGAAATTAGAGATCGTTTGGCAGGAGGAAAAGGATCTATCCCTTTAGCAGGAACTGCGGTTTACATGACCTCTTATTCACGCTTAGAAGAGAATCGCCCTTGGGAAAATATGGAAGAACGCAAATGGTTGTACCAAACTCCAATGGACATTCTAATCAAAGCCTCAAATGGAGCTTCAGATTTCGGGAATAAATTTGGACAGCCTCTAATTACAGGTTCTGTGTTGACTTTTGAACATGAGGAGGATGCTAGAAAGCTTGGTTTTGACAAAGTAATTATGCTCGCTGGCGGAATTGGGTATGGAAAAGAAAGTCAGGCCATTAAAGACACACCTAAAGATGGAGATCAGATTGTTATTCTTGGAGGTGATAATTATAGAATTGGTATGGGAGGAGCTGCGGTTTCTTCAGCTGACACAGGAGAATTCTCATCGGGAATTGAGTTAAACGCAGTACAACGTTCCAATCCAGAAATGCAAAAGCGTGCCGCGAATGCTGTACGAGGCATGGTAGAAAGTGATGAAAACTTTATTGTTTCCATTCATGATCATGGTGCAGGTGGACACTTAAACTGTTTGTCTGAGCTTGTAGAAGACACAGGTGGAAAAATTGATTTAGATAAGCTTCCTGTTGGTGACCCTACTTTATCTAACAAAGAATTAATTGGGAATGAGTCTCAAGAGAGAATGGGACTGGTCATTGCTGATGAACATATAAATACCCTTCAAAAAATTGCAGAGAGAGAACGGTCTCCCATGTACAATGTAGGTAATGTAACTGGAGATGATCGCTTTACTTTTGAATCTGGAACCAATGGCAACAAACCGATGGATCTCGCTTTAGAAGATATGTTTGGATCTTCACCTAAAACGATTATGACGGATAAAACCGTTGACAGAAATTATCAAGGTGTTTCTTACAACTCTGAAAATTTTGCAAACTACCTTTCTCAAGTATTACAATTAGAAGCTGTTGCTTGTAAAGATTGGCTAACAAACAAAGTAGACCGTTGCGTTGGAGGAAAAGTTGCTAAACAACAATGTGTTGGTCAGTTGCAAATCCCATTGAATAATGTCGGAGTCATGGCTCTAGACTACAAAGGGAAAGAAGGAATCGCTACTTCTATCGGTCACTCTCCTATTTCGGGATTGATAGACCCTATAGCTGGAAGTAGAAATTCCATTACAGAAGCACTTACAAATATCATCTGGGCTCCCTTGAAAGATGGGCTAGCATCTGTTTCTTTATCTGCCAACTGGATGTGGCCCTGTAAAAACGAAGGAGAAGATACTCGCTTGTATGAAGCGGTAAAAGCCGTATCAGAATTTTCTATCGATTTGGGAATCAATGTTCCTACAGGAAAAGATTCTTTATCAATGAAGCAAAAATACCCGAATGAAGATGTCATTTCTCCAGGTACAGTAATCATATCAACTGCTGCCAATTGCGATGATATTATGAAAGTAGTTGAACCTGTCTTTAAAAAGAACGGAGGGAATATCTATTATATCAATCTGTCTCAGGATGATTTCAAATTGGGAGGAAGTTCTTTTGCTCAAGTCGTTAATAAAATAGGAAACGATGCGCCCACAGTAAAGGATGCTTCTTATGTAAAAAATGTATTCAACACCATTCAGGAATTAATTCGCAAAGGGCAAATTATTGCTGGACATGATGTAGCCTCTGGAGGTCTGATTACCACTTTACTTGAATTGTGTTTTGCTAATATAGATACGGGTGCTAATTTGGATTTATCAGCCCTGAATGAAGAAGATTCTATCAGATTACTCTTTTCTGAAAATGCGGGTATCGTTATACAATCGAAAGACAATCAAATTGAAAGTATTTTTACTGACCAAAACATTGATGCTGTTAAAATTGGAACAGTAACTGATAGTGATCGTTTAAACATCAAAAATGGAGATACGAATTATTCCTTGTCTATTTCTGAATTACGAGACACTTGGTACAAGACCTCTTTCCTACTCGATCAAAAGCAAACTGCAAATGGTTTGGCAAAAGACCGGTATGACAATTACAAAAATCAACCTCTTCAGTATACATTCCCAGATCATTTTACTGGAAAATTGAAGGATGTCATTGCCAGTAAAGCGAAGCAATCTGTCAAAAACAGTGAGATTACCACGTCGCAAACTCCTCGTAATGACAGACCCAAAGCTGCGATCATTCGAGAAAAAGGAAGTAACTCCGAACGCGAAATGGCCAATGCCATGTATTTAGCTGGATTCGATGTGAAAGATGTGCACATGACAGATCTTATTTCTGGTCGTGAAACATTGGAAGATATTCAGTTTATTGGCGCTGTTGGTGGGTTTTCCAATTCAGATGTATTGGGTTCTGCCAAGGGTTGGGCAGGAGCTTTTAAATACAATGAAAAAGCAAATACAGCTCTGAAAAATTTCTTCCAAAGAGAAGATACTTTAAGCGTTGGAATCTGTAACGGTTGTCAGTTATGGATGGAATTGGATTTGATCAATCCAGATCATGAGGTACATGGAAAAATGACTTATAATGATTCGGGGAAACACGAAAGTGCTTTTACTTCTGTGAAAATACAAGAAAACAGCTCTGTCATGCTATCTAGTTTAGTAGGAACCACATTGGGTGTTTGGATATCTCACGGAGAAGGAAAGTTTGATCTTCCTTATTCTGAAGACAAGTATGACATCGTTGCGAAATACAGCTATGAAGGATATCCTCATAATCCTAATGGTTCCGATTTCAATACAGCCATGATGTGCGATGCTACAGGGCGTCATCTCGTAACCATGCCGCATATAGAACGTTCTACGTTCCAATGGAATTGGGCTCATTATCCAGAAGGAAGAAATGATGAAGTTTCACCATGGATAGAGGCTTTTGTGAATGCTAGAGAATGGATCGAAAAGAAAAATAACGGGTAAGTGTCACAAAATAGAATCGTGTAATGTCTTTATCATGTAACTAAATCAAAAGTCAGAAATCATGAAAAATAAAATTACAATCCTCTCTTTTCTTTTTGTATTTGCAAGCCTTGTAAGCTATTCTCAAAAAACAGTCAAAGCAGAAGATATCATTGAAGACATCAAAGCTGGAAAGACTGTATCCATTACGAATGCCACCATTGTTGGTGATTTGGATTTCACCTACATGGATGAGCAATTAAAGGATCTTCCGAAAAGAAAACGTAGAAGATGGTGGAACAACGGAGGTAGCAACACCGTAAAGAATTTAATCGAAACCAAAGTCTCTTTTGTAAACTGTACCTTCAAAGATGATGTATTGGCATACATCCCAGACAGTGATTACAGTGGATATACATTTGTAGCTAGTTTTGATGACGATGCTATTTTTAAAGACTGTGTTTTTGAAGGAAAAGCCATGTTCAAATACTCAAAGTTTGAGAGAGACTCTTCTTTTGAAAATGCAAAGTTTCAAGACGATACAACTTTTAAATACGCTGAGTTTGATAATTATGTGAGCTTCTCAGGCACTAATTTTGAAGAAACTGCCACTTTTAAATATACAAAATTCAGAAATGGAGTGTCTTTTAAAAATGCAAATTTTGAAGAAGATTTGAACATCAAGTATACAAATGTAAGAGGGAAATTTGATATCTCAGGAATGAAAGTCGCTTACGACATCAATTCTAAGTATACAAAGATCAACGGAAAAAGCTTCACAAGACATTTATTGAATAACAACTAAAAACAGGTAAAAACACCTGTATAAAGACAAAAATCCTTTTATAATTTTATCGATGAAATTTGGTCGATATTGTTTTAGGGGACGACATATCAATCTAAACTTATTAAGAGGCTGTCTAAAAAGACAGCTTCTTTTTTTTGACGAATGGACCATTGAATCTGTGCACCTCACTCCAACTATGAAAATGAGACGGGGAATAATTTTAGAAAAGTATAAAAATTTGTATAACAGAATATACAATTCATAAAATTTTCACATCAAACTTAGAGTATTGTGAAATCTATAGCTTTTTTGTAATTTGGCGTTTCACAAATTTCACATTAAAAACAGATGTCTACAGAAATCACTCGATTATTCGACTTTCCATATTATGCGCTAAAAAATTTCAATCTTAAAAATGCTCTCGTAACCAAGTATGGGCAAGATTGGGTTTCTACTTCAAATGAAGAATACATAAACAAAGCCAATCAAATCAGTAGGGCTTTGCTAAAACTTGGTGTCAAAGCGAATGATAAAATTGCAGTTATTTCGACCACAAATAGAACTGAATGGAATATTGTTGATATAGGGATACTACAAATAGGAGCTCAAAACGTTCCTATTTATCCCACGATTTCAAAAGAAGATTATGAATATGTGTTAAATCACTCTGAATCTATCTATTGTTTTGCATCTGATACAGAAATCGTAGATAAGCTCAACCAAATCAAATCAAAAACAAAACTGAAAGAAATATATACGTTTGATGAAATATCTGGTGAGAAAAATTGGAAAGAAGTAGTAGAACTTGGTAAAGATGATAGTAATCAAAGTGAAGTTGAAGCAAGAAAAGATTCTGTGAAAGGTAGTGATATTGCTACTTTAATCTACACCTCTGGTACTACTGGACGCCCCAAAGGAGTTATGTTATCTCATTCTAATATTGTGTCTAATGTGCTTGCTAGTGAAAAAAGAGTGCCTTTAGAAGCTGGAAAAGCAATAGCATTGAGTTTTTTACCTGTTTGCCATATCTTCGAACGCATGATACTCTATTTGTATCAATATTGTGGTGTAGAGATTCATTTTGCGGAGTCCATTGAAAAAATGAGTGATAATTTAAAAGAAGTAAGACCACATGTGA
Organism: Flavobacteriaceae bacterium; assembly: GCA_028280265.1. Classification (GTDB taxonomy): domain Bacteria; phylum Bacteroidota; class Bacteroidia; order Flavobacteriales; family Flavobacteriaceae; genus Polaribacter. The sequence continues at coordinate 112,832 of JANQMD010000055.1, forward strand.
TGACTGCTGTTCCAAGGCTTTATGAAAAAGTGTTTGATAAAATCTATGGGCGTGGTGAAGAGCTTTCTGGATTTAAGCAAAAGTTATTTTACTGGGCTATTGAAATAGCTCTAAAATATGAACCCTATGGCGCCAATGGTTGGTGGTATGAGAAAAAGTTAGGAATTGCTAGGAAACTCATCTTTTCAAAAATAAAAGAAGGACTTGGAGGACGCTTGGACTTGATGGTTTCTGGGAGTGCAGCATTACAACCCAGACTGACCAGATTTTTTGCGGCTGCAGGAATGCCTATTATGGAGGGATATGGTTTAACCGAAACTTCTCCAGTAATCTCTGTGAATCAAATAGCTGGTAAAGGATTTAGAATTGGTACTGTTGGTAGAATTATCGATGGAGTAACCGTCAAAATTGCTGAAGATGGAGAAATTCTTGCTGCTGGTCCCAACATTATGCAAGGGTACTACAAGGATCCAGAGAAGACAGCTCAAGTTATTCAAGATGGATATTTTCACACTGGGGATAAAGGAGAAATTGATAAAGATGGTTTCCTTAAAATAACAGGTCGTACCAAGGAAATGTTTAAAACTTCTGGTGGAAAATATGTTGTTCCTCCACTTCTAGAGGGAGAATTAAAACAATCTCGATTTATTGAACAAGTGATGGTTGTTGGAGAGGGAGAAAAAATGCCCGCTGCTATTATACAACCTAACTTTATGTTTATCCAAGACTGGATTGAAAGAAAAGGACACAATATTGGTACATCTTGTAAAGAGATTGCTGAATCAAAAATTGTGATTGACCGTATTCAAAGAGAAGTTGATGAATGTAATAAAGGATTTGGAAAATGGGAACAAATAAAGAAATTTGAGCTAACTCCCGAAGAATGGTCTATAGATGGAGGTCACCTTACTCCTACCATGAAAATGAAAAGGGCTATTATTAAAGAGATTTATAAAGACTTATACGAACGTATTTATAGAGAGTAAAAAAAGATGTTTATTGACTCCGCCTAAAGATTTAAAAGTTAGTCTCAAAATTAAAATTATTTATCTGTCAATGCTTCATTAGCTTAAACCGATGTAGATTACTCAATCTTACTTCAGAATATTTATGCCTTCTATTGTAATTGTATCTTATATTTTTGTATTTTTATATCGAATTCGTCTTAGAAAGTAGTATCTACTCTTCTCATCCCTAGGTCAAATTTAAGTAACGTCCCTAGTTTACTGACATAAAGAAAAACAATTCAATTCCATAAAACCCCAAATCAAATATAAGATAGTCTTGTACTAATTATATTTAAGAAAATGAAGAGCATATAGTTAATGTTGCTATTATGCATCGCTTTATTAAACTATGCTAAAGTTATTTTCATCATAAGAGAGAAATAGAAATAAATCATTGATACACGCAAGGTTTAGACAGGTTCATAAAAATTACGTTAATACTTACCCTAAAGTAATTATTAGAGATTGGAGGATTCTTAATAAAACGTCAATCCCCAAGATTTATAAATGTTTGAGTAGGTCAAATTCATTTGAGTTTGGCCTATCTCAAACAAACTATAATACACGATCCTAAATTAGTGAGAACGATTGTAAAATCAACTGTGCCTTGGTAAGATTTTCTATTACAAGCATCAGAAAGCACATATACTTCAGTATATTTTCCCACACAAATAAGAGATTATCATGTGGTTTATATATTTAAGAATTGAAAACGCCGCTTAACAGCGGCGTTTTTGTTAGTGTGAATCTTTTTTCAACAATTCTGGAAACTTCTTCTGAAAACGTTTCAACCTAGGTATGGAAACATTTCTCACGTAACTGTTATATGGATTTCTCCTCTCGAAATTTTGATGGTATGCTTCTGCTTCGTAGAACTTCGTGTGTTTTGTAACTTCTGTAACGATCTTTCCTTCATAAACTTCTTTGTTAAGTTTTTTAATGGCAGCCTCAATAATCTCTTTTTCTTGCTTATTGCTATAAAAAGCAATAGACCTATATTGACTTCCATAATCTGGATGTTGACCATTTTTAGTAGTCGGATCATGAGATCCAAAAAAGACATCTACTAAAGTTTTAAAATTGACCTCTTTTGGATTGTAATAGACAGCTACAGTCTCAGCATGCCCCGTTCTTCCAGTTCCTATGGTTTGATAAGTTGGATTTTCTGTAAAACCACCTGCATAGCCAGAGATAGCCTCATTCACTCCCTCTACACTTTCAAAAATGGCTTCAACACACCAAAAACAACCACTTGCAAAATAGGCTACTTTGTCTCCTTTTTTAATATTATATTCAATTTTTGGATTTATATCATTTGTTTTGGAAAATCCAAACGAAACAATCAAAACACCTACTATTGCTAAAAAAGCTACCGTTTTTAAACTCTTCATCTGATATTATTTTTCAACTTAGTCTCTACAATTTACACTTCCCTACAATTGTTCAAAACTTTCACAATTTGTTAAGAAAGCTTATTGTAAATACTGGGGTAGATACTTACATTTGCTAGACAAAGATAAGCATTCATAGATGGAGCATTTTATAGTATCTGCAAGAAAGTATCGCCCACAAAACTTCTCCGATGTTGTGGGGCAGCAGGCTATAACCAACACGCTAGAAAATGCAATCAAGAACAATCATTTAGCACAAGCTTTATTGTTTACCGGCCCCAGAGGAGTTGGCAAAACCTCTTGTGCTAGGATTTTAGCGAAAAGAATCAATCAAGAAAGTAGTGAGGCTTCAGAAGATGAAGATTTTGCATTCAATATTTTTGAACTAGATGCTGCATCAAACAACTCTGTCGATGACATTAGAAGCTTAACTGATCAAGTCCGTATTCCTCCACAAACAGGAAAGTACAAGGTATACATCATCGATGAGGTTCACATGTTATCTCAAGCAGCTTTCAACGCTTTTTTAAAGACGTTAGAAGAGCCACCAGCTCATGCTATTTTTATCTTAGCTACTACGGAGAAGCATAAAATTATTCCAACGATTTTATCACGTTGTCAGATTTTTGATTTCAAAAGAATCACTGTTTTAGATGCAAAAAATTATCTAAAGACGATTTGCGAAAAAGAGAATATCTCTGCTGAAGATGACGCTTTGCATATTATCGCACAAAAGGCCGATGGAGCCATGCGTGATGCACTCTCCATATTTGATCGAGTGATTAGTTTTTCAGGAAATCAGCTTACCAGAGAGGCCGTGACTCAAAACTTAAATGTCTTGGATTACGACACCTATTTTGAAATGACAGACCTCCTTTTAGAAAATAAAATTCCCGAAGTGTTAAATCATTTCAATACCATTCTGTCTAAAGGGTTTGAAGGTCATCATTTTATCAATGGTTTGGCTTCTCACTTCAGAGATTTGTTGGTTGCCAAAGACAATGCAACTGTAGCTCTTTTGGATGTTGGTGATAATGCCAAAAAGAAGTACATAGAACAATCTTCTAAAGCTAGCATTAGCTTTCTCATAAAAGCTATTGATAAGGCAAATGAGTGCGATCTTAATTATAGAGCTAGTAAAAACCAACGTTTGCTCGTTGAGTTAAGTCTTATGCAAATTGCCTCTATCTCTTTTGATGGAGAAAAAAAAAAGTCAGCTAACTACATAATCCCTGCAACGTTTTTCACTTCTTTGTCTCCAGCTGCAAAAGAGGTAAGTAAGAATAAAGTTGTAACTAGTAAACAAGTAGCCCAACCTATTAAAAAGGAAATTCCTGTAAAACAGGAAATGCCAAAAACTCCTTCTCCTGCACCAACATTAAAGAATGTTCAAAGAAGGCCTTCTGCTTTCTCTCTAAAGAGTGTTCATGAGAAAAAGGTAGAGACTAAAAAGAAAACAGAAGAGAACTTCGACAATCATCCTAAAGATGTTTTTACCCAAGTAGCATTGGAAAATGTTTGGAATCAATATCATCAAAAATTGATCAAACAAGGTCAAAAGAGTATTGCTGCAATCCTGGCTGCTGACAAACCTGTGCTGTTGGAGGGTTTTGTGATTCAATTCAGCCTTCCCAACAAATTAATGCAAGATCAGCTAAGACAAGCCAAACCAAAGCTATTGAGGCATCTGCGTGAATCACTCAACAATTATGGATTGCGTATAGAGGTGATTCTAAACGAAACCATCGAGAAAAAATTTGCTTACACTCCATTGGAAAAATACAACAAGCTAAAAGAAAAGAATCCATTGATCGAGAAGTTAAAGGATTCTTTTCAATTGGATTTGTAGTCTAAACCTTATCCCCTACATACACCACTTTGGTTTTTTCATAGGATAGCTCTTTGGCTTCAAACTCTGATAGCAAATAAATATTCTGATCTTTTGTAATGGCAAAAAGTGGTACCGATTCAATCTGGTTGTGAATCTTTTCAAGAGTGGTCTGATATTCTTCTAATGAGTTGATTTGAATCTCGTGGATCTCTGGATAATCACGAATAGCCTCACTTAAATTGATGTAATCGTCTTTTGGAGATAAGAAAAGGTTCTGGTTTTCAAAATTCTTGTTTTTCACCTCATCAGCAGTAGCCAATCGAAAAGCACCATGCTCTCCAAATTCTTTCGATAAGTTTTTTAATGCATACTCATTTACAGCATCACTTCCGGTCATAGCAATTAAAAAACCAATATCATTCAATTCAATATTATCCGTTAAATCGTCATCATAAATATTAAACTCGAAAGCTTCCAGTCCTTCTTTATTCGCATTTTCAACAAACATCTTATTAGAATCTATTAGTACAACACGCTTTCCAAATTCTTGCAAGTAGTTTGCAATGAGTCGAGATGCTTTGGATGCACCCACAATTAAAATACCATCAGAGTTTTTCAAGAAAACACCGACCATTTTAGCGAACATTCTTGCTGTAGTTGCATTCAATAAAACTGTTCCCAAAACTACCATGAAAACAAGCGGGGTAATGTACTCAGCTCCTTCTACTCCATCTTTCAGTAATTTACTCCCGAAAAGAGAAGCAATCCCTGCTGCTACAATTCCTCTTGGCCCTACCCAGCTGATAAAAAGCTTCTCCTTGGTCTTAAGATTGGATTTGTAGGTACTCAAAAATACTGCCAAAGGTCTTATGATAAAGACCACCAAGCCAAATAGTAGTCCAGTTTTCCATGTATACAAGAGCATCAAATCCGACATGTTGATATTGGCTGCCAGTAAGATGAAAAGAATCGATATAAGAAGAACACTCAGTGATTCTTTAAAGTACAGTAGTTCTTTGAGGTTTTTCAATTTTCCATTTCCCAACACCATACCCATAACAACTACAGCCAATAATCCCGATTCATGAGCAAATATTTCCGACTCTACAAATACCAATAGTACAGTAGATAAAGAAACGACATTCAATAAATAATGTGGAATCCATTTTTTGTTGATTACAAAAGCCAATGCGTGGGCAAATGTAAAACCAAAAGAAGTTCCGAATAATAGTATTTTTCCAAACTCTATCAGAGCCGTTTTTGTGAATCCGCTATCACCACCAACACTGATAAATTCAAAAACCAATACAGCAACCAAAGCCCCGATAGGATCTATTAGAATTCCTTCCCATTTCAAAACAGCAGAAACATCTTTTTTTAAAGGGATGTTCCGTAAAATAGGTGTAATCACTGTTGGGCCCGTTACTATAATGAGTCCTGAGAATAAGAATGCTAAATCCCAACGAAGTTCAAAGATATAATGCGCTAAAACTCCAGCACCAAAAAATGTGACGGCCGATCCTAATGTAATGAGCTTTGTAATTACGGGTCCTACATTCCGAATCTCATTTCTTTTCAACGTTAAACCTCCTTCAAAGAGGATAATACTAATCGCTAATGAGACAAAATAATACAATCCATCTCCCGGAAAAAGTCCCTTAGTACCATTCCAAATAGGTTCTATATATTTTGAGCCATCATCTGTTAAAAACTCAGCAGCAATGGGGCCAACAAGCAATCCAATTAAAATAAGTGGTAAGATAGCTGGGATTTTAAATCGCCATGCTACCCATTGGGCTAATATTCCAAAAATGATGATTCCTGCTAGTTCTAACATCTGGTTTGATTAAGTATTCCAAAATACAAAAATACTATGAGTCCTGTGGGCTTTCTAAAAATTTATTCATTTTTTCACCTTTGCGAATAATGGTATATTGCGCTCCAGTTGTACTGGATCATAAAACAGATTTTCTTGAAGTAATTCTATGAAGTATTTTCTATATAGTTTCATTATTTTTTCACTTTTTGTAAAACAAGACAGTCAGAAATATTCGCTTCGCAAATATGCGCATGTCAAAGCATTTTATTCAGGAATTGCAAAAGAAGCTACCCAGATTTGTTTGGAGAATAACATCCCTCCTGCCTCCTTGTTAGCAATATGTGGTTTGGAGTCTGGTTGGGACAGTGGGTATATCGGTCAAATTACAGGAAACATTCTAAGCCTAGGAACTCGAAAAGGAGACAAAGAGCTTCCTGCGCTTCGCCTACCGAGACTCATAAAAAGCAATAAAATTGTCTATGACTCATTGGAAATAATGAAATATCCTTCTGATGCACTTCGATGGGAAAATAGACCTGAAAGTTTAAAAAAAGATTATAGACCCAAACCTTGGGCAGGTACTCAATACCAATTGGCTTATTTTAAATATCATCCCAAAGAAAAAGCCAAAGCTCATTTGCATAATATCAGAGATTTTGTCACTACTTTTATCGGACGTAAAAGTCGTTTGAAAGCCTATAGAGACACGCGTGCTAAAATGGATAGCTTGGTAGACGTTCATGGGAAAGAGGCTCTTTTGGATGAATCGACAGCTATTAATTTCATATACGGTATTGGAGGAAAAATAAACTCCTATAATTTCCGAAAGACATGGCCTAAAAAAGTGATTTATATCATAAAAAATGCTGGACTGGTAGATCTTACTTTAGATTTGAATGCTGGAAAAAGTTTTAATGAAAGTTGGAAAAAATAAAATATAACTGATGCTAGGATTACAATTCGAAACTGAAACCTCATGGGTAGATGTAGCCCAAAATGGATTAGAACAATTACTCACCGATCATGCTTTTGCTGAACAAAAAGCAGCTTCCAATGCTGTGTCTATCATCATCAATTACTCAGAGGAAACTGATTTGGTGAAAGACATGAGTGATATTGCTATTGAAGAAATGGAACACTTTCGTATGGTTCACAATTTAATGGTCAAACGAGGGATGGTATTGGGAAAAGCTACTAAAAATGATTACGCTTTACAATTGCAGCAATTCTTTCCTAAAACCTCTGACCGAACGGAAGCTTTGATACATCGTCTATTAGTAGCTGCCTTGATAGAAGCGAGAAGTTGCGAGCGTTTTAAAGTGTTTTCTGAAAACATGAATGATGATGAATTGTCTACTTTCTATAAGGATTTAATGGTTTCTGAAGCCAATCATTATACACTTTTCTTGGGCTATGCTCGTCAATATATGGATAGAACCATCGTAGATCAAAAGTGGAAGGAGTTATTAGCTTTTGAAGCTGAGATGATGAAATCCAGAGGGACTGTTGCCAAAGTACACGGGTAGCTTCAATGAACAGTGATCAATTAACATTGTTCACTGATAACTGATCACTGATAATTGAACCATGTTTAGCAAAGAAGAATCCGCAAAAATAAGGCAGGAGTTTTGGACCAGTTTTGGAAAATCATTTCCCAGAAAGTGGCTTCTTTACAATACGAAAATCAAAGGAGTTTCTTTTAAGTTTGTTGCAGATCGAAAAAAGGCTATGGTAGCTTTGGATATTGAGAATATCGACCCTGTCTTCAATGAGTTAATCTACGATCAACTCCTATCTCTCAAAACTCTTTTAACTACTGACTACTTATCTGAAGTTATTTATGACAATTCTTACGAATTAGATAACGGTAAAATAATCCATAGAGTTTATGTGAATCATAACACTAAATTCAGCATTCACAATAAAAATACCTGGAGAGATTGTTATGAATTTTTTGTTGAAACCATGCAAAAATTTGAGCTATTCTTTTATGAATACGAAGATTTTATAAAACAAGCTGTTCAGTAAACTTTGTCTGTTATTTTTCTATAAAAATTGAATGGATAGAGGATAATTGGGTTCCTCTTCATTGCTCGCACGAATGGCATTGATAATGGGGAAAATTAGATAAAAGATTCCTATAACGACAAAACCAAGAATTCCCAATCCAAAAAACAAGATCATAGGAATACAAAGAAGTAGATATAGAAACATGCTGATCCTAAAGTTTAAAATAGCTCTTCCATGCTCATCCATTCCGTCAACTTCATTCTTATTTGTCATCCAAATAATAAAAGGCACGATAAAGCCTCCAATAACTGTTACAAAATCAATTAATTGGCTTAAATGTGTTAGCACTAATAGTTGATTGTTCTTTCTCATTTTCTTAAAAAGTTAGTGAGTATACCTATTCGACGCACTGAAGTACAATTTGTTACATTTTCTACATAGTAAAACTTATATTAGATCAGTCACAAAAATTGTGTATCTCTTTTAAATTGATTTTATGAAAAAGAAATAATAAATCTATTTACAATCATTATTACTACACTAATAAACCTATTGATATTCATTTTTGCCTTCACTTCGACAAGCTCAGTGTGACAGAAGCAAAAACGAATCAAAAAAGTCAAGACTGATGAAAAAAATCTAAAAAACTACAGAATCACCATCCACAGATGGAAAGAACTTGTTTCGAAAATTCGAAACTCAAACAGCTTTCCATCTTTTAACCATCTCTGTTTCTTTGTTTTTTAAGATTTTTTTCGATAGGTCATTTCTTTACTAAAATGCTTTGCCTCAATCTTTTTTCTGTATTTTCAATCAATTCATTTCATTGTATTTCAGTAATTCATCTTGCATAGCAATCTTCAAGCAGACTGAAATACAGTCATTCCATGAATTGGAAAATAATAGGAAAAATGATTGCTGCTAGATTTCCTGCCTGCCGCAGGCTGGTTTGTCACTTTTTCATCCCTGTCTGCCGAATGGCAGAATGGAAAAAGTGGAAAGAAAAAAGAAACATAACAATTAAGCCTGATCCCTTATATTTGCCCCATGATTCCAAATGATACCATCATTGCCCTAGCAACTCCCTCAGGAGTTGGCGCTATTTCTGTCATTCGCCTGTCGGGAGAGGAATCTATTGATATGGTTGCTTCTTTTTTCCAATCAGTGCGAGGAAAAGATCTTAGAAAACAAACATCACACACACTGCATTTGGGGCATATTGTTGATGGTACGAACGTTTTGGATCAGGTGCTGGTTTCTATTTTCAAGAACCCTTATTCGTACACAGGAGAAAATGTGGTAGAAATATCCTGTCACGGTTCCAGTTACATTCAGCAAAAAATCATTCAACTTTTTCTAAAGAACGGCTGTCGTATGGCAGACAATGGTGAATTTACCATGCGTGCTTTTCTCAATGGTAAGATGGATCTCTCGCAAGCAGAAGCAGTAGCTGATGTCATTGCATCAAATTCAGATGCTTCACATCAAGTAGCCATGCAACAGATGCGAGGGGGAATTACGAATGAGCTGAAAGAATTGAGAGGTCAGTTGTTAGATTTCGCAGCATTGATTGAACTAGAGTTGGATTTTTCTGGTGAAGATGTAGAGTTTGCCGATCGTACCAAGTTTAGACAATTGGTCGCTACCATTTCTTCGGTGCTGAAAAAACTCATCGATAGTTTTGCTTTTGGAAACGCCATGAAAAATGGAATTCCTGTAGCCATCATTGGAGAGCCAAATGTTGGGAAATCTACCTTGCTAAATGCTTTGTTAAACGAGGAAAAAGCGATTGTTTCAGACATTGCTGGTACGACACGAGACGCTATTGAAGATGAACTGATTATTGAAGGTGTTGTTTTCCGATTTATCGATACAGCAGGAATCAGAGAGACCGATGATGTTGTTGAAAGTATTGGAATTCAAAAGGCTTATGAAAAAGCTGAAAATGCTCAGTTAGTCATCTTTTTAATTGATTCCAGAAAGTTTGCCACATCCAAAGAGACGTTTCTTAAAGAAATACAGGTCATACAAGATCGTTTCCCCAATAAAAGACTCTTAACTATTGCTAACAAAACAGACACTTTAGAAGAATTGCAAAAAGAAGAGATTACGTCTTCAATAGAAGGTATCTTATTATTATCTGCTAAAAATAAAATAGGCTTTGACACACTTCTTACCGAATTGACCTCTTTGGTTAACAAAGGTGCTTTGAGTAATAACGAAACGGTTGTCTCCAATTCTCGTCATTTTGAAGCTTTGAACAACGCTCTAGAGAGTATACAATCTGTTCAAGAGGGTATTGATGCAGAAATTTCTTCAGACCTTTTTGCCATTGATATCCGAGAATGCTTGCGCCATTTAGGAAACATCACTGGAGAATACGATGTAGACAAAGACATTTTAGGTCACATCTTCTCTAATTTTTGTATTGGAAAATAAATTTTCATAATATTTTCTAAAAGTTGTACCCTATAGCTCTCTCTTTTTTACTACGACTTTAATGCTGTTTTTTGGCCTTAGGTTTAATAAGGGGTTTAATCCTACAGGTTCCGATTGTTTGACCTTTATAAATTCATATTTTTTCACAAACATTGCCAAAATTAATTGCATTTCCATAATCGCAAAATTATTCCCAATACAATATCTTGGGCCTCCTCCAAATGGAATATAAGTGTATGGTTTTTGCTGCTTTTTTCTTTCAGGAGAAAATCGCTCTGGGTCAAAAGTTTCAGGGTCTTTCCAATAGTTAGAATTATGATGCACACCATAAACAAACCCAGTAATGTCAGTACCTTTTTTCAAAGGAATACCATTGCAATAATCATCTTCAATAGCTTCTCTTACGAGATACCAAGCTGGAGGGTATAAACGCATCGATTCTTCAATAACTTGAAGTGCATACCCCAGTTCTTTTAGCGATTCAAATGAAGGTTTCTTTGTGCCCAAATTATCTATTACAGAATGATGCAGTTTGTCTTGAATCTCATCATGTTCAGATAATAAATACCAAGTCCATGTTAAAGACATAGCAGAGGTTTCATGTCCTGCAACAAAAAATAGCAAACATTCATCTAAAATTTGTTGATCACTCATTTTTTCGCCATTTTCATATCTTGATTCGAGTAGCATGTCCAAAAGATCATCATTCTTTGAACCTGATTTTTTTCTATTATGAATTATCTCTAATACAATACTCTTAGACTCGTCTATCTTTTTCTGAAGCTTTTCTTCCTTTTTAGTGAAGAAATGCCATGGTATTAGGAATGGCTTTCGAGCTCGGTCAATCAAAAATTGTTGTAAATTACTAAGAGCAGTAGAAATAACCTCAAGCCTATGATTTTCCACAGTTTCACTAAATAACCCTTTGGTAACTATCCTAAAAGCTAGATGAGTCATTTCTTTTACGAGATCTATTTCTTCCTCTTTATGAGCATAAATATTCAATTTAGTTTCCATGTAATGATTAATTTCAGAAACCATCGTTTTTGATATTTTTTCAAGTTTTTCCTTGTGAAACCCTTTTTGAATTGCTCTTCGTTGTGCCAACCAATATGCTCCATCTGAAATAAGTAAACCATTTCCTACATATTTTTTAGCTATAAATCTCAATCCCCGAGGTTTTCGATAGTTTTTATGGTTTTTTTGAAGCATCTGCCTAATCAGTTCAGGGCGATCAGTTAATAGAAATTTATAAGGAATAGTTCCAGAGACAACTCCATTGTTTTTATCTAGTATTTCTTGAAAATAGGCTATTGGGTTTTTTGAGATTTTTGGTATTTGAAAGAATGCTTTAACGATGTTTTGCCTAGCAACTTTTTGGGTAGTGTTGGGTTTCATAACTAAATAAATGTTGGGTAATAATCACTAATTTATTAAATTATAATTACTTACAATTGCTTACCTCATCTAATTTTCAATGCTCATCATTCGATGTTCTATATTCATCATTCAAATATCGTCAATCAAAAATCTACAATCATCAATAACAAACACAACAATTGGTCTTGATCTCTCATTTAGCCTTGATCCATAGAATAGAACAAAATTGTTTTATAAATTAAAAAAAGCTTCTTCAAAAATGAAGAAGCTTTTTTGGGTGGAAGATGGGGTTCGAACCCACGACCTCCGGAACCACAATCCGGCGCTCTAACCAGCTGAGCTACAACCACCATATACAATTGACAATGGTTCACCGTCAATTTTTAAATGTCCGCCGAAGGAAAATTTATTTCCAAAGGCGGGTGCAAATGTACTTTATTTTTTGATTTTTCGAAAAGAAAAAATCAAATTAATTTATCTAGAGAATCAACAGCAACAAATCGCTCTACTGTAAAACCCTCAGCATATTCTGCTCCAATTAATCTCCCTAAGTCTCTTGCCCTATATTCAATACTGTCTGTAAAGTTTTTGCTCGTAATGGGAGTCTGAGGTTCTTTACTATTGGGATCAAAAAATTGTGAACTATATGCCATCACCGATGCCACCTTTTGATCCATGAATCCAGTCACATCTACAACAAAATCGGGTTCAATATTTTTCCATTGAATGTAGTGATAAACGTGCTTGGGTCTCCATTTTTCTTGCAGTTTTCCACCCCATTCAGTTATAATCTTTTGCAACCCACTTAAAAAACAAGCATCAGAAACGAGTTTACTTCCCTTTCCATGATCAATATGTCGATCATCTATTGCATTACAAAGCACGATATCTGGTTGATATTTTCGTATCATTTTGATGACCGCAATTTGATGTTCCTTATCATTGACAAAAAAGCCATCAGCAAAACTTAAATTCTCTCTGACCACTATACCCAATATCTCGGCAGCTTTTTCAGCTTCAATTTTTCGAAGTTCGGCAGAACCTCTTGTGCCTAACTCTCCTTGAGTTAAATCTACTATCCCAACTTTTTTTCCTAATGAAATTTCTTTCGCTAATGTTGCCGCAGCTCCTAACTCAACATCATCAGGGTGTGCTCCAAATGCAAGTATGTCTAACTTCATGCAGTAATTCTTATCGTTTTTTGAATCGCTTGTTCTATATCCGCTATCAAATCTTCAGGTTCTTCAATGCCTACAGAAAAACGTATCAACCCATTTTTTATTCTTCTCTCTAACCGTTCTTCTTCGGAAAGTAACGCATGTGTTGTCTGAGCTGGACTAACGGTGGTACTTTCTAAACCTGCTAAACTCATGGATGGTTTAATCAACTGTAATGCTCGTTGAAATTCCATAGGATCAATTTCATCTTTCAACTCAAAAGATAACATGGCCCCAAATCCCTTCATTTGCTTTTTTGCCAATTCATGATCGGAATGTGATTCTAAGCCTGGATAGTAAACTTTGTCGATATCATTGCTCTGCTCAAAGTATTCTGCCATGATTTGAGCATTTTTAGTTTGCTCCTTTACTCTTAAATTTAACGTTTTAAGACTTCTCTCTAACATCCAAACCATAAAATCACTCAAATTGCCGCCGAGATTAATGCCTGTTTGCCAAATGGCTTCAATATGTTCTTTTGAGGCTGCTACTGCTCCTGCCGAAATATCTGAATGTCCACCCATGTACTTCGTTGCAGAGTGGATTACAATGTCAATTCCAAAATCATACGGATTCTGATTTATCGGGGACGCAAACGTATTGTCAATCATGGTCATAATTCCATTGCTTTTGGCTAGACCTGCTATTGCTTTGATATCTGTTAGCGATAATAGTGGATTCGATGGAGTTTCCACATATATAATTTTGGTATTCTCCTGAATCAATTCTTCAAAATCAGAGATTACATGACTCTCTGTGAATGAGTATTCAATATTGAATTTCTCAAATTCTTTAACGATGAAGTTGTAGGTACCACCATAAATTACCTGCTGAACAATAACATGATCTCCAGGCTTTAAAAAAGCCATCATAGAAGTGCTAATAGCCGCCATTCCAGAGGAAAATATCATAGCATCTTCTGTATGTTCTAAAACAGCGATTTTTTTGCACAAGGCTTCTTGATTTGGTGTATTGTAGTACCTAGGATACCTCTTGATATCCACTTCGTCAAAAGCATAAGAAGTTGACATATAAACAGGTGATACTGCTCCTTTGAATTGTTGATCTTTTACCTCACCCACATGAACACATTGGGTGTTGATTCCTAATTTTTTCATTGAATATGATTCTTGTACGAATTTACAAAAGATACGCTAAACTTGTACGGTCTTCCATTTTCCTTTTCGGAACCAGATAACTCCTATAATAGCGATGAGAACTTCAGCCAAAGTAATCGCCCAGAAAACTCCGCTCGGTCCAAAATCTAAGATAAAAGCCATAAGATATGCAAATGGTAATTGGAATAACCAAAAACAAATAAAATTGATAATGGTAGGTGTTTTAGTATCTCCAGATCCATTGAAAGATTGAATAATTACCATTCCATAAGCGTAAGCAATATAACCTACAGCAATAACCTGTAAACAAAGGGCTCCATTCTCAACTACTTTAGTATTGTTACTAAACCAACCTAAAAAAGTCGGAGCCAAAAACACATAGATGAGTGATACAATTCCCATGAATATAGCACAATACTTACTTGTTTTCCAAACAGATATTTCTGCTCTTTCTGGTTGTCCAGCTCCCAAATTCTGCCCTACCAAAGTTGCTGCGGCGTTGCTCATCCCCCATGCAGGCATCAAGGTAAACATCATAATACGAATGGCTATGGTATAACCTGCTAATACTTCACTTCCAAATTTTGCCATAAACAGCATCAGAATTACCCAACTGGAAGTTCCAATAATGAATTGCCCAATACCTCCTATTGAAACCTTAATCAAATTGAGCATCACTTCGAAATGTATTCGAACATCTCTCAGAGCAATTTTGATGTAGGAGTTTCCTCTAAATAATATGACCAATTGTGCTAATACCGCCACTCCTCTACCTGTTGTTGTTGCTATTGCTGCTCCTTCAACTCCATAAGCAGGGATAGGTCCCAACCCAAAAATAAAAATGGGATCTAAAATAATATTCAATCCATTTGAGAGTATCAATGTCCACATAGCAATGGATGCATTCCCTGCTCCTCTAAATACTGCATTGATTAAAAACAGTAGCATTACGGTCATGTTACCACCCAAGAGCACCTGAGTATATCCATAACCTTCTTGAATCAGCTCAGGCTCTCCTCCCATAAACTCAAGTATCTCTTTGGGAAAAACAATCCCAATAACACTTATGAGCATTGCAATGAATATTCCTAACAAGATAACTTGTACAGCCGCTTTGCTTGCTCCCTCCTGGTCTTTTTCTCCAGTTCGTCTAGCTACAATGGCTGTAGCTCCCATGCTCAATCCAATCGCTACTGCATATACTAAGGTTAACACGGATTCTGTTAACCCTACTGTTGCAACTGCATTGACACTCACTCTAGATACAAAGATGATGTCTACCAATGCAAAGATGGATTCCATTAACATTTCAAGAATCATGGGTATCGAAAGCATAAATACTGCTTTTCGAATGCTTCCAGTTGTAAAATCGTTTTGCTTTCCTCTAACAGCCTCTAAAAAAAGAGAAAAAATAGTTTGTTTTGATTGTTGTTGATCTGTTGTCATTATGATAATGTCTTATAGTGATATAATGTTCATCTCCTATTTATCATTAGGAAATGCTCTAAATTGGATAAGTCTTTCAAAAAGACTTCAAAAACGGAAAGTAGATTTAGACTATCATAGTGATACAAATATGCGAAAAATATTTTAACCTCATTCTTTTGATAATTTCAATATCTTCGTTTTATGATTTCAGTTGCGATTATTGGTACGGGAAATTTAGGGTTTCATTTGTATAATGCATTTAGTAAGGTAAAATCAAACCTTACAGTTACTCAATACAATTCAAGAGATTTGAAAGACTTATCTGAAACAGATGTAACTATTATAGCTGTTTCTGATGATGCTATTCCAGAGGTTTCTTCCAAAATTCAAAATTCATTTGTAGTACACACATCTGGAAATACTGAAATGAATCAATTAAAAAACTCAACCAGAAAAGGTGTTTTTTACCCTCCTCAATCTTTTACAAAAGAAAAACAAATCGATTTTTCTCAGGTACCTTTCTGCTTGGAGACTGAAAACGAGGAAGATTACCAGCTTCTATGTCATCTGGCTAATATGCTAGGAAGTCAATTCTACAAAATTGATTCTCAGCAAAGGAAGTACATTCATATAGCTGCTGTTTTTGCAAATAATTTTACGAATCATTTATTTCAGATCGCAAAGGATATTTGTGATACTCAACAAATTCCTTTTCATATCCTCTATCCTATTATTGAGGAAACTTCAAAAAAGATAAAAAGTATGGACCCAAAAAATGCACAAACTGGTCCTGCCATACGAAATGACCAAAAAACGATAAAAAATCATCTAAATTTGCTGAATTCTTCTCAAAAAGATATTTATCAAAAATTGACCAACTCAATACAAGAACATGGAAAAAAGTTATAAGCAATATCTTTCACAAATCAACACACTCATTCTTGATGTCGATGGTGTTTTAACGAATAGTATGGTTACTGTAATGCCAGACGGTCAATTGGTACGACAGATGAATATTAAAGATGGGTATGCTATGAAAACAGCCATTCAACAGGGTTTGCGAATTTGTGTGATTTCAGGAGGGAAAAATGAAGGTGTAAGAACTCGATTGAACAATTTAGGAATTCAGGATGTCTATTTGGGTGCTCACGATAAAATAGAGCAATATCACGAACTAGTTGACATGTATGGTTTAGCACCTGAGAATGTCTTGTATATGGGTGATGATATACCCGATATTCCTGTGATGAAATTGGTTGGTTTACCTTGCTGCCCTAATGATGCGGTTCCTGAAGTACAAAAAATTTCCAAGTACATTTCAGATAAGAAAGGTGGTGAAGGCTGTGTGAGAGATATTATCGAGCAAATTTTAAGAGTTCAAGGGAAATGGGACAATAATTTCAATGCTCGATACGATTAATTCCTTGCCTTTATAGACTTTTTTTTGCAGTTTATGAAGGTCCCATGAGCAATAAACTTTTCATATTTTTGTTTGTAGTAAACATAAAATCCCATTAAAAATGCGTCTTAAACTTTTCTTTCTTTTTGTCATGATTTCTTTTTTTGTAAATAGTCAAACCGTTTTTGGAAAATGGTATTCTATTGACGAAGACACGAACGAAAAAGAGTCCATTATTGAAGTTTACGAAAAAGATGGGAAAGCCTATGCAAAAATTGTTTCTATACTTGATGAAGAGAGAAGAGATGCCACTTGCACCGAGTGTAAGGGAAAAAGAAAGAATCAGCCTATTTTGGGGATGGATATTTTAACGGGATTAAAAAAGAAAGAAGAGGAATGGTCTGGAGGTAAAATTTTAGACCCAAAAAATGGCAAAGAATACAAATGCTACATCAAACTACTCGATGATAATACTTTAAAAATAAGAGGGTATATTGGTTTTTCTTTGATTGGAAGAACGGCAATTTGGAAGAGAGCAAATCAATAAACAGTTTTCAGTTAACAATGACCATTGATAATTGATAATTGATAATTGATAATTGATAATTGATAATTGATAATTGATAATTGATAATTGATAATTGATAATTGAAATCTAATTCTTCTTCTCTAACATTGGTACAAAAGCAAAATTTCCTAGCTCTTCTTTTTCAAATTCTTTGAGCGATTTTCTTACAAAAGAAGTCATAATTTGTGTCTTATCCCCAACAGGTATCAATAGCATTCCTCCTACTTTTAATTGCGATAACAATGGCTTAGGCACATACGGAGCCCCTGCAGTTACGATAATTTTATCGTATGGTGCTTTTTCGGGGAAGCCTTTGTAACCATCTCCAAAAATAAATTTCTTTGGTTTGTAGCCAATCTTGGGCAAAAACAATGAAGTACGTTTGAATAGTTCGTGTTGTCTTTCAATTGAATATACTTCGGCTTTCAACTCTAATAAAACAGCAGTTTGATATCCTGAACCCGTACCGATCTCCAGAACTTTATCTCCAGGTTTAATACTTAACATTTGTGTTTGAAAAGCAACTGTATAAGGCTGTGATATGGTCTGATCAGCTAAAATTGGAAACGCCTTGTCTTGATAAGCATGATCTTCAAAAGAGGAATCAATAAACAAATGTCGAGGAATATTACGAATTGTATTCAATACTTTTTCATCGTAAATCCCTTTTTGTTCTAGTAGTTTAGCTAACTGATTTCTAAGTCCTTGATGTTTTGAAGTGTCTCGCAAATTCTATCAGATTACAAGAAGCTAAAAGTAGAATAATTCCCCTAAAATTCCTATAAAATTGTATCTTTGTTCTCGTTGAAAAATCATCGCTAATAAAATCATTTTTTATGTTAAAAGTAGGAGTTTTAGGAGCTGGACATCTCGGAAAGATTCACCTTAAATTATTGCAACAATCTGCCAGATATGACCTTGTTGGTTTTTACGATCCTTCTGAGGAAAATGCGAAAAAGGTTGCCGATGAGTTTGGATACCATTCTTTTTCTTCTGTCGAAGAACTGATCAATTCGGTAGATGTAGTGGATATTGTTACTCCCACCCTGTCTCATTTTGATTGTGCTAAAATGGCTATTGAAAGTGGTTGCCATATTTTTATAGAAAAGCCAATCACCAATACTGTGATGGAAGCCGAAGCAATCAGAACACTGGCTAGTCAAAAGCACATTAAAGGTCAGGTGGGACATGTAGAAAGGTTTAATCCAGCTTTTATTGCGGTTAAAGATATGATTGGATCGCCTATGTTTATTGAGACGCACAGATTAGCAGAATTCAATCCAAGAGGAACCGATGTGCCTGTTGTACTGGATTTAATGATTCACGATATAGACATTATTTTAAGTGTTGTAAATTCTCCTGTAAAAGATGTACATGCTAGCGGGGTTTCAGTGATTTCAGAAACACCAGATATTGCCAACGCACGTATCGAATTTGAAAATGGTTGTGTTGCTAATTTAACAGCAAGTAGAATTTCTATGAAGAATATGAGAAAATCGCGATTCTTCCAAAAAGATGCATACATCTCTGTAGACTTTTTAGATAAAAAATCTGAAGTAGTACGTATGAAAGACGCTCCAGAAAGTCCAGATGAGTTTGCTATGATCCTACAAAATGCAGAGGGTATCAAAAAACAGATTTATTTCGACAATCCTGAGATTACTCCTAACAATGCAATTTTAGACGAATTAGAGTCGTTTGCGGATGCAATAGAAAATGATACAAAACCCATTGTTAGTTTACGTCATGGTACGAATGCTTTGCGTGTGGCTCAGCAAATTATCGATTGTTTCGATAGATAGAAAACTCAAAAACAAATCAAATCATATATGAAGAATATAGCTGTTATCGGTGCCGGTACCATGGGGAATGGAATTGCGCATACTTTTGCTCAGTTTAATTTTAATGTTCAATTAATTGATATTTCTCAAGCTGCTTTAGATAGAGGCATAGCAACCATTTCTAAAAATTTAGACAGAATGGTTTCTAAAGAGAAAATTACAGAAGAAGAAAAGCAAAATACGCTTTCGAATATTACTACTTATACATCTATTAAAGAAGGTACTCAATATGCTAGCTTGGTAGTGGAAGCAGCTACAGAAAATTTAGACCTTAAGCTAAAGATATTTCAAGAATTGGATCAAGTTTGTCCTGATGACACTATTCTAGCCACCAATACTTCTTCTATTTCAATTACGCAAATAGCAGCTGCTACGAATCGTCCTGATATGGTTATTGGAATGCATTTTATGAACCCAGTACCCATCATGAAATTGGTGGAAATTATTAGAGGGTATAATACTTCTGATGAGGTTTTAGATTTTACTGTTGACTTAACAAAAAAGATTAACAAGATTCCTGTTGAGGTAAATGATTACCCTGGATTTGTTGCGAATAGAATTTTAATGCCTATGATCAATGAATCTATAGAAACGCTATACAATGGCGTAGCTGGTGTGCAAGAGATTGATACTGTTATGAAGTTAGGGATGGCACATCCAATGGGACCATTGCAATTGGCAGATTTTATAGGTTTAGACGTATGCCTATCAATTTTAGAAGTCATGTATAAGGGGTTCAAAAACCCAAAATATGCCCCATGTCCACTTCTAGTAAATATGGTAAGAGCAGGTAAGTTAGGAGTGAAATCTGGTGAAGGTTTTTACGATTATTCTGAAAGTAGAAAAGCTGAAAAAGTATCTAAGCAGTTTGCGTAACTCTCTTGTACTTTTTGTTTTATTGTTTGTCTCTTCTGTTGCTTTATCACAAGAAAAAGCTAAGAAGAAGAGGAAACTCTTCAAACTAGGAGTTGTCTATAATGATGCTAATGGTCAGAACTTTTTGTTTGATGACAAGGATTTCTTTTACACAACCAACACTGTTAAATTTCAATTCTTTTACCATTTAAATCAACCGAATAAGAGATGGGATTTTGATCTTATTGTTCAACCTCAATTTCAACTGATCAAACACCAACTTCTTAATAAGTTCTTTGTGAAACCTACTGTACCCAATTTCGAGTTTTTACAGGAAAAGTTTACTCAAAGGAAGGCAATTTCACTCTACGCTATTGAATTAGGTTTTCAGTTTAGAAGACAACTATATAAAGGCATTATTTTTGAAGTAACCGCTGGATTAGGCGCAGGTTACATTGATGTGGAAACTGAAAGGTTATCACAAGGTTTTACTTTTCTTGAAAACCTTTCTTTAGGACTTGCTTTGCCAATTCGAAAATCTGAACTTTATGCTGGACTCAATATTGGTCATGTCTCTAATTTAAACATTCAATCATCTAACGATGGTTTTAATATTTTTGGTTTCGAAATAGGATATAGGATTCATTTATAACAGTCTATTGACAGAAGAATCAATTTTAATTTTGCGGTAAGCATCGAAACATAAACTTTTCCAATACCAATAAAAAAGGGAGCTAAAAGCTCCCTTTTTATAATCTATAATAATGATTAGTTATTATTGTTATCTTTCTTCGCTTTGTTCCAAATCTTAAGATTGTCTTCAGCAGTAATTCCAGATTTTACTTCAATGTTTACTCCATCAGATACTCCGAGTTCCAGTTCTCTCTTTTCAAATTCATTCTCTCCAACCTTTACCTCTACGTATGGCTTTTCTGTTTTCTTATCAAAACGTAATAGCGCTTCTTTAATAGACAATACACTGTCTTTTTTCTCTAAAACAATATCTGCGTTTGCACTGTAGTTTGCTCTTACAAAATAATTGTCATCTAAAGAAATGGTTGCTTTGATGGTAAATTGAACAGCTCCACCTTCTTCTGTACCTTTTGGCGCAATGAAGTCTAATTTTGCTGGGAATTTCTTCTCTTCAATAGCCCCTAGAGCTACTTCAATATCAGTTCCACTGATTAATTTACTTACTTCAGATTCATCTACTTTTCCTTCGAAAATCATCTTACTCATATCTGCGATAGAAGCAATGGTAGTTCCTGCATTAAAGTTATTACTCTGAATTACTTGATCTCCTTCTTTTACAGGAATTTCAAGAATGGTCCCAGAGATTTGTGCTCTAATATCCGTATTAGCAAAACCTCCTTCTCCAGAGGAACCACTTTTAATGATTTTGTAATCGTTTTCGGCATTCACTAAATCTTGTTTTGCTTGATTATATGTCAATTCAATCTGCTCAAAAGTAGAGGCTGCCACTACACCTTTATCGAAAAGCGATTTGTTTCTGTTGTATGCAATCTCAGCATTCTTTAATCTGATTTTTACATTATCTACTCTACCCTTAGCACTAATTAATGATTGCTCATTAGGTACTACACGAACAGTAGCTATTAAGTCGCCTTTTTTTACTTTATGGCCTTCTTCTAAATATATTTTGTCAATGATTCCAGTAATTTGAGGTTTGATTTCAATCTCTTCTAATGGAATTACTTTACCTGTAGCTACTGTCTTTTTTGTGATATTCGCCTTAAAGGCTTTTTCTGTTTTAAAAGTCACAGGGTTCGAAGCATTTTTCTTTCTTAACCAGATAAGAATTACAATAAATGCTACTACTACAATACCTAATATGATTTTCGCTCTTTTACTCATTTTGTTTGTTTATATAAACGTTTGGTTAATTATTTTTTTTGATTTAATTTTTTATTCGTCTCTCAAAGCCTCTATTGGTTTTACCAATGTAGCCATGTAAGCGGGGATTAGACCTATTAAAGTTCCTAAAATTGCCAATACTAAAAATGCAATTAAGACTATAGTGATACTAACTGTAGGGTTTAACAAAGTTGGATCTGGACCAGATCCCACGGTAGAGTCCATAATAAATAATATGATTCCTCCAAACACTATTCCTAGCATACCTGCTATAGTTGTTAAGAATACTGATTCTAAAATTACTTGCTGACGTACACTTGCTGGTGTTGCTCCAATAGCTCTTCGTATTCCTATCTCTTTTGTTCTTTCTTTCACTGTGATTAGTAAAATGTTGCCAATTGCAAAAACTCCAGCTATCAGAGTGGCAATACCAACAAACCACGTTAAGAATTGCATACCCGTTAAAAATCCAGTAATTTTTCCAATCTCCACAGCCATGTTAAAACTTCCAAAAGCTCTTTCATCTTCTGGATCTACCTTATGAAGGTTTTTCAATGTAAGCTTGATATCTGTTTCTAACTGTTTGATATCGTACCCATCTTTGGCTGTAATCATCATCCAACCTATTCTATTTGCTCTGTTGTATACCTGCTGAAAAGTTGTGAATGGAATATAAGTAGCTTGTCCGTCAAAGTCAATGTTTCCACTTTTGTAAACTCCGACCACCTTATAATTGATATTACTAATAATTACATACTGCCCTATTGGGTTTTCATTTTTCTCGAAAAGTTGCTTGTAGATTTCCTCTTCAATAACACAGACTTTAGACTTCAATTTAATATCATTGTCATTCAAGAATCGACCATAAACTAATTCTTTTTTCTGAACCTGATCTAAAACGGGATAATCACCATTAACATTAAAATCACCCGATTTGAATCCATTGGTAATGGTACTATTTGTCTGACTTCTTGGAGCTAAAAACTTAATCTGATCGTATTCATTTTTTAAAACTTCTACATCATTGGTAGTTAAACGAACTCTTCTTCCTTTCTGAAAACCTTTAAATGGCTTGTCTGTTCTTTGCGCCCATACAAACACACTATTAGTAGCAAAATCTCCAAAAAGATTTTTAAAATTATTTTCCATTCCTCTGGCAGCTCCCAATAGAACTACTAGTAAAAATATTCCCCATAACACTCCAATAATGGTAATAATGGTACGTGTTTTATTCTTACGGATACCACCGTAAATTTCTTGCCAAGTATCTGAATCAAATAAAAACTTCATAATTAATCTGCTCTTAAAGCTACAATGGGTTTAATTCTAGCTGCTTTTTTGGCGGGTACATATCCAGCAATAAGACCAGATAAAATCAACGCAATTGTTGCACCAACAACTATTCCTGTATTAACACTAGGGTCTTTAATGAAGTATTCTTCTAACCCATCTCCTATTTGATTTAAGATAAATGTTCCTAAACTCAATCCTAAGTATCCTGCAATAGTAGTAATCAAAACAGATTCTTGAACTACCATTCCAATAATAGAACCTGGTTTCGCACCTAAGGCTTTTCGAATTCCAAATTCTTTTGTTCTCTCTTTGATTACAAAAATCATAATATTACTGATTCCTATAATCCCAGCAATTAAAGTTCCAGATCCTACGATGATTACGATGAAGAATAGTACCAACATGAACGTGTTGACATTTTTATTCGCTTCAGCCATATTTCTTACAAATAAGGCATTTTGATCATCAGGGTGGATGTCTAGCTTATTTTTTAAATCTCTCTCTAATCTATTCCCAAAAGAAACAGCTTGATCTAAACTTAAATTAGGGTTGTAACCTATGTTAATCTGATTGATATAATCATTATTACCATATAATCTTTGGGCTGTGGTTACAGGAATATAGCACAATCTCTCCTCATTATCTCCCCCATCATCTGAGAAAACCCCAATAACCTTATAGGATATCCCACTAACGTTTAAACGCTTGCCCATTGCAGGTAATTCGCCAAATAAATCTTTTTTCACCAATCTCCCAATTACGATTACTTTGGCAGACTCTTCCAAATCTAAATGATTGATATAACGTCCTTCATCCATTATTGTCTTTTCCAAAAATTGGTGATCGGGATGGACCGCTCTAAAATTATAATTGTCTTGGTTCTTTTTATAGGAAACATTGAAATTTTTGTAGATTCTAGCAGTCATCAACTGAATTTTATCAGTATACTTATCCTTTACATAATCAAAATCTTTGTTATCCAATTGAATTCTTCTACCAGCTTGTAGCCCCTTGTATGGTTTACTCGTCTTCCATACACGTACAAAAATAGAGTTCGCTGCATCATCAACAAATGCATCAGCAAATGTGTTTCTCAATCCACTTACAATTCCGAAAAGTAATGTAAAAAGTAAAATGGCAAACGCAACTGTAAATCCGGAGAGAACAGAACGAAGTTTGTTTTTGTTCATACTCTGAAATATTTCTCTCCAACGATCTAAATCAAACATAATTAAATAGCTTCTGATTTCACTCCAACAGATGCATCTGCACTGTCACTAATAATTACACCGTCTTTAAGACGTACTACCCTTTTTGTTTGGGCAGCCACTTCTTCTTCGTGAGTAATCACGAAAACGGTCATACCTTCATCGTTAATGTCTTTTAACAAATCCATTACAGAATCTGTAGTTGTAGAATCCAACGCTCCTGTTGGTTCATCGGCCAAAACAACTTTTGGTTTCGTAACCAAAGCTCTTGCTATAGCTACTCTTTGCTTCTGCCCTCCAGATAACTCATTTGGTAAATGAGAAGCCCAATCTTTCAATCCAACTTTATCTAAGTATTCTAAAGCGATTCTCTGACGCTCTTTTCTACCCATTCCTTTGTAATAAAGAGGTAACGCTACATTTTCTAGAGCTGTTTTGTATGATATTAAATTGAAAGACTGAAAGACGAATCCTAAAAACTTATTTCTTAGGACCGCAGCTTTCTTTTCATTCAAATTTTTAATGAGTTGTCCGTTTAAATGATAATCTCCAGCATCATGCTCATCTAATAGACCTACAATGTTTAATAAGGTTGATTTCCCTGAACCTGAGGATCCCATGATAGAGACAAATTCCCCTTCTTTAATGTGCAAGTCTATCCCTTTGAGTACATGTAATGAATCTTTTCCGATTGGATAAGATTTGTGTAGATTTTTAATTCGAATCATTGGCGTTGGTTAATTTTAGTGTAAAAGTAGCTTATGACACTGATTACACCTACTAATTTTATGTTAAAACAAGGGTTCATATTCAACTGCTACCTCACATAAGACGGCTATAAAATTAAATTGTTACACTCTTCATTAAATTTTTAAGTTTTATTTTTGTGGTAGTATATGACAAAATTACCATTTCATATTCCTGAAGGGAAAAAAGTGATTCTATTTGATGGTGTCTGTAACCTCTGTAACTCTTCTGTTAATCAAGTTATTAAAAGAGATAAAAACAATGTTTTTCTCTTTATTGCCTTACAATCCAAAACAGGTCAAAAAATACTTGATCATCTGAAAATAGATACTTTAGAAACAGATTCTATCATTTTATTTGACCCTAAGAAAGGGCATTATATAAAATCTGAAGCTGTACTTAAGATCACAAAAGAATTTTCTGGATTTTGGAAATTACTCCAAATTTTTACAATTTTTCCCACTTCTTTCAACAACGTTTTTTATGATTTTATAGCGAAAAACAGATACAAATGGTATGGTAAAAAAGAGAGCTGTATGATACCTACACCTGAACTTAAAGCTAAGTTTTTAGATTAATGAATTTTCCAAATAACGTACAATGTGTCATCTTTGATATGGATGGGGTGATTATTGATTCTGAAGAACTTCATAAAAAAGCTTATTATGAAACTTTTAATGCTATCGGAGTAACTGTCTCTGATGAATTATACAAAACACTTACAGGTTCCTCCACGATCAACGCATTTCAGAAATTAGTGAAGCACTTTGACATCTCTGAAGACCCAGAAGAGTTGGTATTAAATAAGAGAGAACGGTACGTGAATTTCTTTGAGAATGATCCAAGTTTGCATTTGGTGGAAGGGGTTGAAGATTTAATCAAACATTTATTTCAAAAAGGAATAAAATTAGTATTAGCTTCTTCTTCAGCCATGGTAAATATCAATAGGGTTTTCAACCGTTTTGATTTGAATCAGTATTTTGTCGCTAAGATTAGCGGTGCAGATTTAACTGCTTCAAAACCACATCCAGAGATTTTTGAAAAAGCAGCTTTACTCGGAGGTCATCAAAGAGAGAATTGTATTGTTATAGAGGACTCGGACAATGGTGTAAAAGCAGCTAACGATGCTGGTATTTTTGTGGTCGGTTATCGAAATCCTTTAGCAGCAGATCAAACCCTTCAATATGCAAATTATACCATCACAAAATTTAGCGAGTTAAAAACCTTATTTTAAGCTGTTTAAAATAAAATCAACCGTTTTATTGGTATTCTTATTCTCTTTGAAAGATGTTGTGTAGTGTTTTGGTTTTACCGCATAATCTTTTTCAATTAAATATTCTATTTGAGAGCAGAATTCCAAACATACTTTTCCAGTAAGTAAAAGGTTTAAATCTTTTCCTTGTTGATAATAATCATATACTTTCTTTAAACCAGATAGATAAAGATAATCTTTGGTAAATCCACCTCCTCGGTGGGCTCTCACTGAAATGTAGAATGCTTCCTCTCTATTGAGATCGTATGTGTTATGCAACAATCGAAAAGTTTTAGAGAAAGGGTATCCCTTCGCCAAACTATCAACCGCTATTACTCTGTAGGCAAGCTCTTTCAGCCTTTTCACTGTCAGATTTCCTGACATGTATTCACTAAAAACAGCTAATCCTTCTTGAGTTTCCTCATAGTTAGGAAAACCGTGAGAGAAAATTTTCAATGGATGCAATTGACCATTCATCGTTGTAACCATGTGCACACCTATTTCGTGGTTGGTCAATACATTCATTTCATTTTCAGAGAATGTATGGTTTTTATTAATGACTAAAGTCTTTATATTATTCAACACCATAGCTATGGCTCCCATGTGAACTGAATGTTTAATATCAAAAGTAAAGTCGTAATTCTTAGCATATTCTCTGAAAATTCCCTCAGCCTCTTCGCTATTATATTTAGGTTGAAATATTTCAGAAGTCTCATCTTCAGAATCAAAATGTAGAATAAATTTTGCGTTCTCCACGTCTTGCTCAGTGGGAGTTCCAAAAGCATGTAAGCTGTTGTAATAAAAGCGTTTCCCTTCTCCTATAGTCTCAATACACTGAATTAATCCTGAATAAGTGTAGATAATATCTTCATATAAAGCTCGTAACTTTTCATCTTCAATATCCTCTATAGGCTGAGAGAAAAACTCTCTGTGTAAATTGAACTTATCAAAATCAATGACAGGGTATTCAAAAACTGGGTCTGTCAAGTATTTGGACGCAAAAAATTTCACTTTTTGCTCTTCAATATTGATTGGATTTACATAGCTTAAGAGTTCAATCTTTTTAACAAGATTGTCTATGTAATTATCAATTTCTAACAAAGATTTCGTTGCCACAGAGGATTCATTCATCATAAAATCAGACTTATAAAGACTACAAAATTAAAACTTATACTCTTGATAAAAAGCATCAGCATGTTTTTTTAATGCTTCTTTTAAATATTCTTCAACAGCAATTACTACTTCAGGGTACATAATTTGCTGGTTTTCATCGCAATACACTTTTGCAATCTCAGTTGCCAAGACTAAAGTATTTTGAAAGTTTTGAGTGATAAACTTTAAAAAGTACCCGTTCCCTTGAAATGTATCATTGATTTTTGAAGTAGAATTTATTCCATTCGGAAGTGGAGTACTCTCAAGAATAGACCTCCAAGACTCAATACTGTCTTTAAATCGATCTTGATCTACATTTCCCGTTCCTAAGTTCCAAGTGGGCACTTCTCTTTCCCAACGTTTCCAATTGTAGCTATGCATGTCATATACAATACAAACTCCATGAAGCTTCTCTAGTTTTTGCATCAACGCCTTTACTACTTTGTAGAAATTGTAATGCTTAGACAAGCTCTTTTCTCTCATTTGCTTTGATAAAGGAGAGTGCCATAATTGTTTACCCCATGCATCGGTATATATGGCCGAATCAGGAGCTCTGTTTAGATCGTATTCGAATCGAGAATCCATTCCAGCGATCACAATAGGATGTGTTTGTACCATCTCTTTAGTAGCTGGGTCTTCTTCAAACCACCTTTCGTATTCTGTATGCATACAGTTCTTCCACAATTCTTTTCGAAATTGATGTCCATCATGTACAGCTCCACAAACATAGTGTACATAGTCATCTATTTTTAGCGTAAAAGAATAATCATCTGATACAGCATGAAAGGTTTCTCCATTTCTGATTTTGTTGATAATTTGATCTACAGATAATCTAATCATAGTTTAACATTCTATTGGTAATTCATTGCTACTTCCCCATTCCGTCCAAGATCCATCATAAACAAGATTCTCTTCATAACCTGCTACATTAGCTGCTAAAGCTAATACGCAAGCAGTAATCCCTGTACCACAAGAGAATATCATAGGCTTTTGATCTTTGTTAAGTTCGTCAAATATCCTTTTTAAATCTCTTTTCGATTTTAATTTTGTTCCATTCATTAGCGTTGAATAAGGCAAACTTTTTGAACTTGGTATATGACCGCTTTTTACTCCTTTTCTCGGCTCGGGTGATTCGCCAACAAATCTGCCATGTGACCTGGCATCTAAAATTTGATTTTTTTTGCTTGTTATTGAATTTAAAACATATTGGGTACTTACAAAATGATCTCTTCTTCTTTTGGAGTGAAAGTTGCCTTTTTCATAGTCCATCTCTTTTCTTTTCTCTACTTCAAACCCATTCAATTTCCAATATGGTAATCCTCCGTCCAATATGGCTACATTATCGAAACCTACTGATTTAAACATCCACCAAGCTCTTGGGCTTGAATAAATTCCATGTTCATCATAAATCACAACACAGCTATCTTGATTAATTCCTAATCTTCTAGCTTTTTGCTCAAAATCTTTTGGTGAAACCATGGTATTCGGAAAGTCAGCAGATGTATCTGAAAACTCTTTCTTTATATCAAAGAAGCGTGAAGTTGGTATTGCTGCATTTACTTTTGTTTCTATACGTTTGCTCACCGTTACCTTTGGAATTGTAGCATCTAATATAATTAGTTGGTCGTGTCCTAAATGCTCTTTAAGCCATTGACTATCTACAATGATATTTGGAACTTTAAGCATTAGGCTTCTTCTACCATACGTTTTAAATCGGTTTTTCTTTTGAAAGCTGCGTTTCTTTCCAAGACTTTGCTTTCCATAAAATCAACTACTTTCTCTTGAATTTTGGTTTTATATACTTTGTTGATGTAAGTAATTCCTCCTGGACTCATCACATTCACTTCAACCAATTTTCCACCGATAACATCAATGCCCACAAAGTAAAGACCATCTTTCAGTAGTTTAGGTCCTATTCTTTTGCAAAGTAATTTCTCTTGCTGAGTTAGCTTATGTTTTGCAACCGTTCCTCCTGCAGATACATTAGAGCGATGATCTTTTTCGCCAGGAATACGTCTCATTGCTCCAATGGGGACACCATTGAGTAATAAAATTCTCACATCTCCTTGATCGGCTCCTTCAATATACTCCTGTAAAATTACGTAGTCTGAAGTTCCATCTTTTTTATGAATGTAAAAATCCAATAAAGAATTTATATTACCCATCGCTGATTTTTCAATAAGAATCACGCCAGAACCTCCGAAACCATCTAAAGGTTTCAAAATCATCTTATCAGATTTAGATTCTTCAATCATTTGAATGAGATAATTCTTATTCTTAGAGACATGAGTCACAGGAATAATTTCATTATTAGGATCCTCAAAAGCAGCGGTGTAAAGCTTGTTATTTGCCTCTCTCATCCCTCTTACAGAATTAATAATGAATACATCGTCTTTCACAGAATCAAGGAAATTAAGCATTAAAGGATCTAATGGTGGTTCAGCTCTCATAAAAATAACATCAAATCCAGCCAAAGGGAGCATTTCTTCACGAGTGGTTGTCTTTTTGTAAAATGACTTAATACTAGTAGATACTTTCTCTTGACGATTTAAAATTGTACAAAAAGCACTGGTTACGCTATTACGTATTGTCAAATTTGAAGGAGTGCAAATAGCTACTCCATGACCTCGCTTTGCACATTCATGGATCAATGTCAAAGAAGTGTCATTCTCAGGAGACTTAATACTCTCCCACGGATACATTAAGAAACAAACATTCATAGTTTATATTTTAGATTTTAATTTCCTTTTACTTGGTCATAATTGTCATCCCAATTTTTAGGTTTTGGATCGTGTAACTTTCCGAGAGATTTTGCTACAATCATAGATACAGTAGCATCTCCTGTTACATTTACAGTTGTTCTACACATATCTAAAGGTCTGTCTACAGCAAAAATCAATGCCAAACCTATAGGTAGTAAATCGGACGGGAAACCAACAGATTCTAATACAATAACTAGCATTACCATTCCTGCACTTGGTACTGCAGCACTTCCTATAGATGCTAACAATGCGGTTAAAATAATGACAAGCTGGTTTGTAAAAGTTAGGCCTTCTGGCCAGATTACTTGCATGATAAAAACTGCTGCAACCGCCTGGTACAAACTAGTACCGTCCATATTAATAGTTGCTCCTACTGGCAATACAAATCCTGATACTTCTTTATCTACACCAACATGCTCTTCTACTCTTTCCATCGTTACCGGAAGTGTTGCTGCACTTGAACTTGTTGAGAATGCCAATAATTGAGCTGGGCTTATTTGTTTTAAGAACCACATTGGGCTTTTCTTTGTGTAAACACTTACTAGGAGTAGATAAAAACCAATCATTAAGATCAAGCCTCCAACAACACATAATGCATACCACAATAGTTTTATTAAAATTTCAGTGTCATCAAATGCTACAATCACGTTTGCTAGTAAAGCAAAAACAGCATAAGGAGCAGTCAACATAATTAGATCTACCATTTTCATGACGACTTCATTCAAAGAGTCAAAAAAGTTGACTAAAGGAGCCGCTTTATTTTCCGGAATGAGTAATAGGCAAATCCCTACAAACAGAGCAAAGAATATAATTTGGAGCATTTTTGCATCTCCAAGTGCTTTAAATATATTTTGAGGAAAAATATCAACCAGAGCTTGTAAAGGACCAGCGTCCTTTGTTTTCATAGCTTTTGTCATTTTGTCTTTAACTCCATCAGAGGATTCGTATTTTGCCTTAATTTTTTCAATAGTAGCTTGAGACATTCCATTTCCTGGTTGTACCGTATTTACAATTGACAAACCAATGACAATAGCAACTACCGTAGTCATCACATAGATAAAAATAGTTCTTAATCCCATTTTCTTGATTTTAGAAATATCTTTTAAATCAGAAATTCCCTTAATCAATGAAGCTAATATTAATGGAACCGCAATTAATTTTAATAGATTAATAAAAATGGTACCAAAAGGTTTGACCCAATCTGTAACAAAATCTCTTCCTCCGTCTATTGAATTCATAACAAATCCAAAGATGATTCCCAGAAACATTCCTATTAAAATTTTCCAGTGCAGTGCTAATTTTCTCATTTAGTTGTTTTCATAATATTATCGATTGAAAGGTAAAAAATTTATGAGAATAATTATATCATTTGATTTTTTTTTACTGAGAACCCTTTTGATTCTATTTACCTTAATTACATGAGAAACAAATTATTTATGTAAATTGCTGACTAATTAAGTATTACCCTATTTTTGTATACACAATTCAAAAACACCTGTTGTTATGAAAAAATTAATTGTCTCTTGTATATTTTTACTCGTTTTTTCTGGGTTTGCACAAACCAATACTTGCTCAAAAGATATCATATTCAATGGTAGTTGGTCAGGTGGTAGCGGTCCTGGAGGAGCACCAACTAGTGCTGATCAAAACAAAGGAATTTCAATACAAAGCGACATCACCATCACAGAAAATGTAAATTGTGCTTGCTTGCATATTGAGAACGGAAGTACATTATCTATTGCTGGGAATCGTCTGTTACTAGTGAAAGATGATTTAATTTTGAATGGCAATTTAAGATTGATTGGAAAATCACAACTCATTCAAAATCATACTGGAAGTTCAAAAGTTTCTGGAAACGGTAAATTGCACATAGATCAAGATAGCAATATCGATGATGTATATCGTTATACATATTGGTCATCTCCTGTGGTTAATTCTTCCTTAGAAACGACATATTCTCTTTCATCTATCCTGTTTGACGGTACCAATCCAACAAGTGAGAAATCACCATTAGTCCCAATCAATTGGAAGCCTTTCAACGGCTCCCTTTTATCATTGGATGGAGCGCCAACCCATCCAATTACCATAGCCAATTATTGGATTTATACAATGTTTAATGGTACTCTTCGATCTGATTGGAAGCAAAAATTTGATAGTGGATTGATTGAAAGAGGCTTAGGTTTTCTTATGAAAGGAAGTGGTGCTTTACAGAACTATACGTTTGCTGGTACTCCAAATGACGGGGACATTGCATTCAACATTACAGCAAAAACAAGTTCTTTATTAGGGAACCCATATCCGTCTGCCTTGGATTCAAAAAAATTTCTAGAAGATAACCCAAATATTCATGAAATCTTTTTTTTTGATAGAGAAAAATCATTAAACATTACACATAGTTCTTATTCTGTAGAGTATCCTGGAAGCTTCTATGCTCTTAGAAATCGTTCTGCGGGGGTTTCTAGTTCTAAATTGGCCTCTTCCAATGCAAAAAAGATTTATACTAGCCCAGGAAGGTATATTCCAGTTGGGCAAGGATTTATAATTTCTTCAGAAGTAGATCAATCAGTTGTTTTTAAGAATAGCCAGAGAGTTTTTGCACAAAAGCAAAAAGCGAATACATTATTTATTGCCGAAGAGCAATCTGAGCATTCGATCATGAAATTTGGTTTTGAGTTTGAATACTATAATAATAATTTTCACCAGCAAGCTGCTATTTCATTTATTAAAGGAAAAACATTTGCTGATGAATTAGGATATGATACTACATTTTACCTTCCCTCAAACAATCTTCATTTTAAATTTCCTGAGTCTCAAAACAATTTAATTATTGCAACAATACAAGAAGTTACCGAAGGTCTAGAATTTCCATTGTCCTTAGAGATAAATGAATCCCAAACCATTAAATTAATGGTTGATGAGCTTTTTAATATCAATCATTCGTTTGTACTGATGGATAAGGTAACTGGAATTGAATATGATATTAAAAATCAAACAGTTTCTCTGTCTCTTACTGCAGGAACTTATACAAATCGGTTTTTCATTCAGTTTAGAAGGCCAAATCAAGAGCTCAACTCTAATAATGATGTGATCATTTATAGCAAAAACAAAGAGGTTATTGTCAAACCTTTTAACAATACTTCTATTCAAAGTTATACTGTACACAATGTTTTGGGGCAAAAATTAATAAGCTCCTCGGCTCCTACTCGGTTAATTAATGAGACATTAATTAGAATTCCAACAACCAATTTTGCCTCTGGAATTGTTTTTGTCAATGTTCAGACAGACAAAGGTGTTTTCAAAAAGAAATTAATTCTTAAGTAAGTTTTTGATTCAAGATTGCAAATTGTAATTTTGCAGAGAAGAATTTTAGAATGGAGAAACTTAAAGAACGTTGGGGAATTACTTCAAATCTCCAAATCATATTAATTTTTATTGTATTTGCTATTAATGGTTCATTTTCAGCCTGGGTAGCCGACCCAGTTACTAACTTTATCGGAATCACAAAAGGATCTATGAGTGGGTGGATTTATTGGCCTTTAAGGATTCTCCTTATTTTTCCAATTTATCAATTGACATTGCCTATTGTAGGCTGGCTTTTTGGACAATTTCAATTTTTCTGGAATTTTGAGAAAAAATTTTTAAGTAGAATTGGTTTAGGCTTTTTGTTTAAAAAGTAGTTTCTATTATGAATTTTGACAAATTCTTACCTCTCATAAAAGAACTAAAAGACGCTCCGTTAGGTGGCTTGGAGGCACAGTTTAAGTTAGCTCCTAAAATGCGTTTGCGTTATGACGATCAAAAAATAAAGGCCAACAATCCTAAAAGAGCAGCTGTTTTGGCATTGTTTTATCCCAATTATAAAAATGAAACGACTTTGCTTCTTACTCAAAGAGCAACTTACAGAGGGACACATTCTGCTCAAATAAGCTTTCCAGGTGGCAAAATAGAGCATCAGGATTCTGAACTTGCTCAAACAGCATTGAGAGAAGCAAAAGAAGAAGTAGGCATTCAAAAAAAAGACATTACCATTGTAAGAGAGATTACAGATGTTTACATCCCTCCTAGCAATTTTTTAGCGACACCTTTCATCGCTTACTCGGAGTTCACTCCAAAGTTTAAAATTAATGAAGAAGTAGCAAGTATTATAGAAGTCTCTATGACCGATTTACTAGATGATCGCAATATAGATTCTGTCATCATGAACACCTCTTATATGAAAAATATAAAGGTGCCTTGCTTCCGATTAAATGATCATATTGTTTGGGGAGCAACAGGCATGATGCTTAGCGAAATCAAAGAAATGCTAAAATAAGTGACACTTTACAATACTTTTGTATTTTAGCAAACACTATTAAAAACCAGGTTCATGACCTTATTTAAGAGGAATCCTTTTGGCCATATTCTATGGGTGAAAAAATGGCTTATCAGAATTTTAGGATTTATATCTCATGGTAGGTATCGAAACTTTAATAATTTACAAATAGAAGGATCGGAGATTATTAGGCAATTGCCAAATAATAATGTGCTTTTTATTTCCAATCATCAAACATACTTTGCGGATGTAGCTGCTATGCTCCATGTATTCAATGCTGCCTTGAAAGGTAGAGATGATAATATTAAAAACATTGGATATATATGGAACCCGAAGCTTAACATTTATTATGTAGCCGCTGGAGAAACCATGCGTTCTGGATTTTTACCTAAAGTATTTGCTTACACAGGATCCATTTCTATTGATAGGACATGGAGAAGTGCTGGGAAGAATGTAAATAGGCAAGTGAAAATGTCTGATATTACAAATATTAGTAAGGCATTGGATGATGGATGGGTAATTACATTTCCACAAGGAACAACTACCCCATTCAAACCTATTAGAAGAGGTACTGCTCATATCATTAAGACCTACAAACCCACCGTTATTCCAATCGTTATTGATGGATTTAGACGGTCTTTTGACAAAAAAGGATTGATGATTAAAAAACGTAATGTGTTACAATCCATGGTTATCAAACCTCCTATGGAAATTGATTATGAAAATGAATCTATTCAGGATATTGTCACTAAAATCGAATATGCAATTGAGCAACACCCTTCTTTCCTCAAGGTAATCTCGGTAGAAGAATATGCAAAACAGGAAGCAGAACTCAATAAGAAAAGAGAATTCTGGAATCTCTAAAAGCTTAATTATTCCATATAGTTTTTATCGATTGTTTTTAATATATTTATCAAAATTTCTTATTAATGACAATCACCCAACTGAAATACGTTTTATCCGTTGCGGAACATCAGAATTTTACCATAGCAGCAGAACATAGTTTTGTAACTCAACCTACTTTGAGTATGCAGATACAAAAGCTAGAAGATGAATTGAATGTTCAAATTTTTAACCGATCTAAAAAGCCCATAGAACTTACAGAAGTCGGAAAAAAAGTAGTAGAACAAGCCAAAATTATTGTTGACGAAAGCAATAGAATCAACGATATTGTTCACCAACATAAAGGATACATCGGAGGAGAATTCAAATTAGGGATTATCCCAACGGTAATGCCTACTTTACTTCCCATGTTTTTGAATAATTTCAATAAAAAGTACCCCAAGGTGAAATTAATTATTGAAGAGTTGACCACTGAAGAGATTATTCGAAAATTAACAGATGGTTATATTGATGCTGGCTTGGCGGCTACTCCCTTAGAAAATGAAGCGATCAAAGAAAAACCCCTTTATTACGAGCCCTTTGTAGGATTAATTCCTGAAAACCATAGACTTTTCAATCAAAAGATTATTGAAGTAGATGAATTAGAAATGGATGATATTCTTTTGTTAGAAGATGGTCATTGTTTCAAAGAGAGTGTCATCAATTTGTGCAGAACATACAAAACAAATAGTTCTAAAGGGTTCCAATTAGAAAGTGGAAGTTTTGATACTTTGGTTAAACTTTCTAAGGAAGGACTAGGAATGACACTTCTTCCCTATTTACACACTTTAGATCTAAGTGATAGTGACAAAAAACACTTGCGTGAATTTAGCAACCCGCCTCCAGCAAGAGAAGTAAGTTTGATTTATC
Organism: Flavobacteriaceae bacterium; assembly: GCA_028280265.1. Lineage (GTDB taxonomy): Bacteria > Bacteroidota > Bacteroidia > Flavobacteriales > Flavobacteriaceae > Polaribacter. The sequence continues at coordinate 149,488 of JANQMD010000055.1, forward strand.
ATAAATCGCAATTAAAAATGCAATTGATAGAAGCTTTAAAGAATACGATTGACGGCGTTATTAGAGGAGCAATTTCTTTCAGTGATGTGAAAATTATCAGTCCACTACAATACTACAGAAATTAAAAAAGGGAGCAAATTGCTCCCTTTTTTATGCATACATTTTTTCTCGTAATTCTTTTACTTTCGGATCATCCAAATACTCATCAAATGTTGAGTATCTATCGATCACCCCTTTAGGAGTTAACTCGATAATTCTGTTTGCAACAGTTTGCGCAAACTCATGATCGTGCGTAGAAAACAGAACAGTTCCTTTAAAATTAATTAAAGAATTGTTCAAGGCTTGTATAGACTCTAAGTCAAGGTGGTTTGTTGGTTCATCAAGCAATAAAATATTAGCTCTCTTCATCATCATTCTCGAGAGCATACAACGCACTTTCTCTCCTCCAGAAAGTACATTACTTTTCTTTAATGCCTCTTCTCCAGAAAAAATCATTTTCCCTAAGAAACCTCTTAAGAATACTTCCTCTCGTTCTTCCTCAGTCTGTGCATATTGACGTAACCAGTCTACTAAATTGAGGCTCCCATCTTGAAAAAACTCTGAATTATCTACAGGTAAATACGATTGTGTTGTGGTTACTCCCCAATCAAACTTACCAGCATCTGCTTTTTCATTTCCAGCAATAACTTGATAAAAAGCCGAAACAGCTTTTGAGTTTTTAGAAATCACAGCAACTTTATCTCCTTTATTCAAGTTGATATCTATGTTGTCAAACAACATTCCTTCCTCTGAAGACTTGGTCAATCCCTCAATATTTAAGATCTGATCACCAGCCTCTCTTTCTGCTTTAAAAATAATAGCAGGGTACCTTCGGCTAGAAGGTTTTATCTCTTCAACATTTAATTTCTCAATCATTTTTTTTCTACTGGTAGCTTGTTTAGATTTCGCTACGTTGGCAGAAAAACGACGGATAAACTCTTCCAGTTCTTTCTTTTTATCTTCTGCTTTTTTATTCTGTTGAGCTCTTTGCTTTGCAGCTAATTGAGAAGATTCGTACCAAAACGTATAATTTCCTGAATAATGATTAATTTTTCCAAAATCTATATCAGAAATATGTGTACATACAGCATCTAAGAAGTGACGGTCGTGAGAAACGACAATCACTGTATTATCGTAATTTGCCAAAAAATTCTCCAACCAAGAGATCGTCTCAAAATCAAGGTCGTTGGTAGGCTCATCCATGATTAATACATCTGGACTTCCAAACAAGGCTTGAGCCAATAACACTCTTACCTTTTGTTTACCATCAAGATCTTTCATCAAAGTATAGTGTAACTCTTCTTTAATTCCTAGATTCGATAACATCGCTGCTGCATCTGAATCTGCATTCCAACCATTCATTTCTTCAAAAGCTACCTGAAGTTCTCCGATTTTTTCTGCATTTTCATCTGTATAATCTGCATAAAGTGCATCGATCTCAGTCTTAATAGCAAATAAATCTTTGTTACCCATTACAACCGTTTCTAGCACGGCATGATCATCAAAAGCAAAGTGATCCTGACTCAAAACAGACATTCTTTTTCCAGGCTCTAAATGAACTTGACCAGATGTAGGTTCCATCTGTCTTGATAATATTTTTAAAAAAGTAGATTTTCCCGCTCCATTTGCTCCAATGATTCCATAACAGTTTCCTTGAACAAATTTTGTATTTACCTCATCAAATAAGACTCTTTTTCCAAACTGGACAGATAAATTTGAGACTGATAACATAGATTTTTTCCTTTAATAATGAGGTGCAAAAGTATGAAATTGATTTATGTTTTTAAACAGTAAAACAAATATGTTTTATTGATTTTTTGGTAAATTTTCATTTTTAATTTCTATTCCATATTTTAGCGCGGCTTTGTTTCTAAATGAACTCTTAAAAAGTTTTGATTTAACACTGCATTAACAGCATGTCAGCCCCTAGATATGTATTTTTGTCTCGTTGGGGACAGCGAATTGAAACATGATAGAAAGACTACGTAAACTAATATTACTACTTGCAATTACAACCCTTGTTGGTTGTAACTCTTCGTCTGAAGAAACCACAACTTATTTTGGAGGAAAAATTGTAAATCCAAAATCTAAGGAGGTGTATCTATACTTTAATGACGATGTTATTGATACTTTATTTCTAGATAAGCATAACAAGTTCATAGGTGAATTGAAAAATATAGAAGAAGGTCTCTACTATTTCAAACACGGCAATGAATATCAATACTTATTTTTAGAGCCAGAAGACAGTTTGCTTTTAAGGTTAAATTCATGGGATTTTGATGAATCTCTTGTTTTTAGTGGAAAAGGAGCACTTAGAAACAATCTATTAATTGATAGCTTTTTGGATGAAGAAAAAGAAAGAAAGCGGTTTTATGATTACTATCATTTAGCTCCTCATCCATTTAAACAAAAAATTGATTCCATCGTTCTATCGAAGAAAAGAATCTATGATGAATTTGTTTTAAACAATCCAAAAGAGTCAGAGTCATTTTTGCGTGTATTAAAAATAGCACTTACCTATCCAACCTATGGTCATGTTGAAAACTATATCATGACTCACAATGAATTAGAAAAGGATAATATAAAACTGTACGATATTGGAGATGATTTTTACAGTCATAGAAAAGATATTGATTTAGGCTTGAGTGATATCATGCATTATAGCCCTTACAGAAACTTTGTCATTAATTACATGCATAATGAAGTATACAGTAAAGGAATTGAGATTCATTCTGATGAATTTACTGTAGACCTTATGAATACAATTTCTAAGGATATTGATAATGAATTCTTCAAAAACAGAATTCTGCGCCAAACTATGTTAAGGCACTTTTACAGAAGGTCTAGTTGTAATTACGATCCAGATACATTTGAGACTTACTTTTCCCTGTCAACAAATGATGAAGATATAGAGCTTGTTCATCGTCTTTTGGAAGATATTCAAAAACTGCACAAAGGGAAGAAATTGTATAATTTTGATGTTACTGATTACAATCATACAAGTCATTCGATCTATTCTATAATCAAGCGTAAAAATGCTTTGGTATATTTCTGGAACTCAGAATATACATCAAAAGAGTATTTAGAATCAAGAATCCGTTTTTTATCATCCAAACTTCCAAATGTTAAGTTTATTGTTGTTAAAATTAACGGAGCTGGTAAAAAGAGGCTTCAAAATATTGATATTAAAGACCAATATTACTTGAGTAAAAAGAGTAAAGCTCATACATTTTTATCCAGTGAATTGCCAAGAGCCTTGATTATTTCAAAAAATGGAGCACTTGTAAATGGGTTTGCTTATTTATATTCTGGAAAAACGTATAAGCAATTAAAATCTCTAGAAAAAAAGTAATTCTCTTTTCTTACTTCTATTCCCTTTTATTCAATTACATTTGCACGATTTCCAATGAATTAGTAAATCATTGAAATCAAAGTCGTTATAAAAATCAGGATTTGCAGGTGGGTATCTGTGGGTCTATAAAAAACACAGCATGTCTACATTCTTAGAATTAGGTTTGAAAGAGCCTATCACCAGAGCATTAACCGATTTGGGTTATGAAAAACCTACAGTTATTCAAGAAAAAGCAATTCCTCAAATTATCTCTTCTATAGATGATTTGAAAGCATTTGCTCAAACTGGAACTGGAAAAACTGCTGCTTTTAGTTTACCGATTCTTCAATTAGCAGATGAAACAAAAAACAATACACAAGCTATTATTTTATCTCCTACTCGTGAGCTAGCAGTACAAATTGGAAATAATATTCAGGAATTTTCAAAATACATTCCTGAAATAAAGGTAGCCACAGTATACGGTGGAGCTAACATAGAAGAACAAATAAGAAAACTCAAAAAAGGAGCTCAAATTGTTGTTGGTACACCTGGTAGAACAGTTGATCTGATTAAAAGAAAAGCTTTAAAACTAGGAAATGTGGAATGGCTTGTTTTGGATGAAGCTGACGAAATGTTGAATATGGGCTTTAAAGATGAGCTTGATAAAGTTTTAGAGGCTACGCCAGAAACCAAACAAACACTCTTATTCTCTGCCACATTCCCAAGAGAGGTAGAAGCAATTGCCAAAAACTACATGACTACACCTGTTGAAATCACTTCAGGTGAGAAAAATTCTGGTTCGAAAAATGTAAAACACATTTATTATTTGGTTTCTGAAAGAACACGTTACCCTGCATTGAAGAGAATTGCAGATATTAATCCTGATATTTACGGAATCATTTTTTGCAGAACTCGACGAGAAACTCAAGAGATTGCCAGCAAATTAATCGCTGACGGATACAATGCAGATGCCTTGCATGGAGACTTATCACAAGCACAGAGAGATACTGTAATGGAAAAGTTTCGTCAGAAGAACATACAAATGCTCGTAGCAACAGATGTTGCCGCACGTGGACTAGATGTAAATAATTTAACACACGTTATCAACCATAAATTACCTGATCAAATAGAAAATTACACGCACAGAAGCGGAAGAACAGGTAGAGCAGGAAATCAAGGAATCTCAATTGCTTTGATTAACAAAAAAGAGAAAGGAAAAATTACACCTATCGAGCGCAAACTAAAACAAAAGTTTGAGCAAGCTATGATTCCTACGGGTGATGAAGTTTGTCAAAAACAAATTTTACATCTTATAGATCGCGTGAAGAATATTGAAGTAAATGAGAATGAAATTGAGGGATTCTTACCGAACATCTATGAAAAACTAGCCGGTTTAAACCGCGAAGAACTCATACAACGTTTTGTTTCTCTAGAATTCAATACTTTTTTGTCTTATTATGAGAATGCGCAAGACTTAAACGATCTTTCTAAAGATACTTCAGGTAAAAAAGGAAAAGCTTCCTCGGAGAATATGACACGTTTCTTTATCAACTTAGGTAGAAAAGATAAACTAAACCCTGCTAGATTGATAGGATTGATTAATGATCAAAATATTACAGAAGCCCTAGATATTGGCGCAATTGATATATTAGATACCTTTTCTTTTTTCGAAGTGGACAAAGACTATGAACAAGCTACTTTAGAAGCTTTTGAAGCTAACAGTCCTGAATTTTCAGGCAGAGGTGTAAATATAGAAATCACCAAAAAAGAGAAGTCAACTGGCGGTGGAAGGAGAAGAGGTCGTAGACCATTTAAAGATGGTGGAAATCGTAGAGGAGGAAACTCAGATAGAAGAGGAAAAAGAAATAACAATCCTTCTGCTGGTTTTGGAAGAAAACGAAGAAAGAGATAATAGACAAAGACATAAAAAAAACCGAGCTGTGAGCTCGGTTTTTTTTATGCTTTTTTTATACTATCCTACGGAAGCATCTACATTTTTGTACGCTCCGCTTTCTAGTTTTTCTCGAATCGCAGAGAAAGCTTCGATTGTCTCATCTATATCTTCTTGAGTATGTGTTGCTGTTGGTATCAATCTTAAAATGATTAAGCCCTTCGGAATTACTGGATAGACAACAATAGAGCAAAACACACCGTGATTTTCTCTTAAATCTTGAACCAAAGCCATTGCTTCTGGTACATCTCCTTTCAAATATACGGGAGTAATACACGTTTGTGTACTTCCTAAATCGAATCCTGCATTACGCAAACCAGATTGTAAAGCATTCGTGTTTTCCCACAATTTATCTTTCAATTCTGGCATGGTGCGAATCATGTCCAAACGCTTTAAAGCTCCTTTTACCATAGGCATTGGCAAGGACTTTGCAAACATTTGAGATCTCATGTTGTATTGTAAATACTGAACGATATCTTTATCTCCTGCGAAGAAAGCGCCAATACCAGCCATGGACTTTGCAAAAGTTGCAAAATACACATCGATATCGTCTTGAACACCTTGTTCATATCCTGTACCTCTGCCACCTTCTCCTAAAGTTCCAAATCCGTGAGCATCATCAACTAACAAACGGAAATTGTATTTTTTCTTCAATTCAACAATTTCCTTGAGTCTTCCCTGTTCTCCTCTCATTCCAAAAACTCCTTCCGAAATCGCTAAGATTCCCCCACCAGTTTTTTCAGCCATTTTCACAGCTCTCTTCATATTTTTCTCGAAGCTCTCAATATCGTTATGCTTGTAAACAAAACGTTTACCAGGGTGTAAACGAACACCGTCAATAATACACGCGTGCGTATCAACATCATAAACTATGATATCGTTTTTTCCCACCAAAGCATCAATAGCAGATACCATTCCCTGGTAGCCAAAGTTCACCAAATAAGAAGCTTCCTTACCTACAAACTCTGCACATTCTCTTTCTAATTGCTCATGATATTTTGTGTGCCCTGACATCATTCTAGCACCCATTGGATAGGCCATCCCGTACTCATTAGCAGCTTCTCCATCTGCTTTTAAAACCTGTGGATGGTTTGCTAAACCTAAATAGTCATTTACACTCCAGGTAATTACCTTTTTTCCATTGAAAAACATTCTGTTAGATATAGGACCTTCTAGCTTAGGAAATACATAGTATCCTTCTGCTTTATCTGCCCAACTTCCAATAGGCCCTCTCTCCTCTCTGATTCTTTCGAATAAATCTTTCATCATTCTTTAACATTTTCTGAACTATCGCATTTTGCGTCTGCAAAGTAACCGATTTTTTCGGAGTTATTCAAATAAAAGAAGTATTGTATATCAACACTTTATAAGCGATAACGTTTTCGATTGACAGGAAATCTCAATACCCTGTTCTACAGGAATTTAATCTAAGAAGTTTTGTTCTTTCATCCATTGTTCACTGTATATTTTGTTGATATATCGAGAACCATGATCGGGGAAAATTAATACCACTACACTCTCTGCATCAAAGACTCCTTTTAGAGCGTATTGCTTTGTAGCTTGCATAACAGCACCACATGTATAACCCGGAAAAATTCCTTCTTGTGTAACAATCTCTCTGGCAGTTAAAGCAGATTCTTTATCAGTTACTTTTTCATAGACATCAATTACTTGAAAATCTGTTGCTGAGGGGATTAAATTTTTTCCTAGACCTTCAATTTTATAAGGACTTATTTCATTTGAATCGAACTCTCCTGTTTCGTGATATTTTTTTAAAACAGAACCTACCGCATCTACGCCCAGAATTTTAACCTCTGGGTTTTTCTCTTTCAAAAATTTCCCTGTTCCAGAAATGGTTCCTCCTGTTCCACTAGCAACAACTACATGTGTTACTTTTCCCTCGGTCTGCTCCCATATCTCGGGTCCTGTTGTTTGGTAGTGTGCATCAATATTCAATTCGTTAAAATATTGATTGATGTATATGGATCCTGAGATTTCTTGATGCAATCTTTTAGCAACTTCATAGTAAGATCGTGGATCATCAGCTGGAACATTCGCAGGACAAACGTGAACCTGGGCTCCCATAGCCTTCAATGTATCTATTTTATCTGTAGAGGACTTATCACTTACAGATAAAATACACTTATACCCACGTATCATGCTAATCATTGCAATAGAAAAACCTGTATTTCCCGAAGTGGTCTCTATAATGGTATCTCCTTTTTTTAAGATGCCCTTTTTTTCTGCATTTTGAATAATGTGTAGGGCAATTCTATCTTTAGCAGAATGACCTGGGTTAAACATTTCCAACTTAGCGAAATAGGATCCTGGTAAATCTTTGGTAATATTCTGAAGCTTTACCATAGGAGTTTCTCCAACTAATTCGAGCAAGTTGTTGTATATCTGTTTATTTCTATTCATGTTCTCTTATTAATCAGACGACCTTACTTCTAATGAGCTGCAAAACTAATTATTTTCTATTTGATTTTCCAAGGCTAGTAAAAATGTATAATCTCTTGCTGTTTCTTTTAAAGCATCAAACCTTCCCGAAGCTCCTCCATGACCAGTATCCATATTAGTATGAAGCAATAGAAGATTATCATCTGTTTTCAGCTCCCTTAACTTTGCAACCCATTTAGCTGGCTCCCAATACTGCACTTGACTATCGAAATAACCTGTGGTAACTAGCATATTTGGATATTCTTTTTCCTCAACTTGATCATAAGGTGAATACGATAAAATGTAATGATAATACTCCTTCTCTTTTGGGTTACCCCACTCATCAAATTCGCCAGTCGTCAAAGGAATACTCTCGTCTAACATGGTGGAAACTACATCTACAAAAGGAACCGCAGCTACAATCCCGTGATATAGTTCAGGTGCCATATTAATAATTGCTCCCATAAGAAGTCCTCCTGCTGAACCTCCCATAGCGTACAAATGGTCTGGAGAGGTATATTTATTCTCAATCAAGTGCTTTGAACAATCAATAAAATCATAAAATGTATTTTTCTTATTCAACATTTTTCCATCTTCATACCACTCGCGACCTAAATACTGACTTCCCCGAATATGTGCTAAAGCATAAACAAAACCTCTGTCTAAAAGACTCAATCTTGTTGAAGAAAATCCATCAGATATCGTGTAACCATAAGAACCATACGCATATTGTAAAAGTGGTGTTTTCTCGTTCAAAACAGTGTCATTGTGGTATACTAGAGAGATTGCCACTTTTTTACCATCTCTGGCAGTTGCCCAAATACGCTCACTTTTGTAGTTGTTTTTATCGAAATGCCCTCCTAATACTTCTTGCTCTTTCTTAATCTCCTTTGTTTTGTCCTTCATGTTGAAATCAATCACAGAGTTTGGAGTTGTAAAAGAGTTGTATGAATATCGAATCGTATCTATATCAAACTCGGGATTTGCGTAGACATCTACCGAATACGTTTCTTCATCAAAAGGCAGATAATAATCTTGAGTGTTGTCCCATTTTTTGATTCGTATCTTACTCAAACCATTAGTTCTTTCTTCAATGACCAAGTAATCTTTAAAGATGGAAATGTCTTCTAACAAAGTGTCCTCTCGATGAGCAATAACATCTTCCCAATTCTCTTTTGCCGTATGATTTACAGAAGTTTTCATTAGTTTGAAATTTTGCGCGCCATCTTTATTCGTTTGAATGTAAAAGTGATCCTTGTAATGAGAAAGACCATACTCTAAATTACGCTCACGAGTCTGAATAATTTTGAAATCTCCACTGGGATCGTTCGCTGATAAGACTCTAAACTCCGACGACACCGTATTAAAACAACCAATAACAATATATTCTTGGGACTTGGTCTTGTATACATAGGTACCAAAAGTTTCATCTTCCTCGTAATAGACTTCTACGTCTTCTGATGCATCTGTACCTAAAGTATGTTTGTAAATTTTCTGGCTCCGAAGTGTTACTGGGTCTTTTTTCGTATAGTATAATGTCTTATTATCATTTGCCCAAACAGAACCTCCAGTTGTATTCTCTATTTTATCAGAATAGGTTTCTCCTGTTTTTAGATTTTTAATCTGTATGGTGTACTGCCTTCTGCTCACTGTATCTGTAGCAAAGGCAACTAATTCGTTATTTGGACTAATATTTAAACCTCCTAGCTGAAAATACTCGTACCCTTTAGCTTCTTGATTTACATCAAATAAGATTTCTTCGGGATGCTCTAAGCTTTCTTTTTTTCTTGAATAGATGGGGTATTGACTTCCTTTTTCGAATCTAGTAACGTAGTAATAACCATTTTTGAAATAAGGCACTGATTCATCATCCTCTTTGATTCGCCCCTTCATTTCCTGAAACAATGCCTCCTGAAATGACTTTGTATCAGCCATCACACTCTCAAAATAGGAATTTTCTTCCTTCAGATAAAATTCAACTTCTAAAGTCTGATCATCTTTATTTTCAGCACTTTTCTGTTCATCGGACAATCGCATCCAAGAATAATGATCAATTCTTGTATGTCCGTGTATTTTTAATTCTTCTGCAACTCTTTTAGCGATAGGTTGGATTCCCTCAACATTCATAAACGATTCGTTTTTCAAAGTGCAAAAATAGACTTAATTCATAAGGAAATGGAAAAAGAAGGATTCATTTTTTAGTCAATTTACCTGATTAAAAAGAAGAAATAATAAATTTGTCTTGAATTTAAATTTTACAATATGTTTGGTGATATTTCTGGAATGATGAAGCAATTGCAAGAAGCAAAGCAAAAAGTAGAGGAAACAAAAAAAAGATTGGATCATGTTTTGATTGACGAGGGCTCTGAAGACAAAATAAAAATAACTATTACTGCCAACAGAGAACTAAAATCGATACAGGTTAATGAAGATCTCTTAAAAGACGCTGAAGAATTAGAAGATTATTTAGTTCTAACTCTAAACAAAGCAATAGCGAGAGCCTCTCAAATTAATGAGCAAGAAATGGCAGTAGCAGCAAAAAACGGTCTGCCAGATATTCCAGGAATGGATCTATTTAAATAATTGTGAAGTTTTTATTATTGCAAATAGAAGATTATATGCTTCCCTGCATAAGCAAACAAGTTTTTGGGTTTGAATGCTTGGGATGTGGTATGCAACGATCCTTGGTTCTGATTACCAAAGGAGAATTTATCGAAGCATTTAAAATGTATCCAGCCATCTACACCTTAATCATTTTAGCAATCTTTGTGGTGATCAACTTTAAAGCAAAAACCAAAACGATCAGAAAAATAATTAGTAGATTGACCATCTTGAATTTGGCAATCATTATCATTAGCTATCTCATTAAAATTACTCAATAAACCAACACTACGTATGAAAAAATTAAACACAACTGGAATTTATGTTTTTGCTGTCCTCAGTTTGCTTTGCTGCTGCTTTGGAGGATTAGGTGTTTTCCTAGCTTTACCCGCTTTTTTGATAGCAAACAGTAAGTACAACGAAGTGAGTAATAATCTAGAGTCCTATGAAGACGATGCCTTGAGTACAATGAATACGGCCAAAATAGTTGCTCTTGTTGCCCTAATCGTAAACGGTCTCTACTTCTTGTATAATGTTTATTATTTCTCTACAACAGATTGGGATGTCATTATGGAGCAATATCAAAAAGCTATGGAGCAATACCAGCGATAAAATAATTCAAAAAAAAGAGCCAAAAGGCTCTTTTTTTATACTGATATTGCTGCCATAAATCCTACTAGGAATATTATTAGATAAATTGATAGAATAACTATTGTAAATATTCCTAAAAACTTGTAATGTGACTTTAGCATTTCAAAAGCGCTTGTTAACTGATCATCATCTTTTGATTCTAGTGCACTCTTCATATTGTTGGCAAACTTATACAAGTAGTATACTGGTAAGAAATAAATAACAGATAATACTAATACAAAAACTGTTGCTCCTATTCCTCCTGAGAATTCAAAATTAAAAGCTTCAGAATTTTGTATAGATGAAGAAACATACTCTCCGAGGAACGCAACTAAAATCATTAATCCTATTCCTACAAAACCGATAATAGATAAAAACTTTGTCCATTTGGCAATTTCTTTTAGAAAAGTGATGGAATGATTATTCAAACATAGTCCTTTAGGAGCAGCACTCCCAATGTCTTCAATACTCATAAATAAAATTTTAGATTGTTAGTAATTTTTTTCTAAAAGTAAATATTTTTACCCATAAAAAAAGAGCCAAAAGGCTCTTTTTTTATTTTTCAAATTCTTCGATTGTTTTCTTTATAATCGATATACAATCTCTGATTTGTTCTTCGTTCATAACCAATGGTGGCGCAAAACGAATAATATTACCATGTGTTGGTTTCGCCAACAGACCATTATCTCTTAGTTTGATACAGATGTCCCATGCTGTTGAACTGTCTTCTATATCATTGATAACAATTGCATTTAACAATCCTCTTCCTCGAACTAGTGTTACCAAATCATTTGTTTTGGCAAACTCAGACAATTCAACTCTGAAAATTTTTCCTAATCGATCTGCATTCTCAGCCAATTTTTCATCTCTTACAACTTCCAAAGCAGCAATGGCTACAGAAGCTGCAATTGGATTTCCTCCAAAAGTAGATCCATGATTTCCTGGTTTGATCACATCCATAATAGCATTGTCTGCTAAGACAGCCGATACAGGGTAGGCTCCTCCGCTTAACGCTTTTCCTAAAATTAGAATATCCGGTTTAACGTCTGGAGTTCCCGAACAATTTTTATTCTCACAATCGCAATTGCCACAAGTAGCTAGCAGACGACCTGTTCTAGCAATCCCTGTTTGTACCTCGTCCGCAATAAATAACACTCCGTGTTTCTCACACAAAGCTTTTGCAGATGCCAAATAATCCTCAGAAGGCACATACACTCCAGCCTCTCCTTGAATGGGCTCAACTAAGAAGCCAGCAACATTGTCATTTGATTGTAAAGCTTCTTCCAACGCTACCAGATTGTCATATTCAATTTTGATAAATCCATTGGTAAAGGGACCAAAATTCTTACGAGCTACTGGATCATTCGAAAAAGAGATGATCGTTGTTGTTCTTCCGTGAAAATTGTTTTCACAAACAATAATTTGAGCTTCATTCTCTTTGATTCCCTTTACTTCATACGCCCATTTTCTACAAAGTTTCAGAGCCGTTTCAACAGCTTCTGCCCCTGTATTCATAGGTAATAACTTGTCAAAACCAAAAAACTCTGTAGCAAACTTTTCATATTTACCAAGCATATCGTTGTAAAAAGCTCTGGATGTGAGCGTTAATGTCTTTGCTTGATTGACCATTGCATCCACAATTTTCGGATGGCAATGCCCTTGATTTACAGCAGAATAGGCAGAGAGGAAATCATAATATTTTTTCCCTTCTACATCCCAAACATACACGCCTTCTCCTCTACTCAATACTACAGGTAGTGGATGGTAATTGTGCGCACCATATTGATTTTCTAAATTAATCGCTTCTTGCGAAGTCATACGTTCTAAAACAGCCATTTTAAAATAGTTTTAAATGAATAAAATAACCATTCCTACTGTACCTTTATTCTTTCGAAGAACTCGAAAAAGCAGCGTGGGAGAGAAATCATCCCTAGAGGCTGCAATTTAGTAATTATTCATTACTATATACAACTCTGTCCCCACTATTTGTGCGCCTGTGATGAAATCAACAACTCCAACCTTTTAATCTCTCTTAAGAGGGCATTTTTATCCATTTGCATCCAGGTGTAAAATTTTAACATCGAAGAAGCAAAAATACTAAGGAATCCAAAAATTCCCCAACGAATCAATTCGTTGGTTTCATCTGTACTAAAAAACTGAATAGCACAATAAATGAATACTCCAAACCAAGCTGCTTGAACCACACTGATAAGAATATTAATCCAACTGTTTTTTCCTTTGAAAATACCAAACATCATCTGAAAGACATTCTGTTCTTCCAATTCATTATAAAACTTGGCCTCTTCTTGAGTCAACGTTTCTTTAATTAACTTGTCGATTTCTTCCATATTATTCTTCATATTTTTTCTTTTTTAAAATTGTTTTTAATTTTTCCCGAGCATGAAATAACCTTGATTTTGTGACACTTACTGTAGTCGACATAATTTTGCTAATCTCTTTTAAACTATATCCTTCTCTGTAGAAAAGCTGAATGACTTCTTGCTGATTCAGTGAAAGTTTACTAATCCCCATCAACAATTGTTCTCTGATTTTTATCTGCTCATCGCTTTCTTCCTTATCATTAGATACTGATGTTGAATTCTCCTTAAAAAAATCATGCAACTTATTTCTTTCTCTATTTGACTTCCTCAACCAGTCTAAAGACCTTCTGTTTACAATGCTAATTGTCCAGCTTTTCCATTTTTCTGGATCTTTAAGACTGTCACGTTTCTTGTGAATAATAATCCAACATTCTTGCGCTATATCTTTAGCTATATCGGCATCTTTTACATAAAAGAAAGCCAACCTACAATAAAGCAAATGCCAACGTTTTACCAATAAAGTCAATGCTTTCTTATCTCCTTTTTGATAAGCAAGTACTAGGGATGCATCCGATATGTCTGTTTTTTCATTCATTAAAACGCTCACACTATAGACGTATGAAAATTAAAGAGGTTAGAAATATTTTAAAAATAATTAAGAATGTCTTTCATATCAACGATTAGTAAGAATATCTTTTTCTAATTTTGCAACCATTCTAAATGTAAGAACGCTCATGCCAAGAAGAGAACGAAATAGATTTGTAAAAAGAGGCCAAGTTATAGAGCTCAAAATTGAAGACTATGCTTTTGGTGGAAAAGGGATTGGAAAAATTCGATCTGAAGAAGGAGAATTTGTCATTTTTGTTCCTAATACACTGCCAGGACAGTTGGTAAAAGCACAAGTAAAAAAGTCTAGCAAGAGATATGCAGAATGCAAACTCATGGACATTATTGAGCACTCAAAAGATGAAGTTGAAGTCCCCTACCAAGACATTCCAGGCGCTCCTTACATTCAACTTCCCATCAAATTACAACATCAATACAAAAAGGAAAGCACACTTTCTTTATTTAAGCGTATTGGTAAAGTTCAAAACATAGAAGAACTTTTTGATGAATTTGTGAGTTCGCCTAACCTGTTTCATTACAGAAACAAAATGGAATATGGTTTCTCGGCTATCGGATATGATCGGGATAAGAAAACAGATGTAGATGTTTTTACATTGGGTTTTAAAAGACGCGGTGTTTGGTGGATGGGTGATAACTTGGAAAAAGACTCTGGTTTGTTTGACAAACAAGTTGAAGATGCTCTTAAACTGATACGTGCTTATTGTGAGGAAACAGGTTTAGCTCCCTGGCATGGACCAAAAAGAGAAGGTTTCTTCAGGTATTTTGTAGTACGCAAATCATACAAAACCAATGAGTTACTTTTTAATTTAGTAACTACTTCTAAAAACTTACCTGAATTCAACCTTCACGATTTTTCAAACTTATTGAAAAGTCTTTTCAAAGAGCGCTTTGCCGGACTTTTACACACCATTAATGACGAAACAGGAGATCGAACGATTGCTACGTCAGGAAGCATAAAATTAGTAGCGGGGAAAGATAAGATCGTAGAAGAATTGTTAGGTCTCAATTTCGAAATTAGCATGAAGAGTTTCTTTCAGACCAATCCTAAATCTGCAGAGAAATTGTATACCAAAGTTATTGATTATGCGCTAGAAGATAAAAATGCCATCGACAATACAGTCGTCATGGATTTGTTCTGCGGTACAGGAACGATCGGACAAATTCTTGCCTCTAGAAGTGAAAATGCTCAAATTGTAGGAGTTGACATTGTAGCATCAGCTATTGAAGATGCAAAGAAAAATGCGAAGAGAAATCATATTGAAGGAGTCAGATTTTATGCTGCTGATGTAGGAAAATTTTTATACGAACATCCCGAATATCAAGGGAAAATCCGCACTATTATATTAGATCCTGCCCGAGCGGGTATTGCGCCAAAAACATTGAAAAAGATCATCAATTTGGCTGCTGATAGAATGGTTTATGTTTCTTGTAATCCTGCAACTCAAGCAAGGAACACAGAAGAGCTAATGAAACACGGATATGTAATCAAAAAAATAAGTCTTGTGGATCAGTTCCCACATACATCCCACATAGAAACAGTTGTTTTGTTTGAAAAAAAAATAAGTTGATATGTTGATTCGTTAAAGGTTTATTGTTTCTATATTTATTCTATAATTATTTTTATTTTGCGAAAGTCTCAACTCAACAGTTAAACCTCTAAACTAATAAACGCCAACTTGAATTTAAAAAAAATAAAAAGAGTTCTATTCATAACATCTATTCTAACAACTGTCTTTATGACCAGTTGTGTAAAAGATGATTTTTGCGTCGACCCCATCACACCTAATTTAATTGTCCGGTTTTATGACGCAACGAATAATAGTCTAACCAAAACTGTGAGCAATCTTACGGTTACTCCTCTTGGAGGTACAGCTATCTATTCAGGTGTTTCTCTAGACTCTATAGTTCTTCCTTTAAATGTTGCTAGTACACAAACTGTTTACACGATAGCAACTGGAACAAGTCAAGATCAAATTACCATTAATTACAATGTAAACGAAATATTTGTTTCCCGATCCTGTGGCTTTAAAGCTACTTTTAGCAATGTGTTGTTTACTACAAACAATGTTTGGATTACAAGTATATTACCAACTACAGCAATTACTATTGAAAATGAAACTGCGGCACACATTCAAGTTTTTCATTAGTCTCACTTTTGTTTTCATGAGCCTAAAAGGTTATGCTCAGGAAAAAGAGAACGAAGAGACCTTCAAAGATTCTATCTCTTACAAAACTAACTATGGATTGAGAATAGGGGTAGATCTCAGCAAACCCCTTGTTGCTGCTTTGCAAGGCAATTACAAAGGGCTCGAGTTTGTGACCGATTATCGAGTATCGAAAAAGTGGTACATCGCTGCAGAATTTGGTTCAGAAGAACAAACTGCTAGGGAAGATTTCACAAATTCTACATCAAAAGGAACCTATGCAAGATTAGGATTCAATTACAATTCGTACGACAATTGGTTAGATATGAATAATGAAATCTTTTTAGGTTTCCGTTATGGTTTTGCCAATTTTGATCAGACATTAAATAGCTATCAGATTAACACTGGACCCACTCCTTTTACAGGTACAACCATTACTGTTCCTCAGACAACAACTGGACTCACTGCTCATTGGTCAGAAATCATGGTAGGTATAAAAGCAGAGATTTACGATAATGTATTTATGTCGATCTCTGGATCTTATAAAATAATGATTAGCATAAAAGATCCTCCTAATTTCAAATCTCATTTTGCTCCTGGATTTAATCGAGTATATGCAAGCAACACTGGTTTTGGTTTTAATTATACGATCTCATATCTCATTCCTTTTCAAAAGAAGTAAGATTCCCATCTCTCTTTTTTTACTAATTTTATATTTCCTTAATAAATAAAAACAATATCATGAATCAAGTACCTAGCGTGAATTTAGCTGATTTTTTATCTGGAGATGAAACAAGGAAGAAAAAGTTCATCTCAGAAATTGGCAACGCATATGAGAACATTGGATTTGTAGCTTTAAAAGGTCATTTTTTAGATGATGCCCTGGTAGATAAACTATATACAGAGATTAAAAACTTTTTTAGCCTTCCTGTTGAAACCAAACAGAAATACGAAATTCCAGGAATTGGAGGACAAAGAGGATATGTATCTTTTGGTAAAGAAAGTGCCAAAGGGAAAAAGGAAGGAGATTTAAAAGAATTTTGGCATTTTGGTCAGTATGTAGAGGACAATCCAGAACTGGAAAAAGAATATCCCGACAATGTAACAGTTGAAGAACTCCCCGATTTCAATTCTGTTGGAAAAGAGGTATATAGAATGTTAGAGAAAACTGCCAAGTATGTATTGCGTTCGTTGGCGTTGCACCTAGGGCTTGAAGAAACTTATTTTGATGAATACATCAAAAATGGAAACAGCATTTTGAGACCTATTCACTATCCTCCTATTACTCAAGAGCCTAAGGAGGCCGTAAGAGCAGCTGCTCATGGTGATATCAATTTGATTACTTTATTAATGGGAGCTCAGGGAAAAGGCTTGCAGGTTCAAAATCACAATGGCGATTGGATTGATGCCATTGCAGAAGCAGATGAGTTGATGATTAATGTTGGCGACATGCTTTCTCGTCACAGTAACAATAAATTAAAATCAACCATACACAGAGTAACGAATCCTCCTAGAGAACTATGGGGAACTTCAAGATACTCAATTCCTTTTTTCATGCACCCTGTAAGTAGTATGAAATTAGATGTTTTGGAGCAATGTATCGATGAAAACAATCCAAAGCAATTTGAAGACATTACTGCAGGTGAGTTCTTAGAGGAACGACTTCGTGAATTAGGTCTCAAAAAATAAGGGAATGGATTTACAAGATCAACTAAAGAACTTATTTCCTGATCATCAATTTTCAGAGCCTGTTCAAGAAGAAAAATCCAATGTCTGGCTACAAGATGAACCTTTACTTTGTAAATATGAAAAGAGAAAGGGAAAGCCCATCACCATTATTGACGGCTACAATGGTGCCACCGAAGATTTTAAGATTTTAGCCAAGGAGATAAAAACAACACTTAGTGTGGGCGGTAGTTTTAAAAATGATACAATTATCATTCAAGGCGACTATCGAGACAAGATTATGAAAATATTAAAAGAGAAAGGTTTCTCTGTAAAACGTGTGGGTGGTTAATTGTTAAAATCAAACTTCTGTAAAATATTCTAAAATTAACGAACGTTCCTTTTTTATGAACTCATCTATTTTACACATCACTAATGGCGACAATACAACAAATTACCTAAGACATCTTCACTATGAAGGTGAATTTATTACTTGGAGAGAGATGCTTTGTGAGGGAAGGACATCCATCGATGTGGGCAGTGAAAACTTTTGGAAAACACGATTCGATTTTTTCAAATCGTCATACAAAGTCAGTAAAAAAACCTTCATTGATTTGACACTCAAAGAATATCGATCGCTCTGCCAGAAAAAAAACCACCAAGAAATTGTCTTGTGGTTTGAATATGATTTGTTCTGCCAAATCAATATGATTGCTGTTATCAGTTGGCTGAAGAGATTTCGTACAGGAGAAAAAGTAAGCTTGGTTTGCAGTGGAGTTGTTGAAGGATCTGATAAAAAGTTAGGTCTAGGAGAACTCAATGAGGAGCAGATTCACGAACACTTTAAAAACAGAGTAGAACTGTCTGTAGATGATATTGAATACGCAGATTATATCTGGCAATTGTATTGTTCAGATAGTCCACTTCGATTAGAAACCGTTCATCAGTTTAATCCAATGAGTCCCTTTATCTACCTACACGAATCACTGAGCAAACATCTGCAAAGATTTCCTTCGATAGAAAATGGTTTAAATGTTGTAGAGAACTACATTGTGAAAACTGCTCAAGAGACAAGTCCAGCCTCAAAACATCAATTGGTTGGAAACCTGTTGAAGAATCAAAAAGTCTTAGGTTTTGGAGATCTGCAATACTTTCATAAAATAGACAAATTGAAATCATTATTCACTTCATTCAATCCTGTAAAATTGAGTAGAA
Organism: Flavobacteriaceae bacterium; assembly: GCA_028280265.1. Classification (GTDB taxonomy): domain Bacteria; phylum Bacteroidota; class Bacteroidia; order Flavobacteriales; family Flavobacteriaceae; genus Polaribacter. The sequence continues at coordinate 168,451 of JANQMD010000055.1, forward strand.
AAGGAAAAGGCACCTTAGAAAATAACATTAATTTATATCAAAATTTAAGAAACGAACAAGCTTATTTAGGTGGTAGTAGAAAATACAGTTATCTCTATCATATTGCTACTGATAAGCTTCTTAAAATTACATCGTAAATGAGTATTAAAGACTCTGAATTAATTTTAAATCCGGATGGTAGTATTTATCACCTGAATTTAAAACCCGAACATATTTCCAATGATTTCATTTTTGTAGGTGACCTAGATCGAGTTGACAAAGTTACAAACCACTTTGATTCTATTGAGTTTACTACACAAAAGAGAGAATTCAAGACTACTACAGGTACCTACAAAGGGAAAAGACTTTCCGTAATTTCAACTGGAATTGGACCTGATAATATTGATATTGTTTTGAATGAACTAGATGCACTAGTTAATATCGACCTGAATACTCGAAAAATAAAAAAAGAACACACTTCTTTAAATATTGTTCGCATTGGAACTTCTGGTTCTCTACAAGACGATCTTCATGTCGATAATTTTTTATTAAGCACACATGCATTAGATGTAAACGGAATGCTACATTCTTATGATCTTAGTGAAATAGAAAATGTAGAGATCGAAGAAGCTTTCGTCGAATACACACATTGGAGCCCCAAAAAACCACACCCTATTGTGATATCAAATAGTTCTGAACTGCAAAAAAAGCTAGTTTCTGATCAAGTTTATACAGGAATGACAATTACTGCAGGTGGATTTTATGGACCGCAAGGAAGAGTATTAAGATTACAAGTTCAAGATCCTGAACTAAACAATAAAATTGAATCTTTCCAATACAAAGGAACTCGAGTTACCAATCTTGAAATGGAAACTTCTGCCATTTACGGATTATCAAAATTATTAGGACATCATGCATGCTCCATGAATGCTATTATTGCCAATAGAGCTTTGGGTGAATTTAGCACCAATCCACTGAAAGTTGTAGAAGATTTAATCGTCTACACTCTCGACAAGATTGTTGAAAATGATTGATCTTAAAATAGGTGGTGTACCCGAACATTTCAATTATCCTTGGTATCTCACACTAAAAAATAAAGAATACGCCAAGCACAATATCAATCTCCGATGGAAAGATTTCCCTGGAGGCACGGGCGATATGTGTAAAGCTCTGAGAAATGGTAATGTAGATATTGCCATTACACTGACAGAGGGAATTATAAAAGATATTATCGATGGAAATCCCTCTAAAATTTTACAAACCTATGTGTCTTCTCCACTCGTTTGGGGAATTCACACAAAATTTGGAGCTCCATTTCAATCCATATCTGATTTAGAAAATAAAAAAATTGCGATTAGTCGATATGGCTCTGGATCGCACTTAATGGCTATTGTTAATGCCTACAATCAGGGTTGGAATTTGAATTCATTGGATTTTCAAATTGTCAATGATTTGGAAGGAGGAATTCAGGCTTTACAGAATGGGGAAGCAGATTATTTTATGTGGGAACACTTTACCACAAAACCTTTGGTAGACCGTAAAATATTCCAAAGAGTTGGAGACTGCCCTACTCCATGGCCTTGTTTTGTTATTGCTGTCAGAGATGAAGTCCTTAAAAGCTATCCCGGTCAGATTAAGATAATTCTCGATACTATTAACAAGCAAAATGCCATTTTTAAGTCCATTGTAGGTATTGACCAAGTGCTTTCTAAAAGGTATGATCAGCAGTTAAAAGATATTCAAAAATGGCTATCCATTACTGAATGGAATTCTGATGATCGTATTTCTAAAGAATTTATTCAGGAAGTACAAAATAAACTTTACTTCTTTGGCGTTATCAATACAAAGAAAAACCCTGCTGAGTTCATAAAAAATATGTACATTTAGGACATCAAAAAACCTTCAGATATGAAAAGAATCGTATTTATTGTAATTTGTGTTCTAGGGTTGTTTAGTTTTTCTTCCTGCAGAAGTACTTCGAAACCATGTGGTTTGGCCGAAAACTCAACTAATCAAACAGAACAATTACAGCAACTTTCTGAGTTTGATCTACCAGATTTAGTTTAGTTACTGTTCTTTTTTCAAATTCAATAAATCCGCTTTATAAGCGGATTTTTTTTGTTCACCAATTAATAGGTAGTTTTCCCATATCCTCTAACAATTGATTGGTTTTAGAAAAATGCTTGTTCCCAAACCAATAACCGCGATTTGCACTTAATGGTGAAGGATGCCCAGTCGTTAGAACTACATGTTTTGATTTGTCAATCTTTGCGCCTTTTTTCTTAGCAAATCCGCCCCATAACAAGAAGATTATATTTTCTTTTTTCTCTGATAGTAATTGAATAACAGCATCTGTAAATTGCTCCCATCCTTTTCCTTGGTGACTTCCCGCCTGATGCGCTTTTACTGTCAAAGTAGCATTCAATAATAATACTCCTTGATATGCCCATTTAGACAAATCTCCCGATGTAGGGTACGGCTTTTGAAGATCTGTTTCAATTTCTTTAAATATGTTAATAAGAGATGGTGGATGAGGAATCCCATCGTGAACAGAAAAACACAAACCATTTGCCTGATTGGGCCCATGATACGGGTCTTGACCAATAATAACGACTTTTACATCATCGAAAGCACAATGATCAAACGCAGAAAAGATATCAGATCCTTTCGGGAAGCAACGTTGCGTTTTGTACTCGTTCTTCACAAACTGAATTAGATTTTGAAAGTATTCTTTTTCGAATTCGCTTTGTAGTATATTTTTCCAACTTTGCTCAATTTTAACGTCCATTCTTCACTATTTTTGTTTCGCTTTTAAAATGTCACATCGAGTAATTTTGAATTCATTCGAAATTGTATCGAGATGTTATTAGTTCTCGATACGTCCTGCAAATGCTCGACTCTCGAACTGACAGTCATAGAATTGGAACCAAAAATAGTGCTTTAGTATTGAATATTTCGGATAAAGTTTTACAGGATTTAGAATTTACAACCGTTCTGGAACAGGTTGCTGACTATGCTATTTCTGAATTGGGAAAAGAGGCTGTTGTACAGATTTCCCCTATTCTAAGAAAAATAGACCTTTTGAAAGAACTTTCTCTTACCAACGAGTATCTATCTTCTTTCGAAAGTGAAAATAGAATTCCTAGCCATAGTTTCGAGAATATTTATGAGCAAATCAAACGTTTGGCCATAGAGAACAGCTATTTGGAACCGAAAAGTTTCTTGAACATCCTTTCGACTACGGAAACCATACAAGAGCTTAAAAAATTCTTTAAAAAATTTACAACCCAATATCCTTCACTCTTTCAGCTCAGTGAAGAAATAGAATACATCAAAGAGATTGTTGTTGAGATTAAAAAAGTCATCACTCATGATGGTGAAATTGTAGACAATGCTTCTTCGTTATTAAAACAAATACGAAAAGACAAAAGCGGATTAAACGGAAAGATTAGTCAGAGTTTTTCCAGTGCTTTGACCAGAGCAAAATCTGCTGGCTATTTGGATGATATCAAAGAGACAGTCATCGATCACCAGCGTGTATTGGCAGTTCTGGCCATGCATAGAAAAAAAGTAAAAGGAAGCTTACTGGGGTCTTCAAAATCTGGAAACATAGTTTATATTGCTCCGCAAGCTACTTTAGGTTACTACAGGGAATTGCAAAACTTAATCTTTGGAGAAAAGCAAGAAATTATTCGAATTCTCCGAGAACTCAGTGAAAAAATAAGGCCCTACACCTCTATTTTAGAATCTTATCTTACATTTTTAACCCATTTAGATGTTATTGGGTCAAAAGCAAAATATGCAAATGCTATTCATGCCATTTTACCGAAGATTAACAACACAAAGAAAATCTTTCTAAAAAATGCATACCATCCCATTCTTTGGGTAAAGAACAAAGAGGCTCATTTAGAAGTAGTTCCTCAGACCATTGAGTTAAATAGCAAGCAACAAATCATTGTCATCTCTGGACCCAATGCTGGTGGTAAAAGTATTACACTAAAAACGATTGGGTTGTTACAGGTAATGCTTCAAAGCGGTTTGCTTATTCCTGTAGATGAACGCAGTGAGACTTATATTTTTGATACAATACTAACTGACATCGGAGACAACCAATCGATTGAAAACCAACTAAGTACTTACAGCTATCGGTTGAAAAACATGCGCTATTTTTTACGCAAGTGTAATGAAAATACCTTATTCTTAATTGATGAGTTTGGAACAGGAAGTGATCCTGAATTGGGAGGTGCTCTAGCAGAAATCTTCCTGGAGGAGTTTTATCGTAAAAAAGCTTATGGCATTATTACCACTCATTATGCAAACTTAAAAGTATTAGCGAATGAATTAGAAAATGTGACCAATGCCAATATGCAATTCAATGAAAGAACGCTGGAACCTCTTTACAAGTTGTTTATCGGTCAGGCTGGAAGTTCTTTTACTTTTGAAGTCGCACAAAAAAATGGGATCCCTTTCAGTTTAATCAATCAGGCTAAAAAACGAGTAGAGAGTGAAAAAATCCGATTGGACAAAACCATTTCCAAACTTCAAAAAGAGAGAAATCGATTACAAAAAACCTCAGATAATTTAGAAAAGCAGCAAAGCAAAGAGCAAGAACATCTTGAGAATTTACAGGAAAAAGAACAAAAGATTCGAGAAAAGTTAGAAGGTTTTCAAGAGCTCTATGATAACAACCAGCGTATGTTGACACTGGGTCGAAAAACCAATGAATTTCTCAACAAATATTTTCAGACCAACAATAAAAAGGAATTGACAGCTAGTTTCTTAAAGTGGGTGGCTACTGAGAAAACCAAACATTTAAAGAAAAATCCTCCCAAGCCTAAAACGAAGATTCAGAAGAAAGAAGAAAAGAAAAAAGAAGCACAACGAAAAGAAGTCATCCAGCAAGTAGAAAAAGAAGTACTCAAAAAAGTTGTTGAGGTTCGAAAAGAGAAAAAAGAAGAGGCTAAAAAAGTTGCCAAAGCCAAAGCAAGCTATGTTTTCAAAGTTAATGACAGAGTCCGGTTATTGGATGGAAATGCTGTGGGTACCATTGAAAAAATTGAAAAGAAAAAAGCCTTTATCAACTACGGAATCTTTACTACAGAAGCCGATCTTACTAAACTTGAATTGGTGGAGAAGGGAAAATAGTTTTATTTTCTCAAAAAAGGTAGGGAAAAATTAAAATTCCCTGTTTACTCATTGATTAAATCTAAAAACTCAATGATTATGAAAAACCCTTTTTTTAAATTAATAACCCTTTTTGCAGCTGCTCTCCTGATTACATCATGTAGTGAATCCGCTGGTGGAGCTATACCCTCTCAAAATAGCGATAATCAAAGGTTAAAGATTGCAGCGAGAAGTATTACCAGTCCTAATGCAACTACTACCAATCCAAATAATTTGAATCACTCTAGTGACTTAATCGATTCCTTCGACTGCTTTGAATTGGTTTTTCCTCTGCAAGTAACAGATGGTACACAAAACACCACCATCAATAACGAGGACGAATTGTACAACTTCTATAATAGCTTACCTACTACTGCTACTCCCAATTTTATCTTCCCTATCAAAATCATTTTGGCTGATAACACAGAAAAAACCATACAAAATATCGCAGAATTAACACAAGAAGCTATGAATTGTTTTCAAGACATTAAAGACTGTTTCACCCTCAACTTTCCTCTTACTGTTACAGATGGAAAAGGGAATAACACTACTGTAAATAGTGAACAAGAATTATTTAATTTTTATAATGGTCTGAGTATGGATGCAGAACCAAATTTTGTATATCCAATTACTGTGACCAAAACTGCTGATAACAGTGTAGTTACGATTAACAATGATGAAGAGTTTGACACGCTATATGAAGAATGTTTTGATTTTGAAGATTGCGATATGGGAGATTTTAGTTGTTTCGACATCAAATATCCTATTCAAGCTACCTCGACTGCCTCAGGTCAAATCACCATCAATTCAGATGATGAGTTAGACACCTATTTTGATGGATTAGCAGACACCGAAGATCCTCAATTTACATTCCCTATTACAATTATTTTTAGTGACAATACAGAAAAGATGATCAATTCTCTTTTGGAGTTAGAAGAAGAATTTGACGCTTGCTATGATGAAACTATTGAGATTGATGATTGTTTTACCTTCAATTATCCTATTACCCTCGTAAAACAAGATAATACTACTGTTAGTGTAGCATCAGATGCTGATTTTGACACTTTTATAGATAGCCTAGCTGACGATGAAGATTTCAATTTTCAATATCCTTTTAACGTCACATTAAAGAATGGACAGATACAAAGCGTTAATAACGAAGATGCGTTTTACAAGCTATTTGACAACTGTCAATAGTTATGGTTGGGAAATGTTGCATGCATTCAAAGCTCTGGGTCAATTCCAGAGCTTTTTTTATTGGCACCTCAAAAGAGTTTAACACATCAAGGTAATTTACTCATATTCGCCCATTTGTTCGTCATAAAATTGTGAGGCAGCTTCAATTAAGCTCGAAACTTCATTGGCAATATCTTCTTCTTTTTCTCCAGACAAATCCTCAAACCATTCGATACTATCATCTTTTAGGTTGATCAGAAATCTGGGAAACTCTGTATGTAATACAAAAATATCTTCTGGGTATTGACTATTATCTGCTAGTAAAAATTTAGGTAACAACATGGTTTAAATTGTTGATTGTTGATTGTTAAAGTTCAATAATATATTTATGTCTTATCACTCATCATTCATAACTCAGAACTATTTACTATTCTTTATCAGTTTTAAAGTTAAATAATTAAATCGGATATATAATAAAACCGCTGCAGTAGAGAGACCCGCCAAAAGTCCTAACCAGATACCAAAACTCCCTAAACGATCTTCCTTACCAAGAAAATAGCTAATCGGAAAACCTACACCCCAATAAGCAATAAATGTGATTAATGTTGGAATTTTCACATCCTGTAAGCCACGCAATGCACCCAAAACCACCACTTGAATACTATCGCTAATTTGAAAAATAGCAGCAGCTAATAACAATTGAGTTGCAATAGATACTACCTCCATATTATCATTCAGGTTTACTACATCGTTAAAATCAACATAAATCTTGGGCAAATCGTGTCTGAATAAGAAAAACAGCAATCCAAATAATGTCGCAAGAATAATTGCAAATAGAAAAATGGAATAGGCTATCCTTCTTAATTCTTTATAATTCTGTAATCCTTTTTGATTTCCAACTCGTATCATGGAAGCCACACTCAAACCCATTGCCACCATAAACGTCATTGACGATAAATTCAGTGCAATTTGATTGGCTGCCTGAGGATTTTTTCCTAAAAATCCACTTAACCAAATGGCAGCAGTAAAAATAGCTACTTCAAAAAACATCTGCATAGAACTTGGAGCACCAAGACTAATAATTTTTCGGACCATTAATTTATCTAAGAGAAAGATTTTTAGATGAGAGACAAAGGCTCTTGATTTATCTTTCTTTAATAGTAGTAGCCACAAATATGCAACCATAATAAATCGCGAGGCCAATGTTCCATAAGCTGCCCCAACAATTCCTAGTTTTGGGAATCCAAAATGACCGAAGATCAGCACGTAGTTCAACCCTACATTGACAATATTGGCTAATAAAGTTGCATACATAGGATACTTGGTCATAGATAAACCATCACTGAATTGCTTCAAAGCCTGGAAAACAATCAAAGGAATTAATGAAAATGCTACTAGTTCTAGATAAGGCATTGCCAATTCAACCACTTCTTGAGGCTGATCCATGTAATACAAAAGAGGTTTCGAAAAATGAATGCCTAAAAAGAGAATGCTTCCCAACAGAAAACACAGAATCAGGCCATTTTTAAAAACTGATTTCGCTTGTTCTCCATTCTTTGCGCCATCAGCCTCAGCTGTTAATGGAGTAATGGCTGTGGAAAAACCTATTCCTAATGACATTGCTATGAACATATAACTATTTCCTAGTGATACAGCTGCCAGTTCCGCCGTCCCTAGCTGTCCAACCATAATATTATCGATAAAACTCACAAAAGTATGACCTAGCATTCCCAGCATTACAGGAGCAGCTAGTTTCCAGTTGTAAGCAAACTCTTTGGTATATATCGAAAGGTTCATGGTTGGTAGAATAGAGCTACGAATATATTGAGAATATTTGAGTCAATAATTAACATTATTCAAACAAATTTCATAGTTTTAATCTATTACTTTTGACAATTATAAATTATAAAACAATGGCATCAATTACACTAGGAGGAGCTCCAACAAATACAATAGGCGAATTACCAAATGTAGGATCAAAAGCACCTGATTTTCAGCTTTCAGCATCAGACCTTTCAACAAAATCCTTATCAGATTACGAAGGAAGTAATCTCATTTTAAATATTTTTCCTAGTGTTGATACTGGGGTTTGTGCTACTTCTGTAAGAACCTTTAATAAGTCAGCAGCAAGCTTAAATAATACCAAAGTGTTGTGTATTTCTAGAGATCTTCCATTTGCACAAGCTCGTTTTTGTGGAGCTGAAGGAATTGAGAATGTAGAAATGTTATCAGATTTCGCTAATGGTAGTTTTGGTGACACTTATGGTGTTACAATTTCAGATGGTGCTTTTAGCAATTTACACTCAAGAGCCATTGTGGTAATTAACGCTGATGGTGAAATTGTACATACCGAGCAAGTTCCAGAAGTGGGTCAAGAGCCCAATTATGAGAGCGCTTTAGCAGCCATTTAGTTCTCTGAATGAAAAGCAAAAGAAAGATTTACTTATTGAAACGAATAAGGAGTATCAAATATGCTTTCCGAGGTATTTGGTTTTTAATAAAAACTGAGGGTAGTATCCAAGTACAGGTATTTCTCGCCCTTATCATAACAGCTTTAGGATTTCATTTTGAAATCTCTGCCACGGAATGGATGATACAATGTTTGATTATTGGCATGGTACTAGCAGTAGAGGCCTTAAACACAGGTATAGAAAAGCTTTGTGATTTTGTTCATCCAGAGCACCACAAAAGAATTGGTTTTATCAAAGATGTATCTGCTGGTGCGGCAGGCTTTGTAGCTGTTATATCTTTAATTATAGCTGGCATTATTTACATTCCTAAGATCCTTCTCCTTTTCTAAGGATTGAGTATATTTATCCGTTCAACAATCAACACCTTTGCATGGCAAAAAAAACCAAAAGCACATCGAAAAAAAAATCTGGACCGAATCCCGTTGTTTTGTTCTTTAAAAACAGACAGACACAAACCGTTATCGGCTCTTTTTTGATTCTTTTTTCCTTATTTCTTCTGGTTGCTTTTGTATCCTTTTTCTTTACATGGCAAGAGGATCAGAGCATTCTTTCTGAGTTATCAAATAAAAATATAAAGAGCGAAAACCTACTAGGAAAAGTTGGTGCGTCTTTAAGCAATTTCTTTATTTATGAAGGTTTTGGAATCGGTGCTATTTTTATTCCGTATCTAATATTTATCACAGGTTTGTTTTGGTTGTTCCGTACAAATTTGAGAAAAATTATCGTCCGATGGAACTGGAGTCTCCTTGGAATGATATGGCTATCTATATCATTTGGTTTCCTGCAGAAATCTCCCATGCTATCGGGTATCATTGGATATGAGGTCAATGAATATCTACAGACTTTTTTGGGGAAAACAGGGCTTGGTATCATTCTCCTATTTCTTTTACTGGCTTACCTCACCATCCGATTTAAAATAACTCCGGAGTTTGTCATTAATAAATTCCGTTCTCGAAAAGACAGTCAAGAAACCTCAGAGGAAATAACTACAGAATTGTCAGAATCAACAACAGAATCTGATGAACTTATTTCAGAAGAAATTGTTCTCGAAGATACTACTCCAAAAGAGACCGAAGAGAAATCTGACTTTGAGCTCTCTTTAGAAAATCTTCAACCTACTATTACAAACTATTCTGAGGTCACAACCAAAGACACTGCAGGTAAAAATGAAGGTTCAGATATTGACCTTGAACCTGTCTTAAAAACAGAGAATGAAGCTCTGAATAAAGAAGAAGAAATTGAAGTAACAATTGATGTAGAAGAAACTACTGAGGAGCAGCATGTAAAAGAGAATCTATCTGAGAAAATTTTAAAAGATTTTGGAGAGTTTGATCCTACGCTGGAGTTGGGCAGCTATAAGTTTCCTAGCTTAAATCTTTTAAAAGAATACAATGAAAGTATTTCCATAGACCCTGAGGAGTTAGAACAGAATAAGAACCGTATTGTTGAGACACTTAAGAACTATAAAATTGGGATTGCTCAGATAAAAGCAACTGTAGGTCCTACGATTACTTTGTATGAAATTGTTCCAGAAGCTGGAATTCGTATTTCAAAAATTAAAAACCTGGAAGACGACATTGCTTTGTCTTTATCTGCTCTTGGAATTCGTATCATTGCCCCTATTCCTGGAAAAGGAACTATTGGGATAGAAGTTCCCAATAAAAAAGCAACCATTGTTTCCATGCATTCTGTAATAGCCTCCAAGAAGTTTCAAGAATCGACCATGGAATTGCCCATAGCCATGGGGAAAACCATCTCTAACGAGACATTTACTGTTGATTTGGCAAAGATGCCACATTTACTCATGGCAGGAGCTACAGGACAGGGAAAGTCTGTAGGGTTGAATGCTGTACTGGCTTCACTACTTTATAGAAAACACCCAGCAGAAGTAAAATTTGTCTTGGTCGATCCTAAAAAGGTGGAATTGACCTTGTTTAACAAAATTGAACGTCATTATTTGGCCAAATTACCAGATACTGAAGAGGCCATCATCACAGACACCACAAAAGTGATCAATACACTAAACTCTTTGTGTATTGAGATGGACAATCGATATGACTTACTGAAAACTGCCATGGTAAGAAATATCAAAGAGTACAATAACAAATTCAAAGCAAGGAAGCTAAATCCTGAAAATGGTCACCGATTCTTACCTTACATCGTTTTGGTGATTGATGAATTTGCCGATTTAATCATGACCGCTGGTAAAGAAGTGGAAACTCCTATTGCTCGTTTGGCGCAATTGGCAAGGGCCATCGGTATTCACCTAATCGTTGCTACTCAAAGACCTTCAGTAAACGTAATTACAGGAATTATTAAAGCAAACTTCCCCTCAAGAATTGCCTTTCGCGTGACCTCTAAAATTGATTCAAGAACTATTTTAGATGCCCCAGGAGCTGATCAGTTGATTGGTCGTGGAGATATGTTATATTCTGGAGGTAGCGATATTACAAGACTTCAATGTGCGTTTATTGACACGCCTGAAGTCGAAAAAATAACAGATTTTATTGGGTCGCAAAGAGCTTATCCAGAAGCCTACCAACTGCCAGAATATGTAGGCGAAGAAGGTGGCACAAATCTTGATATCGACATTGCAGATCGCGACAAGCTATTTAAAGAAGCCGCAGAAATTATTGTCACAGCTCAACAGGGCTCAGCCTCTTTATTACAAAGAAAACTAAAGCTAGGTTACAACAGAGCAGGTAGGTTAATTGATCAATTAGAAGCTGCAGCAATAGTAGGTCCGTTTGAAGGAAGTAAAGCAAGACAGGTCCTTGTTCCAGATCTAATCGCCTTGGAACAATTATTAGAAAATGAAAGAAATGAATAGTATAAAGAATTTGGTGTTTGCAATAATGTGTATCGTCACATTTCAAACCGTAAATGCACAAGACAACGAAGCTAAAAAAATATTGGATGAAGTTTCCAAAAAAATGGGAGCTTATCAAAATATGCAAATAGGTTTTAGTACCTCTCTAATCAACAAAGAAGCTGGGATTAGTGAAAATGATGAACCTCCCAGAAATGGAAAAATTTTGTTACAAGGAGAAAAATATAGTTTAGACTATTTAGGGAATACCTTTCTTTTCGATGGAAAAAAGTTATACGTAATCAACCACGATGATAAAGAAATATCCATCAACGATGAAGATTTGGATGAAGATAGTGGATTTATCTATCCTTCCAAGATTCTTACTTTTTACAAAGAAGGATATAACTATAAAATGGGTAAGCTTGAGAATATAAAAGGAAGAAAAATTCAATTTATAGAACTCACTCCTATTGACAGTGATTCTGAAATTATCCGTGTAGATTTAGGTATAGATGCCAAAACTAAACACATTTATCAGATGATACAGATTGGGGACAATGGAACAGAAACCAAACTAACAATCAATCAATTTAAAAGCAATCAGAAAATATCTCAGTTTGCTTTTACGTTTAATAAAAAGAATTACGAAGGGTATCTCATTGACTAATAAATGAAAATATTAGATCGTTACATACTTAAATCATTCATTAGACCCTTTTTAGCTACATTTTTCATTGTCCTTTTTGTATTGGTAATGCAAATGTTGTGGCTGGCTTTTGAAAGGATTGCTGGAAAAGGAATTGGGATGTTCTTCATCTTAAAATTTTTATATTATTCCTGTTTAATTGTCTCTGCTCAAGCACTTCCTATTGCCATTCTGTTGTCTTCAATTATGTCGCTTGGAAACTTGTCTGAGAATTATGAGTTTGCAGCAGCGAAATCTGCTAGCATTTCTCTTATGAGATTATTAAGACCTCTCATTGTCTTAACTTTTACGTTGAGCGTTTTGAACTTCTTTTTTTTAAACAATGTGTATCCCTATGCAATATTAAAACAGCAAAACTTGATGCTTAATATTAAAAAGAAAAAACCTGCATTGGCATTAATTCCTGGGAGTTTTAATTCAGAAATCCCAGCCTATCAGATAAAGTTCGATGAGAAATATGGAGAAGAAGATAACCTTTTAAAGAAAGTGCTGATATACGACCTCTCCTCTGGAAGAGGAAATAAAAAAGTGATTACCGCTGACCGTGGCAAAATTCTTACCGAAGAGGGTAGTAAGTACATGACATTAATTCTTTATGACGGATATTATTATGAAGAGCACCAGAAAAGAATAAGAAATGTAAATGACATTAAAAAGATGCCTTCTTCAAATGCAGATTTTAAAGAATATACATTTAACATTGATATTTCTGCTTTTTCAGATCACAATCTTGATGATGAAAAATACAGGAACCTTTATAACATGCTTAGCCTGCAACAGCTTAGTGATACCATCCCGAAGATGAAACTTAATTACGATGAATTTGTTTTTTCAAAAGCAAAAAGTATCTACAGCAGAGTAAATGTAGATGAATTGTATCCTGCCAAGGATTCTATTGCTATACATCAATTGGAAGGAGATATTATTGATAATTTCAAGGAGAAAGACAAAATAACGCTGTTAAGTAGTGCAGTTAACTCTATCAAAGCATCTATTAACAATGTAAATAGTTTTACAACTGTCATTAAAAATAAAAGAAAACGATTAAATCTTTATGACATCGAATATCACAATCGGATAGCTTTCTCTCTTTCTTGTCTCATCTTATTTTTTATCGGAGCTCCATTAGGCTCTATCATTAGAAAAGGAGGATTTGGGTTGCCCATGATTTTGGCTATCAGCATCTATGTGATTTACTTTTTCACCAATACATTTGGAAGGAATTTAGCAGAAGAAAGCTCCGTTACAGCTATTCAAGGTTCATGGATATCTGCCATAATTATGATCCCTTTTGGTGTTTTTTTAACAAGAAGAGCCTCAAAAGGAATGGGGTTATTTAATATTGATGTATTTTTGCAACCGATAAAAAAACTATTTAGGAGACGAAAAAAAACTCTGGAGGATGATCACTAAAACCGAAAAAAAAATAACTCAACTAAACTCTATCACTGAAGCCATTGAAGACATTAAAAATGGGAAAGTGATTATTGTTGTTGATGATGAAGACAGAGAAAATGAAGGCGACTTTTTAGCAGCAGCTGAAAAGGCAACCCCTGAAATGATCAATTTTATGGCGACTCACGGTCGTGGGTTGATTTGTACTCCTTTAACCGAGAATCGTTGTAAGGAACTTGAGCTAGGTATGATGGTGAACAACAACACCGACCCGATGGAAACCGCCTTTACTGTATCTGTAGATTTAAGAGGAAAAGGAGTTACCACAGGAATTTCGGCATCCGATAGAGCCAAAACAATACAAGCTTTGGTAGATTCTGAAACCAAACCTTATGATCTAGCAAGACCTGGTCATATTTTTCCTCTAAAAGCAAAAGAAGGTGGGGTTTTAAGAAGAACTGGCCATACCGAAGCAGCCATTGACTTTGCAAGACTAGCAGGATTGAAACCATGTGGAGTGATTGTTGAAATCATGAATGAAGATGGTACCATGGCAAGATTGCCACAACTGATGGAAGTAGCTAAAAAATTTGACATCAAAATTGTTTCTATTGAAGATCTCGTTGCCTACAGAATGGAACATGATTCTTTGATTGAGAAAAAAGAAGATTTTAATATTCAAACACGCTTTGGAGAATACAGATTAAGAGCCTATCAACAAACAACCAACAATCAAGTACACATCGCACTTACAAAAGGATCGTGGAAAGATGGTGAATCTATATTGACGAGAATCAATTCCACACTTGTAAACAATGATATTCTAGGGACGTTGACGAATGATGCTGACAAGAAGTTAGATCAAATGTTTCAGACCTTGAATAAAGAAGAAAAAGGAGCCATCCTTTTTATCAATCAGCAAAATCAGTCAAAAAATTTACTAACGAGGCTCAACATCTTAAAGACCAACCAAGCGAAAGGTGACTTAAAAGCTCCAAGAATTGCCATGGACAACAAAGATTTTGGTATCGGTGCTCAAATGCTACACGATTTAAAAATTAGTAAGATCAAGTTAATGACGAATACTCAGCAAGAAAGACGAGTGGGTATGATTGGTTACGGACTAGAGATTGTCGATTATGTGACGTATTAAATTAAGTAAAAAGTAACTTCGAGTGTCATGTCGACAGAGTGAGAAACGAACGACGAGACATCTCAATTTCAATAGATTTCTCCTTTTGATTTCGACTTGAGCATGTATCGAGTTTACCGAGATGCTCAATCACCAGTTCGAAATGATATTAACTGTTGAGAAGATTTTTGTACTAATTTTATTTTTCGATATTCAATAAATGAAGTTCACATTAAGACAAAAAATTTCCCAAATCACTTTCTGGCTCAATCTCCACTGGAGTTTTTTCCCGTTGAAATAGTCTAGCTGTTAAGCTACCTTTGAGTTTAATAGCATCTTGTATTACCTCTAACCAACTCCCCTCTCTTAACCCTAATACAGGTGTCGTATTAAATATGTGAAACTCTTTGATTCTTGTTTCTCTGGTTTCACCCATATGCGTAGAATTGGGATCTGGATCTAAATAATGCGCATTGATATTAAAAGGAATCATTGCCAAAGTATCAAAACTAGGTGGATAGACCACAGGCATATCATTCGTGGTTTTCATACTCACACCACAAATATTACTTCCCGCACTGGTTCCTAAATAAGGAATTCCCCTTTCCAATACATTTTTCAATGTGTCTATTAAATCATGTTGATACAATTGATTAACCAATTCAAAAGTATTTCCTCCCCCTGTGAATATTGCTTGTGCATTTTTTACAGCTTCTTTAGGATTATGAAACTCATGAACCCCTTTTACTGAAATATCAATCTTTTCAAAGGCACTACTTACTTTTTGAGTGTATTCATCATAAGAAACCCCACTAGGTCTAGCATAGGGAATGAATACGATCTCATCAACTCCTTTAAAAAACTCTTCTAATGTTGGTAATAAATATTCCAAAGGTCCACTACCATGGACTGTGGAAGTACTAGCAATAATCATTTTCTTCATGCATCAAAAATAAAAAACCCAATTGTGAATTAACAAAACTTTATTCTATTCTTAATAAAGTTTAAGAAGCTTACATTTTTTCTTTGTAGCAGACGACCAACTTATGCTATCTACTCAAAAAAATAAACTTAGCTTTTTGTTGCTAATACTATGCTTTGGTTTTATCCATGCACAAAAAAAGAGAACAGCCATTACAGGAATAGTCACTGATGCATCAGGAACCGTAAAAAATGTGCATATATACAACAGCCAAAGTAAAGAAGGCGCATTTTCTAATGATTTGGGTTTTTATGAAATATCAGTTACCATAGGAGATACACTAAAAATATCATCAATTCAGCATCATACGATTACTAGAATCGTCAATGATACAGACATAGAAAGAAAAACAATCAACTTGGTACTTAATGAGCTAGTCAACGTGTTGGATGAGGTGATAATCAAAAAGCACGACTTAACAGGAAGGTTAGATTTAGATATTAAAAAAACTCCCATAGATACCATTGGACAAATCGTGAGCAAACTCAATAATGATATTAAAAATATGCCTAAAGATGCCATTATGAATATGCCTTATGGCAAGGATGAAATACATTTAAAAAAAACACCCAGTGTCACCGATCCCAATTCAGCTTTTAAAGGAGTTGGCGGAGGGTTTGGATTTGGATCTGGGAAGCGAAAGAAGCAGAAAATAAAAAAGATTACATCCGATTCATTTACCTCACAGAAAGTAGTTGATGCCGTGGGAAAAGATTTTTTTATTCAATTAAAAATACCCGAAGTATATATTTACTCCTTTATAGATTTTTGTAAAAAATTCAACATCAAAGAATTGTATGAACAAAAGAAAATACTAGAGCTATTGAAGTTATTTGAACAGAAAAGTATTGTCTATTTATCTCAAATCAAAAAGGAATAGTTTAAAACTTCTATTAGGTTTAACATAAGTTTATTATCAATAAAATCTTTATGTTGTATTTTTACTAGTAGATTTAAAAAAATGCCTAAAAAATTCCTGTCCATATTATTCCTTCTCTTTTTGACCACTAATTCTTTTGCGCAAATTGACAAATTTTGGATTTATGGAAAAGTGACAGATTCTACTGGAGTCGTTAAAGACGTTAACATTGTTAACTTAAAAACTAAACTCGGTACGTTTACCAACGACTTTGGAGATTATAAAATTATAGTTTCTATTGGTGATACTTTAGAATTTACATCGGTTCAGCACGAAAAAATAACGAGAGTCATTAACAATTTCATTTATTCCTCAGAAATCCTAAATGTTTACCTCTCAAATGCCGATTATATCCTTGATGAAGTTGTTTTACAAAGACACGATCTGTCTGGCTACATGGACTTGGATCGAAAAAGAACTCCTGTAAACAGAAGGTACTTAGCCATGAAAAAAGCGTTGGATTTTTCAAATGTAGATATGAGTGCTGATAGCGATTTAGACGTCATAGATCAACATTTAAGACCCATGCTAGCCACATCAGACCCCACCATGAGATTTGTAGGTGCTGGAGCAGCAATAGTGATGCCTTTTAAATACTCAGAAAGACTCTGGGCGCTAAGAAAAAAAATGAAGTATAAAAGTGATTTTCCATTTATGCTCATCAGTGAGTTTGGAGAAAAATTCTTTGAAAGTGATTTAAAAATTCCTGTCGAAAGGTATTTTCATTTTTTAGAATATTGCAATCCCCTTGGAATTGAAGATATGTATAAGCAAGGCAAAAAAATTGAAATGATAAATATATTGAGAGCGCAAAGTAAATCTTATCTTGCGCTAATAAAAGATTCCAATGAAGAATAAACTTCTCCTACTTTTAATCATCCCTCTTTTTTCCTTTTCTACTCATAAATACTACATCAGTTTAACTCAAATTGAGTATGTAAAAAAAGAAAAAAGCTTGCAGGTGATTATCAATGTGTTTATGGATGATATTGAATTGGCTTTGAACAAAGATTATAACATAGATTTAAAGCTAACTACCAAAAATGAATTAGAGAATTCAGATTTCTACTTCGAAAAGTATTTAAATGAAAAACTGAGTTTTTCTATTAATCAATCTGAACTCAACTATAAATATCTAGGAAAAGAATACGAGGGCGATCTTGTCTTTTTTTATTTAGAAATACAAAATGTTGAAACTCCTTCTCCACTCTCTGTATCAAACAAAATCTTAGTAAAACACTTTCCTGAGCAACAAAATGTTGTGAAGATGAAAATAGATAACAAAAGGAGAAGTAAAATTCTAACCAAAGAAAATGATAAAGCTTTGTTAAAATTTTAACATTTCCTTAGTATTTCTAAGGATATTCTTAATTTAACGCTCATTTTAAAAACCAAATCAAAAAGCATGAAGAAAATAGCTTCTTTCGTCCTTTCAGTATTTTTTATTTCAGCATCTGTCTTTGCACAAGATGCTCCTAAAAAACCACAAAAAGGACATACCGATCAGAGTAAGTTTAGACAACTAAAAGATGTACTGCCCACTCCTAGCAATAGAAGAACCGCCTCGGGAGCTCCAGGGTATGAATATAGTCAACAAAAAGTAGACTATGTAATGGACATTCGTTTGGATGAAAAAACGAATAGAATATATGGAAATGAAGCCATTACTTATAAAAATAACTCTAAAGACTATCTTGAGTATTTATGGGTTCAGTTAGATCAGAACATGAGAGCGCCAGACTCTAAAACGCCTTTAACGAGGTCTGAGAACTTAGGAAATACCTCTTTCAATGGCCCTATTACATTTACAAGAACCAACCTACAAAAGCCAAAAGACTTTGGTTTTAATATTGAGGCTGTAAAAAATGAAGATGGAAGTGACCTATCTCATATGATCAATAGAACCATGATGAAGATCAACCTTCCTCAACCATTGGCTCCAGGTGGTGTTTTTAAATTCAGTATCAAATGGAATTATTTGGTAAACAATTCTGTAACTGATGGAGGAAGATCTGGTTTTGAATCTTTTCCTGATGGGAACAAAAACTATACAATTGCGCAATTCTTCCCAAGACTTTGTGTATACAACAATGTAGAAGGATGGCAAAATATGCAATTCTGGGGTCGTAGTGAGTGGGCTTTAGAGTTTGGAGATTACGATGTAAAAATTACTGTACCAGCAGATCATATCTTAGACGCAACAGGAGATTTACAAAATGAAAAGAAAGTACTAACTAGACAGCAACGCAAACGTTTTGAACAAGCTAGAAAATCATTCAAGGACCCTGTATTTATCGTTACTCAAGAAGAAGCTGTCGAAGCAGAAAAAGGAAGAAGTGACAAAAGCAAAACATGGCATTTTGTTGCTAAAAATGTAAGAGATTTTGCGTGGGCATCTTCAAGAAAATACATTTGGGATGCAATGGCAGTGGACATTAATGGAAAAACAGTAATGGCAGTTTCTCTTTATCCTAAAGAAGGAAACCCATTGTGGGAAGAGCACTCAACAAGAGTGGTTGCCAATACATTAGAAGAATATTCAAAATTAACTTTTGACTATCCATACAGCAAAGCAATCTCGGTTCATGCTGATAGACAAGGAATGGAGTATCCAATGATTTGCTTCAATTACGGGCGCCCAAATCCAGATGGAACCTATTCTGAGAGAACCAAAAGAGGAATGATTGGTGTTATTACGCACGAAGTAGGACATAACTTCTTCCCAATGATTGTAAACTCAGATGAGCGTCAGTGGACATGGATGGATGAAGGAATCAATTCCTTTGTAGAAATCTTAGCTGAGTTAGATTACGATCCTAACTTCTTTACAGGCAACTTACCTAAGGATATTGTAAGATATATGAGCATCGATCAAAAAAACCTATCTCCTATCATGTCTCAAGGAGATTATGTAAAGAATTTTGGTCCTAACGCTTATACCAAACCAGCTGCAGGATTGTATATGTTACGCCAGACTATCATGGGACCTGAATTATTTGATGAGGCTTTCAGAACCTATTCAAGACGTTGGATGTTTAAGCACCCGACACCAGCTGATTTCTTTAGAACCATGGAAGATGCTTCTGCTATGGATTTAGATTGGTTCTGGAGAGGATGGTTCTATACGACTGATTACACTGATATTGGTGTAAAGGGTGTAAAGAAATATTACCTAACTGACAAGCCAACAGAAAAAGCAAAAGAACAAGCAAAGCGCTTTAACTTAGATTTAAAAGAATACGAAGGAAAGCTCGTGTACTTTGCTGAAGAGCAAGAAGACTTAAAAGTAGAAAGAAAAAAAGCAATGGATTTTGATGTGATCAAAAATCATTTGGCTAAAATGACAGATGAAGAAAAGGCTGCTCTTAAAAAAGCTCCTAATTTCTTTTATGAGGTGACTTTTGAAAAACCAGGTGGATTGGTAATGCCTATCATTGTTGAGCTAGAGTATGCTGATGGCACAAAGGAGCGTCACAAATTCCCGGCTCAAATTTGGAGATACAACGACAAAGAAGTTTCTCGTGTATTCAGAACTGCTAAAGAAATTAAGAAGATTGTAGTAGATCCAGATTTAGAAACTGCTGATATTGATACTTCTAACAACAGCTGGCCTAAAAAAGAAGATTCTAAATTTGATAAGTTCAAAAAAGAGAAAATCAAAGGGTAAAAACTTCAATTTTAACATATTCAAGAGCCCGATTGCTATCGCAATCGGGCTTTTTTATTTATTTTAGGTTCCTCTAAATATTCATCAACATGAAAAAACAAATTTCTTTTGTTCTAGCCGTGCTTTTCATCTCCACATCGGTCCTAGGACAGACAAAAAAAGGCCATACAAATCAGAATAAATTCAGGCAAATGAAGGATTTGTTGGCTACTCCTAACAGTCAACGTTTAGCGTCTGGTGCTCCAGGTCCCAAGTATACTCAGCAAAAAGTAGACTATGAGATGAACATTACCCTAGATGATGACAAAAGACGTATTACTGGAAGTGAAACCATCACTTATCACAATAATTCTGAAGACTACCTTCCTTATCTATGGATGCAATTAGATCAGAATGTGCGTGCTGCCGATTCTAAAACGCCAGATATTCAACCAGGAAAAGTAAGAAAAACACTCCCAAAAAGATGGTTTGACAGAGCCTTTCCAGAAGAATCTTTTGATGGAGGATTTAAAATTATGGCTGTAACCAACATGGATGGTAGTGATCTTTCACATACGATCAATCAGACCATGATGCGTATTAATTTAGCAAAGCCTTTAGCACCAGGCGAAAAGTTTCGTTTCAACGTAAAATGGTGGTACAATATCAACAATCACAGAACGCAAGGAGGACGCTCTGGATACGAACACTTTCCAGAAGATGGCAACAACAACTATGTGATTGCACAGTTCTATCCTAGATTATGTGTCTATGACAATGTAGAAGGTTGGCAGAATGATCAATTCTGGGGAAGAAGTGAATTTGCCTTAGAGTTTGGTGATTTTAAAGTAAACATTACTGTTCCTGAAGATCATGTGCTGGGAGCTACGGGAATATTACAAAATGAAAAGGAAGTATATTCTAAAAAAGAACTAAAGCGATTAGCAACTGCTAAAAAGACGTTTGACAATCCTGTCATTATTCGCTCTCAAAAAGAAGCTGAAAAAATAGAGAAGAAAAGAGCGAAAGGAACAAAAACATGGAAGTTCTATGCAGAAAATGTAAGAGACTATGCTTTTGCTACTTCTAGAAAATTCATCTTAGACGGAATGGCTGTAGACATCAATGGGAAAAGTGTTATGGCTTATTCATTGTACTCAAAAGAAGCCAATCCTTTGTACGGAGATCATTCTACAAGAGCTGTTGCACAGACCTTAAAAACATATTCAAGATATACTTTCGATTATCCTTATCACAAAGCCATTTCAGTGGATGGGCAAATGGGAATGGAATATCCACAAATCTGTTTCAACCCAGGAAGACCTGACCTTCCAAATGGAGGATATTCTGACAGAATGAAATACAGAATGGTAAAGGTAACCATTCACGAAGTAGGTCATAACTTCTTCCCGATGATTGTAAATTCGGACGAGCGTCAGTGGACATGGATGGATGAAGGTTTGAATTCCTTCATGGAAATGTTAGCTGAATTGGATTACGATCCCAACTTCCCGATTGTGAGAGGTTATCCAAAGAATATTGTACGCTACATGAGTGGTGACCAATCGAGATTGGCACCTATCATGTCGAAAGGAGACAATGTGTATAGCTTTGGAAACAATGCCTACGGAAAACCTGCTACAGGGTTATGGATGTTGAGAGAGACCATTATGGGGAAAGAACTATTTGACCACGCATTTAAAACTTATGCGAGAAGATGGAAGTTTAAGCACCCTACTCCTGCCGACTTCTTTAGAAGTATGGAAGATGCTTCTGCCATGGATTTGGACTGGTTTTGGAGAGGTTGGTTCTATACCACTGATGTGACCGATATTGGCATTAAAGGTGTAAAAAAGTTTTATGCAGCAAAAGGAGATGGAAACAATATCAACTTTGTTGAAGATGAGCCTAGCGATAAGGTTAGTTCGAAGCTTTTTTATGAAGTTACTTTTGAAAAACCAGGAGGATTGGTCATGCCTATTATTGCCGAAATTACTTATGCTGATGGAACCAAAGAAAGAAAAACCTATCCGGCACAAATCTGGAGGTATAATGACAAAGAAATTTCAAAGGTGATTACTTCTTCTAAGGAAATTAAGTCCATTACGATTGATCCTGATTTAGAAACTGCTGATGTGGATACATCCAACAATAGCTGGCCTAAAAAGCAAGAAGATTCTAAATTTGATAAATTTAAAAAGAAGAAAATTAAAGGATAACATAAATCCTTTCGTACTCAGTAAAAAAGCGTTTCGAAATCGAAACGCTTTTTTGTTTTTCAATAGATCATGCATTACTAACAGGCTTCGCCTCAATCCTTTTTCCTATTATTTTCCAATTCATGAAATGGCTGCATTTTATGTTTAAAGATTGCTATAGAAGACGAGTAAATACAATGAAACGAATTGATTGAAAATACAGAAAAAGAATTGTAGCTATATTTCTTATATCAAGCTTACGTTAGCTATAACGCATCATTCAAAAATATCAATTCGATATACCTAGCAAAGTTGAAGTGTATATCCATCGTCATTTTTTTCTTTAAAACTCTTTTTGAATTCGATAGACAAGATTTAAAAATGTTAACAGAAGATTACAAGAATTTTGGAATCGAAATGCAGGTAATAGACAAGGTGAAAGCTATTAATATTTCTAGTATGTATCCATTTTTAGTGAAAAGATAATGACTCATGCAGGTTCCAATTTTCTTAAACTAAACTCGCCTTTGTTTATGTTTTTAAAGCATATATATAAACATCTGAAAAATTGATCTGCTCTGATTTGTATCCAAACAAAAACCCTGACAATACTTGTCAGGGTTTTCCACACAATAATCGACTCTTTTATTAAATTTAAAAATGAATCAATAACTTCTATGTTGTTTATCTCTCTATTATATCTCTCGTTAAATGAATCAGATAAATATTAGAGATTTGATTTCTTTCTAAAAACCAGCCCCAGGGTTGTCTGGAGGTACACTACCTGCCTGTGCCGTTTTTGGATTCA